>NZ_JAUPWM010000001.1:0-570892 GCF_032436795.1 Streptomyces sp. P9(2023)
CCGCGGAGAAACCGATGAAGGACTTCGAGACACAGAACGTGGGCACCTGGACCACGTACGGCGCCCACCAGCTCGCCCGAGACATCGAACTGCCGGAGCTGGACGGGTGGGTCTGGGACCTACCCGAGGCCGGGTTCGGCATCGAGGTCTTCGGCGACGTGAAGGGGCTGCGCGTGCTCGACCTCGGCAGCGGACTCGGCCGGCACGCCGCCCGCATGGCCGCCCCTGGGCGCGACGGTCACCGCCGTGGACTCCTCCCCGACCCAGCACCAGCGCGCCGCCGTCCGCTACCCCGACACACCCGGCCTCCGCCCGGTCTGCGCCGACGCCGTCGCCCACCTGCGCGACACCGAACCGTACGACCTGATCTACTCGGTCAACGGCGTGCCCTTCACGGACCCGCGCCGGCTCCTGCCCGCGCTGGCCAACGGACTCAGGCCCGGCGGGCGCTTCGTATTCAGCGCGCTGCACACCAACTCCCACGGCACCGCCCCTCGGCCTCCGTGGTCGCACGGCCCGAGGTTCTGCGGCTGCCCGGCACCACCGAGGAGCACTCCGTGCACATGTGGGTCCTCACGCGGCAGCTGTGGGAGGACCTCCTCATCGAGCACGGCCTCATCCTCGACTCGGTCACCACGATCGACGCCCCGCAGCCGGACAACGCCCTCTCGTACCGGCTGTACATGGCCCACCGGCCGGAGCGGTTCCGAGCCGTCCCCGTAAGACCGCGCCTCCCCCGCGGAACACGGCGCTCGGGGTCGGCGTGATCGTGCACGGCCCGGACGGTGTCCTGCTAACGACTCCTAACAAAAGGAGGCTTCTGAACCTCCAGGAATGATGGTGTGTCAGTCCTCGTTGATGCTGGCCGAAGGGGCGAGCCAGTCGAGATGAGGAAGGCCGCCGCTGGGATTTCCTGGAGCTGGGCTTCGGCTCGGGGATGACCTGCTCGCGACGGCTGCGGGACTGGAACGAGGCCGGGGTCTGGCAGTGCCTGCACGAGCTGCTGCTCTCCGAGCTGCGGGCCGCAGACCTGCTGGACTTCTCCCGCGCGGCGGTCGACTCCAGCCACATCCGCGCGATGAAGGGCGGGCCGGCCACCGGCCCGTCCCCGGTGGACCGGGGCAAGGCCGGCAGCAAGCACCACCTGATCGTCGAGGCGCACGGCATCCCGGTCGCCGCGATCACTACCGGCGGCAACCGAAACGACGTGACCCAACTGATCCCACCGATCCAGGCCGTCCCGCCGATCAGCGGCAAGCGCGGCCAGCCACTGCGCCGTCCCAAGCACCTGTACACCGACCGCGGCAATGACCATGAGGTCTACCGGAACAAGGTCCGCCGGTTCCAGATCACCCCGCACATTGCCCGGCGCGGCACCGGGCACGGCTCTGGCCTGGGCGTGTACCGCTGGGTCGTGGAAGGAGCGATCGCGCTGCTGCACTGGTTCCGCCGCCTGCGTATGCGCTGGGAGATCCGCGACGACATCCACCACGCGTTCGTCACCCTTGGCTGCGCCGCCATCTGCTGGCGACGACTGCGCACCACACTTTGTTGAGAGTGAAGGCGGGCGATCGCCGGAGGGGACGGCCTGCTCGATGCGTCAGAACGCGTACGTAGCAGTCGTACCCGAGCAGCCTCACACCCGGGATCTCAGCACGTCGACCTCACAGCCCGGCGCGAACGGGTCGAAGCCGTGCTCGATCAGCCAGCGAACTGCCAGCAGGCTTCGCAACGACCACCAAGCGTGGATCACGTCGAGGTTGATGTCGGTGCCATAGCCGACGAGGACGTCGTCGAGGTGCTCCTCGTGTCCGAGCGTGAAGGTGGCGAGGTCGTACAGAGCATCACCCTGGCCCGCCTCGGACCAGTCGATAATGCCCGTCACCTCGTCGCCATCGACGAAGACGTGCGCGATCTGCAGGTCGCCGTGCGTGAACGCCGGAGCCCACGGCCGGAGCGCGGCCTCGGCGACCCGGCGGTTACGGGTGACCAGGTCAGCGGGCAGGAGGCCGTTCGTCACGAGCAACTCGCACTCGTCGTCGAGTTCCGCCGCCAGCGCGACGATGCTCCGCCCGGCCCGGCCGGGCCGGGGCGGCAGCGGCGCGTCGTGCAGCTTCCGGATTACGGCGCCCGTCGCGGCCCACGCCGCCGACGACCCGGTCGACGGCCCGCCGAGGCGCCCAAGCGTCGTCCCCGGGAGCGCAGCGATCGCGAGCACGGGCGGCTTGCGCCACAGGACCTCCGGGGTCGGGACCGGCGCGAGGGACATCGCCTCGACCTCGACGTCGATACGCGCCTGATCGGCGTCCACCTTCAGGAACACGTCGCCGACGCGCAGGGTCGCGCGCTCGGAATGGGCGACGACGACTTTGACCTCATCCATGGGCGACCAGTATCCCGGAGGTGATCGCCGACGTTGCCAGATTTATCGCATGCGATTACGCAGCTGACCGCGTCCCGCTACCCGACAGCCTCGTGCGCGACACTGCCCCTTGACCAGGTCAAGCCCACTACTTTTGTTAGGAGTCCTAAGGCCTGTTACGACAGTGGATCTTGAGTGACGAATGATCGTGGTTCATGGCACGGGGATATCTCACGGATGCACAGTGGGCGGTGTCGGAGCCGTTGTTGCCCAAGGGAGCGAAGGTGGGACGACCGCCCATCTGGCCCCGGCGGCAGCTGATCGACGGCATGCGGTTCCGGGTCCGGACCGGTGTTCCGTGGTGGGACGTGCCTGCCGAGTACGGGCCGTGGGGCCGGATCTACGACGTGTACCGCCGATGGCAGCGGGACGGCACCTGGCACCGGATCCTCATCCGGCTCCAGTCCCCGGCCGCCGCGGAGGGGGCGATCGTATGGGACCTGAGCGTCGACTCCACGGTGTGCCGTGCCCATCAGCATGCGGCCAGGGCTCGCAGCAGGGTGACCTTCAGAAAGAACCACCGGGCGGTGTCTCTGACGAGCCCTGTGATCACGGGCTTGGACGTTCGCGCGGTGGGTTCACCACCAAGTTGCACCTGGCTGTCGAGCAGGGCCAGAAGCCCATGTCGATCGTGGTGACCGCTGGGCAGCGCGGGGACTCGCCGCAGTTCGAACCGGTGCTGGAGAAGGTCCGCGTGCCCCGCATCGGGCCGGGTCGGCCACGCGTTCGCCCTGATCGCGTGCGGGCTGACAAGGCGTACGCCTCCCGGACGAACCGGACGTACCTGCGCCGCCGCGGGATCTGCACCATCCCGGACAAGGCCGACCAGGCGCGCAACCGCCAGAAGCTCGGCTCCCGTGGCGGTCGGCCTTTCGCATTTCGATGCGGTGGATTACCGCGAGCGCCATGCGCTGGAGTGCGGGATCAACCGACCAAAAAGGCACAGGGCAGTGGCCACGATGTACGACAAGCTCTCCGTCCGCTACGAGGCGACGGTACTGGTCGCAGCCGTGAACGAGTGGCTGGGACCAGCACCGTCGCAACGGCCCTCAGACGACGTCGAATTCGTTGCCCTCGGGGTCCTGCATGGCGGCGGCGTAGAGGCCCATGTCCGGCTCATCCTTGATCCGCAGCACGGTGGCACCAGCTTTGACCAGCCGTTCCACCGTAGCCTTGACCCGCTGCGTACGGACGTCCAGTGGAACGTCGCGGCCCCCACCGACCTTCAGGTCGAAGTGCCACCGGTTCTTGGCGACCTTCGGCTCCGGAACCTGCTGGAACCACACCCTCGGGCCACGCCCCGCGGGATCGATGATCGACTCCGGAATATCCCCAGCCCCGGCCGGCAACTCTGCCTCGGGCACCCCCACCGCCGCCCAGTAAGCACGCCACGTGGCGTGCCCGCCCGGCGGAGGCTCAGGCACATAGCCCAGGGCCTCGACCCAGAAAGTCACCATTCTCTGCGGATCGGAGCAGTCGATCGTCAGCTGCACTGTCATCTCCATGCTCGGAGCATCCCAGGCAGGTCTGACAGACGATCCACTTCGCAACAGGCCCTAGTCCGGCGGGTGCCGCCAGCCCCGCTAGAGCTAGTGGAAACCCTCCAAGCCCGGCTGCACATCGTTGTGCCAGGTCAAGATCACCGTGTTCATCCGCATGGCCGCAGACTTGCAGGACGGGGTGGCCGCGACGGCCTCCGCGGCCAAGTCCGTAACGACACTGGGACACCAAACGTGAGCGAACGCGTCATTGCGCCCAAGAGCCGGGGCTTCCTGTTCCTCGACTCCCACCCTGGCGGCTGCCGACAGCTGGTGGACGACATATGGCAGGCCGTCCCCACCCCGGCCCCCGCCGGGGGCGAAGGGCCGGTTGCCCTCGTCATCGGCTCGTCCGCCGGGTATGGCCTGGCCGCAACGATCGCGGGCCTGGCCCGGGTCGGGATCCGTGGCATCGGCGTGTGCTTCGAGAAGCCGCCCGCGCGGCGCACCGGCACGGCCGGCTGGTATCGCACCGCCGCCACAGCCCGGCTCGCCCAGCAGCATGGGCGGGACATGGTCTTCCTCAATGGCGACGCGTTCAGCGACACGATGAAGGAGCAGGTGGCCGACCTCCTGGCCGAGCGGTTCGGGGGACGACTCGACTACCTGATCTACTCGGTGGCCGCGCCTCGCCGCACCGACCCGGACACCGGCAACGTGTCTGCCTCGGTCCTCAAGCCGGTCGGCTCGCCGTACACCACCAAGACCCTCGTCTTCGACGAGCACGGCACCCCGGAGGTCAAGGAAGTCACCACCGAGCCGGCCGAGGGCGACGACATCAAGCAGACCGTGGCGGTCATGGGCGGCACCGACTGGGAGCGGTGGATCACATTCCTGGGCGGCCGGTCCCTGCTCGCCGACGGCTTCACCACCGCCGCCCTGTCCTACATCGGCTCGCCGCTCACCGCGGCGATCTACCGGCAAGGCACCATTGGCGCCGCGAAGTCTCATCTGGAAGCCACCGCACGCACGTGGGACGAGCGCCTCGGCAAGACCCTCGGCGGCCGGGCCGTGACCTCGGTCAACGCCGCTGCCGTCACCCAGTCCTCCACCGCCATCCCCGGCATCGCCCTGTACGTCGGGCTGCTGCGCGGCGTCCTCGGCGACGCCATGGTGACCCCGATCGGCCAACTGGTGGAGCTGTGGGACCAGCTGACCGGCTCCCGCCCCCTCGACCTCGACGACGAGGGCCGTGTCCGCCTCGACACCTGGGAGCTCGACCCCGCCGTGCAGAACGCTGTCGCCGATCGCTGGAGCACCGCCACCAGCGGCACCATCACCGAACTCGCCGACCTCGACTGGTTCAGCGACGAGGTTCGCCGCCTCTACGGCTTCTCCGTCCCCGGCGTCGACTACACCGCCGCCGTTGAAACCGACGTCCCCTGGCCCACTCTCACCATCTGACCCGCGCCACGAGCGCACCGATCGCGTCGTAGGACGCCTCACCCGAGCGGCTACCTCCCAGCCTGCGCGCCTCGCTCGCAGCTCAACACGCAGAACTTGGCAGGGAAGCAGTCCGAGACCATCGCACGGACGTGATCGAGCTCCAGGACCTGCGTGGACGACGAGGTGCTCGCCCAGGTGCTTTTTCCGCTTCGACCGGCACGGTGACCGGTTGTGGGACCAGGCCAAGGCCTTGCTGGACCACGAGCACGCCCCGGATGCGGATTGGGCAGGTCCCCGTACCCTTCGGGATCTGCGCCGCGCCCAGCAACGTCAAGGCCGGCGAGGCACGCTTGCCCATTCCGCATCCGCTGCCTGGGCTGTGACCACGTCCGCACCGATCCGTCCTACCTGCCGGAGCATGAGGGCCGCGCGTCACAGACACTCCGCAGTCGACTGCATGGCGCTCGCAGATCGCTGCCGCAGAAGACGCAGACGAGTCGTCCTCGCGCACGATGTTGTGCTCCTGGTAGCCGGGGCACCGCCGGAACATCACCTCGTGGGTGAAACCGGAAGGCCGCCCGAGCTCTACGTCGTCCAGAGCACGAGCGACCTCCGGCCAGGAGCTGACGTCCGGGCGGTACCCGGTGGACTGGTTGCTGACCTCGCCCACGGCCCACCGGTCTGCCTAGCGCATGAAGCCGATCTCGCCGGCACTCAGAACCATGTCTCCGCCGGCACAAACCACGTGCTCGCTTCGCCGCGGCGCCAGCCTAAGCACACCGTCCGCGCCGACCACGAAGGTGAACGGTTCGGCCGGCGCCGCCGCCGATCGCTCAGCGATCCAGCCGCCGAGGTCAGCCGCCGAACTGATCCAGCACCTAGGCTCCCGTCGGCTTGCCACGCGCCAACTGCATGCCTTACATCCCTCACGCTGTTACGGGGCTCTGAGCTGCGGTGAAGGCGCCGGAACCCGAGATGAACCAGGGTGCCGAGCGCGGTCGCGTCGAAGATCACGCGGATCCCTGAGACCTGGTAGTCCCGCAGCGCCGACGCTGTGGCGTGAGCGTCAGGCCATCGAACGCAGCCGGTCCAGTTCGCTGCCGATCGCGTCCCGCAGCGCGTCGTGCTGGGGGCCTAGCCTGAACCGCTCGTCACTCCACCGGTCACTCGGATACAGCCACACCGGTTTGCCCACCAGGTCGGCCGGCTCCCACTCGAACCGCGGCCAGACATGGGCATGCAGGAACGGGTCGGTGTTGCCGAGGATCTCCAGGTTGACCCGACGAAAGCCGGGGTCCAGCCGCCGGCAGGCCCGCTCAACCGCTTCTCCGAGCTGATCCATGTCGGACAGAAACGACAGTCGCTGGGCCCTCGGCAGGTCGGAGAGCCGTTGAACACCCAGTTCGTCCGCCAGGAGAACGGAGTACCCGGGTAGGAACTGAACGTCGCCGATCACCGCGAAGCCCGACCCGAGCCGCCGCAGCACAGTCGGGTTCTCCCCACGCAGAGCGGCCCCGATCCGGTCCCTCCGCCAGTCATCGTTCATGGCCCAGACGCTACCCGCGGGTGATCAACACCTGCTCTTCGCCCCGGCGAGCATGCATGGGCTCCGCCGGCCGTAGGCTCGGCGGAGCCCGGTGATCGCGAACGTCAGCTGGTGGCCAGTGTGATCAGCGCGCACTTCGACGTTCGTCAAGCGCCAGGTGGTGGAGCTGGGCCCACCACCTGGCCGTGCTCCACTCGGAGAACCGCAGGTAGGCCGAGGCGGCACCGACCGGTCTTCCCTGGCGACGCATCACCCGTTCGCTTCCTGGTTCAGTACGAGAAGATCGGGTGCCCCGCGGCTGGGCGGGTCCAGTGGTGGCCGGCCTGTAGGTGGGCGAGTACGGCCCGCTGGGTGTCGGTCTCGGCGGTCAGCGCCAGTGCATCGCCCAGGTCCCACACGTAGCGTCCGAAGGCGTACTCGATCGCGTCACGGTCGCCGCCCGTCAGCCCGAGCTGGTCCTGGGCGGGATGGAGGTCATGCCTGCGCGTGAAGGAGCCGAGCTCGGCGACGAACCGGCGCAGGTCGTGGTCCTCGGGCAGGTAGTCGTTCAAGTCCGGGTCGACCATCCAGCCCTCGACGTTGACGGTGAGTGCGCTCTGGCCCCATCGGATGCCCTGTCCGTACTCTTGCGGCAGGCGGCGGAAGAACGCGTGAACGCGATCCGCCCAGGCCTGGTCCGGTACGGTCGTCAGCGGATGCGCTCCGTGGGGGACGCGCACATCCACCTGGCCGTTCCACGCCAGGCAGTCGAGCTGTTCCAGCCGGTACAGACGCCCGCAGAAGGCAGCCATCACGTAGTCGTGCTGGACCAACCCGCCGTGGCCGCTGTCCCCCCGCCGGTAGACGGCAATCTTCTCCCCCAGGATCCCCAGAGTCGCCGCGGATGTCTCGGCCGGCACCTTGATCAGGCGGTGGAACCCCCTCACGGCAGGGGCGGCGGCCAGAAAGGCCACGACGTAGAACCACCAGCCCGCCGAACCGTGGTCACGCATGACGGGGCCGACGGGGATGTTCAGGCTGTTTCCCATCCGGGACCGGATCAAACTGAAGATCCGCTCCAGCAGCCAGAGCCATGAGGAGTCGACATCGGTCACGGCATCGACCGCGGCAGCGATGTCGGCGTGATCTTCCTGGGGAATCTCCAATTCTTCCATCAAAGCGATCAATTCGTCGCCCTCAGGTATGTCGGGTGACAGGAACGGTCCCGTCACCTCCTCCAGCGCCTCGGTCCACCCCCGGAACTCCTCGCCCAGCCCCAGCGCTTTCCTGATGTCGGCAGCCGTTAGCAACTGGCGGTCCGCTTGTGTCCACTTACCCACCTTGCTGCGCAGCTCCCGTCGCGCGCTGGGACGCCAGCCGAGCGCGGACCGCACCTCCTCGCGGAAATCGGCCTCCGCGGCGGCCTCAGCGTCCTGGTCGCCCTCCTCGCGGGCGGCCATCCAACGCTCGCGCCATTCATCAAGCCACACCATGTAGTAGTGCTCCGCCTGAGCCGAACTGGCGCCGGCGAGGAAGTAGGTGAGTTCTTGATGCAGATCCTTCCCCCAGTGGTCGGTGTCGGCGATCTTCACCAGCGCGCTCACCGCCCGCCGCGCCAACTCGGCATGGGTCGATGCGATCCCCGTCGTGTCGTCCGTCGATGTCATCCGTGTCTCCCAAAGTTGGTGGGTGTCGGTGCTCCCGTCCGGTCGGAGCACGTCTTCTGGTTCCGAGTTCATCCGCGCAGACGACCGAAGAGCACACCCGCGACGAGCACGAGAGGACACACGAGTGCGGCAGCGGCGAGCAGCGACGACCGGGTCCTCGGCGCGGTCCGAGCAGGAGGCCCGGCCGACGGTCGGGCTGTGGTCGTGGGACCGGAAAAAGGGGCGCCGGCCTGCGCGTTCAGACCCTGACGGGTGGCCAATTTCGCTCCGGTGGTATCACGTGCGCTGAGGGCCACCCCGGCCGAGCATGCCCCTGGACCTATTATCGTCGCCAGGACGATAATAGGTGATCTCGTGGCACGAGCGAAACGCCGAATCCGTTCGGACGACGGGCCGTCCGAACGCACAACAGGCATCGACGCAGCCACGGCTGACGAACGGCATGGGGGCCGATCAAGACGATGTCAGGTCGACGGGAGCAGACGACCGGGCCCCCCGGGGCGTCTTCGTCTGGACGGATATCGTCCTGACATGACACAGGGGTTCGATCTTGCCGCGTCGCTCGCCAGAGGCGTCGAAGGCCGCGGTGGCGCATGGGCCTTCGTCCAGAGCTTCGCCGCCCACTGGGCCGGCGCCGCCCTGGGAAACCATGACGGATGGACGGACGCCGATCTCGACGCTGCCGAGGAGAGGCTGGGTGTGCGGCTGCCGACGGCGTTGCGCGAGGCGTATCTGCTGTTCGGACGTCGGCAGGATCTCACCAGCAACCACGATGTACTGCTCGGCCCTGCAGAGCTGTTTGTCGATGACGCCAACGAGGCCCTGGTCTTCCGTCACGAGAACCAGGGATCCGCCTCCTGGGGCATCCTCCTCGACAGCCTCCAGGATGACGATCCTGCGGTGCTCATCCGGCTTGACCTTGCCGACAAGAGCGCCGAGCGGTGGGAGGGCTGGCTGGAGCGTCTTTCCCTCTGCTTCGTCGAGATCATCTTGTCGGAGTCCCTGCAGGCCGACGAAGAGCTCTGCGACTTCCTCGACCCGGGTGGCGACAGCCTCGAACTGCTGGAGACGACCTCCGTCCGACTGCCGTTCCCGGCCTACCCCATCGGCGAAGAGACCCGGTGGTTCCTTGGCCAAGACGTCCTTCTGCGCGATGACGACGGCGCGGCCATCCTGGCCCGCGGCCGGACGGCAGAAAGCCTTGACCGCGTTCGTGACCTGATCCCGGGCGACTGGCTCAACGACTATCGCTGACCACGTCCCAGAGCCATGCCGACACAGGTGCCCGCGTTGGAGTCAACCCGAGCTCTGGTGAGCGGTACTGACCTTCGGTCACCGCTCCTCCCCCTGCACGCAGGCGGCGTGACTCGACGGTTCGGCCGGACTGGCAGCCTGCGCCACGCATCTGCGCGCCGAGCCGGATCTTCCCGCGGGTGCCTTCGAACCCGACGCGCCGCCAGGATTCGGCGGTGCGCGCCCGGTCCGTGCCGTGGGAACGCAGCGCACCGGCGAGGACGGTGACCGTGTCGTAGCCCTCGAAGGCGACGAAGCAGGGCGCTTCGGCAAGCTGCCGGCGGAGGGCCGTCTCGACCCACGCACCGAGGAGGCTGAGGCACTCGGGCAGGTAGCGCAGGAACGGGATCGCGGCACCGTCGTCGCCCAGCAGCGTCGCCCGTTCAGCGAACTCCGGCCGCCCGGCCGGAGCCCCGATCAGGATCTCCGCGAGGTGCTGGTCGCGGCGGACGGACGTGACGATCGGCACGTCCGGCTCCGGATGGCCGACCAGAAGAAGAAGGAGGAGGGCTGTCGCGCGATGGTCGACGATGGCGTCGCACACGGCCGCAGGGGTGAGCGCGCTCATGTCGAAGTTCGATGACGGTGCCGCTGAGTACCGCAAGAACGCGTCCGCCGCGGCACCACCGACAGGTCCTCGTCCAGCACCGGTCTCCCGGCCGTTGAACGGAGATCGCAAGGACGCCCGCCTGGGTCACCTCGATGGGCGGACCCCGACCCCTGATCGTGATCCCGGAATCGGCATGCCCGTACTGGACCGGCTCCCCGCGCAACTACCCCGATGAACGTGAGCCATCGACCGGGCGCGGCGCGGCGGCGGCAGTTCACGCAGCGGCAGTTCACGCAGCGGCCGGAAGCGGGTGAGCCGCGTCGGCCCGACTCGATCAAAGTCAATACTCAAGCTGAGCCTTGACCCTGACCCACGGGTCAAGGCTTAGCGTCCGGCCATGAACACGACTCATCGCCTTGTCTGCCTTGTCCGCCGCCCCGCTGGATTGCCGACCCCAGACGACTTCACCCTGGCACAGGCCCCCATCCCCCGTCCCGAGGCCGGCCAGGTGCTCGTCCGCAACACCCATTTCAGTGTCTTTCCGGGCCTGCGGACCCTCATCGGAGGCGAGACCCGCGATGTCCCGCTGCCGCCGCTGCACCCTGGCGACACCCTGTTCGGCCCTGCGATCGGCGAGGTGGTCGATGGGCCGCTGGAGAAGGGTCAGCTGGTGCTGCACCTTCATGGCTGGCGGGACTACGCGACGCCCGCCGCTGCCGAGTGCAGGCCGCTGGACGGCACCCTGCCCGACCCGGTGGCCCACCTCGCCCAGGGCTCCGCGGCGTACGGCGCGCTGACCCGGCTGGCCGAGGTCCAAGAGGGCGACACCGTGTTCGTGACCGGCGCCGCCGGCGCTGTGGGCACCCTGGCGGGCCAGATCGCTCGGCTGTTGGGTGCCGCCCGGGTGGTAGGCAGCACCGGCTCACCGGACAAGGCTCGGCGGCTGCAACGGGAACTCGGCTACGACGCCACCGTGCTGCGCGGAGCGGCCCCGATCGAAACGCAACTCGCCAAGGCAGCGCCGGACGGTATCGACGTCGTCCTGGACACCGTGGGCGGCGGACAGTTGACGGCCGCCGTCCATGCAGCGAACCGGGGCGCCCGGTTCGCCCTGGTGGGCGCGCTGGACGGTCAGCTGTCCCCAAACCGGGCGGGCGGGAGCGCGCCGACCGTGCTCGACACGTACCGGTTGCTGACCAGGGGCATCACGATCGCCGGCTACAGCGGCGCAGACCACCCGGATGTCGGGGCGGAGTGGGAGGCTCACTTCGGGGACTGGCTGCGGGCGGGCGACATCCGTTTCCCGTACACCCCGGTCCGCGGAATGGAGCGCGCCCCGGGGGCGTTGCCCCAACTGATCGGCGGCCGCTCCTTCGGGGCGACAATCGTGGAGCTGTAGGACAGGGTGGAGCGGGCATGCGGATCGGCGAGGCAGCGGCGGCGGCCGGCACCACACCGCGCGCTCTGCGCCTGTACGAGGCCCGCGGCCTGCTCCAGCCCCCGCCACGTACCCCGTCCGGCCAACGTGAGTACGGCCCCGCCGAGGTGGCCCGCGTCCGCGTCATCCGCAACCTTCTCGCTCTGGGCCTCACCCTGGAGGACCTCCGCCGTCGCGCCCACCGCCTGGACCTCCTCGTCCAGGATCCGTCGGCATCCTGTGGCAGCCGCCCCGCCGAGTCCAACGACGTCGTGGCCGATCGCCTGGCAACCCTGGACGCGGAGATCGCACGCCTCACACACCTACGGCAGGGCCTCGCCGCAGCCGCAGGTGGGCCGCAGGGTGACCCGGGCTCGCCGGCCGCCGGCAGCGGCAGCGCTTCCTGCGCTTGAGCTTGAGCTTGAGTGTTGATCACTGCACCCCGGGCCGCACGCCTCCCGAACTCCTCGACAGACGACTCCCCAGGACGTCGCCCAGCCACCTCGGGGATGTTCGGGGAGCGGCGGCGCGGGAGGTGCGCACCGCGCAGCCGGCGCCGCTGGCGACGCAGCTGTCACCTGGCTCGCCCTATGACTCAAGAGCTGACCCCACAGAACGCAGCCCCGGTCTGAGCACGCCCGGGTCCCACCCGGCCCGCTGTCGGCAAGCGCAGCAACTCCGGGGAGCAGCAGCTTCGAATTGCACCCACCGCGGTGGGCGCACAGTGGGCCAGCCGGATGGTCAGGGGCAGGAACGCAGATCCCGCCCCACTGCGATGGGGTGCACAGCGGGGCGGGACATACGAGGGGGCGGTCTCCCAGCCTGAGGTGTCGTGGCTTCGTTATGGGCAATTGGTGACGGTGTCGCCGGTGCTGGTGACGCAGGTGTCGTTGCCGGGTCCGCCGTTGACGGTGTCGGCGCCGTTGCCGCCGACAAGGGTGTCGTTGCCGGCTTCACCGTCGAGGGCGTCAGCGCCGTTGTCAGCGCTGATGGTGTCGTTGCCGGATCCACCGTTGAGGGTGTCTGTGCCGTTGCCGCCGCTGACGCTGTCGTTGCCGGATCCGCCATAGACGGTGTCGTTGCCGTTGCCTGCGCTGACGGTGTCGTTGCCGCCGAGGGAGCAGAGCACGTCGTTCCCGGACGTGCCGACGAGGTTGTTGGCACCGCTCGTGCCGAGGACCGTGCAGCCGTGGGCGTTGTTCACGGTGGTGGTCACGCTCTCGGTGTCGTTGCCCGGTGTGAGGTCGGGCTCCGTGGCGTCGGCGGTGGCGGTGTCGGTGAGAGT
This sequence comes from Streptomyces sp. P9(2023), assembly GCF_032436795.1. Classification (NCBI taxonomy): domain Bacteria; kingdom Bacillati; phylum Actinomycetota; class Actinomycetes; order Kitasatosporales; family Streptomycetaceae; genus Streptomyces; species Streptomyces sp. P9(2023). The sequence goes on from NZ_JAUPWM010000001.1 coordinate 13,084, forward strand.
GCCCGTGGCCGTGGGTTCGACCTCGACGGTCACGGTGGCGCTGGTGCTGGTGCTGGGCGCGAGGGTGCCCAGGGCGCAGGAGGCGCCGGTGGCTGTGGTGGTGCAGGTGCCCTGGCTGGGCGTTGCGGACAGCAGTTGGCCCGGTCCGGTGAGGGTGCCAGCCATCGTGACGTTGGTCGACTGCAGGGCGGAGCTGGTGTTGGTCACCGTCACGGTGTAGGAGGCTTGATCACCCAGGCTGACCGTGGCCGGCCCGGACTTGGTGACCGACAGGTCCACCCCGGCCGTGCCGTTCTGATAGCGGGCCAGTGCGAAGTCGGTGCCGCTCCGGCCGGCCGCGATGATCTTTCCGTCGGCCTGCAGCGCCACCGCGAACGCCTCGTCGTTGGGGGCACCGAAGTCGGTGGTCACCTTGCCATCGGCATTGAAGGAGGCGTCCAGGCTGCCGTTGACGTCGTAACGGGCCAGGGCGAAGCCGCCGGTGCCGGACCCGCCGGCGGCGACGATCTTGCCATCGGGCTGCAGCGCCATCCCGTTAGCCCGGTCGTTGGCACCGGTGATGGAGGTGGTCACCTTGCCGTCGGTGTCGAACGAGGGGTCCAGGCCGCCGTTGGTGCTGTAGCGCGCCACCGCGAATTGCCCACCTGACAGCCCAGCGGCGACGATCTTGCCGTCGGCCTGCACCGCCATCGCGGAACCCGAGAACCCTGAGCCGAAGGCGATGGTCACCCTGCCGTCGGTGTCGAAGGAGGAGTCCGGGCTTCCATTGGCGTGGTGGCGGGCCAGCGCGAGGCGGCTGCCGCTCCGGCCAACGGTGATGATCTTGCCGTCGGCCTGCACCGCCACCGCGAACGCCTCGTCGGTGGTGCCGCCGAGGTCGGTGGTCACCTTGCCGTCGGTGTCGAAGGAGGTGTCCGGGTCCCCTGGGGCGGCCAGGGCGAGCCCGGGACACAGCATCACAAGCGCCGCGGCCATGGCCGCTACCGCCCCCATCCGGCTGTTTCTCGACCGCTGCCGGTCTGTGGCGCGTCTGGTGCGTCGTCTGCGCGTGACGGGCGGATCGGGAAACAACCTGGGCATGGCCATTCGAGCTGCCTTTCGCGTTTGCGCCGCCACTCATGCAGTCCCGGCGACGGCATGTCTCGCGGGTACCTCGGGCACCCACTCGGGGCCGATCCCAGGAGAGAGGCACATGCCGACCCGGGACGCTCACAACCACCGCTTTTCCTCACCAAAGCGACGGCGCGTCACGGGTTCGGCCAAGTGGTAGCGCCCCACGAGACCCACACCGCAAGGAGCAGTTCAACGGCATGCCTGGAGCCACTCGATCTGCCCTCCCAGGACGAACGCAGCGTCGACGCCCTCACCAGGCCGCTGACACCGCTCCGCCCACCTGCGCAGGCCGGATCGGCAACACTTCCCGGCCGGAGTCATCAAGCCCGGCGGCAAGCCTGCGACCGCCAATGGGCTCCACCCCGTAACCGGTGTGCTGTGCACGTACTTCCTCTGCGGGTACCTGGCGGGCGAGGCCACCAACAGCGGCGAAGCCGAGAACATGACTCATGTGAGTCCCGACAGACTCGGCGCCCCGCTCCACCCCCGTCGATAGCCCTGAGCTCTGTCGGGAGGATGGCCCTCGGGGTTTGAGGGTGGCGGTGGCGTGGCTTGCGGCAAGAGGGGCGACGCAGTGCGCACGGGCGCGATGGCAGGATGACGGCATGGTGACGAATCAGCCGTGGACGGGGCTTCACGGCGACCTGCTGGCGGCGAAGGCGTTGGTGTACGACCCGAGTGGTTTCACCTGCTCGCTGCCGGTGCCCGAACCGGAGAGTGCCGAGTACGCGGCCTGCGCGTTCACGCTCGATGGCCTCTCGGTTCGGTTCCGCATTGCCAAGACCACCCCGACGAAGGTGGGACAGTTCGTCACCGTGTGGCAGCGGTCTGAGGAGGGGCCGATCCGGCCTTTCGACGCCGACGACGGAGTGGACCTCTTCGTGATCAGCAGCCGCGACGACGACGGCTTCGGACAGTTCGTGTTCCCGCGCGAGGCGTTGTGCGAGCGCGACATCGTGTCCCGCGACGGCTCCGGCGGGAAGCGCGGATTCCGCGTCTATCCCCCCTGGGTGACCACGACCAACCGGCAGGCCCGCAGCACCCAGGCATGGCAGGTGAACTACTTCTTCGACCTCGGCCAGGACTTGCCTGCCGACCTCACGCGCGGCCAGGCCCTCTACCACCCATAGGTGCCCGCTGCGGAGCTGCGCCGCCGTACGGTGCGTCAGCTGCTCAAGGAGGATGTCGGTGCGCGAAACGCGGTGACCGAACGCCTGGAGGAGTGGCTGGGGAAAGCCCTGCATGACCCGAAGTCCTCAGCTGTGAGTGACTTCCTGAGCCGCAAAATGCAGCGGCGTCCAGCCCGCCGCGTCGGCTGCCTCCGGGTCGGCGCCCCGGCCGACAGCACCCTCAGACCTTCCGCGTCCCCGTCGGCCGCACCGTAGTGCACCGCTGGCCGTCCCAACCGATCCGGGTCCGTCCTGCCGCCCATCGTCACCCGGCTCGACCAAACAGATAGGTCCCCCGCACCACCATCGTCGGCCTGTCCTCACCAGATCAAGCCGAAATCGGCAGAGTCGAGGCGTGCCGGAAATTCCTGTGGCCAGGCGGCACGGCCGACGCACTCGGACTCTGGCGACAGTTCGTTCACAGCCCGCACCACAGGCTCTGCACCGAGTGGGTGAAGGACTGCTGCGGTCGTCGGCAAGGCTGCGGAAGTCCACTTGAACCCGAGAGTTCCTGGACGCCGTGATACACGGCATGTCCCGCCGCAGAACTCGCGAGCTTCGGAACCTCGTACATCAACTCGACGACTTGTACTGAGCACGCGTAGGCCGGACGTCAAACGACAAGCTCAGCTGTTCTGGTGGTAGCGGCAGTACGGGTCATCGCATGAGGTGGGGACTTCCCACCGGGTGCTGATCCGGTGCAGCAGCCCCCGCTCCGGGGGCTGTGCGGGCAGGGAGCAGATGACGTCGGTCGGCGTGTACACCGGCCGGGCGTCCTCCTCGATGTGTTCGGGGTCGGTGAAGTAGAACTCGACCCGGCGGTCCCACGGCGGCGTGATACGGGGTTTCGGCAGACCGTTGCCGCCGGGGGTGAGGCGCCACTGGGTGCCGAAGGCCCGGTTGTGGACCTCGCCGAGGTACCAGGCGGCCACCGTGATTTCCGCCTCGCCGGCGTTCTCGCGTGCCTGGGCCGGGCTCGCGTACGTGGCGCGGACCATCGCCTCCAGCCGGGTCAGGGAATCGACGGTGAAGTCCCACGGCCCCCACCCGTCCTGATGCCGCTTCCACGTCTCGAACGCCTGTTTCTGGGCGTGCAGCCACGCCGCCAGGGCCGGGTTGTTGGCTGCTTCCTCCTCGGCCTGCTTCTCCTCGCGCAGGTATGCGGTGTACTCCTCGGGGCCCATGTCGCGGGGGTCTGTCCATTTCATGGGGCGCGAGCCTAGTCCCTCACCCCGCGCGAAGGCCGCGCGACGGCCGCACTGCCGTCGAGGTGTGTGCGGGGTGTGACGATCCGGTGGAACAGGAGAGTTGACGGTCGTCGCAAGCCAAATGGTTTATGTGCGGGGCCAGTTGAGGCCCTAGTGTGGGCTGTCGCTCGCACGGCACCGATCGACCACGGGGGCCCGTGGTGCCACGCGGAGCGATGTGCCGATCTGGGCCCCCTGGGGGTTTCGCGTGACCCGAGCGATACGTTCCCGCCGGCGAAGCTGGTGGGCGAAAACTGCAATAGCTGTGGCCTGTGCCGGGGCGCTGTCCCTGACCGGTCTGCCGTCGCTGACGGCCGCGGACGCGGCGCCGAAGGCCCTCAAGCCCGGCAAACGCTGCGACGAGATGTTCAGCGACCTCTACGACTTCGCCGACGTCGTCGAGGGCTCCATGCCCGACGACGGCTTCGAACGCAACAAGTCCGACTGGGACGAGTTCGACTACGTCAACGGGCAGAAGCAGTGGGACGGCCTGAAGGAACCCACCCAGGCTGAGCTGGACGCCATATCCGACAACCCCGACGACTACAAGAAGGGCGACAAGCGCCGCGTCTGGGCCTACTGGAAGCGGGCCAAGGAAACCAGCCGGTGGAAGGGCGCTTCCTTCGCCGATTACCGGGACGACTTCTACATTCCCCAGGGCGGTCACGACCCGCGCGGCCGTGCCTACATGGCAAAGCTCGTCTACGACCGCGGGCTCGTCGGGCCGGACTGGATCTGCGAGAAGGAGATCGAGGTCTACGACCCCGACACCAAGCAGAAGTACGTGCGGCGCCTGGACGCGTACAACACGCGCACCGGTGAGGTCGTCGAGGGCAAGTCGAACGACAAGCCCGACCGCACGCAGCGCCCCAAAGACGTCGCCATGCTCAAGGACCCTGCCCACAAGGGCAAGAGCCTGACCTACGCCTACGGTCAGGAGCCCAAGGGCGGGGCAAAGAACCATGACGCAGAGCTGCGGAAGATCGACCCGAACCGGGTGAAGAAGGTCTACTACCGGTCCGACGCCGTCGAGAAGGCCCCCAGCGGCACCCAGAACGCGCCCACTCGCCGCGTCGACCCGTACATGAACGCCAAGCCCGGCACCGCCACCGGCTCGCGCGGCGGCGGCAACGACCTCATCAACAGGTCCGCCCCCACCCCCGAGGACATGAAGAAGCGGCTGGAGCGGATCGGGAAGATCCCCAGCATGGACCGGGGCATGAAGGGCCCGGGCGGCGTCGACTTCACCACGATGGACCTCCAGTACGTCGGAAAGCCCGTCAAGGGCCAGGGCCTGGACTACTCGTTCGCCGCGAACGAAGCCCCCGAAGGCCAGGAGATGGGCTGGGGCGGCAAGACCCGCGCCCAGTTGATCTCGGATTCGTTCTTCACCTGGCTGGCCCTCACCCCGGACAAGTTCTGGGTCAACCTGAACCCGGACGAGCCCGGCAGGGTCATGGACACCAAGTTCGGCAAGACCGACGCCGGCCGTGTCCTGCTGGAGGCCGACCTGGAGATGAAGCACGACTTCTCCGAAGCCGTGAACCCCGACAAGCACGCCGGGGCCAAGCGGTACTGGGACACCGCACCGCGCCGTAACGGGATCCCGTGCTTCCCCGGCGTACGCATGTGGATCAGCCCCGAGACGGCGAAGGTCCGCGAACAGGACGGCGGCATCTACATCCTGGACGCACCCCTCAAGGTGGACGTCCAGTGGCTCGACGTCGACTACACGGTGCCCGGCAGCACCGAGTGCAAGGACCTGTCCGACGCCGAGAAGAAGGCCATCGAGCGGAGCATCAGCACCAACGTCATGCCCGTCGTCGAAGACCGCATCAACAAGGACGCGGACTACGCCGACCTGCGCGCCGTCTACACCGCCCGCGTCGCCGCCGAGTACATCCGCCAGCAGGACGCCAAGCAGCCCACCGACTACCACAAGATCATCAACAGTGATGACGCCTCCGCATGGCCGCTTCGCGCACCGAACCAGGACTGGACCCGCGAGGGCGTCTGGAACCGGTACATGAAGAGCATCCGCGAAGGTATCGAGTGGTTCGAGCTCCGCTACGGCGGCAAGGTCTACAACCAGGGCGTAGGCGGCGTCGACTTCTCCAAGCAGCCGAAGCGGAACGTCACGCAGGTCGAGTTCCGCGTCGAACACCCCCACCGGCCCCGCCAGACCAAGACCTCGGTCAAGACCCTCACCAACGACACCCGCACCGACAACCTGCTCCTCTTCGGCGGCAACAGTGCAGGCCGCAACGACGAAGGCGACACCACGCCCACCCCGACGCCGACCCCGACCGACCCCGGCAAGCCCACCGATCCGCCGTCGTCACCGGCCCCCACCACCCCCGGCCCCGGTGACACCGGCAAGCCGACCCCGCCGGCCAACAAGCCGGACCCGGACGGCGACCTCGCCGACACCGGATCCGACTCCCCCATCGGCCTCATCGCAGGAGTCGCCGCCGCCCTCGCGGCCGCCGGTGGCGCCCTGATGTGGTGGATGCGCCGCCGCAGGGCTGCCCCGGAGTAGCCTGACGGCACAGCGAGATGTACGTGAAGGGCCCCACCCGAGGGCGAGGGTGGGGCCCTTCACGTATCACCTTGCCCGCCACCGTCCCCGGCGCGATGAGTCAGGGCACCCGCCATCAACGACGACCCCACCAGGCGCAACCTCCGCGACAACGGCGAAGCTCGCCGATAACAGCACAAAAAGGAACTGCCGTGATCGGGCAGCCGGCGGGCAAGCCTGGACAGCTCAGTGACGTCACGGTGCGGAAGTGGCGCTCGGGCGAGACGAGATGACCGCAGATGAAGCCCCTCATCGCGCTGCAAGCCGTCTCCTGACTGTCACCGGGCGACTGACAAGGTGTTGCCTTTCCGGATGCGATCGGTGGGTTTCCGCTGGTCAGGCATGAACCCTGTGGTGTCGAGGAAGAGTCGGGCCGTCGCGTTCGTCCGGGATGACACGGAGGTGGTCAGTGGCGTCTGTCATGGGCTTGCGGGAGGCTCGGGAGGTGGCTGCTCGGGTGCGAATCGACGAGCTGCGCGGAGAGGCGGAGCGCGTGCCGGGCGAGCTGGCGCTGGCCGAGGCGGTGCTGGACCGGCGGGTGGTGGCCCTCGCGGAGTTGGCCGAGGCCCTGTCGGCGTCGTAGCCCGAGCCGCAGGTCGAGGAGCCGTCGGTGCCGGTCGCGGTGAAGGTGCCGGTGCAGGGGTCGATGGTGCCCGTCTGGCGGGAGGGCCTGACCGCGGAGGCGCTCGCGCTTGACTACTGCTGGCTCGTGGGCGTGTTGGAGGGCGGAGGGCGGTCTGGAGGGGCTGCGGGCACGGGAGTTGGCTGGCCGGCTGGGGCTGGAGTTGGTGCCGGGGAAGGTCGAGGGGGTGCGGTCGAAGGCGAAGCGGCTGGTGGAGCGCGGCTGGCTGGCGGAGGAGTGGCCGGGGGGTGTTCACGCCGTGGCGGTCGGCCGGCTGACCCGCCCGGCGGCAGGACGGGCCCGGGGGCACCATGCTGGGTCATGGTCAAGGGCGGCGAGCAGGTGGATCCTTCGGCCGGTTGCGCCGGCGCCGCCGCGCAGGCTCTCAGGAAGCGGGAACCCGCTTGGTCCGGCGCTGGTAGGACAGGGAGCACACGCCGAGAGACAAGCCGATGGAGAAGAAATTAAGGAAGCCGATGACGAACACCACCGGGGACATGCCGGCGGTGTTCACCGTGGAGAGACCACCGGTCACGATCACCAACAGGCCGAGGCTCCCGTAAGGCACGAGGGTCAGCGCAGAGGCCCAGCCGGGTGCCAACAGCAGCCATCGCGGGACCCGCCGCCCGCGGAGACCGGGCACCCAGCGCGGGACGGCCTGGCCCCATGGCCGGGTGAGGGCACCGAGCAAGGTGATGCCCAGAATGGTGCCGACAGCGGTGAAGTCGATGCCGTGCCTCTCCAGCCACACAAGAAACTGGGGAGCTCCGTTCCTGGCGAACTCATCGGCGATATTCATCCCGGCCGGCTTGCCTGCTGCGCCACCCCATGACCAGTAGATCGATCTTCATCGCCACATAGGGAAGAGCTCCGGCAGCTCCCGCAATTGCTGCCCGGGTGACGGCCGGCGAAGGGCTGAGGTACCACGTGCTGAATTCGGTTCGACGACTCATGTCATCACTCTGCCGAGACGGCCGTACGAGAAGCGTCCACCCACGGCACGGCGTGGCCCTCCCCTCAACGGGGGAGGCACAGAACCTGCGGGTCTGACCCGCCCGGCCGCAGGACGGGCCCGGTGTCGGGCGAGGCGGTGTCCCATGAGCATGGTCATCGACCACAGGGCGACGCCTTCACTGCTGGCAGGAAGGGTCTCGTAGTCGCGGACCAGCCGCCGGGAGCGCACCAGCCAGCTCAGTTCTCGCGGGCCCAGTCGACCCGACAGCCGATGCAGCCGCCATCGGCCCACGCCGGCGTGATCTTCCGGTAGCGGGCGCGGAGCCGTTCCAGCATGCCGCAAGCGGCGTCGCGGTCGGTGGTGTCGGCCGCCGTGACCAGCACCATCAGCAGCAGGCCGAGGTGTCCACGATGACGTGCCGCTTGCGTCCGTTGATCGTCTTGCCGCCGCCAAAGCCCCGTGCGGCGGCCGTCACCGACGCGGGCGCCTTTCACCGACTGCGAGTCGATGATCGCCGCGGTCGGCTCCGCGTTGCGTCCCTCGCGCTGGCGGATCTGCCCGCGCAGTCGGTCGTGGAACTCGGCGATCGGCTCGCTGTCGCGCCAGCGGCACGGGCAGCTGGTCGCGCACGGCCGCCCACTCGGCGTCCGTCATGGCGGAGGGGTAGGACCGCACCCGCCCCGGGCCGGTCGCCCGCGTTGCCGTACACGTGCGCGAGGCAATCACACGATCGCGAAGGCGAGTCGGACTTCGCCGGCGCGAGCGCGTACAACGGCGACAACAGAGCCTCCAGGCACGTCTCCGGCTTCAGTACCCACGAGATGCGTCAGAGGCCCTGACCTCATGCACCGCCCACCGAAGATCACCCGGCCGGGAACCAGCGTTCGAACGCCAAGCACGCCCTTCGGTACACCAACGGCTACTGAGACCGCCCGGGAATCGGGCTCTGATGTCACATTCTCGGCAGCTGTCCTGTCCTACCTCCAGAAGCATCCACCGGAAGCCTGGAGGCCCGCTATGACCGCACGCATCTCGCTCACCCCGCCCCGCACCCTGCTGAACCGCTTCGGCTCCTGGTACTCCCGGCGGATGTACGGCAAGGTGCTCGAGCCCGGGCTCGCGATCGGCCACAACCAGAAGGTCCTGCTCACGTACGTCAAGCTGGAGCGCTCCGTCGCCAAGTGGAACGCGCTCGAGCCGGCCCTGAGGCATCTCGCCGTGATGGCCACCTCCGCCCGGATCAACTGCTCCTGGTGCATGGACTTCGGCCACTGGGAAGGCGGCGAACTCGGCCTGCCGCTCGACAAGATCGCCCAGGTGCCGCAGTGGCGGGACCACCGCGAGGCCTTCACCGAGCTGGAACTCCAGGTCATGGAGTACGCCGAGGCCATGACGGAGACCGAGCCCGGCGTCACCGACGGACTCGCCGAAGCGCTGCTCCGGCGGCTGGGCGAGGCCGCCTTCGTGGAACTCACCGCCGTGGTCGCCCTGGAGAACTGGCGCTCCCGGATCAACAGCGCCTTCGGCCTGACCAGCCAGGGCTTCTCCGAGGCGTGCACGGTACCGTCGCGTACGTGATCGAGATCGATGTCTTCGAACAACACCGACCGATGCTCTTCGGCATCGCCTACCGGATGCTCGGCAGCGTCGCGGACGCCGAGGACCTGGTCCAGGACACCTGGCTCCGCTGCAGCCAGGTGTCCGGCGAGGTCGCCAACCCGGGCGGCTACCTGGCCCGTACGATGAGGTCTTCGGCTTCTCGTACCGGGAGATCGCCGAGACGCTCGACCGCACCGAGACCTCGGTACGTCAGGTCGGCTCCCGGGCCAAGTCGCACGTCGAGGCACGCCGGCCGCGCTACGTGACCCCGGCCGAGGTGAGGCGCCAGGCCACCGACGAGTTTCTCGCCGCGTGCCTCGGCGGCGACCTGAACCGCATGCTGGAACTGCTCGCCCCCGACGTCACCGCATGGAACGACGGCGGCGGAAAGGTCAAGGCAGCCTTGCGCCCGCTGCACGGCGCCGAGAACGTGGCCCGCTTCTTCGCAGCCGTGCTCGCCCAGCCGATGGAGGACCCGCGCCTCGTGTCCGTCGACGTCAACGGCCGGCCGGGCCTGCTGCTCACCACGGCCGGACGGCCGGACACGGTCGCCTGCGTAGAGGTCGAGAACGGCCGGATCACCGAGATCCGGGTCATCCGCAACCCCGACAAGCTCCGCCACCTGTCCTGACCCGCCGCCACAGACGCTCTCTGCGGCCCTGACCGAACTGCACGAGATCCGCGCCGACCACCCCGCCCAGGTCACCCGTCTGCTCCCTGCCCGAACCTGGTGGTGAGGGCACCCGACCGTATACACGCTTGCCGCGGTCGACTGGGGAGCCTCAAGTGACGCCTACCGCCGGTCGGTCTGAGGGTTCAGCCCACCCGGCCGCCGGACATCACGCACCACCCGGGAGGGCCCTGCGCGTCGGCGCACCTTCTCCGCAGCCTCCGACGGCATGGTCCTCGCCACAGCCCGGACGGCCGTCTGTGGGCACGAGCGACGTCCTGCGGCTTGCTTCGCCGACACTTGTGGACAACCTCTGCGATACGGAGAACGACCAGGCGGCGGGGGCCGTGCTACCCCTCAGCCGGCCGCAGCTGTGCCCGGTGCGCCCGGGCCGTGGTCATCAGCGCGTCGAGGGTGTCCCTGGTCCGTACGAGGTCGGCGATGTGCGTGGAGAGCCGCTCGCGCTCCAGTGCCATCCGCTCAAGGGCGGAGTCGGAGTTCTCCTTGCTCGGCGCGTCGACGCAGGGCAGCAGTTCGGCGATGGTGCGGCTGGACAGGCCCGCGGCGTAGAGGCGCTGGATGAACGCGACCCGCTCGACCTCGTCGCTCGTGTAGTGCCGTTGCCCGCTGGGGCTGCGGGTGCTGGTGAGCAGCCCCTGTTCCTCGTAGTAGCGCACGGACCGGACGCTGACCCCGGCCCGTGACGCGAGCTCCCCGATCCGCATGATGCCCTCCCTGAGCCGTGTGCCCTGCCTAAGCCGTGTGCCCTGCCTCACAACAGCTTGCCTCTGACGTCAATGTCAGGTTTTAGCGTAGCGGCTGTGCCCGACGCACGGGCACGGACGGGTACGACGTACCGCGAAGGAGTCCTGACGTGACGACCCTCTTCACCAGCTACCGGCTCGGCGACCTCACGCTGCCCAACCGTGTGGTCATGGCCCCGATGACCCGAGTCCGGGCCGCCACCGGCGGCCTGGCGACCCCGTCGATGGCGGCGTACTACGCCCAGCGGGCCACGGCCGGCCTGATCGTCAGCGAGGGCGTGCAGCCGAGCGTGATCGGGCAGTCCAACCCGGGTACGCCGGGACTGCACACCGACGAGCAGGTCGCATCGTGGCGTCCCGTGACCGGCGCCGTCCACGCCAACGGCGGACGGATCTTCGCCCAGCTCATGCACGGCGGCCGGGTCTCGCACGCCGACACCACCGGCCTGCGGCCCGTCGGCCCCTCGGCGGTCCCCGCCGTCGGCGACGTGTTCACGCCGACCGGCCCGCAGCCCGCCCCGATGCCGCGCGCGCTGGCCACCGCCGAGGTGCCCGAGCACGCGAACTCCTACGCCCGGGCCGCGCGCCTCGCCGTCGAGGCGGGCTTCGACGGCGTGGAACTGCACGGCGCCAACGGCTACTTGATCTCGCAGTTCCTCTCCTCCAACGCCAACCTGCGCACGGACCGCTACGGCGGCCCGATCGCTCACCGGATCAGGTTCGCCGTCGAAGCGGCCGCCGCCACCGTCGAGGCCGTGGGCGGGGCCAGGACCGGCATCCGGCTCTCCCCCGGCGGTACGTTCTGGGGAGTCGAGGAAACCGACGTCCTCGCGCTCTACACGGCGCTGCTGACCGAACTGGCGCCGCTCGGGCTGGCCTACGTACACCTCGAAGCCACCGCCGACGAGGAGGTACTGGTCGCGCTGCGCCGTGCCTGGCCGGGCACCCTCGTCATGAACCCGGTGCTTCCGATGGGCCCGAAGCAGACCGGCCGCGACGACGCCGACCACTGGCTCGGCCTGGGCGCCGACCTCGTCAGCTTCGGCCGCGCCTTCCTCGCCAACCCGGACCTGGTCGAGCGACTGCGCGGCGGGCTCCCGATCGCCCCGGTCGACGAGGCCACGTACTACCAGGGCGGCGACGCGGGCTACCTCACCTACGCGGCCCACCAGTACACGGCTTGAGCCCGCGGCTCCGACTGCATCGCTTCTCCGGCCTGGACTTGGACCGGAAGCTGGATCGGTTCCATGAACGATGGCAGGCTGCCGACGGATCGCGTCGGCGGCTCGGCCAGGGCTACCCGGGGGAAAACGGCGGGTGACCGTGGCGGCGATCTGGAGAAGTGCCAGCAGTGAGTGGGCCTGCCGGCACCCGCCATCACGAGACGGGCGCGGCGAACTCCTCGTCCGCCGCCAGCGCGCGGAGGAGGCCAGTGCTGAAGGCTCATCCTCAAGGCGGGGGACGAGGGTTGTCGGTGTCCTGGGTGGAGGCGATGTGTTAGACGAGGTCGGTCAGGAGGTCCGCGAAGAGCTGCGGCCTGCCGAAGTATCCGACGTGTGAGGTGTCCAAGGTGTGCCCGTCGAAGGGGTTGTGCGGGGTCAGGGCGTCCGCTCTGCGGATCATGTAGTCCTGGACGGGCGGGGTGAGGCCCCGGTCCGCGGCGAGGCGGACGTAGGTGTGTGGGACGCGGCCCCACCCGTCGGCCCGGACCAGCGCCGCCGGTTCCATCACCGAGTGGTTCTCGTCCGGGTCCATGGAGTCCAGTAGCAGTCGGAACTGGTGGTCGGTGGCGTCGGCCGTGATCGGGGCCTTCAGCTGGGCGAAGAGCGCCGGGTCGGCATACGCGCTGCGCCAGTTGAGCCGGACCACACCGGGGTCACGTACGCCGGACACGGCGATTCGCGCCGCCGCCGCGTCCAGCAGGTTGTCGTCGGTCACGTCCCATGGGTCCGTGAGCATGGCCGGGTCGCTCAGGCACAGCGCGGAGAGGTAGATCACGCGGTCGAGCAGCTCCGGTGCGGCGTTGGCGACGGCGCTGATGGTCAGTCCGCCGAGGCTGTTGCCGACCAGCACGGTCGGACCCGATTCCGCGAGCCGGCGCAGAGTGTCCACGACATGACGCACGTTGTCCTGCAATGTGACACCGCGCAGTGGGGATGGGGCGGAGGCCAGGGCCCTGAGGTCCTGGGGGTACCGGTAGTAGGCCGTCGGGCTGTCGGCGGTGATCCCGTGGCCGGGCAGGTCCACGGCGTACGAACGGTGTCCGCGCAGGGCCAGTTCGTTCTGCAATGGGCCCCAGGCCTGGGCGTTGCTGGATCCGCCGTGTACGAAGACGAAAGTGGGGCGCATGGTCACGCGCATGGTGAAGATCCTCGTCATCCAGAGGTGAGCGGTGGACGTGTGACCTGGCGTCGGAGGAGTCCGACACCGCGGTCAGCGCGTCGACCGGGTGCGCGTGGCGTGCCAGTTGTGGATGACGGAACGCATGGACCCGACCGTAACAGACGGCCTCGGGTGGTCGGCGCCCGCTCTTTGAAAGTGAAGAGTGCATCGCGGCCCGGAGGTCGGTGACACGCGTACTCAGTGCGCTCGCCCCAGCCGCGCGCGGATCAAGGCGGCCAGTCGCTGCCACGCGGCGAACGATGGACGTGTCCTGGATGAGCGCGGTGATCTCGGAGCGCGTATCCCCGCGCAGGGTCGGCCAGGGGGCTTGGCCTGGTCGCGGAACAGGGTGATCGCGTGGCCCGGGTGGGTGGCGAACACGAGGATCCGCAGGTCGCGTTGCAGGTCCACCATCGACTACGCGCCATATGCGCGCAGACTCCGTGCAGAAAGCCGGGGAGGGGGCCTGGGGCGTCGCGCCACGGGCGTAGTACCGCTGACTCGTGCCGTGCCCGGCTTCTCCGCTGTGTTCGCCCTCGTAGAGCTCCACGGAATCGAGCACGGCGTGCAATTTCATGCGCGGGAAGTCGTGGACCAGTGTGCCGGCGAATTCAACGGCGTCCGTGGGTTCGGTGAGCACAATGCCCCCGAAGACACTGCTTGACGACACTGATGTCAGGCTGGTGCGGGCCGACCAGTTGCGCGGGTCGCACGAGGGTCAAGACGGTTGACCAGCTCTGCGGCTTCCTTGAGAAGTCGATCCGGCTTACAGCACTTGCCGAGTCCCCTTGACCTCAAGTTGAGTTGAGGTCGTAACGTCATGTCATGTTGATCACCGCGGGATGACAGGAGAAGACCTCATGATCCTCGTGACAGGGGCCACCGGAAATATAGGAAGCGCCCTCGTGAAGGAGCTCCAGGCGTTCGGCGCCGGACCGGTGAGGGGGCTGACTCGTGACGCCGCACGGGCTGGGTTTCCGGAGGGGGTCGAGGCCGTTGAGGGCGACTTGGCTCAGGCTGTCTCGCTGAAGCCCGCGTTGGAGGGGGTGCGTTCGCTGTTTCTTGTGTCCCGTATGGGCTCGGACGCCGACATCCTCGATGCTGCCAGGCGGGCGGGTGTGGAACATGTGGTGTTGGTGTCGTCCATTACCGTCCAGACCCATCCGCACCTGGGTCCCGCCGGCGAGAACCTGGCTGTCGAGCGTCTGCTCAAGGACAGCGGCATGGCGTGGACGATCCTGCGGCCGACGCAATTCGCCTCGAATGCGTTGTGGTGGGCGGGAGCGATCCGCGAGCACGAAGCGGTCCGCGTGCCCTATGCGGACATCGGCCTTCCGACTATCCACCCTGCGGACATCGCATCGGTTGCTCGGGCGGCGCTGACCGAGTCCGGTCACCGAGAGCGGACGTACGCGCTGACCGGTCCGGAGCGAGTCACGGCCCGGCAGCAGGTCGGGGCCATCGCGGGAGTACTGGGGCGGGATGTGCCGTTCGCCGAGATCAGCCGACAGGAGGCCCACCGTCAGATGGCGGGCTTCCTTGGCGACGAAGCCGCTGACGCGGTGCTCGACCTGACAGGCGGCGACGTCAACGAGGAGCTGCTCATGGTGCGAGACACCGTTTCCCAGATCACCGGTATCCCGGGCAGGACGTTCCAGCAATGGGCCTCGGAGAACGCCGCCGCTTTCCGCTGAGCCGTCCGAGCCGGGGCACATTCACCGTCCACGGTGGGGCGGCCAGCCGCCCGTCGGACGGCCGGCCAGACCGTGCTGGTTTGAGAGCGCGGATCAGTTCCTGTTCGCCGCCCTCGCAGCGTCGAGTTCGACCTCCCGCCCCTCCAGGGCACGCGCCGGCTTGGTGGTGTGCTGCTCGAGGAAGGTCCCGTCAACGCGCGCTGATCGCGCGATGTGCGCGACGGTCAACGCATGCCGTCGCTTGTCCGGTGCATTCCGAGAGCGTCGATGTGATGCGTGGCACTGTGCGGGTGCTTCGGGTCGGGCATGCGTGATCATGACCGGATGGACGCTCGTTTCCTTGGTATCGCTGAGCTGGTCGAACCCCCGTCCGTGGCGGTCGTGGTCGACGTCATGCGTGCTTTCACGGTGGCTGCTTGGGCCTTTGCCCAGGGGGCGGAGAAGATCGTTCTTGCCGAGTCGCTGGACGAAGCCCTGGCGCTGAAGGCCTGCCACCCGGATTGGGTGGCGCTCAAGGACGGTCCGTCGGCGCCCGGGTTCGACGCCGTCAACTCGCCGGGCCTGCTGCGATCTGTCGACCTCGGCGGGCGGACCGTTGTGCAGAAGACCACGGCAGGAACGGTCGGCGCCCTTGCGGTCAAGGAGGCGTCGCTGGTGCTGTGTGCCGGCTTCGTGGTGGCGGAGGCGACGGCTCGGCTCTTGCGGATGCGCGAGTGCGACCGTGTCACGTTCGTGGTCACTGGCGAGGATGGGCGGGCCGATGAAGACCTGGCGTGCGCCCAGTACATCGCTCGCAGGGCCACCGAGGCCGGGACCGATGCAGCCGAGTACCTCCGCCGCGCCGGCGAGTCGCGCGCGGCCACCGAGCTGGCGGAGGGTGTGCGTCAAGGAGTCCATCCTGACGACGTCGCACTCTGTCTTGAGCTCGACCGGTTCCCCTTTGCCCTGGTGGCGACCTTGGAAGACTCGCTCATGGTCCTCCGTCCGTACGCAGTGCCTTCGCCGACCGACGGGGCTTCGATCTGATCGCCGGTCGGGGTCCAGCTCTCGCCATACGGGAGTCATCATCCGGGGACGCCTACACCGCCCGGACGCTGGTCTCGCCCCGATTCAGCCGTGCAGTGAGATGGCGTTCTTGGCGTGCTCGACAGATTCCTCCGAGGCGGGTCCGCCGGGATTCTCGGTGGCCAGGGCCTGGTTGAGGATGACGAAGGGGCGCATCCGCTGCTCGTAGCGGGCGTAAGCGGTGACGTGGTCGCCGTTGGTCTGGGCGAGGCAGTCGGCCAGGACGTGGGCGCCCACGAGGGCCAGGCTGGTGCCCTGGCCCGAGAGGGGGGAAGGGCAGTAGCCGGCGTCTCCGAGCAGGGTCACCCGGCCCCGCGACCACTGGTCCATTCGGATCTGGGCCATGGCGTCGCAGTAGAAGTCGGGCGCCTTCCGGGCGGCCTCGGCCAGCCGCGTCCCTTCCCACCGCAGGGACGCGAGCTTGTCCACGACGAGCTGCCGGAGGGCGCCGCCCTCGCGGAGGTCGTCGGCGAGGGGGGCCGACTCGAAGCCGAAGGCGATCCTGAGCTGGGTGTTGCGGCGTACGGGCATGATGCCGAAGCCCATGTCGCCGTCCCGCAGCCACATCTGCCAGTCGTCCAGGCCGAGGAAGTTGTCCGCGCTGAACACCGAAAGGTAGCTGCCCAGGTGGTGGGCGAAACGCTCCTCCGGACCGAAGGCCAGGCGCCGTACGGTGGAGTGGAGGCCGTCGGCCCCGACCACGAGGTCGAAGGTGCGGGGCGGACCGTGCACGAAGTCGACGCGCACGCCGGTCTCGTCCTCGTCGAGCGCGCTGATGCTGTCGCCGAAGAGGTACTCGACGTCTGCGCGCGTGTGCTCGTACACCATCCGTACCAGGTCCTCGCGCAGCAGCTCGATGTCTTCGCTGTCGAGCCGGCCGCTGCTGTAGGTCGCCTCGGTGGAGCGGTCGACCTCGTGGCCTTCGGGATCGAGGATCGACATGCCGCGCATCCGGGTCCGTACGCGGCCGGCCTGCTCCAGCAGGCCCATCCGCTCCACGACTTCGAGCGCGACGCCGCGGATGTCCACGGCCTGGCCACCCGGGCGCCGACCTGGAGCGCGTTCGACGACGGTGGGTGCGAAGCCGTGCCGGCGCAGCCAGTAGGCGAGGACGGGCCCGGCGATTCCGCCGCCGGAGATGAGTACGGTGCGCATGAGTAGCTCCTTCGCTTTGTACGATGTACGCGTTCTGAACGTACGACGTACGCGCCCCCCATTCAACTGGCCAAATACGGGGCCTGTACTAGGACATGAGCCCTCCGCGCGGCGCTGCCGCTGGTACCCTCTGCACTAGTACAGGAGAGGAAGGCGGCAGGACGTGACGAAGACCACAGGCGCAGCCGGTGATCCCCCCTACCTGCGCATCGTCGCCGCGATCCGGCGGCGCATCGCGGACGGTGAACTCGCCCCCGGGGACCGGGTCCCCTCGACCCGCCAGATCGCCCGGGAATGGGGCGTCGCGCTCGCCACCGCCACCAGAGCCCTGACCACCCTGCGTCTGGAGGGACTTGTCGAGGCCCGGCCCCGGATCGGCACGGTCGTCGCCGGAACGTCCCCCGCCGCGCCGGCCCGCAGACGCCCGTCGCCCGCCCCGGACCCCGAGCAGGAACTGAGCCTCGACCGGATCGTCCGTACCGCCATCGAGATCGCCGACGCCGAAGGGCTCTCGGCGCTCTCCATGCGCGGCGTCGCGGCCCGGCTCGGCGTCGCGGCGATGTCGACCTACCGGTACGTCCCGAGCAAGGAAGACCTCGTCCTGCACATGGCCGACGCCGCGTTCGGCGAGGAGTCCTACCGCGTGGACGCGCCCGAGGATTGGCGTACCCGCGTCGAGCTGGGTGCCCGGACCCTGTGGGGCCTGTACCGGAAGCACCCGTGGCTGGCCCAGCTCGGCTCCCTCACGCGGCCGTTGCTCGTACCCAATCTGCTGGTCCACGGCGAGTGGATGCTGGGCGCCCTCGACGGCCACGGCCTCGACCCCACGACGCTGTTCGACATCCACGTACTGCTCTACAGCCATGTCCAGGGCCTGGCGGTGCACCTGGAGATGGAAGCGCACGCCGAAGCCGCCACGGGCCAGTCGGAGGACCAGTGGATGGACAACCGCGCCCCCGCACTCCAAGAGCTGGTGGATTCCGGCCGCTTCCCGACGTTCACCAAGGTGGTCGGAGCCTTCAAGGACGGTTACGACCTGCGTCTCGACGCGCTCTTCGAATTCGGCCTCAAGGCGCTCCTCGACGGCCTGACTCCCCTCGTCGAAGGTGAGGAATCTGTCGCGAAGTCGTAGCTCAGCCTGCGAGCGGACCCCTACATCTTGTGGACCTCCACGGAGAACCCTTCTGCAAGGACGGAGTTCAGGTGCTCCGCATGCGCACCCAGCCATTGGCGAGTATCAGCGAACTGTGCCGTCAGTTCGACGAGCACGTAGTCCTCGGAACCATCGGTCGACCCACCACACACGCAGCAACGAAGGCGCCGGCTCACCGCGCCCGTCCACTCCGGTCCGTTCCCGCCCACTGCGACCGTCTGCTCATCAACATCCACTGACGCATCGTTCCAGACGCGCTGCAGCAGCACCCATCCAACGTTGACGGCCGCCTCAGCCCTGCTGTTGACGCGCTTGATCACCGCAGCGAAGGCGGCCGGCTCGACAGCCGCGAGCGGGTCGGCTTCGCACGCCTCCGAAAATTCACGTACTTCGACGGAACGTTTCGCTCGGACGGCTCCTCAACAGGGCGACGGAATCCACTCGCCGGCCTAGGAGGACCCATGCTGTACCGGCCCGACGCCCCCGCCCCGACCCCGAGCGCGCCGACCCGCGCCGCGGTGCTCGTCGCCTCTGTGCTCGCAGTGGACGCTCTGCTCCACCTGTACTGGACGACGGGAGCCACCTGGCCCGCGGCCGACGGCGGGAGCCTGTCGCACGCGGTTCTCGGTACGGACGTACCGTTTACACCGCCGATCCTGCTTCCCCTTGCCGCCCTGCTCCTCACCGCCGCCGCCTTCGTCCTCGCGCAACTTCGCCGGCCGGGCAACCCGCTACTCCGCGTCGGCACCCTGGCCGTGGCCGCGGGCCTCTCGCTGCGCGCTCTGGCGGGGGTCTACTGGCTGTTCGCCAAGGAGACCGGCACCACGTTCCACTGGCTCAACCTCATGCTCTACACCCCGCTGTGCGCCGTCCTGGCCGTCGCCGCCCTACGTGTGGCGCGGTGGAAGGATGCGTCCCGTGTCTGATGAGGGACCCGATGACCGTACGGTCCGGCTCGTGCGAGCCGCCCAGCGTGGCGACACCCTCGCCATGGCCGAACTCCTGGACGTCCTCGCCCCGTACGTGGGCCGCGTCTGCGCGCCCATAGCCCTGAGCCAGGGCGCGGACGCCGCACAGGAGGCCCTGGTGGCGGTCTTCAAGTCGCTACGCACCCTCAAGGACCCGGCCGCACTGCGCGGCTGGGTCCGTGCCATCGCCGTACGGGAGGCGATCCGCACCGCGCATCGCGCCGCCCGCACCGTACCGGCCGATCTGAGCGCGTTCCCCGCCCACGGTGACCCCCAACTCTCCGCCGACATCAGGGACGTACTGGACCGGCTCTCCCCCGAGCACCGCGCGGTGCTGATGCTGCGTGACGTCGAGGGCCTGGACGAGCGCACCGCCGCCGCCCTGCTCGGCGTACGCACGGGCACCGTCAAGTCGCGGCTGCACCGGGCCCGCGGCACCTTCCGGAAGGCGTGGACGTCATGAACGAGCCCTGGCCCATCACCGACCTCGACCCCGTACGCCGCCTGCACGCCCTGGCCGGCGGCATCCGCGGCGCCCACGTGACCGAGGCGCACGTCGACGCCCCCTTCGAACAGGTCTGGGCCCTGCTGGGCGACCTGGAGGGCACCTTCGGGCAGGTCGTGCCGGACATGGAGCGGCTGCGCGTCGTCCGTCGGCAGGGGGAACGCGTAGAGGCGCTGGCGCGCAGCAGGTACGGGATGCGGGCGCGACTGCGCGGGGTGCAGCGGCCCGGCTGGTGCTGGCTGCAGAGCCGGTTCCTGCTGATCGGCGTGGCGGCCGCGCCGGAAGGCCCGGCCACTCGGGTGGCGTTCACCGGGGGCGTACGGCTGCCTGCGCAGGCCGCCCTGATCCCCCTGGGCGTACGGCGTGAGGGCAGCCGCAGTGTTCAGCGCCTGACGGATCTGCTGTGAACCGGAAGGCGCAGGCTCGGGGTGTCCGGAGCCGGTCCACGACTCGAAGCCGAAGGGCTGGCCGGACCGACGGGTTACCGGTACCAGGACTCTCCGCCGCCCCCGGACCTGCCGTGCGACCGATCGGTGGTGCCGACCCGTAGCGTCCCCTACTGTCGGTCCGTGATGATCAAATCGGGCGAGCCGCGCAGGCTGGGGGTCCCGGCGCCCAAGGCACGGCTGCTCTTCGAAGCGGAGCAGCGGGAGAACGGGGGCGGGCCGGGGCGCAGGTTGCTCGTGGTCGACGGGGAACCTGCCTTCGCGCTCAGCTTCTGGTGCGGAACATGCCAGTTCCTGTTCCGCCGGTTGGAGACCGCCAGGCAGACGTTGTCGCTGGAGAGCGTGCAGGAGCGGCTCACCGGCACGCTGGCAGATCCGGACGACGGCGGCGTGATCGATGCGTTCGGCGCGTTGCTGCCGGAGGGCGAGTACCTTCCGATACTGCTCCGCGTGGAGCCCCGTCTGATCATCCCCGGCCAGGAAGGCGACTACTTCAGCAACGAGCAGGTGGCCACGTGGGGGCTCGACCCGTTCTGGGGCCTCCCGGAATATCCGCACACGCCGTACTACCGGTCCTTCGAGACCGCAGTCGACGCGTCCGCTCACCTCTATGAATTCGTCGTGCCTATGGTTCCCCCCACGTGGAACGCGAGGGAGCGCGTCGAGGAGTACGTCGAACTCATGGGCCGAGGAACGGTCCCGACGGCTGTGGCGGTCTCCACTCTGGACGTGTGCGAACCCGCCTCCGGCCAACCGGACGACCACTATCGGCACTGGGGCCTGACGCACTTCCTCCTCGACGGCCACCACAAACTGGAGGCCGCGGCCACCGCCGACCGCCCCGTGCAGCTCCTTTCGCTGCTGGCCCTGGGTGAGGGCCTGGCCGCATCCGAGGACTGCGCCCGGCTGCCCGCGCTGCGCGCTCAACTCCGCTCAGTTCGAGCCACCGGAACCTGAACCCCGTGGCGAGGAAGCGCCGGTAGCCGGCTCCGCCGGGACGCGCAGTCACCAGCCCTCATACCCCACGCCGGCCACCACCAGTCGCCGGTGGAGACCGGGCTACACCATCGTGGACACCGTGCCCCGGCTGCCGAGCAGCGACTTTCCGTAGATCTCGGCGGCTACTTCGGGGTTGAGGACGGCGTGGCGGCTGGCGGTCTCGATGTCGCGCCAGATGCGTTGCAGTGGGTTGGACTCGGCGAAGCTGGAAGCTCCCTGGGCCGAGCACACGATGCGAACCGCCTCGCGTGCGTGGACCGCCGCCGCTCCTGCGTCCATGCGTATCCGGGCCCGGGCGTCGTAGTCGGGGAATACGCCAGCCTGCGCGGCCTCGTCGATGTCGGCGGCCGCGCGGTAGGCGTGCAGTTGGGCGGAGTCGGCGAGCGATGCCGCGTGCGCGGCGGCGAGCTGGATGGTGGGAGCCTCGGCCTGGGAGGCGTAGCTCGTCATGGTCAGACCTCGCTGCGGGGCCCGCTCCATCAAGACATCGACAGCTGCTGCGGCCAGGCCTAGTTGGGGTCCGGTCAGGACTACGGCGGCGGCCGGGACGAACGGGGCCCGGTAGAGCGCCTCGTCGGTGAAGGGGGTGGCATAGCGGCCCTCGACCGCGTCCGGGACGGAGTGGAAGCGGTGCGCGGGTACGAAGAGGTCCTCGCCGACGAGCGTGTTCGACGCGGTTCCGCGCATGCCCGTCACGAACCACGTGTCCTCGATGGTCAGTTGCGACATCGGCGCGAGCACGATGCCGACGGCGTCCGGCGTGCCCTCGCTGTCCGGGCGGGTGACCCCGAGGACCGCCCAGTCCGCGTGGGCGCACCCGGAGGCAGGGGCCCAGCGCCCGCTCACCCGGTACCCGCCCTCGACCAGGCGCGCGGTACCCGAGGGGGTCACCACGCCGGCGACCCGGGCTTCGGGCGTGTCGGCCCAGACGTCGTCCTGGGCCTGGGCGGGGAAGAGACCGACGAACCACGCGTTGGCATTGAGCAGTGAGGTCACCCAGGCGGTGGAGCCGCAGGCTCGCCCGACCTCACGGCCGACTTCCAACAGGGTGCGGTAGTCGGTCTGCAGACCCCCATAACGCGCGGGCTGCATCAGCGAGAGCAGGCCCGCCTCGGCCAGGGCGGCGATGTTCTCCGCCGGCACCCCGCGCTCGCGGTCGGTCGGTTCGGCGTTGCCGGCGAGCAGCGGTCGTAGTTCGGCGGCGCGCTGTACGAGGTCGGACCGCAGCTCGCGCGCGGCGTCCGTCGTGCGGGGGGCGTCCATGATGATGCTCATCGTCGTCACTCCGGTTTCGGTGTCGGGGGGCTGTGCGGGCGGGTACGGGTCAGCTCGCTACAGCGAGGCCGGAGTGCGTGCCGAAGACCCTGCGGGCGTAGATCAGTGGGGCTGTGGGGGTCGACTCGGCCTCTTCGACGGCTACGACGAGCAGGACGTGGTCACCGCCGTCCACATGGCGTTCGACGCGTCCCGCGGTCCATCCGGCGGATTCGGGCAGGTAGGGCAGTCCGGCGCGGGCGGTCCAGGTGACAGCCGTCGAACTTCGTGCCCGGTCCGCGTCGTCGACGGGCGAACGTCGACGCCAGTTCCTGCTGGTGAGAGCCGAGGATGTTCACCCCGACCCGGTGGCCCGGCTGGAGGTGGGCGAGGAGGCCGGAGGCACGGTCCAGGGCGAAGCTCACCAGCGGCGGGTCGAGCGAGAGCGAGGCGAAGCTCGACACCGTGCTGCCGTGCGGTCGGCCTTCGGCGGTCATCGCCGTCACCACGGTGACCGGGGCGCACACCCCGCTCATCAGCTCGACGAATGTCTCTCGGTCGATCATCATGTGCCTCCCGTTGGGCTTGAGTCCGTCCGTCAGTCGGGATGGGTGGTCTCGTGGGCCACCGCGTCCCTCATCACGTAGTGAACTCCCGCTCCCGGGTGGTCGCTTGGTCTGCGGGATCAGGATCCCGGTCCCCCGTTGGTCTGCCGGCTCACCCCACCTCGTCGCGGGGCAGGAGGACCGCGTCCCCCAATTCCTCGGCCAGTGCCAAGGCGGTGTGGAGGGCGAAGCGGCCCTCGTCGAGGTCGCGGCCGAGGACCTCCTGGGCCCGCTTCACGCGGTACGTCACCGTCCCCCTGGCCACGTGCAGGCGTCGGGCCACGTCCACGAGGCTGCGCTCGGCGGCGAGGTAGCGGTACAGCGTGGTCCGCAGTGCCTCCATCGACGCGGTACGCGCAGCGAGCCCGCCGAGTTCACGTCGTACGAAGTCACCGGCTGCGTCGAGATCGGTGGCCAGGAGCGCGACGGTGGCGACGTCGGCGTAGGCGGTCGCATGCCTCGGAACCCGGCCGGCCTCGCGCCGCAGTCGCTCGACCCTCTCCCCGCGCGTGGCCTCGTCGTGGGAGCGACGGAAGCCCGCGACGCCGGCGCCCGGGGTCCCGAAGGCCGCCTGTGTCCGCTGCCGGGACAGCGCCCCCGCGACGGCCTCCCACGAACCGGTCCCCCCGGTCCGGTGCGTGCCGTCCGCCGGCACCGTGCCCCACGCCCACAACCGCCCCGAGGCCACGGGGACGACCAGCGGCGTGGTGGCGCCCCGGGCTCGTAGCGCCTCGATCGCCGCCGCCTGGAGCGTGGAGTTCTTGTCCGGCGAGTCCGACCACACCACCACTGCCTCGTGGGTGCGCCGCAGGTCGTAGCCGAGGACACGCGACGCCTCGCCGACATCCGTCGTCGTGGCGTCGGTCGTGCCATCACTCAGCAGGGAACGCACGATGTCGGCCCGTGCCGCGGCTGCGCCGGTGCTCCACACCTCGTGCTCCGCGAGGTACGTGCGGATCATGACGTCGGCGTGGTCGTCGACGTACGAGAACAGCTCGCGGGAGATGGCCGTGACCTCGTCGACCGCCGCCTCCGGGTCGACCAGCTCGGCGCAGGCCCGCAGGAACGCCTCGGTCGTCGCCGCATGCCCGATCCGGACGCCGTGCAGGACCTGTTCGAGCGGTACGCCCCGGTGAACGTACTCGCGGATGCCCTCCAGGGTCGCCTCACCGACGGGTGGGGCGGCGGCCGGGCCCTCCACCAGTGTGAACAGCGCCCGCAGGGTGGTTGCCTCATTGCCCCGTCGAAGCATCTCGACCCCGGCCGGGCCACCGCCGAGGGCCGGCACCTCGCCGACGATCCGGCGCACGACCGCGGAGCTCAGTTCGATCGCCCAGCACACGGGGTCCGCGCCGACGCGCTCGACGGCGTCCTCGACGATCGCGCGCGGAGAAGCCGCTCGGTCGATGCCGACCTCACCTCGCGGGCCCAGCCGCGCGATCCAGGCACGCCGCAGCGACCGACCGGTGGTGTTCGTCATGGTGGTGGGCTCCTGGGTCACGGGCGGGGGTGCTGCCGCCTTCGAGGTGGGCGGAGTTCGCTGGCCGGGCGGATGTGACGCCATACTCGATCCGGCCCGAGGGGCTCATCAACTGCCCCTTCCCGAAGCCGGTGGCGACCTCTTCCAGGGTCGCACCGTGCGCCCGGCGCAGCCGCTTCAGCTCAGCTCTTGGGCCAGGCCGACGACGATCCCCTCGGGGCCGCGGACGTAGCAGAGGCGGTAGGTGTTCTCGTACTGTGCCAGCTCGCCGACGAGTTCGGCGCCGTGTGCGCGCAGGCGGGCGATGACGTCCTCGATGTCGTCGACGGCGAACATGACGCGGCGAATGCCCAGCGTGTTCGCCGGCGCGTCCTTCGGCTCGGGGCTGATCGCCTTCGGCTCGTGGAACATCGCCAGCTCGATGCGGCCGGGACCGTCCGGGGTCCGCAGCATGGCGACCTCCTGCCGGACACCGCGGAGCCCGATGACACTCTCCACCCAGGGCCCCTCGGCCGGCCCCCTGCCCTGCAGTTCCATGCCCAGTTCGACGAAGAACGAGACAACCTCGTCAAGGTCCTCGACAACGATGAGGACGTTGTCCATCCGCTGGATCGTCATATTGCGCCTCCATGAGTGCGGTACGGCCACGGCGGCCGTCGCCATCCGCCCCTGGGACGGAGCCGAAGCGCCGTTCTCGACCTCCTCCGCCCCACGCGGCAGAAATGTCGGGCGACGATGAACGCCGAACGGCGTGGCGGCTGACGGCATGGGTAGGGCGTACTAGCCTCCCGGCATGCGTCCTACCCGCATGCGCCCTCGCCCCCTGCGTACCGCCCTGGCCCTCGCCGCCTGTGTGGTGCTGGGCTCCCTCGCCGGTGCCGCCGCCCTTCCCGGACCCGCAGGCGCCGCCGTCGGCACCGGTACCAGCACCGGCACCGGCAGGGCGACCGTCACCGTCGGGTCATCGCTCCCTCTCCTCGCCGACGGAGCTCCGCCGGCCGTCGTCGCCCATCGTGGCGCGTCGTCGCTCGCGCCGGAGAACACCATCGCGGCACAGGAGATCGCGCGGCGTTCCGGGGCCGGCTTCATCGAGAACGACGTGCGCCTCAGCCAGGACGGCGTACCGCATCTGATGCACGACGCCACCGTGGACCGCACCACCGACGGCACCGGCGCCATCGCCACGCTGAGCTCCGCGCAGTTGCACTCGCTCGACGCGGGGTCCTGGTTCGCGCCCGTCTTCGCCGGCACTCGTGTCCCCACCCTCACCGAGCAACTCGCCGACCTGCGGACCCGCGGCGGCAACCTCCTCCTGGAGATCAAACGGGCCGACGACATTCAGCAGGTCGCGGCGATCATCGACATCGTGCGGGTCCAGGAGATGACCGAGCGCGTCCTCATCCAGAGCTTCGACCCCCAGCACCTGCGCTGGGTCCGCACGCTGGCCCCCGACATTCCTCTCGGCCTGCTGCGCAACACCCTGGACCCCGACCCCGTAGCCGTCTCCGAAGAGCTGCGTCTCGCCCTGTACAACCCCGCCGGAACCGCGCTGGAGAAGAACCCCGGCGTCGTCGACCAGCTTCACCAGGCCGGTGTGGGGGTGTGGGTGTGGACCCTCGACACCGCCGAGAAGTGGGACCGGCACACCCGGTACGGCGTCGACGGCATCATCACCAACCGACCCGGCGAACTCATCGGCTTCCAGCACCCACGGAACACCTCCGGCGTCCCCCGGACGGGTCCCGCCGGGATGCCGCGTTGAGGGTTGTACGGGAAGGCTGGCCTGACGGCTGTCCATGAAAGGTGGGGACGATGGCGACAGGCGCGGCGCATGCTCGGCTGTGGGCCCGGGGTGCCGTGCTGGCCGTCATGGCGGCCGTCGTCGTGCTGCTCCTGGAAGTGGGCGGGGGCGGGATGGTGATCGTGGTCGGTGGGTTCGTCGGGCTCGTCGTCTCCGCCGCCGGGATGTGGTGGATGCTCGCCCGGCGGGGGCCGCTGCGCTGGCTGGGGGCCTTCCTCATGGTCGGCGCGCCCGTCGGCGTGATCGTGCTGTACGTGCGCGGTGGTCTGTGGGTGACCGCGCTCGTCGTCGTCGGGCTCTGGGCTGTGGCGTTGGCGTGTGGGCGGGCGGCTCTGCGGCGGCCGCGCGAGGGCCATGTCATGCGGGGAGAGGCCCGGCATGCTCCCCGGCGGGCCGTCATCCTGATGAACCCCGCGTCCGGGGGTGGCAAGGTGGCGCGGTTCCGGTTGGTCGAACGGGCCGAGGGGCTCGGGGTCCGGGTGATCCTGCTGGAGCCCACCAGCCCCGTGGACGTCGGTCATCTGGCCCGCACCGCCGTGTCCGAGGGAGCCGACCTGCTCGGTGTCGCCGGCGGGGACGGTACACAGGCGCAGGTCGCCGCTGTCGCGGCCGAGCACGATCTGCCGTTCCTCGTCGTCCCGGCGGGTACCCGGAACCACTTCGCCATGGACCTCGGGCTCGACCGGAACGACCCGTCGCTGAGCCTCGGCGCCCTCACCCATGGCGAGGAGCTCCGTGTCGATCTCGGTGAGGTCAACGGGCGGCCCTTCGTCAACACCGTGTCCTTCGGGGTGTACGCGCAGGTCGTGCAGCGTCCCGAGTACCGCGACGCCAAGGCCGGGACCGCGCTCGACGCCATGCCCGATCTCCTCCGTGAGAGCGGGCCACGGCTCGACGCGGTCACGGACGACGGCCGGCATCTGCCGGCCCAGCAGGCGCTGCTCGTCAGCAACAACCCCTACACGCGGCCCGATCCCTTCACCGGGCGCCGGCCCCGTCTCGACCAGGGTGAGCTCGGTGTCATCGGCGTACGTGTCGAGAGTGCGGCCGGCGCCGCCGACATGGCCCTGCGGGGGTCGTTCTCCGACAGCCTCCACGTCCTGACCGCACACCGGGTCGACGTGACCGACGGCGACGACACCATGCCCGTCGCCGTCGACGGCGAGGCGCTCACCCTCGCCACCCCCGTGACCTGCACCATCCGTCACCGCGCGCTGCGCGTACGCGTCCCGCGCGACCGGCCAGGGGCACCGCCCGCCGCCCCTTCCGTCGACTGGCGGCGGATCTTCACCCTGGCTTTCCCCGGGAGGGGCGATGAGTAGTCCGAGTGACGGCGAGCCCGTCGGTATCGCCGCCGTTCTCACCGATCTGAGGGCCGTCGACGGTGCCCTCTACGCCGCCGTCGCCGCGACCCCCACGCCCACGCTCGACACCGGTCTGCGGCGGCTGTCCGCCGCGGCCGACCACTCGAAGCTCTCCTTCGGGATCGCCGCCGTGCTCGCCCTCTCCCCCGGCCGCGCACGGCGCGCCGCCGTCCTGGGCGTCGGCGCGGTGGCCATGGCCTCGATCTCCGCGAACCTGCTCGGCAAGCGTCTCGTACGGCGTCCCCGGCCGGACCGTGAAGCGGCTCGGGTGATCGTGGCCCGGCATGTACCGATGCCCACCTCCGCCTCGTTCCCCTCCGGGCACACCGCCTCGGCCGTCGCCTTCGCAACCGTCGTCGGCGCCGTCCTGCCGCACACGGCGCTGCCCCTGACCGCGCTCGCCTGCGCGGTGGGCTACTCCCGGGTCCACACCGGTGTCCACTACCCCGGCGATGTGCTGGCCGGGGCGCTGTTGGGTGCCACTTCGGCCACCGCCGTCCTCACGCTCGCCCGCGTACAGGCCACGTGACCGACTCTCGCGGGCGTACAGGCGGCCGCAGAACCCATTCGCTTTGCATGGTCATGCGTTCTGATGCATACTCTTTCTATGTCTAAGGTCCTCACCTCCCTTCCTTCCGGCGAGCGGGTCGGAATCGCCTTCTCCGGCGGGCTCGACACGTCCGTCGCGGTCGCGTGGATGCGCGACAAGGGCGCCGTCCCGTGCACGTACACCGCCGACATCGGCCAGTACGACGAGCCGGACATCGCCTCCGTGCCCGGTCGCGCCAAGACCTACGGCGCCGAGATCGCCCGCCTCGTCGACTGCCGCGCCGCGCTGGTGGAGGAGGGCCTGGCCGCGCTGACCTGCGGGGCGTTCCACATCCGCTCCGGCGGGCGCGCCTATTTCAACACCACTCCGCTCGGCCGCGCGGTCACGGGCACGCTGCTTGTACGGGCGATGCTCGAGGACGACGTGCAGATCTGGGGCGACGGCTCGACCTTCAAGGGCAATGACATCGAGCGGTTCTACCGGTACGGGCTGCTCGCCAACCCGCACCTGCGGATCTACAAGCCCTGGCTGGACGCGGACTTCGTGACCGAGCTCGGCGGCCGCACCGAGATGTCCGAGTGGCTGCTCACGCACGGCCTGCCCTACCGGGACAGCACCGAGAAGGCGTACTCCACCGACGCCAACATCTGGGGCGCCACCCACGAGGCCAAGATCCTTGAGCACCTCGACACGGGCGTCGAGACCGTGCAGCCGATCATGGGCGTACGGTTCTGGGACCCGTCCGTCGAGATCGCCCCCGAGGACGTGACGATCGGCTTCGACCAGGGCCGCCCGGTCACGATCAACGGCAAGGAGTTCGGCTCCCCCGTCGCCCTCGTCATGGAGGCGAACGCGATCGGCGGACGCCACGGCATGGGCATGTCCGACCAGATCGAGAACCGGATCATCGAGGCGAAGAGCCGCGGGATCTACGAGGCGCCCGGCATGGCGCTGCTGCACGCGGCGTACGAGCGGCTCGTCAACGCCATCCACAACGAGGACACCCTCGCCCAGTACCACAACGAGGGCCGGCGCCTCGGCCGGCTGATGTACGAGGGCCGGTGGCTCGACCCGCAGGCGCTGATGATCCGC
Organism: Streptomyces sp. P9(2023); assembly: GCF_032436795.1. Taxonomy (NCBI): domain Bacteria; kingdom Bacillati; phylum Actinomycetota; class Actinomycetes; order Kitasatosporales; family Streptomycetaceae; genus Streptomyces; species Streptomyces sp. P9(2023). The sequence continues at coordinate 42,314 of NZ_JAUPWM010000001.1, forward strand.
GAGTCGCTGCAGCGCTGGGTCGGCGCGGCCGTCACGGGCGAGGTGACCCTGCGGCTGCGGCGCGGTGAGGACTACTCGATCGTCGACACCACGGGCCCGGCGTTCAGCTACCACCCGGACAAGCTGTCGATGGAGCGCACCGAGGACTCCGCGTTCGGCCCGGTGGACCGGATCGGTCAGCTGACGATGCGTAACCTCGACATCGCCGACTCGCGGGCGAAGCTGGAGCAGTACGCCGGGCTCGGCCTGATCGGCACCGGAAGCCCGGCGATCGGTGCCGCCCAGGCGGCCGCGACCGGGCTGATCGGCACGATGCCGCAGGGCGGCGCCGAGGCGATCGCCTCGCGTGGTGAGGTCTCCGCCAACGACGAGCTGCTCGACCGTGCCGCGATGGAGTCCGGTACCGACTAGTCCGTACCGATCGGTCGCGTACCGATCGGTGGCGTACCGATCGGTGGCGTACCGAACCGGTCGCGTCCCGGCTGATCGCGTACCGGCTGATCGTCCACGCTCGCCCAAGGGCGCTGTCGCCCGGCTGTTGCCGGCAACAGCGCCCTTGCCGGGTCTACGCCCGCTTCTGGCGCCGAGCGCCGGGCAGGCGCCAGCGGCGTGGGGGCTGGTCAGGCAGCCAGCCGAAGGCGAGTGAGCTGCCGACGAGGCCGAGGAGCAGGCCGATGAAGAATCCGCCGAGGTTCGACGTGACCCAGGTCGCGAGCGAGGCCAGCACGGCGACGATCGAGTAGAACAGGCGCTGGCGGGGGTTGAAGAGGACCAGCGCCCCGCAGACGACCATGATCACCGGGAGGACGTAGCCGGCCAGGCTGTCCGCGCCCGCCGTGAGGATGACGGAGATACTCGCCCGTTGGGTGAGCAGGATCTCGGCACCGCCGAGCATGATCAAGACGCCCGGAGCGAACGGGCGGCGGTGACGCCACGCGGCGAAGGCCCGCCAGGGCCCGCGCCTGTGGTGCCGGCCGCCGGTGGCCGGCGGTGTCATCGTCAGCAGCCCTCGGACGAGAAGCTCATGTGCAGGTCGGGCAGGGTGAAGCGGGTGGCCGTGGTGGCGTAGTTCTTCTGGTACACGTCGGTGATCGTGACGGTGTCGGCCTGCTGGCCGAAGCTGCCGAGCGGGCCCTTGACCGGGGGTTTGTCGAAGGTGCTGGCGTCCCCGCCGATCTCGATGTTGTCGAACGCGGCGACCTTGCCGGAGATCTCGGTGGAGTCCGTGGTCAGACCGGAGGCCTTGACCGGCGTTCCCCTGTTGCCCGCCGTGATGAGCAGGTGGGTGCCGCCGAGTTCCACGCTCTGGCAGAGGTTGGTGAGCTCCGCCTGCCGGATGGCGGTGACGATGACCAGGATCTGACCGCCGGTGTCGCCCGCGTTGGGGCTGCCCTCGGGCATCGTGTCCAGGGCTCCGAACTGGCCGAAGCCGGTGCCCGTGAGCTTGTCGGCCTTGACGACGAACGGCATCCCGGAGATGGCGAACTGGGCGGCGAGGGCGCCCTGCGCGGTCAGGACGACGAGGGTTCCGGCGATCGCGCACGCGGGGACCGCCATCAGGCCGGCGCGCCGGAAGCGGACGCGGCCTCTGCGGCGGGGCTCTTCGGCCGCGGGTAAGGACTCGGTGGGGGTGGGGTCTTCGGACAGAGCCATGAGGTGCTCCTGACAGTGACGAGGAAACAGACCTGTGGCGGCGATGTCCTGGCGCGGACGGCGGATCCGGTCGATTCCCGTGCCCGCCCGGGTTTTCCTCGCGTCGTGCGTCACGTCTCGTGCGGAGGCGGCCGCGTGGCAGGGAACCGCCTGGACCGTAAACCCGTCGTTACCGCCCAGTCAACTAGTGTGCGAATAAAGGCGCAGTTGATCGATCGTTCCGCAGGTCTCAGGGGTGGGTGAACGGGGCCACCACGACGTGCACGAGGGTGTCCAGCAAGTGCGGAAGCCGGTCCGTGCGGTCCTCGTCCACCGCCCGATGCACCGCCGCATGGACCGCGCCGACGACCGTGTCCACCAGCTCCTCCCGCGCCACCCCCTGCGGCCCCGGCGGCGCGTCCACGAAGAACCGTCGGAAACTGGCCAGAAGTTCGGCCCGCGCGCGGCGTCCGGCGGGCCCCGCCGACTCGATCTCGACCACCATCCGCGCGAACGCCGGCGTCTGCGAAAGCAGCGCCAGTAACGTCCGCAGTCCGGCCCGTACGGCCGCCGGCCAGGACGCCCCTCCGCCCGCCTCCTCGTACGCCCGTTCCATGGCCCGTACGACCATCTCCGTACCGCTCCGGTACGCGGCCAGGACCGCGTCCTCCTTGCCCGTGAACAGGGCGTAGAAGACCGGCCGGGTCACTCCGGCGGCCCGGCAGATGTCGCTGATCCGGGCACCGGCGTAGCCGTGCGCCGCGACCATGCGGGCCACCCCGTCGAGCAGCCTCTCGCGCTGCCGCGATGCCACCTGTTCCGGAGTCAGCCGACGAGGTCCGGGGCGCAGGGAACGCTCCGGGTCGCGGCCCGTGCGGGCGCCGGGCAGCGCCTGCCACTCCTCGGTCGGACGAGCACCCTTCACCGGCCACATCCCCCAGGGCTGTTGACGTCACATACTCGACAGGTTTACAACCCTGATGGGTTTTCCTCTCGTGCGGCGCACAGCACGGCGCAACACCGCACCGGGCACCGCACCGAGTATCACGCTCTCGTCGCCTCCCGCGACAGCACTGGGCCGATCCGTGGCGCCGGATCGGTCCGGCCAGGGATCCGCCTTCGCTCTCCCCCACCGTCGAGCCGCAACCTTCCCCCGCCACCGGCCGCCGCCGAGGGCCCGCCCTCACCGGCCGCTGCCGAGGGGGCCACCCACGCATACCCGCCGCCGGGTGATGTCCCCCGCATCCCCCGGCACAGCTCCACCACCCTCACCGTGGAACGAAAGGACCCCCACCATGGACAAGCGTGCCTTCTTAGCCTCCGCCGGTGCCGCTCTCGCCGCCGTCCTGGCCGTCACCCACCCGGCCACCGCGGCCGGCAGCGTCCTGACGACCGGCAGCGCGAGCGGTCCGGCCGTCGCGGTCGGCGACGTGCTCGCCGCCTCGCTCGCCTCGGGCACCACCGCGAAGATCGCCACCACGTCCGGCGGCAGCACCGGCATCACCTGCACCTCCTCGGCGTTCAACGCGACCGTCACGAGCAACCCGGCGGCACCCGGCACCGCGACCGAGACGCTCAACTCCCACACCCTGAGCACCTGCACGACCAACATCGTGGGAGCGACCGGTGTGCAGAGCATCACGGTCAACAACCTCCCGTACACGACGTCCGTCACCTCGGGCGGCGCGCTGACCGTGAGCGCCGGAAGCGCGGGCCCGATCCAGACCACGCTGAAGATCAACACCATCCTGGGTGTGACGACCTGCGTCTACCGGGCCACGAGTCTGACGGCGACCCCGTCCAACGCGGACAACTCGCTCGCCTTCGCCAACCAGCAGTTCACCAAGGCCAGCGGGCCGGGCACCTGCCCCGCGAACGGCTTCTTCACCGCCAAGTACGGTCCCGTCTCGGACACCACGCAGGCAGGCGCGCCCGTCTTCGTCAACTGATCCCCGAGCCGAGATAGGACCGGGCTCGGGCCGCCTGGGCGTGGTCGCCGAGGCGCTCCAGGGCGTCGCCGATCCGACGGAGGGGGTCCCGGGCCGGGCCCGCTTCGTCCAGCATGCGAATGAGGGCCGCGCGGGCATGCTCGACGCGGCCCTGTCTGCGGGCGAGCTCGATCCAGGTGAACGGGCTCGCCGGAGGGAGGCCGTCCAGGCTCCCGGTCAGGGAGCCCGGATTCTCAGGGTCCACGACCGGGAGCCCCGGCGCGAGGACGATCTCGCGCAGGGACGGCCGGTAGGACTCCTCCAACTGGTAGGCGCACAGTTCCCGGGAGTTGAGCAGGACGTGATCCGGGTCGGTGCGCCGGGTGGCGGACTCGGCCAGGGCGTTGAGCTCCACCAGCGGCCGGTCGGCCGGCAGGCCGAGGCCGTGGAGCAGCGCGGCCCGATGTGCGTCGAGGTCGGGGGCGAACTCCTCGCGGGCCTCGTCGTCCCCTTCCCGTACGGCGGCGAGCAGGCCCTCCTCGTCCAGCTCGGCGGAGACGTTCTCGCACCAGGCGGGCAGCCGGACGAGGATCTCCAGCGCCTCGCCGACGGAGTCCGCGAGCAGTGACGCGTACCCGTCGGAAGAGGCGTGGAGCACGGCCGTTCCGCCGCAGAGGAAGTACGTGCCGCCGGTGTCGTCACCGGCGATCGCCTCCAACGACGCGCCGGACGCCAGGTGGACCTCCTCGACGTGGTACGCCCGGCCGATGTCGAAGTCGAAGGGGAACGCCGCCAGTTCGGCCAGGTCGGGGCGGGTACGCAGGAGTTCCAGGACGCGGTCGGTCATGCGTACGGACCCTAGACGACGGTCAGGCGCCACCTCTGGTTGGCCGCTCCGGTGCAGGACCATATCTGGGCCCGGGTGCCGTTCGCGGAGGAGTGGTCGGTGGCGTCCAGGCACTTGTCGGCGCCCACGTTCACGAGGTCGGCGGAGGCCGGTTCGTGGCGCCAGCGCTGGGCGCCCGTGCCGTTGCAGGTGTAGAGCTGGACCTTGGCCCCGTCCGCCGTCGAGCCGCCCGTCACGTCCAGGCACTTGCCGAGGGCGCGCACGGTGCCGTCGGGCTGGATCGTCCAGTTCTGGGCGGCCGAGCCGTTGCACTGGTAGAGCTGGACCGGCGTACCGTCCGCGCTGGAGCCGCCCGCGACGTCGAGGCAGGCGCCGCCGAGCCCGACGAGGGACTGGGTGGCGGACTGGCCACCCGCCCAGGTGAAGGTGGCGGAGGTCTTGCCCGGGAGCGTGTACGTGTAGTGGCTCGTGCCCCAGTTGACGGTCATCTGCTGCGCGGCCGTCGAGTCGTTGTAGGCGATGAGCGCCTTCGAGCCGTCGGGGTTGCGCCAGGCGACGTTGGGGACGGTCGAGCTCCCGGTGGAGGCGATGCGGTGGGCGCCCGGCCGGACGAACTTCGTGAGGTGGCCCATGGTGTAGTACTCGACCGTGTAGTCGACCTGGCCGTGCCGGGAGTCGCCGTTGTGGACGGTGATCAGTCCGTCGCAGACGCCGCAGCCGCCGTTGTGCGGGCCGCGGTTCTGGTCGACGGCGAGCGACCATTTGGTGACCGACTTCGCCCAGTTGCGGGTGTAGTCGATGATGTTCATCATGTCTTCGCGCTGCTGGTTGGCGATCCAGGTGCCGCCGGAGTGCTCGGTCTGGAAGGCGTCCAACTGCGGGTAACGGTCGTGGATCTGGGTCTGCTTGGCGATGTCGCCGCCGTAGCCGTGCCACGCGACGCCGCCGAAGTTCGGGTGGCTGCGTACGGCCGCGTCGTCGACCGTCTGGGCGGCGTAGGCGTCGTACGTGTCCCAGTTCCAGTCGTGGGCGAGGACCTTGGTGGGCAGGCCGGCGGACTGGAGCTTCGGCAGCAGCTCGCTCTTGGTGAAGTAGGCGAGTCCGGAGCCGTTCCAGCTCATCGACGGGTAGCCGCCGCAGCAGGTCGGTTCGTTCTGGGCGGTGACGTAGTCGACGGGGATGCCCTGGTCGCGCCAGCCCTGGAGGTACTTGACGAAGTAGTCGGCGTACGTGCCGTAGTTCTCGGCCTTCAGCCAGCCGCCGTTCAGCTGGCCGCTGTCCTTCATCCAGGCGGGGGCTGTCCAGGGCGAGGCGACGAGGGTGAGCGCCGGGTTGAGCTGCTTGGCCTGCTTGGTGAGCGGCAGGACGTCCTGGAGGTCGTGGGCGAGGGAGAACCGCGCGAGGGTGGGGTCGGTCTGACCGGCCGGCAGGTCGTTGTACGTGTAGCCGAAGCGGGCTAGGTCCGAGCCGCCCATGGGGTTGCGGACGAAGGACAGGCCGATGCCGTCGGTCGGCGAGAAGAGCTTGCGCATCGTCTCGTCCCGGGTCGCCTGGGACAGGGCCCCGGAGCCCTTCATCAGCCAGGCGGCGGTGTCGGTGAAGGAGGCGCCGCCGCCGCTGAAGGTCTGGTAGCGGGTGTTCTCGTCGACGGTGAGGGTGGTGCCCGCGCCGCCGTTTCCGGCCTGGAAGGTGATCGGGGTCTGCTGCTGGAGTCCGCGGGTGACATGGCGGCCGCCGGTGTCGTCGGTGGTGGTCAGCCAGACGTTCACCTGCTCTCCTGCGGCGTGCGCGGTGCCGGCGGAGAGGCCGGTGATTCCGGCGACGCCGGTGAGGCCCGATGCGGCGAGTACGCCGGCGAGGAGCGTTCTCATCAGCCGGCCACGAGGCGGCCGGGGGCGGAGGCGGGGGCGGAGGCGGGGGCGGGGGTTGTTGTGCGTCGAACGGAGCATGTGAATGCCCTTCTCGGCGGGGGTGGGGGACCCGAGAGATGACGTGGACTCGGCGCACGCGCGCCGTCCTGGCTCGGCCCGAGTCGAGAGTGAACTGGGGTTGGAGGCGGGCGTCAAGGTGTCGCGCATTCATATCCTGAACGCAGGGCGGGAGTTGGATGCGGCGGAGGGGAGTTTGAGGCGTTCACGGCGTGAAGTCTTGACGGCGGGGCGGGGTGGCGGTTGACTCACCGCACCGCGCCGGAACCGGTTCCGGGAGCGGTTCCGACACCGATGTCAGTCCCCCCGACGCGGAGGCCCCCGATGCGTGTCACGATCGCCGACGTCGCACGTCAGGCGGGTGTCAGCAAGACGACGGTCTCCCGGGTCCTGAACACCCGCACGGAGGTGGACTCGGCGACCGCCGCCCGTGTTCGTGAAGTGATCAATGTACTGGGGTACGTCCCCAGCTCGGGCGCCGTCGGTCTCGCACGCGGCTCCAGCCGGACCATCGGCATGCTGACGCCGTCCCTCACCTGGCCGTGGATGGGCGAGGTCCTCCAAGGTGTCGTGGACACCGTCGAGGCCGCCGGGTACGGCCTGCTGCTCTTCACGTGCAACCGGGGCGCCGACTCCGTCCGGCACTTCGCCGGTCAGGTCTCCGCCCGGGCCTTCGACGGGCTCCTCGTGGTCGAACCGGAGAACACCCTCGACACCATCGAGGCGATGCACCGGCGTGGTCTGCCGGTCGTGCTCATCGACGACCGTGGACAGCACCCCGCGTTCCCGTCGGTAGCCACGACGAACCGCGCGGGTGGCGCGGCCGCCGCCCGTCATCTGCTCGGCTCGGGCCGCACGAGGCCGCTGGTCGTGACCGGCCGGCGGGACTTCGGTTGTGTACGCGACCGGCTGGCCGGGTTCCGCGAGGTCCTGCCGACCGAGCTGGTCGTGGCGGGCGAGTTCACGGAGGAGACCGGGCGCTCCGCCGTCCGGCGCGCTCTCGACGGGGGCTGGGACTTCGACGGCGTCTTCGCGCACAACGACCTGATCGCGGCGGGCGTGCTGCGCGCGCTGCGCGAGGCCGGGCGGAGTGTCCCGGACGACGTGGCCGTCGTCGGCTTCGACGACATTCCCATGGCCCGGCACACCGAACCGCCGCTGACGACCATCCGCCAGCCGATGCACCGGATGGGTGAGACGGCCGCGCGCATGCTCCTCGCCGGGCTGGGCGGTGAGCCGGTCACGCGTGAACCGGTGGTGCTGCCCACGGAACTCGTCGTGCGGCGCTCCGCGTGAGCGCCGTTCCCGTACGTAGCCCCGCGCCCGCATGTCCCCTGTAGGTCCCCCTGCTTGTCCCCTGTTTTGTCCCCTGTTTGTCCCGCTGTCCCCGTACAAGGAGCCGCAATGCCACGAACCACGGCGGTGATCGCCGTCACCGCTCTGCTCGGCACTCTGCTCACCGGAGCGACGCTGCCGAGCGCCGCGGCCGACGAGCCAGGGCCCGAGCCCGCGCCGGTGGCCGTCGACCGGTTCGAAGGGGAGATCCCCTTCGCCAACCCGCCCGCCGAGGGCATCTTCACGTGGGGCAGCGACGCCGACGACCCGCCGAAGCTGCGGATCGCCGAGCGGGCCGACGCCCCCGAGGGTACGAAGGTCCTCGCGGGCGACTACGACATCAGCGGCTGGGGCGGGTTCAGCCACGACTTCGCGTTCGACAGGCCCGCGCACGACTGGACGGCGAACAAGGGCATCCGCTTCTGGTGGTACGGGCAGAACACCGCTCCCCTGCCGCCCGGGTCCGGCAAGCGCGTCAACTTCGAGATCAAGGACGGCGGGGCGAACGGCGAGGCGTCCGAGCTGTGGACGACGTCGTTCACGGACGACTGGGAGGGCTGGCACCTCGTCGAGATCCCGTTCTCCGACTTCCAGTACCGCGCCGACTACCAGCCGGTGGGCGGCATCGACCAGGTCCTCGGACTGAACGAGATGTGGGGGTACGCCCTCACGCTGCCGCCGGGCTCGCCCGGCGCCTTCGCCCTGGACGGCGTGGAGCTGTACGGGAAGGCCGAGCCGGCCCTGACCACCAAGGTCGTCACGGACGCCGCCGTGTACCCCGTCGATGAGGGCGGGACCGCCGAGGTGAAGGTCTCCGTCGCCACGACCGGGTCCGCTCCGCTCGCCGAGCCCGTCACCGTCACGTACGCCACCGAAGGCGGCACCGCCGAGTCCGGTACCGACTACGCGCCGGTCACCGGGTCCGTGACCTTCCCGGCCGGTACGGCCTCCGGTGAGACACGGTCGATCTCCGTGGTCACGAAGAAGGATCGTTCCGCCGAATCGGCGGAGACGATTCCGCTCACGCTCGGCGTCACGGGCGCCAAGGCGCCCGCGGAGAACCCGCAGGTCGTCGTGGACGCGCACGGTCTGCCGTATCTGAACGCGAAGCTGCCGGTGCAGAAGCGCGTGGCGGATCTGCTCGGGCGGATGTCGCTGGCGGAGAAGGCCGGCCAGATGACGCAGGCCGAGCGCAACGCGCTGCGCTCCCCGGGCGACATCGCCTCCTACGACCTCGGCTCGCTGCTTTCGGGCGGCGGGTCGGTGCCGTCGCCCAACACGCCGGCGGCCTGGGCGAAGATGATCGACGCCTACCAACTGCGCGCGCAGGCGACCCGTTTCCAGATCCCGTTGATCTACGGGGTGGACGCGGTGCACGGCCACAACAACGTGGTCGGCTCGACGATCATGCCGCACAACATCGGCATCGGGGCGTCCCGCGATCCGAAGGTCGCCGAGCGGACCGGTGCGGTGACCGCGAAGGAGGTGCGGGCGACCGGCATCCCGTGGGACTTCGCGCCGTGTGTCTGCGTGACGCGTGACGAGCGCTGGGGACGGTCGTACGAGGCGTTCGGCGAGGACCCCGCCCTGGTGACCGCCATGGAGACGGTGATCAACGGGATGCAGGGCGCGCGCGACGGCCGGGACCTGGACCGTAACGACAAGGTGCTGACCACCGCCAAGCACTTCGTCGGCGACGGCGGGACGGAGTTCGGGTCGTCGACCACCGGCTCGTACACGATCGACCAGGGCGTCACGAAGGTGACCCGGGAGGAGCTGGAGGCGGTCCATCTGGCGCCGTTCGCCGAGGCGGTGGAGCGCGGGGCGGGCACGGTCATGCCGTCGTACTCCTCGCTGGACGTCCTGGGCGACGACCAGGGACCGGTGAAGATGCACGCCAACGCGGAGATGATCAACGGGGTCCTCAAGGACCGCATGGGCTTCGACGGCTTCGTGATCAGTGACTGGCAGGCCATCGACCAGATCCCGGGCGACTACCCGAGCGACGTACGGACGTCGGTCAACGCCGGACTCGACATGATCATGGTGCCGACCAACTACCAGGACTTCACCCGGACCCTGAAGGACGAGGTGACGGCCGGGCGCGTCGGCCAGGCCCGGATCGACGACGCGGTGGCGCGGATCCTGACGCAGAAGTTCAAGCTGGGTCTGTTCGAGCGGCCGTACGCGGATACCACCCACCTGGACGAGATCGGCTCCCCCGCGCACCGCGCGGTGGCGCGGGAGGCGGCCGCCAAGTCCCAGGTCCTGCTGAAGAACGACGGCGCGGTGCTGCCGCTGAAGAAGTCACAGAAGGTGTACGTCGCCGGGTCGAACGCCGACGACATCGGCAACCAGGCGGGCGGCTGGACGGTCAGCTGGCAGGGCTCGTCCGGTCGGACGACGACCGGTACGACGATTCTGGAGGGGATGCGGAAGGCCGCGCCCGACACGGAGATCGCGTACTCGAAGGACGCCTCGGCCGCGACGGACGGGTACGACGTCGGTGTCGTGGTCGTCGGTGAGACGCCGTACGCGGAGGGCATCGGGGACGTCGGCAACGGCCACGACCTGGAGCTGTCCGCCGCCGACAAGGCCGCCGTCGACAAGGTCTGTGCCGCGATGAAGTGCGCGGTGCTCGTGGTGTCCGGGCGGCCGCAGCTCATCGGTGACCGGCTGGGTGCGATCGACGCGCTCGTCGCGTCGTGGCTGCCGGGCACGGAGGGCGACGGCGTCGCCGATGTCCTCTACGGTGCCCGCCCGTTCACCGGGCAGCTGCCCGTCACCTGGCCGAAGTCCGCGGCTCAGCTGCCGGTCAACGTCGGTGACGCGGCCTACGATCCGCAGTTCCCGTACGGCTGGGGCCTGACCACGCTCGGCCGGGCTCCGGCCGGCGGGGACTCGGCCCTGAAGGCCATCGCCGTCGCGGCCAAGGTCCTTCAAGCGGTCGGGCGCGGCTCCTCGGCCGAGGGCCGGGAGCTGGTGGCGAGGGCACGGGTGATCGTCCAGGAGCGGATCGGACAGCACGTCACGGAGGCGACGGCGAAGCCGTTCGCCGAGGCCGACCACCTGCTCGTGACGGGTGATCTGACCGGCGCCGTGGCGAAGCTGCGGGTCGCGTACGGGGCGGCCGACTGACGTTACGCGGGGCCGGTGGCGTGCCTAGTGCCACCGGCCGACGGTGAGGGTGCCGGTATCGCGGCGGACTTCCGCGATACCGGTGCCATTGAAGTGGGCGGGGACGACGAGTTCGCGTTCCGTCGCGGCCCGTTCGAGGACGCGGCGGCGGCTTGTCCCGGCCGCCGCCGCGTCCAGGCAGAAGCAGCTGTTGCACGAGGGCCTGAGGATCTGTACCGGGCTGTGCAGGAGGTCGCCGACGAAGGCCGCCCGGTCGCCGCCCGAGGCGACCCTCAGGATGGCGGAGCCCGGGGTGTGGCCGGGGGCGGATTCGAGGGTGAGGTGCTCGTCGATGCGGTACGCACCGTCCCAGAGCACGGTCTGACCGGCGTGGTGGACGGGGGCGATGCTGTCCTCGTAGACGTACCGGTCGTCCTCCCGCCTGCCGGGTCCGTGAATGTTCCCAGGGCCGTAGAACGCGTCGTCGGCGGCCGGGACGAGGTACTGGGCGCGGGGGAAGGTCGGGATCCATTCGCCGTCGGAGGCGGTGGTGTTCCAGCCGACGTGGTCGGCGTGGATGTGGGTGTTGACGACGATGTCGACGTCCTCCGGCTGGATTCCGGCCCGTGCCAGGCCGCCGAGGAAGTCGCCCTGCCAGTGGTGGAACTGCGGTGAGCCGGGCCGCTCGCGGCCGTTGCCCACCCCTGTGTCGATGAGGACGGTCCGTCCGGCGCTGCGGAGGACCCAGGTCTGGAGCGCCATCACGGCGTGGTCCGTGGCCGGGTCCCAGTGGTCGGGGGCCAGCCAGCTCTCGTTGTCGCGCCATACGGCGTCATCGGCGTCCGGAACGAGGTGCCGTGCGGGCGCGAACGCGCCCCGCCACTCGACGACCCGGATGACCTCGACGTCTCCCAGCATCAGGTGCGGGGCGCTCTGCGTGGTGTTCATGCCGTCGACCCTAGGGAGGTCGTGGTGAGCATCTCAATGTCCGTACTGCTCTGCTGAATACGTTTGCGGCTCACTGGCGAGACCAGGGATACGCTGGCGTCATGGATGTGGTGAGTGACGTGATCGCGGCCGTACGGATGGGCCAGGCGGCGTCCGACCGGGTGCGGGTGAACGGGAGTTGGTGCGCGCGGTTCGCCCCGTACGACGGCGCCGGCTTCCATGTCGTGCTGGAGGGCGGCTGTTGGCTGCTGCCCGACGGCGGCGCGCCCGTGGCCCTCGCCGCCGGGGACGCGGTGCTGTTGCCGCACGGAACGGGCCATGTGATCGCCGACTCCCCCGCCGACGCGGAGACCGTCGCACGGGCCGTGCCGTTCGAGCGGTGGATCAAGCCGCCGGGGCGTGCGGACGCGGCAGGTCGTGGCGGGGAGCCGGGGGTGGAGATGCTGTGCGGCAAGTACCGCCTCGACCACAGCCGCGTCCATCCACTGATGGCGGAACTGCCCACCCTCGTCCACCTGCCGAACCGGGTGGGTGACCATGCCGAACTGCGGGCCGCGATCGACCTGTTGGGCGGTGAGCTGGGCGCGGACCGGCCCGGGGCGGGGATCGCCGTTCCCAGCCTCGTCGATCTCCTGCTCGTCTACATGATCCGGGCCTGGGTGGCCCGGAACAGTGGCGGCGCGTGGTCGGCGGTCCTGGGCGACCCCGTGACGGCGGCCGCCCTGCGGGCGCTGCACGCCGACCCCGCCGCGGCGTGGAGCAACGACCGGCTGGCCACCGCGGCGGGCGTCTCCCGTCCGACCCTGGCCCGCCGGTTCACCTCACTGGTCGGGCGGCCGCCGATGGCGTATCTCACCTGGTGGCGGCTGACCTTGGCCGCGGCACGGCTGCGCGACACCGAGGACTCCTTGGCGGCGATCGCCCGCCGCGTCGGTTACGGGACGCCGTACGCGCTGTCGCACGCCTTCAGCCGCGAGTTCGGTACGACGCCGGGGCGGTACCGGGCCTCGCGGGCGGAGGGTCAGGGCGCGGCGAGGTAGCCGGCCAGGGTCTCGCGGCCTCGGCGGAGGTCGTCGATACGGGCGTCTGCCGCCGCCAGTTCGCGGTCCAGGATCTCCCGTAGGTCGACGCACCAGTCGAACTCCGGCAGCTCGCCCCGGGCACACGGCAGCACGGCCCGGATCACGTCCGTGGTCAGGCCCGCGCGCAGGAGGGCACGGACCTGCCGGACGGTGGTCTCGGCGTCCTCGGCGTATGCGCGGTAGCCGTTCGGGCCCCGGTCGGCCGCCAGCAGGCCCTGTTCCTCGTAGTACCGGAGCAGCCGGGCGCTGACGCCCGTACGTCGTGACAACTCTCCGATCAGCATGTGACCTGCCCGTTCATGTGCGCGCTTGACCTTCGCATCGGTGTGAAGGCTTAACGTCCCTTCTCAGCAGGACATTCCGCACACGGGAGAGATCCATGACCACAGTGAGCCTTGGCAACCGCTCGTTCCTCTTCGTCCTCGGGAGTTCCCGGGCCGACGGCAATACGGAGATACTCGCGCGCGCCGCCGCCGAGCAGTTGCCGGACGACGTAGGCCGTCGCTGGGTGGATCTGTCGCGGCTGCCGTTGCCCGATTTCCAGGACGGCCGGCACGAGACCGAGGGGTGGCCGGCCGAGGAGAACGAGGAGGTGCTGCGGCAGGCGACGCTTGAGGCGACCGACATCGTCCTCGCCTCGCCGCTGTACTGGTACACCCTCTCCGCCCAGACCAAGCGCTACCTCGACTACTGGTCGGGCTGGCTGTCCGCGCCGGGCTCGGACTTCAAGGAGCGGATGGCGGGGCGGACCCTGTGGGGCGTGACGGTGATGGCGGACCGCGACGACGTCGTCGCCGGCGGGCTCGGCACCACGCTCAACCACACGGCCGCGTACCTGGGGATGCGGTTCGGCGGGCTGCTGTGCGGCAACGGCTCGCGGCCGGGGCAGGTCAGGGACGACGGGCCGGCGCTCGTCCGCGCCAAGACCTTCTTCCAGCGGGAGGCTCCGCTCGCCCGGTTCCCGTACGAGCAGGGCTGAGCGGTCGTCCGGGGCGGGCGCCCTGGGCGATCGTCCAGGGTGTCGTCCGGGAGCGGATGTCCAGCACGTACGCACCCGGCCTTCCGGATTCGTTCATACCGCAGTCATTCCGCTGCCCGGTGGCCGGTTCGGCGGGTCCCGTATCCATAACGGGTCTGGTCCGAAGCGCGCGGTGTCCACGCCTTCCCCCGGTGGCCACCGCTCCCGTCGAAAGGATCTCCCGTGGATCGCAGGTCTGTTCTCACCGCCGCCACCGGGGCGGTGACCGCGGTCGCCGCCGCCCAGATACCGGCGAGTGCCGCGATGCCCGCCCAGGGCAGTCCGAGCGGGCGGCCGGGCCGGCCGGTCGCCACGTTCAACGTCATCAGCGACATCCAGGGCGACCTGCGGGACCTCGGGGTCGCCCTGGAGGACATGCACGCGATCAACCCGGGCAGCGCGGGGCTCGCCATCGCGGGTGACATCACTCCGCGCGGCTACGACGCCGAATACGCGGCGGTCACGGCCGAGTTGGCCAAGCACACCCACGCGCCCGCCGTCGCCTGGGCCATCGGCAACCACGAGTTCTACGTGCCCAAGTGGAGCGATCCGTCGACGCTCGCGCAGGCGACCTGGCCCAACGGGACGACCGAGGACTCGCTCTTCCGCAGCTTCTACGATTTCGCCGGCCGCAACACGGTCTACGCCGAGCACTCGTTCGGCGGGATCCCGGTGCTGAGCCTCGGCACCGAGAAGTACATGCACTACCACGACCCGCAGCTCTGGGACGAAGTGTGGCTCAGCGACGCGCAGTTCAGCTGGCTGGAGGAGCGGCTGGCGTACTGGGCGCGGCGGCGGAGGCCGGTCATGGTCATCACCCACCACCCGCTCCCCAACACGGTCTCCGGCAGCCACAACCGGCTGTACTCGCGGGACTATCTCCAGGCCGACCGGCTGCTCGGGCTCCTCGGCCGGCACCGTGACGTGTTCCTGTTCTGCGGGCACACCCACTGGGATCTGGGGCTGTCCGACTGGTACGTCCGCCGGGTGGTCACGGGGACGGCGAACCTCGACGGTTTCTCCGTGGTCAACACGGGTGCGGTGCAGACGGGTTATACGGACGACGGCAAGGGCGGGGAGGTGTCGGTGCCGGGCACGTTCAACCAGGGTCTCCAGGTCGAGGTCTTCCGCGACCGGGTCGTGGTGAAGGCCCGCGACTTCGCGAAGGGCGCGTGGCTGAAGCAGATCACGGTCCCGCTGTCGACCTCGATGTGAGGCGTGGGCGTGGCCCGGCGCGTACGTGTTCGCGCCGGTCACGCCCCGTCCCAGCCGGGTCAGCAGGTCGCGCGTACGTAGCCCGTTTCGCCCGCGGGACGGACGTCGGTGTCGCGCAGGACGACGGAGAGCGTCCGGCCCCAGCGTTCACAGGCCCGCGCCAGGCCCTTCGGTTCGTACTCGATGACCAGCACTCGGTTGTCGAAGGCGGTCGCGTACGGGCCGCACTCGTCGTACTGGCCGCACTCCTCGGCGACCGCGAAGTCGAAGCCGATGGCCCGGCCCCGCTGGGCGAGTTCGGAGGCGTTCTTCTGACCGATCGCCAGTCCGGCTTCGTGGGCGCGGGCGACGATCAACGTGGCGAAGGCCAGGTCGTGTTCGGGGGTGAGGCGGCCCTCGGAGCGTTCGTGGGAGTCGAGGTTGTCGGCCTCGACGGCCTGGTAGCCGGCGGCGGCGCAGCCGTCGATCCAGTCGCCGACGATCGCGGCGAGCCGCTCGCGCTTGGCAGGTGTGGAGATGTCGAAGAGGGCCTCGTCCCAGTCCTGGTCCATGACCGGCGATCCGTCGTCGTTGGTCAGGAGGAGGTCGGGGTGGTTCTGCTGCCACCAGTCGGTGGCGTCAGGCTGGGCCTGGAAGGCGTTGACGTAGCAGATGTTGTAGAGGCCTTCGGCGGGCTTGGCCGTACGGTCGCGGGAGACCGCGCCGACGCCGGGAGGCGGCGGGTACGATCCGCCGATCTGGTAGTCGAAACCGACGTGGGGCTCGGGCGGGACCACCGAGCGGGCGGTGGCCGACGGGGAGGAGGGGGCGGAGTCGCCGCCCTCGCCGTCACCGGGCGACGCGCATCCCACGGCCGTAGCGGCGAGCACTCCGGCCAGGGCGAGGGCCGACAGCGCGCTGCGCAGGGGGCGGGGTAGGCGGGCGATCACGGTACGGGCTCCAGGTCGTCGCGGGCGCTTGCGTGCAGCCATACCGTACGACCCCACCGTGCTCGGGGCGCGCCGGCCTGCCGGGCAACCGGTCGGCGACCTGGAGCACCCGCCCGTCAGGGCTCCAGCCGAAGGGGAAGGTTGGCGCTCCGAATGAACTCGACGGTGACGAAGACGAGCGGCGCGTCTCCCGTGTTCTCCAGGTCGTGGAGGAGGAAGTCACCCGAGCCGAAGGTGAAGTGCCGGGTCTCGCCCGGGGTGACGACGGTGCCCGGGGTGCGGCCCGCCGGGCCGCCGGCCTGGAGGGCGGCGAGATCGTCGTCGCCGTCGTCTACTCGCTCACCGTGGGCGCGCTGCCGCCCGTGCTGCGCGTCTGGCACGGCGAGCATCCCGCGGTGCGGGTGAGGCTGCTCGAGTTTCCGCACACCGACGCGCTGCGGGCGGCGAGCGCCGGGGGCCGGGCGGACCTCGCGATCGGTCCGGTGCCGGCGGACTGGGACGGGGCGGTACGGGAACTGGGCACGGAGGAGTTCGTGGTTGTCCTCCCCGCCGACGACGACCCGCCCGCCTCCGCTACCGCCTCCGCCTCCGACCGGGTGTGCCTCGCCGACCTCT
The DNA here is from genome assembly GCF_032436795.1 of Streptomyces sp. P9(2023). Taxonomy (NCBI): domain Bacteria; kingdom Bacillati; phylum Actinomycetota; class Actinomycetes; order Kitasatosporales; family Streptomycetaceae; genus Streptomyces; species Streptomyces sp. P9(2023). The sequence goes on from NZ_JAUPWM010000001.1 coordinate 58,908, forward strand.
CCGATCGTGAGTGGGTCCAGTACGCACCGGGCAACGGCCTCGCCGGGCTGGTGGACGCCGCGTGCGCCGAGGCGGGCTTCCGGCCCCGCACCTCCGTATGCACGGAACAGACCGCCGCCGCACCACTTCTCGCCGCGGCCGGGCTCGGCCCCGCCCTGGTTCCGGCCAACCTCCTGCCGGAGCACTTCGCCGGCCGGCTGCTGCGACCCGACCCGCCGGTGCGGCGCGTTCTCGCCGCCTACACCCGCCCCGCTCCGGACCCGCTCGCGACCGCCTTCATAGACACGCTGGCCACGTACGTCCGGGTCTGACGGCACCTCAAACCCGATCACCACCCACATATCTGAACAGAAATCATATATGCGGATCGCGTTCAGGGCCTTGCGCACCCCCCTCGACCGTCTCTACTCTCCGCCGCAATGGTTAGGAATATTTCCTAACTATTGGCTGAACACAGCGACTTGAGCTCCCCCATCGCTTCGCTTCCCCATAGAGCAGCACTCACCCCGAGGACGTCGGATGTCATACGCACATCAGCCACGCCCGGCACACAGAGGTCACCCGCACCGATGGCGTCGCCCGCTGGCGGTCGCCGCCGCCGTCGCCACCGCGCTGACCGGCATCACCGGTCTGGCCGGTGCCACCACCGGAGCCGTCCCTGACGACCGCGTCGCCACCACGGCGGCCGCCGCGATACCCGACCTGACCAGCGCGAACCGGCGCGCTCCCCTCGCGGGCCTGCCCGACTGGAGCAAGGCCGGGTACCGCGGCGGGGCGGCGCTGCCCGGCACCGCCGAGGCCAACCCGGACGCGAACTGCCACATCACGGCCGCGGAGCTCGCCTCCCAGTACAACGTGCGCGCCGACGGCAGCGACGCCACGACTGGTCTCCAGCAGGCCGTCGACGCCGTCAGGGCGAACTGCACCCCGTCGGCCGGCTACACCAAGCTGTCCTCGATCACCCTGCCGGCCGGGCGGATCGTGGTGACCCGTCAACTCGCCCTGGACGCCGACTACATGGTGCTCCGGGGCGCGGGCTTGGGGCAGACCACGCTGGCCTTCCGCCCCGACGTGAACACCCGTTACGACACGCTCACCGCCGACGGCAGTGACTGGGACGAGGAGGGGATGACCCACGGGGCCGGCAAGGGCGGCTGGACCTGGCCCGGCCGCGGTCTGCTGCGGGTGCAGACCCGTGAGGTCTCTCCCAAGTACGCGAGCGACTTCGCCTCCGCGCCGGCCAACCGCAAGGACATCTTCGAAGGCAGCGTCAACCAGCACTGGGCGAGCGGTGTCCCGCTGCGCGAGGGGTCGGCGGTCGGCTCCACGCAGGTCAAGCTCGCGACCAACGCGGACATGTCGCGCTTCAAGGTCGGCGCCCATCTCTGGGTCGGAGCGGCGAACACGGCGAAGTTCTACCAGTCCCAGACGGTCACGGACTCGTCCAAGTACGTGAACCTGCACCCGCCGAACACATCGACATCAAGGAGGGCACCCAGAGCGGGGTGATCCGCGGGAACACCTTCAACGGCACCGGGATCGCCGGCCAGAACTCGGCCGACTCGTGGGTCGACGCCAAGGGTGTCGACTATCTGATCGAGAACAACACCGGGACGTTCTCCGCGCCCGGCACGCTCGCGAACGGGTACGAGACCCACAACCCGTCGACGACGCCGTCGTTCCTGAACGGCTGCGGCAATGTGTGGCGCAACAACCGTTCCGACCTCGGTGGTGTGGGTGCGTACACCATCAAGATCACGTCGACGTCGAAGTGCAGCGCGAACCCGAACGTCGTCTACTCGTCGAACACGGTCACGAACGCCACCAGTGGTCTGACGAACGTGCCTGTCACGCCCTGACCCCGACGCGGGGTTACGACGCTTCGGCCGTCGCCTTGATGCGGCGGCCGAACGCGTCGGCGTCCTTGCGGGCGGCGGAGAGGGCGAAGCCGACGAGGAGCTTGCCGAGTCCGTGGCCCTCCAGGACGTTGAAGATCCGGACCCTGGTGCCGCCGTCCGGGAGGGGTTCGAGGTCGTAGCCGCCCTCGCGGGCCATGACGATGTTCTTGGAGGTCTCGGCCCAGCGGAGGCGGCGCGGGGCGTCGAACTCGGTGATGCGGAACTCCCGCGACGTCGTCATCCCGGCGTCCTTCACCGTGGAGCGGAAGACGGTGCCGAGTGCCGTCGGGCCGTCGGGGACGCGTTCGATCTTCTGCACCCGGGGGCTGAACTTGGGGTCGTTGCGCCCGTCGGCGAGGAACGCGAAGACCTCGTCGATGGGACGGTCGACGTCCGTCGTCGCCTCGAACTGTCCGGACATGTACCCAGCTCCCTGATGTGTCGTCCCTGCCGTGACGGCGAGCGTACGGGAGTGGAGGGCGGCCCGCGCCCGGGCCGCGCCGGGCGGGTGACGGTGAGTCAGCGGGTGGTCCACCGGACGCGGGGCGGGCGCACCGCGGCGCAGAGCGGCAGGCCGCAGGCGTCGGTCAGGCCGAGCCGTGCCTCGGCGGCGCCTCCCTCGACGGCCGGGGCGGGGAGGTCGTCGAGGAAGAGTTTGGCCCGCCGGAACATGGTGAAGGTGCCGCCGGGCGGCCACTCGCCCCAGGTGAGGTAGAGGAACCGGGCGCCGCGCCGGCCGTGGACGTGGGGGCCTCGGAAGTCCCGGGTGCCGTCGGGCGCGAGCACCGTGTCGACGGTGAACTCCCAGGCGGCTTCGGCGGCGTCCCCCGGCACCGCGCCCTCGGGCTCGCGTCCGCGTTGCACGGCGACGTGGACGTTCTCGTACCCTCCGCAGGCACGTCCCGGCAGGTCGTCGGCGACGATGCGCAGGGCGAGCGGTGTCCTGGCGGCCGTGCTCATTCGTTGCCCACCACCGCGCGGAGGAGGCCGGGGAAGGACTCCTCGAACTCCTCGCGGCGCAGCCCGTTCATCCGGGAGGTGCCGATGTAGTGCTGCCGGATGAGGCCGGCCTCGCGCAGCACGTGGAAGTGGTGGGTGGCGGTGGACTTGCTGACGGGCAGGACGAAGGCGCCGCAGTTGAGATCCTGGTCCGCGGCATAGAGGGTACGCACGATCTGCCGGCGGACGGGGTCGACGAGGGCTTCGAGCACCTGTTGGAGACCGACCGCGCGGACGTCCGGGTGGGGCGGAACGCGGTCCTGTCCGCTGCGTTGTGGTGTCACCATCGACTGTCGACCTCCCGCGGTCATCGTAGGGCCACGCGGGGACATTCCCGGACGCCGAACTGTCGCCGCCCCGGCGGTCGGGCGGCGAGGGCCTTGATGAGTTCGGCGCGCGTCATGGTGGAGCGGCCCGGGAACTGGGCGTCGGCGGCCAGCTCGTAGAGGTCGGACTTGGTGAGGTCCTCGAGGTCGCGGCGGCCTCCGCTCTTCCGTGACCTGGCGGGCGCGCGGTCGCGACGGGTTTTCCGGGGACCATGGGCGTCCTCCACGCTGCGGCGCAGAACCTCCATCAGGTCGACGACGTTCGTGGACTCGGCCGCCGGTTCGGCCTTCTCCACGGTCTCCCCCGCCTGCTTCGCCTTGATCAGCGCGGCCGCCTTCTCCTGGAAGGTGTCGTGGTACTCCTCCGGGTCCCAGTCGATCGACAGCGCCTCGATGAGCTGCTCGGCCATCTTCCGTTCCTTGGCCTCGGTCTTCAGCCGTCCCGGCAGGGTGGCGATCTCCTCGTGCGGGCCGCGGATCTCGTCGGCCCAGTGCAGGGTGTGGCAGGTCAGCAACCCCTGCTCCGCCTTCACCGCGACCAGGTACTCGTGCTGGCGCATCACGAACGTGGCGATTCCGGCCCGGTTCGCCCGCGACATGGCCTGCTCCAGCAGGCGGTAGACCTTGCCGTGTTCGTCACCGCGCGGGCCGAGGTAGTACGTCCGGTCGAAGAAGATCGGGTCGACCGCGTCCAGGTCGACGAACCCGGTGATCTCCCGTGCCTTCGCGCGGCCGGGCGCGATCTCCTCCAGTTCCTCAGGCTCCACGAGGACGTATTCGTCACCGGTGTCGAAGCCTTTGACGATGTCCTCCAGGGCGACTTCCTCGCCTGTCCGCTCGTTGACCCGCCGGTTACGGACCCGGTCGGAGGTACAGCGCTCCAGCTGGTGGAAGTGGATGGTGTGACTGTCCGTAGCCGTGTAGAGCCCGACCGGCACGCTGACCAGCCCGAACGTCAGAGTTCCCGACCACACCGGCCGCGCCATGACCACCACCCGCCTCGCGGAGCTTCTCCCGACGCCCCGCGAGTTCCCGTCTACGGCTCCGCCATGCGGGTAGGCGCAGCAGGGGCGCCGAAGGAGGAGGGATGGGGTCATGGTCACAGGTGGCGAGGTTCCCCGTGTGGTCGTCGGAGTCGACGGGTCGCCGGCTTCGCACGAGGCATTGCGCTGGGCCGCGGGGTACGCGGGTCTCGTCGGAGCGACCGTGGCCGCGGTGTCGGCCTTCGACCTGCCCGGCGCCGTGGGCTGGTCCGCTCCGGCCATGGACGCCGAGTTCGACGGGACGCTGGCCAGACAGGCTCTGACCGAGGAGGTCCAGGAGGTACTCACCGAGGCCGGCGATGTGCCGCTGGAGACGCATCTGGTGCGGGGCAACCCGGCCATGGCGCTGGTCGAGGCGTCGGCCGACGCCGAGCTCCTCGTCGTGGGCAGCAGGGGCCGGGGCGGCTTCGCCAGCCTCCTGCTGGGCTCCGTCAGCCAGCAGTGCGCCGCACACGCGTCCTGCCCGGTCGTCATCGTCCCCTCGGAGTCCGTCAGCCGTGCGGGGACTGCCACGACGCCCGCCAAGGACCAGGCTCGCCGTGTGGTCGTGGGCATCGACGGCTCGCCGACGTCGTACGAGGCCCTCCGGTGGGCGGCGCGCCACGCGCGGCTGATCGGGGCGACGGTGCACGCGATGGCGGCCTACGACGTGCCCGGAGCCGTGGGACGTTCCGCTCCCCCGGCGGCCGCGGCCCCCGACGACAGGGAAGCCCGCCACGTCCTGTCCGAGGAGATCCGGACCGTTCTCGACCCGATCGGTGCGGTCCCGCTGGCCGAAGAGGTGGTGCCGGGCAACCCGGCCAAGGCGCTGATCGGTGCGTCGGCCGGTGCCGCGGTCCTGGTCGTCGGCAGCCGGGGCCGGGGCGGCTTCGCCAGCCTCCTGCTGGGCTCGGTCGGCCAGCAGTGCGCCACGCACGCGTCCTGCCCGGTCGTCATCGTGCGTCCGGACGCTTCGGGCTGAGAGCCGGCCGTGCCGGGCGCGGGGCGTGCCGATGACGCGATGCATACCGGTCGGCGCCTCGGGAAAGCGCTGGGCAGGGCCGACCTCAAGTGACGCTGCGAGGCGAATCGAGTCATGGCCGAGAAGAAGATCATCACGGTGTTCGGGGCGACCGGGCAGCAGGGCGGAGGGCTCGTACGGGCCCTTCTGGCCGACCGCGACGAGGAGTTCGCGATCCGCGCCGTCACCCGCGACCCCGACGGAGAAGGCGCCCAGGAACTCAAGCGTCTCGGCGTCACCGACATCGTCCGGGCCGACATGGACGACCCACCCACTCTCGCCCCGGCACTTGAGCACACGTACGGCGCCTACGTCGTCACGAACTTCTGGGAGCACATGTCCGCCGAGCGGGAGAAGACGCAGGCCCACGCGGTCGCCGACGCCGCGTCCCACGCGGGCGTGCAGCATGCGATCTGGTCGACTCTGGAGGACACGCGCGCGTGCATCCCCCTCGACGACGACCGGATGCCCACGCTCCAGGAGCACTACAAGGTGTCCCACTTCGACGGCAAGGCGGAGGCGGACCACTACTTCACCGACGAGGGCGTACCGACGACGTTCCTGCGCTCCGCCTTCTACTGGGAGAACCTGTTCGGCGTCTTCGCTCCCCAGCGCGGTGACGACGGCGCACTGCGGCTGGTCTTCCCGATGGGCGACAGCCGGCTCTCCGGGATCGCGGTGGACGACATCGGCAAGACAGCACTGGCCGTCTTCCGGCGCGGTACGGACCTGATCGGCGCCACGGTCAGCATCGCCGGCGAACACCTCAAGGTGGCCGACATGGCCGCCGCGCTCACGGAGGCCCTCGGCGAGCCAGTGCGGTACCGGCCGCTGACAGCGGACGAGTACCGCGCACAGGGTCATCCCGGCGCGGACGAGACGGGGAACATGTTCCAGTACTACGCGGAGTGCGAGGAGCGCTTCACCGCCGCGCGCGACCTCGCCGCCGTACGCGACCTCAACCCCGGCCTCCAGGACTTCGCCACCTGGCTCGCCGGACACCACGACCGGCTGCGGACGGCCTGGCCGTGAAGGGACCGTCGACACGGCCCCGTCTCACAAGGAGGCGAACGATGAGCTTTCCCCTGCCCGACACCGTCGACGCCCTCAAGGGCATGATCGGCCGCGAGGTCGCCTCCCTGCGCGCGGCGGTGCGCCGCACCGCGGAGCGCCCGATCGCGGGCCCCGGCGGGACGGAAATGGCGTCACCGCTGCAGTCCCTGTCGGTACTGCCGGCCACGGCCGAGACGGACGGGGCCTCGCGGTGTCTGTGCAGTAGTCACGCGCCGGGCGACAGCGGGGCGTGTTCGTTGCTGCCCGCGATCCCGGCCTCGGCGGTGCTGCTCGAACCGGTGTGGGACGAGGCCGGGGCCGTACTGGACTTCCGTATCGTGGCCGGCAACCGCGTCCGGTCGGTGGAATGGCTGGAGGCTCCGCACCGCCAGGTCGGACAGCGGTTCCTGGAGGCGCGCCCGGGCGCGGCGCACTCGGGTCTGCTGGCCGCCCTGGCGGAGGTGGTGGACACCGGCAGGCCCCTGGACGGACGGGTGGTCGACTACACGGAGCAGCGGCTCGGCCGGATCCACCGGGCTCCGCTGCTGTACACCGCGGCCCGGTGCGGTCTGCAGGTGCTTGCGACGTGGCGGCCCGTGCAGAGCCAGGCCGAGCTGCTGACCATCGACGCGCAGTACCTGGCGTCGATGGGGTGGGGGAACTGGGATCTGCTGTCGGGGAAGGTGACCTGGTCGGAGGGGCTCAGCCGGATCTTCCACGCGGATGTGCGCATGCCGTGGTCGCTGGAGCAGTTGTGCGACGCCTTGTTGGCCGACGACCTGACGGCGTTCTCCGAGTTCCTCGCCTCCGTGCTGGCGGGCGAGGAGCCCGCGTGGACCCGGATCCGCTTCCTGGTGCTCGGGGAGCTCCGCACGCTCGACCTGCTGGGGCGGCCGGTGGCCGGGACCGACGGCAGGCCGTGGGCGGTCAATCTGGTGGCCCGCGACCTCACTCCGCAGATCCGCAGCCGGCGGCGGCTGGCCGAGACGGAGCGGGAGTCGGACCGGCTGCGGCGGCAGACGGAGGCGGAGCGACGGGTCGCGGACGCGCTGCGCGAGGCGATCCTTCCCACCCATTCGGAGGCGCTCGCCGCTGTCGGGCTGACCGTGGCGGCCTCCTACCGCCCCGCCGAGCCGGACGCGGCGGTGGGCGGGGACTGGTACAAGTGCCGGCTGCTGCCGGACGGCCGGGTGCTCGTGGCGATCGGCGACGCTTCGGGACACGGTCTGGACGCCGTGGCCCGGATGGCGCAACAGCGGCACGCCTTGGCCGGCCTGGCGCAGACGGGCGCGTCCGCCGGCGAGATCACGACGTGGCTGAACGAGTTGGTGTGCAGCGATCCGGCCGGGCAGACGGCCACGGTGGTGGCCGGACACATCGGCGAGGACAAGCTGCTGCGCTGGGCCGATGCCGGGCATCCCGCCCCGCTGCTGCTCCGCGACGGCGCCGTGGAGCCGATGGGGACCGAGCAGCGCGGCCCGCTCCTCGGTGCGCTGCCCGGGTACGCGTACGAGACCTCGTCGGCCCCGTTGCTCCCGGGCGATCTGCTGGTGCTCTACACCGACGGCATGGTCGAGCGGAGGGACGAGGACGTGACCGTCGGGATCGACCGCCTGGCGAACGCGGTCGCCGACTCCTCCACGCTGGAACCGCAGCAGCTCATCGACACCCTGGTCGCCGATCCCGAGCTCGCGGGCCACGAGGACGACGCGTGCGTCCTGGCGATCCGGGTGGACTGAGCGTCTGTCAGGACGGTGGGGTGGTGAAGGTGACGGACGCGGTGGGGGTGGTGACGTCGGCGTCGCGGCTGAGGGCCCAGGCGGCGACCCGGGAGACGGTGGCGGCCGGGACCGCGTCGGCGATTCCGGGGGCCGCCGGTATGTCGTGCGTGGCGTGGGCGTCGTACGGGACGACCACGCGGTAGCCGCGCGCCAGGGCCGTGCGGGCCGTCGCCTGGACGTACATCTCGGACATCATGCCGCAGACGACGAGCGAGCGTACGCCGGCGTCGGTCAACAGGGCGCCCAGTGAGGTCCCTTCGAAGCTGTCGTCCCTGACCTTGCGGATCACCAGCTCGGCGGGGCCGGGCTCGACACGATGGTGGAGTTCCCAGCCGGGGGTGTTCGGCTCGCAGTCCGCTGCGGGCGGGCCGTCGTTCTGCACATGGACGACGAGCGCGCCGGCCGCGCGCGCCCGGGCGATCAGCTCGCCCGTACGGTCCAGGAGGCTGTCCGCCTCCGGTACGGCGCCGGGGCCGGTGACGAAGGCCGACTGGACGTCCACGACCAGCAGGGCTTCCGCGGGGTTCTCACGAAGTGTCATGGCGCCATCCTGTCCGTCCGCGCAGGGGCGCTTCCACGGGATTTCGGGTACGGGCAGCGGGCGCCGCCGCGCGATTTCCGCCCCCGCGCCGCTGGATCCGGCCAAAGCTTGCACACCGTTCAACTCGCACTTGCACGCCGTGCAAGCATTCTCTTACGGTGTACGAGCCAGACCGGTTGAACACCGTTGAAGTCCGAGGTGCCCGGCATGCCAGGGCACCCTTCCGACTGGGGGAACACCATGACCATCGCTTCGTCCGCCCAGACGCCCGAGCCCCGCGGGTTGCCGACCGCCCGCCCCGCCGGCTGCCCGTTCGACCCGCCCACCGAGCTGGCGGAGGCGCGCGAGCGGGAACCGATCAGCCGACTGGCCTTCCCCGACGGCCACGTGGGCCGGCTGATCACCAGCCACGCCCTCGTCCGGGCGGTCCTCGCCGACTCCCGTTTCAGCTCGCGGTACGAACTGCTGCACTATCCCTTCCCCGGCGGCCCCGAGGGCGTGCTGCCGCCGGCGCCGGTCGGCGACATGACCGGGATGGACGCGCCCGAGCACACCCGATTCCGCCGGCTGCTCGCGGGCCGGTTCACCGTCCGCCGGATGCGTCTGCTCACCGAGCGGGTCGAGCGGATCACCGCCGAGCACCTCGACGCGATGGAGCGCCAGGGCCCGGGTGTCGACCTCGTCCCGGCGTTCGCCCAGCCCGTCCCGGCGCTGATGATCTGCGAGCTGCTCGGGGTGCCGTACGCCGACCGCGAGACCTTCACGGGGTTCGTGCGCGACCTGATGAGCGTGGACGCCACCCTCGAGAGGCAGATGGCCGCCATGACGGGGCTGCAGGAGTACATGTCCGGGCTCGTGCTCGCCAAGCGGGCCGAGCCGACCGACGACCTCCTCAGCGACCTGACGAGCAGTGACCTCACCGACGAGGAACTCAGCGGCATCGGCGCCTTCCTGCTCGGCGCGGGCCTCGACACCACGGCCAACATGCTCGCGCACGGCACCTTCGCCCTGCTGAGCCACCCGGACCAGCTCGCGACGCTGCGCGCCGACCCCGGCCTCGCCGACCAGGCCGTCGAGGAGCTGATGCGCTATCTGAGCATCGCCCACACCATGGTCCGCGTCGCCCTGGAGGACGTCGAGCTCGACGGCCAGGTGGTCAAGGCCGGTGAAACGGTGGTGCTCTCGGTCGAGGCCGCGAACCGGGACCCCGAGCGGTTCGCCGACCCCGACGCCCTCGACGTGCGCCGCAAGGCGACCGGCCATCTCGGCTTCGGGCACGGCATCCACCAGTGCCTGGGCCAGCAGCTCGCCCGCGTGGAGATGAGCGTCGCCCTGCCGGCGCTGCTCACCCGGTTCCCGACCCTGCGGCTGGCCGTCCCGGCCGAGGACGTACCCCTGCGTGCGGGCATGAACATCTACGGCGTCCACAGCCTGCCCGTCACCTGGGACAAGGAGTAACGCCGTGGAGCTGAGCGTGGAACGCGAACGCTGCCAGGGCGCCGGGATGTGCGCCCTCACCGCGCCCGAGGTGTTCGACCAGGACGAGACCGACGGCCGGGTCGTCCTCCTGGAGCCCCGGCCCCCGCACGAGCTGCACGGGGCGGCCCGCGAGGCGGCCGGTCTCTGCCCCGCCGGCGCACTCACGATCACCGAACCCGACGGCCGCCGCGCCCCGTTCCGTAGGGAGTGACGGGCGGGCGCGGGAGGGAAGCCGGTGGACCGAGCGCCCGCCACAGGGCGGGAGCCGGTGGACCGAGCGCCCGCCACAGGGCGGGAGCCGGTGGACCGAGCGCCCGCCACAAGGGCCTGTCCACCACCTCTGGCCTGCGCCTTTCCCGGCGTGATCCGGCGCACAGACCGGCCGGTAGGGGTACGGCCACGTGCTAGCGTCCGCGACCGTGACAACCGCCCTCGGCGGGCCGGGGCCCGCTTCCCCGACGGGTCCCGCCGACGCCTGCCCGTACGGTGGAGCGACCGGCTCCGAGAGCTCGCCGCTTCTCCCGCTCGACCGGTTGGACCTGTTCGGCGAGGACTTCGTCCGCGACCCGTTCCCCTGGCTGGACACGCTTCGGGCCGAGGCGCCGGTCCATCGGGACGCGACCACGGGGTTGTGGCTCGTCAGCCGCTACGAGGACGTCCGCCGGGTGCTGCTCGATCCGGAGGTGTTCCGGCCGGACAACGCCCAGCACGCGGTGACCCCGTTGAGCGTTCCGGCGCTCCGGGTCCTCGCCCGGGCCGGCTTCCGGCTGCGGCCCGCGCTCGCGAACAACGCGACCGGGAGCCACGCCGGGCTGCGCCGCGTCGTCACCCGGTTCTTCAACGCCCGGCGGGTCGCGGCGGCGGTGCCGGTGATCGAGCGGGTCGCCGGCGAACTGCTGGACACCGTACGGGCGGAGCTCGACGAGCAGGGCGGCAGCGACCTCTTCGGCACGTTCGCGCACACCCTGCCGTGCCGGGTCATGATGGAGCTGCTGGGGATCGACGGTCTCGATCCCACGACCCTGGTGCGGTGGAGCGACGCCTCGCTGGAGCTCTTCTACGGCCGCCCCACACCGGAGCGGCAGCTCGAACTGGCCGTTCTTGTGGGTGAGTTCCACCGGTGGCTGACGTCGGTCGTGACCGACAGGTCGGCCCCGCCGGACAGTTTCGTCGGCGCGCTCGCCCGCCACCGTCTGCCGGACGGCGAGCCGGTGGACGTGGCGACGGCGGTCGGTGCGTGCTTCTTCGTGTTCATCGCCGGGCAGTCCACGACCGGCCAGCTCATCGCCACGGTCCTGCGCGGCGCGCTGACCGAACCCGGCCTGTGGCCGCGGGTGGCGGCCGAGGACGGACTGGCCGAGGCGTGGGTCGAGGAGGTGCTGCGCCGGGAACCGCCCGTGACGACCTGGCGCCGGGTGACGGCCGAGCCGGTTGACCTGGGAGGCGTACGGCTGCCCGCCGGCGCCGAGTTGTTGCTGATGCTCATGGGCAGCGGCTCCGACCGGGAGGTCTTCGACGCCCCGGACCGGATGCTCCCCTTCCGCGCCGATGTCCGCCACCACCTGTCCTTCGGCGCGGGCCGCCACCGCTGCCCGGGCGCGTCCCTCGCACGTACGGAAGCCTCGGTCGCGCTGCGCGCGGCGGCCCGCCGGCTTCCCGGTCTGCACCTCACGCCGGGGGCGCCGCCCCCGCCCGTCCTGGACCTGCTCTCGTTCCGGGCGCCGCTCGCCGTGCGGGTGAGCGACGCCCCGCGCTGAGGACGGCGGCTGGGAGATCCGGGGATCAGGCCGGCAGCCGGGCGCAGCGCCGGCAGGCGCGGGCCGAGGGGGCCGTCAGGGCGTGGGAGGCCGCGGCGAGGGCGCAGGCCAGGACGATCACGGGCCAGGCGGCCGTCATGAAGGCGGCGACGGCCAGGGAGAGGGTGGCCACGGCCATGGACACGCTGGCCGTGGTGCCCGTCCACGCGACCAGGAGCGGAAGCCGGTGCGGGGTGGGCAGGTGGCGTGCGAGGGGGCCGGTGGCCGCAAGGGCGGTCGCGGCGAGGAGCGCGGCGACACCCGCGACCACGGCCAGCGACTGGGCCGTGCGGGGCAGCGGTCCGCCCTGGCCGGTGCCCATGGCGAGGAGCGCGTACCAGCAGGCGAGCAGCAGCGGGGCGGCGAGGACGACGGAGCGCGCGGTGTGGCGGGCCTGGGCGATCGTCAGTTCGCGCTGGCAGACGGGGGCGAGCTCGGCCGGGGTGCCGAACTCCCGTACCGCCAGCCGGACGGCGTCCTCGTAGGACGCTCCCTCGTGGGTGTGGGCCGCCACGGTGTCGGTGAGCCCGTCACGTACCTCCTCGACGAGGCGCACGGTGGCCCGGCGCGGGCCGTGCAGGGCGCTCCTCAGCTCCTCGACGTACGCGTCGACGGGGTCCGAGGCCTTCGTGAGGGCGCTCATGTCGCGGTTCCGGGGCGGACGGGGGCCGGATTCAGGACCGAGCCGATCGCGGCCGTGAACTCGCGCCAGGCGGCCCGCTCCCCCGCGAGGCCCTCGCGCCCGGCGTCGGTCAGTTCGTAGCAGCGCCGACGGCGTTCGCCGACCGAGTCCCAGCTGCTGCTCAGCAGCCCGATCCGCTCCAGCCGGTTGAGCGCCGGGTAGATCGTGCCGGTACGCAGATCCAGCACGCCTCCGCTGCGCTGCTGGACCGCGGTGATGATCGCGTACCCGTGCAGCGGCCCCGGTTCCAGCACGGCCAGCAGCAGTCCGTCGAGGTGCCCTCGCACCGCATCCGCTCTCATGAGTAGGCAGCCTACACATCAGACGAGTAGACGTGCTATCTATTGGCAGCCAACATATAGCTCTCTGCTGGAGGGGCCCGCGGTGACCAAGCTGCTGCTGTCCATACACGTCCTCGCGTCGATCCTGGTGGTGGGACCGATCACCGTCGCCGCGTCGATGTTCCCCCGCTACGCGCGCCAGGCCTCGCCGTTCGCCACGCTGCTGCACCAGATCTGCCGGGGGTACGCGGTCGCCGGCGTCGCCGTCCCGGTCTTCGGGCTCGCGACCGCGATCCAGCTCGGCGTCCTGACCGATGCCTGGCTGCTGACGTCGCTCGCGCTCACCGCGGTCGCCGCGGCCGTCCTGGCCCTGGCGATCCTGCCGGGCCAGCGACTGATGCTGGCCGGCGTCGCGACTGGAGGCGGGGAGGGGGGCGACGCGGGCGGCGCCGATCCGGGCGGGGCCGACGCGGGCGCCTCGCGTGCGGCCGCCTCCCGGCTCGCCATGGTCACCGGCGTCTTCAACCTCCTCTGGACGGTCGTCGTGGTCCTCATGATCGTCCGCCCTGGTTCGACCACGGGGGCGTGAGGCCCGTGCGCACCCTTCGTATCGCGGCGGCTGCCGAGGCGGCCTCCCTCGTGGCCCTCCTGGGCAACCTCCTGACGACGCATACGCCTGCCGTCTCGTCGCTCGTCGGTCCGCTGCACGGCACCGCGTATCTCGTCACCATCGCGGCCGCCTGGCCCACTCCCGGCGCCGCCGCTTCGGGCGCCCGCCGGCTGGCCGTCATCCCCGGGATCGGCGGGCTGCTCGCTCTGCGTCGACTCCAGGGCGGCGGCCGAGCCGTGTAGCCGCGCATGGTTGGCTGGCCGGCGACACCCACCCCCGTCCGCACGAGGAGCCGCCATGCACCCGCCGCACCGCAACGCCCAGCCGCCGACCGCTCAGGCCTCGCTCGGGGCCGGTGTCGTCGTGACCGACGAGGCCGGGCGGGTGCTGCTCGGCCTGCACCCGAGCGGCACGTGGGAGCTGCCCGGCGGGAAGGTCGACCCGGGCGAGTCGATCGAGCGGGCCGCCGTCCGCGAACTCGCCGAGGAGACCACGCTCGTGGCCGACGATGCCGACGTCGAGGTCATCGGGATCCTGTTGGACACGATGACGTCGACGGAGGTCACCCGGTTGACGGCGGTGGCGGTGGTACGGGCCTTCAGCGGCACCCCGACCGTCGCGGAGCCGGACAAGATCGAGCGCTGGGAGTGGACCGCGCCCGACCGCCTCCCCCTGCCGCTGTTCACCCCCTCCGCCCAGGCGCTCCGGACGTGGCGGCCGGAACTGCCCATCGAGGAGGCGCCGTTCCACCGCTACCGCGTGGTGCGCCAGGGCTGACGGTCACACGTGCGCGATCAGTGCGTACCGCTCGTCGTCCACCCGCTTCCCCCAGAGATCGTCGTCGGCTGCTCCGTCGAGCGGCTCGACACGGAGCCGGGAGACGAGCGGGCGGACGGCCGCGGCGAGGTCGTCGGCCCCGATGCCGCCGTTCCACGGCAGCGATTCGGCTCCGGCGACGTACGGCACCCCGCTCTGTCCGGACTCCCGCCAGCGCCCCTCGACGAGGACCAGCCGGCCGCCCGGCCGCAGCCGGTTCACCCAGGCGCGCAGGGCGGCCTCCGGATCGGGCAGGGTCCACAGCAGATGCCGCGACAGGACGACGTCGAACCGTGCCGCTCCGGTCGGCGGGTCCATCGCGTCACCCGGCAGGAAGCGGCAGGCGAAGCCCGCGTCCGTGAGCTTCGCACGCGCCTGTTCCACCATTTTCGGGGCCAGGTCGATCCCGGTCACCCGGTGCCCCGCCCTGGCGAGGAGTAGGGACAGCGAACCCGTACCGCACCCGACGTCGAGGACGTCGGCCGGTCCGGACGGCAGCCAGGCGTCGAGGAGCGCGGCCCACGCCCCTCGGGTGCGGTCGGCCCGCAGACCGTGGTCCGGTTCGTCGTCGAAGGCCGCCGCGGCGGCGTCCCAGTAGGCGGCGATGGCCGCGGTGCGATCCGTCATCCGCCGATCTTCGCAGGGGCCACTGACAGCGGGCCGTGTCACGACCAACCAAGATCGCGGAACTACTCGCGTAATTGATTAGGTTCGGTGTTGAATACCGTCGAGGCGGGCCGCTCGGGGCACGCCGTCGCACGGAGGAGCACGAGCCATGCACACCGGTCCGTACGCGCGTTATGTCGCCCTGGGCGACAGCCAGACCGAAGGGCTCGGGGACGGTGACGACGGCACGGGCCTGCGTGGCTGCGCCGATCGGCTGGCCGAGTCGATGGCGGTGAGCAGTCCGGGACTGACGTACGCCAATCTGGCGGTGCGGGGCAGGCTCGCCGGGCAGGTGCGGGCCGAGCAGCTCGGTCCTGCGCTCGCGTTGCGGCCGGACGTGGCGACCGTGATCGCGGGGATGAACGACCTGCTCAGGCCGCGCTTCGACGCGGACGACGTGGCCGGTCATCTGGAGGCGATGTTCGCCGAACTGACGGCCGCGGGCGCGCGGGTGGCGACGGTGACGTTCCCGGACGCCGGGCGGATCATCCCGCTCGCGCGGCCGGTCGGTTCCCGTGTCACCGCGCTCAACGCGCGGATCCGCACGGCGGCGGCGCGGCACGGCGTGGCGGTCGCCGAGACCTTCCACCACCCGGTGGTGACCGACGCCCGGCTGTGGAGCCCGGACCGGCTGCACGCCAGTCCGCTCGGCCACGCGCGCATCGCCGCCGCCGTGGCCGAGGCACTGGCGCTGCCCGGCAGCGACGACGCCTGGACCCTCCCGCTGCCCGCGAACCCGGGCCCGCGGCCGTCGGGCCCACGCCGGGCACTCGACGAGGCGCGGTGGGTCGCGGGCTTCCTCGGCCCATGGGTCGGCAGGCGCCTGCGCGGCCGCTCCTCCGGGGAGGGCCGCACGGCGAAGCGCCCCGACCTGGCGCCGGTACGCGCGGCATAGGACGCCAGGAGGGCGCCGGGAGAGCGTAGGAGGGCACCGGGAGAGCGTCAGGAGTCGGAGCGGTCGGCCTTGGCGGCCTTCTCCGCGTTCTTCTCCTTGATACGGACCGTTTCCTTGCGGACCTCGGCCTGGGTGGCGCGCTCCTTCTGGAGCCACTCCGGGTCTTCCTGCTTCAGCGCCTCGATCTGCTCGGTGGTGAGCGCCTCGGTGATGCCACCGCGGGCCAGGCCCGAGATGGAGATGCCGAGCTTCGCGGCGATCACCGGACGCGGGTGGGGCCCGGTGCGGCGGAGCTCGCGCAGCCACTCGGGCGGATCGGTCTGGAGGGCGTTCAGCTCGGTGCGCGAGACGACACCCTCCTGGAACTCGGCGGGGGTGGCCTCGAGGTACACACCCAGCTTCTTCGCCGCGGTCGCGGGCTTCATCGTCTGGGCGGTCTGGTGCGACGTCATGAGTCAAGGGTATCGAGCATGTGAACTACCTCTGACCACGACGGGTAACCTGGCGGAGTGACTGGCCAGGAAGAATCCCCCGCGTTCCGGCTCGCGTACGTACCGGGAGTGACGCCCACGAAGTGGGTGCGGATCTGGAACGAGCGGCTGCCGGACGTCCCGCTGACCCTCGTCCAGGTGCCGGCCTCCGAGGCCTTCGAGCTGCTGCGGGGCGGTGGCGCGGACGCCGGATTCGTACGGCTGCCGGTGGACGGTGCGGATCTCAGCGCGATCCCCCTGTACGCCGAGACCACGGTCGTCGTGATCCCCAAGGACCACGTGGTGGCGGCGGTCGAGGAGGTCTCGCCCGGGGACCTGGCCGAGGAGGTCGTGCTGCATCCGCTCGACGACACCCTCGACTGGGAGCGCCCGCCGGGGCTGCCGGCGATCGAGCGTCCGGCGACGACGGCCGACGCGATCGAGCTCGTCGCGGCGGGGGTGGGACTGCTCGTGGTCCCGCAGTCGCTCGCGCGGCTGCATCACCGCAAGGACCTCACCTACCGTCCCCTCTCGGACACCCCCGAGTCGCGGGTCGCGCTGTCCTGGCCGCAGGCCGAGCCGACCCCGGACCTGGTGGAGGAGTTCATCGGGATCGTCCGCGGCCGGACGGTGAACAGCACCCGGGGCCGGACGCCGACTCCCCCGCAGCCCAAGGCCAAGGCCAAGGCGAGCGACAAGGCCAAGGCGCAGGCGAAGCGTCCGGACAGGAGCACCGGGGGCAGGCCGGCGGCCAAGAGCGGCGCGAAGGGTGCCAAGGGCGTCAAGCGCGGCGGCAGCAAGCCCGGCAAGCCGCGCCGCAGGTCGTAGCCTCCGCCGCCTGGCGGCATAGCCGAATGGCCATGGGCGCCAGGACGATTCGGTCTTGGACAGGCGAGCGCATCGGCTGATTTCCTGGCGCCATGAACGACGACACGCACACCTTCCCCCGGCGGTCCGTCCTGCGAGGCGCCGCCGCCGGCGGGGCCTTACCGTTCCTGCCCGCCGCTGCGGCCCAGGCCCAACCTGCCGCCCAGGCCGGCACCCCCGCTCCCGGCTCCGCGTCGCTGCGCTGGCTGGGCACCGCGGGCTGGCGGATCGACGTCGGCGGGCGGACGGTGCTCTTCGACCCGTATCTGACCCGCTTCAAGACCGGCCTCTTCGAGAAGCCCTTCGACCCGGCCACGCGGATCGCGGAGACCGACGCCGAGCTGGTACGGGAGTTCGCCGGGAACCCTGAGCTGATCCTGGTCAGCCACTCCCACTGGGACCATGTCGCCGACGTCCCGTACCTCGCCAAGAAGACCGGCGCGCGGGTCCTCGGCACCGAGACGACCTACCATCTGCTGGTCGCGCTCGGCGTGGATCCCGGTCAGGTCTCCGTGGTGAAGGGCGGCGAGGTGCTGGACTTCGGCCAGGGCCTGGTGGTCGAGGTCGTGGCGAGTCTGCACAGCCGCAACAAGCAGCACTCCTACTTCGCGCCGGGCACGCTGACCGGGCCGCCGGCCGCCCCGCCCACGACCATCTCCGACCTGCCCGAAGGCGACACCCTCGCTTTCCAGGTGACGGCCGGCGCCGACGGGCCGAGCCTGTGCCTCATGGGCGCAAGCGACTTCGCCGAGCGGTCCGCCGAAGGGCTCCGCCCTGATGTGGCGATGGTGCCGGTCCCCTCCAGCGCCTCGACCCATCGCTACGTCCCCAGGCTGCTGCGGGCCCTCGGCCATCCGGCTGTCGTCGTGCCCGTGCACTGGGACAACTTCGAGACGGACCTGCGCGATCCGGTGGTCGCCGACGCCACGATGGACCTGGCCGGACTGATCCGCCAGGTCCATCTGGAGTCGCCCGGGACGCGCGTCGTGGTCCCGGACTACCGCACGGTCTACGGCGCGGACCTGCGTCCCCGCCACTGAGCCCCGCGACCCCGACGCGCACGGGCCTACCGATCTCAGCCGAGGCGGATGTGGTCCACCGCCCAGTACCAGTTGTTTCCGGCGTCGTACATCCGGAACCGGAGGGTCACCGTCCTTGCGTCGGCCGGGACGGCGAACTCCTTGCCGACGGCGGTGTTCTCGGCGTCCGGTGAGCCGGGGCCGTACTGCAGGAGGACCTGCTCCTGGCCGGTGTCGAAGACGGCGCGGACCTCGGCCTTCTGGTTGCCCTCCTGGCGGTAGTGGGAGTCGAAGTCGAGCCGCAGCGTCGTGGTGCCCGCCGGGACGGGGACGGCCGGGGAGACGAGGGTCGAGTCGAACGTGCCCTTGGCCGCGGGCGATCCGGTGTCGTCCCAGTCGTCCGGGTCGGCCACGGCGACGATGCCCAGGCCGCGGGTGAAGTTGGGCCGGTTCTGGGAGCCGCCCGACCAGGCGCGCCGGGTGTGGAAGGTCCAGCCCTGGAACATGGGCGTGCCCTGCGGCATGGCGGCGGCGTTGACGACCGACCAGCCGTCGGGGGCGGTCGCCGTCCAGCCGAGCACCTGGCCGCGCTTGACCAGCCTGCCGGCGAGCGGCTGGAAGTCCTCGCCGAGCAGGTGGCCGGTCATGACGGGGGCGATCCGGGCCTGGACCTCTCCTTCGGCGAGGCGCAGTCCGTCGGTGGCTCGGGCACGGGCGACGGCGAGCAGCCGGGCGGAGCCGTACGGCTCGGCATCGGCCGGGGCGGTGACGTCCCAGCTCGCGGAGTACGAGGAGCCGGCCGCCAGGGTCTGCGGCGGGGTGTCCGCGACGGCCTTGGCGGTCCAGCCGGCCGGGACGGTGAACCGGGCCCGGACGTCGCGGAGTTCGACGGGGCCGCGGTTGGTGACGGTGGCCGTGAAGCGGGCCGTGCCGCCGCCCGCGACGACGGGCTCGTCGCCGTCGGCCGTGGTGACCTCGACGGCGAGCGCCTCGGGCAGACCCATCGCGGGGTCGGTGACGCCGGCGTTCCGGTCGGCGCAGCGTCCGGCGAAGCGGCGCAGGTAGAGCGGGTCGTCGGCGGCGCCGACGGCGATGTCGTACCAGCGCTCGTCGGGCACCCGCACGGTCACGGTGCGGTCGTCGCGGGCACCCACGCGGACCTCCTTGACTCCCCCGCCGTACGCGAGGTCGCCGACGAGGACCGTACGGGCGCGGCGGCCCCGGTTCTTGATCTCGATCTCGATCTCGGGGCGGCGGTCGTCGTGGTCCTCGGAGAGGCGGACCTCCAGGGCGTCGTCGGCGGCTCCGCGCAGGTGCCAGAGGTATCCGTTGGGGCCGTGCACACGCAGGTCGTAGCCGTCGGCGGCGGGGCGGCTGCCGGACAGCTCGGAGCGGGCGCCGACGGTGTAGAAGTCGGGGCGGCTGCCGGGCTCGGGGTAGACCTGGAAGACGGCCGCCTGGCGGCCCTTGTTACGGAAGTCCAGCTCGATCCGCCCGTCCCGGACCTGGGTGCGGAGGGACAGGGCGTACGGCACGGCACGGGCGGGGCGGGTGCCGCGCTGCTGCTTCGGGAAGAACTGCGGGGAGGGTACGGCGATCGACGGCTTGCCTGCGGCGGCCTGGCCCTTGGCCACGTTGCCGCTGGTGTCGGGGAGTTCGGGCCAGTCGATCTCCTCTCCGGAGAAGTCGAAGACGGAGGTGAGGTCGCCGGTGACGGCCCGTCGCCACTCGCTGATCTGGGGCTCGTGGACGCCGAAGCGGCGCTCCAGGAACTTGATCACGGAGGTGTGGTCGAGGACGGAGGAGTCGACCACACCTCCCCGGGTCCAGGGCGAGACGACGAGCACGGGGACGCGGATGCCGAGGCCCATGGCGTGGGGTCCGGAGACGAGCTTCTCGCCGGCGGGCAGGGTCTCGGACCAGCCGAGGGTGCCGTCGGCGGCCTTGACGCGGTAGCGGCCGTCCTGGGCGACGACGCGCATCGCGGTGGAGCCGTCGGCCTTCTGGACACGGACCACGACCTCGCCGTCGACGGACATGGTGGCCTTGCCCCGCTCGGCGGAGAGCGGCGGGACCGGGGGCATGCAGTGGTCGAAGAAGCCGCCGTGCTCGTCGTAGTTGAGGATGAAGACGGTCTTGGCCCAGACGTCCGGGTGGTCGGCGAGGGCCTCGACGAGGCGGGCGGTGAGGTCCTCGCCGTTCGGCGGCGCCCAGCTGGCGTGCTCGGAGAGCGCCTCGGGGGCGACGATCCAGGAGACCTGCGGCAGCCGGTCGGCGGCGATGTCGGCACGGAAGGCCTCGACGAGCGCGTCGCCCATCTTGTGGCCGTCGTTCTCGTCGGCGGCCGCCCCGACCCGGGCCATGCCCTTCTCGTACAGCGGCTCACCGGGCTTGGCCTGCTGGAAGGGCTTGAACCAGGCGAGGGCGTTGTCGTCGTAGTTGTCCCGGGCCTGGTACGTCTTCCAGCTGATACCGGCCTGCTCCAGGCGCTCGGCGTAGGTCGTCCAGGTGTAACCGCCGGGTATGTAGCTGTTGTTGTAGACGACGGTGTCGTTGACGGTGCCGCCGCTCGTGCCCGTCATGAAGTGGTCGCGGTTGGTGTTGGTGTTGCACTGCACCGAGGCGTGGTACTGGTCGCAGACGGTGAACGTGCTGGCCAGGGCGTTGTAGAAGGGCATGTCGGCGGGCTCGTAGAAGCCGTGGCCGAGCCAGCCGCTGGAGCGGCCGGTGACGTAGCCGTCGGCGCGGCCGTCGCTCCAGAGCGGGAAGGAGTCGACGAAGCCGAAGGCGGGTGCGCCCTGACGGTAGGCGTTGGTGTGGGCGGCGTTCATCGCGAAGGGGACGAGATAGCCTTCGGCGCGGGCCGGGTCGGGCTGGTGGAAGACGGACCGGCCGTTGGAGCCGCGGATCGCGGTGCGGTCACCGAGTCCCCGGACGCCGGGCAGGGTGCCGAAGTAGTGGTCGAAGGAACGGTTCTCCTGCATGAAGACGACGACGTGCTCGATGTCCTGGAGCCGGCCGGGGCGGGCGGGGGCGGCGAGCGCCTGACGGACGCTGAGCGGCAGGGCGGTGAGGACGGCCGCACCGGCGGCGCCGCCGAGAATCGTGCGGCGGGAGACGTCGGGGGACGGGGGCATGACAGGTGCTCCTTCGAGTCGCGCTTCGGGACCTCACTTCGGTCCAGACCCGTTATGTGTAGGTGATGTGGGGGTCCGGGTTCCGGGTGTCCGGTGAACGGCAGACGAACACCCTCCGCGCTACTCGGGGGTACGGGATCCCACCGGAAACGCCGTCGCCCCCGGCGGGTGGCCGGGGGCGACGGCGGTCGGCGTGCGCAGCGTCCGATCGGATATTGGATATTGGACATCGAATATTGGACATTGGATGTCGGATGTCGGATCACATGGTGGTCACCAGGCGATCGGCAGCCGTTCCGGGATGCGCTTCATGAAGCGGGTGCGCCAGACGAGTTGATCGACCGGGACCGCGAGGTGCAGGTCGGGCATCCGGTCGAGCAGGACCTCCAGGGCGATCTCGGTGTGCCTCTTCCCGAGGGCCGTGGCCGGGCAGTAGTGGCCGCCGCCGCCGAAGGAGAGGTGGGCGCCGGCGTTCGGCCGGTCGATGTCCACGGTGTGCGGGTCGGGGAAGACCGCCGGGTCGGTGTTGGCTCCCTCGACGAGGACGAGGAGGAGTTCCCCCTTCCGCACCTCGACGTCCCCCAGGGTGACGTCTTCGAGGGCGAGGCGCGGCAGCCCGTCGGCGATGGAGAGGTTGACGCGCAGGAGTTCGTCCACGGCGGCGGGGATCCGGTCCGGTTCCTTGCGCAGCCGCTCCCACACGTCGGGGTTCTGGAGCAGGGAGAAGACGGCCATGGTGAGGAAGCCCATGGTGGAGATCACGCCCGCGCCGAAGAAGGTGACGCCGACGGTCGCGAGCATCTCGTCCGTCAGATGGGCGTACTCGGGATTGCCGCGCAGGGCGGCGAGTTCGGCCATCAGCCCGGTGGTCGCCGGGTCGTCCAGCCGCTCGACCATGTACGCGATGTCGCGGTCCCAGTTGAGCCGGGCGCCGGTGACGGGGCAGGCCGAGTTCATGAACGCGATGTCCAGGCTGGCGGCGAGGCGCGGCGCGTCGGCCTCCGGTATGCCGAGGATCCGGCAGTGCAGGTTCTCGGCGTACGGGTTGGTGAACCGGCCGCGGAGGTCGACCGGCGGTCCGTAGGCGAGGAGTCCGTCGACCAACTGGCCGGCGTGGTCGCGCATCCAGTCGGTGAGGCCGTCCGTCTTGGGGTTGATGGCCTTGAGGACGGCCTTGCGCAGTCCGGCGCCGGTGATGTTGCCCATGTTGTTGACCACCTCGGGCGGGATGGTCAGCGCGTACTGGCGGGGTACGCCGGGGGCCGAGGTGTCCTTGAGCGAGAACCTCGGGTCTTCGAGGACCTGCTTGCAGAGCTCGTAGGACGAGACCAGCCAGGCTTCGTCGCCGGCGATGGTGCGGACCCGCTTGACCGGCTCGGCGCGCAGGGACTCGATCTCGGGCGGCAGTCGGTCACCGCGGGCGGAGAACGGGAAGTCGAGCAGCGTGTCAGTGGTGGTCATCGTGGTCTCCGAGGGTCGGGGTGACGATGGCGTGGCCCTGGTTGCGGGAGGCGCGCAGTCCGGAGCCCCGGGAGTAGAGGAGTTCGGCCATCGGCAGGAGCTGGTGGTAGCAGTTGAGGGAGGAGGGCACGTCGAGAATCGCGGGAGTGTCCAGAAAGAGCGGTGCCTCGGCGCAGACGTACTGGAGGCAGACCTCGCGCTGGCGGGCGGTCGGGGTCTGTCCGCCGAGGACCTTCGAGGCGAGGAAGGCCTCGACCAGCCGGTCGCAGGCGGCGAGGAACTCGGCGTCGGTGGCGAGCAGGTCGTCCAGGTGTTTGCGCAGCTGCCGGTAGGCGGGGATGTCGAGGAGCGCGGACATGGGGCGCCCCCGGAGCCGTTCGCCGCCGGGGTCGGTGGCGGCGACGGCGTTGTTGACCTTCGCGCGGACGCCGCGGAGGTTCTTGACCGCTTTGCGGCGGGCTTCGTCCGGCGGGTAGCCGAGAGCCTCGTACATGTCGGCGACGTGCAGGTCGGTGTAGATGAGGTCGACCTGCTGGAAGGAGCGGAGTCCCCAGTCGGCGAGATCGGCCACCCGCTGGGCGGAGAAGTATCCGTTGCCCGGGGAGATGCCGATGACCGCGTGGTCGCCTTCGGTGTGGATCACTTGGCAGTGCTGCGTGTACGGCTGGACCTTGAAGCTGTCGGTCGCTGTCGTCGTCAAGTGAGGAGATGTCCTTCGGGCCGCTAGTCCCGTCGGGGCCTTGTGCCCCTGGTGTGGCGGCGACGGCATGAAGTTACCGGCGATCTCCACAGAGTGACAATTCTGCGAGGTAGGTGGCCGGATACCTTCGGTACGTGACGGGATTTGACGCATGATCCGGGGTGGAAGCGATGAGTTCCGGTCACACCGGACGGGCCGCACCGCTGACCGGACACCTGACCGGCCGTCACGCGACGGCGGCGGCCACCCGGCCGCCGAGGTCGATGCCGGCGACGGCGCCGCTCGCGTCGCGCGAGAAGAGGCCCCGCCGGCCCGCGAGTCCACCGGCGGTGACGATGAACTCGTCGCCGTCGCCGGGCAGCAGGCCCATGGGGCCGCCTCGTAGTCCGCAGGCATCTCGAAGTCGGCCGCCGCCCGGATCTCCGGCTCGATCACGGTCCCGAGGGTCAGCCCCGCCCCGTCGGTGGCGACGGTCAGGTCATCGCGTCGCTCGGGAACGATCACCAGCTCGGCGAACTGGCCGTTGGACGAACCGCCGTGCTCGATCGTCCGCACGCCGTTCACCTCGCGCAGGAACCAGCAGATGCCGAAGCCGTCACCGACGTTGCCGCCGCGCAACTCGACGGTACGCTCCCGCATCCGGTGCAGCTGCTCGGTCGGCAGGAGCCGCTCGACGTTCTCCGTACGCCCGTCGCCGAGCTGGAACTGCGCCCAGCGCAAGACGTCCGCCGCCGGGGTTGTTGCCCCGGCGAACCGCCGGGTCATGACGTCGGCCATGCCGAAGAAGCTGTTGGAGAGACCCAGCAGCTCGCACACGAGCGAGGCGATGGCCCGCTCGTACGTCAGACCCGTGACGTTCTCCAGGAGGCGGCCGAGCAGGTTGAACCCGGCCTGGCTGTACGAGGCGCGCTCGCCGGGCCGGCCGATGAACTCCAACTCGGCCGTCTTCACCACGAAGGCGGCCAGGGCGTCGTCGCCGTCACCGGTGTTCACGTACCGGCGGACCGGCGCGTCCGCTCGACCCGGCCGTCGGCGACGAGGCGCATCAGGCGCGGTGGCGGTGAAGGTCTTGCTCGCCGAGCCCAGCTGGAAGGGGTCTCCCGGCCGTCGGCCCACATCCCCACGGTGACGCCGGGGATGGCGTGTTGGGTGACGGTCCGCCCGACGAACTCGGCCAGCGCGGCCGGGGACTTCTCGACGCTGTCGGCGCTCTTGAGGCTGGTGACGCTCATGGTGTGGTCTCCGTATCGGGTGTCGTCGTTCTCGATGACCACGACGATGCCCGGGCGCGCCGACAGCGTGCCGACCCGGCGCTGACAGCGCCTGACCGGCCGCGGCGGGCGCTGTCAGCGAGCCTGATCACCGCCCGATCTCGGCCGCAGGGCCCATGACGATCACCGGTTCCCTGGCCGGGTCAAGGGCGCGCAGGAACTCGCGCATGACGTCGGCGGTGAGGGAGACGCACGCCTGCGTGGGGCCGCCATGGTCGACGTGCACCCAGACCCCGCCGCCCCGCTCCAGGCCGAGCGGCCGCTCCTTGTTCAGGGGGGTCGTGCCGGGGACGCGGTTGTAGTCGATGGCGACGACGTAGTCGAACGAGCCCTCCAGCGGTTCGCCGAGGAAGCCGACGCCCGGGGAGACGAACTCCTCGTCCTGGTCGTACGGCAGCTTCGCCCCGGGGTCGGGCAGCCGTCCGCCCGCGTCGCCGAGCCGGAACACCCCGGTCGGGGTGCGCAGATCGCCGGCCCGGTGGTCGTCCGTCCAGCCGCGCAGGGCGTTGTGCGCGGGCCAGGGCCCGGCCGTACGGTTCCACTTCCCCGCGCCGTCGCGCTCGTAGAGCGAGGCCGTGGCCACGTTGGAGTCCTGGGTACGGCCGGTCACGACGAACACCTGGCTCGTACCGTCCGGGATCCGCGTCCGCGTCACGGGGCCGACGCCGGGCGGGACGGAGGCCGGGACGGTGCCAGGGGACGCCGGATCGCCCGCCGAGGCGGGTGGGACGGAGGAGGCGGACGAGGCTTCGGGGCCGGCGTTCTTGGCGGCAGCCGCCCGGGCGCCGGGTGGAGCCTTCGGCTCGGGTTGCTCGTGCGACAGCTTCACGTAGCCGATGAGCGCGAGGGTCGCGCACAGCGCGGCGGTCAGCACGCGCGGCCCGGGACGGACGTTCCTGACAGGCATGGGGCAGCATCCTCCGACACTGGCGGACGGCAATGCCGCGATACGTACCCGGTCCGCGACCCCGCCTGTCGGGTGAGCCGCGCACTCACCCGACCGGGGCAGAAGGCGGACCGCCGCACGCCCTGCTGACGGCTGCTCAGCCGACGGCGGACGTCTCGTCGAGCTCCCAGGCGTGGCGCTTGAAGTCGCGTACGAAGTCGGGGTGGTCCTCCCAGTTGCGGGCGACACCACGCAGGACGTCCCAGTTGTGTTCGAGGGCCTGGTCGATGATGTTGCGGAGTGCCGGGTCGGCCGCCGCCCGCTGCTCGGCGAGGCCCTTGACGGCGGCTGCGGCCTTGACGGTGCCGAGGAGGGCGCGCAGGGCGCGGGAGGTGTCGTCCATCCCGAATCCGTGGTCGCTGCCGTTCTCGGGGTCGAACAGCGGCCGGAGGCGGTCCTCGATGAACGCGGTGATCCGCTCGAAGTGCCGGACGTCCATGGGTTCTCCGTCTCCAGCCGCTCCCCTCCCGGGGCGCGGCCTGTCGCCTGTTGCGCTGCCGCGCAGCGTTCTGTGTACGCCCTGATTATCCCGTGCGGGTCACGGGAGCGACGGCGGGGCCATGCGTACGTCGTGCCAGAGCGCGTGCGTAGTGCTCGGGCCCTCGGTGCGGTCCTTGGGGACGTCCCAGACGTGGACGGTGGGCGCGGCGGGGTCGGTGACCGGGGCCCAGCCCGGGTCGCCGGTGGCGGCGAAGGCGGCCCACGCGTCGACCATCCGGCGGGACAGGGCGTGGTCGTCGGCGTCGACGGGGCCGCCGGTCAGGAACTCGACACCCGTCGCGTCCAGCGTGCCGAGGGCGAAGGGCACGTCGGCCGCGTGCCAGGCACGCACCGGGCTGCCGCCGTCGGGGCCGGTACGGCGCCGGTCGAAGCGGGAAACGAAGGTACGACCGCCGCCGACGCGGGCGTGGGCGGCGGCGCGGGTCCGGGCATGGGCTTCGGCGAACCGGGCGGTGGGGACGGCGAAGACCGCGTCGCTCGCGAGGGCGAGGTAGACGTCGAGGACCGGGGCGTCGGGCATGAGGGCCCGGTAGGCGGCGACGAGGCTCGTGGGAAGGCCGTAGTCGGCGGCGAACCGGTCGAGGCCGACGTCCGTGGTGACCGACGGCATGCTGCCCACCCGGTGCATGAGCCAGTACTCCTCGGTGGTGTGACAGACCAGGAGGTCGACGTGGGCCGCCGGCGCGTCGAGCGGGTCGCGGGTGAGCAGGGCGCCGTCCAGGACCGGGCCGTAGAGGACGGTGTCGTAGTGGAGCGGCCCGGCCGCCGGATCACCGGCGTACCGTGCCACCACCCGGTCCGAGGCGTCGACGAGGGCCTGCGGCGTCGCGGAGAGCAGGCCCTGGGCGGTCGGGGCGATCCCCGCCGCCTCCGCCACCTCACGGGTCATGCGCTCGGCGAACTCCGGCCGGAAGAACGCGTCGGGGACGCTGTGCGCGATGGCGCGCCGGAAGAGGCCGTCGGCCCGTGCGCTGCTCATCAGAGAGGCGATCGAGCCGCCGCCCGCGGACTGTCCCGCCACCGTGACGTTCTCCGGGTCGCCGCCGAAGGCCGCGATGTTGGCGCGCACCCACTCCAGCGCGGCGATCTGGTCGAGCAGTCCCCGGTTGTCGGGGAAGCCCGGCACATGGCCGAAGCCCTCGAAACCGAGACGGTAGTTGCAGGTCACGACGACCGTGCCGGCCCGGGCCAGGGCGGACCCGTCGTAGTCGGGCTGGGCGGAGGAGCCGAAGGTGTAGGCGCCGCCGTGGATCCAGAGGATCACCGGCAGTGGAGCGGAACTCTCCGTCGGGGACCAGACGTTGAGCGTGAGTACGCCCTCGTGGTCGGGGTGCCAGACCGGGGAGCCCGGCAGCTCCGCCGACTGCGGTGCGACCGGTCCGTAGCGCGTGCAGTCCCGCACCTCGTCCCAGGGTTCGGCGGGCCGCGGGGCCCGGAAGCGCCCGGCGCCGAACGGCGGTGCGGCGTACGGAATGCCGAGCGTGATCCGCAGCCCGTCGGTGACCGTGCCGCGCACCGGTCCGCTGTCCGTCACGACGGTGTGGTGGTCGGCGCCCGCACGCACAGGTGGATCTCCTTCTCGGTGCCGTCGGACCCTCCGCGCGGCAGCACACCCTCGCACGGGCGGCACAGGCCGGACAATCGATTAAGGATCTTGACTGGGGACGCTGCCGGAGGACGGATCGAAGGCCTGGTCCGGGGAAGCGTCCAAGGCCGGGTCCGGGAAAGCGTCCAGGGCCGGGTCCGGGGCCGGGCCTTCGCTGTCCAGCGGCTGTTCGGCCCAGATCACCTTGCCCTCGGCCGTGTAGCGGGTCCCCCAGCGCCGGGTGAACTGGGAGATGAGGAAGAGCCCCCGGCCGCCCTCGTCGGTGGTACGCGCGTGGCGGAGGTGCGGCGAGGTGCTGGAGGCGTCGAAGACCTCGCAGATCAGGGTGCGTTCGAGGATGAGGCGCAGCCGGATGGGTCCGGAGGCGTGCCGGATGGCGTTGGTGACGAGCTCGCTGACCACGAGTTCGGTGGTGAAGGCGAGCTCGTCCAGGCCCCACGCGGCCAGTTGGCGGGCGGCCATCACCCGGGCGCGGGCGACGACGGCCGGGTCGGCGGGCAGGTCCCAGACGGCGACCCGTCCGGCCGCTAGACCGCGGGTCCTGACGAGGAGGAGGGCCGCGTCGTCGGTGTACGGCCTGCTGGGCGCCAGCTCCTCGACGACGCTGCGGCTGAGTTCGTCGAGCGGCAGGTCCCGGGACTCCAGGACCCGGCGCAGGCCTTCCTTGCCCGCCCCCGGCGCGGCGATCAGTCCGTCCGTGTAGAAGGCGAGGACGCTGCCCTCCGCGAGGGACAGCTCGACGGATTCGAAGGGGAGCCCGCCGAGGCCGAGGGCCGACCCGGGCGGGAGTTCCGGGAAGGTGACGGTGCCGTCGGGGGCGCGGACCGCGGGCGCGAGGTGGCCGGCGCTCGCCAGGTCGCAGCGCAGACTGACCGGGTCGTAGACCGCGTACAGACAACTGGCCCCGACGCCCGCGGGGTTCGCCGCGCCGGCGAGGTCCGTCGCGGTCCCCTCGCGGGTCACCTGGACGACGAGGTCGTCGAGGTGGGCGAGGAGCTCCTCGGGATTGAGGTCGAGGTCGGCGAGGGTCCGTACGGCGGTACGGAGCTGGCCCATGGTGGCGGCGGCCTCGATCCCGTGGCCGAGGACCTCGCCGACGACCAGGGCGACCCTGGCGCCCGACAGCGGGATGACGTCGAACCAGTCACCGCCGAGGCCGGACAGTTCGTCGGCGGGGCGGTAGAAGGAGGCCGCGTCGACGGCCTCCTGGGCCGGGACGCCGTGCGGCAGGAGGCTGCGCTGGAGCACGAGCGCGGCGGCGCGCTCGCGGGTGTAGCGGCGGGCGTTGTCGAGGCAGACGGCGGCGCGGGCGACGAGTTCCTCGGCGAGCCGTAGATCGTCCTCGTCGAACTCCTCGTCCCGCCGTGCGCGCAGGAACGTGGCCACCCCGAGGGTGACGCCTCGGGCGAGGATCGGCACGACGATCGCCGTATGCGGTTCGAGAGCGCCGGCCGCCGGCGCTTCGGGTGTCTCGGACGGGCCAGGGGCGTCTGACGGGCCCGCCGCCTCCGCCAGGTCGGCGGGCTCCGGCGGGTTCACGCCCTCCTGGCCCTCCTCGGGCTCCGCCACGGGCATCGGGATCGGGAGGGACGCCTGCCGGGTCGCGGCGTCCAGCCGGGCGGCGCGCCAGGAGCGGCCGTGGGCCAGGGAGGCGATCTGCGGCGAGGACGGCAGGTACGCGCACGGCTCGCCCGGCTGTGCGAGCACCTCGACCCCGCTCCCGCGGACCGTCTGCACGCCGGCCCGCACCAGCCGTACGGCGGTGGCGGCGGCCGTCGGCCCGGGGGACGGCTCCGCGCCTCGGAGGACCGTGTCCAGGAGGTCGACGGCGACGAAGTCGGCCAGTCCTGCGACCGCCACGTCGGCGAGGTCCTGGGCGGTGCCCAGGACGTCCAGGCTGCGGCCGATGCGCTCGCTGGCCCGGGCCATGAGCGCGAGGCGGAGCCGGGCCCGGTAGCGGTCGGTGATGTCGACGACCCCGTAACAGACGCCGAGGGCGCGGCCGTTGTCGTCGTCGAGCCGGACGAACGACATGGCGTGGGCGTGGTCCCGGCCGGGGTAGGCACGGGTGCGGCCCACGTGCTCGTACGCGACGACGGGTTCGCCGGTGGCGAGCACCTGGCGCATCTTCGACTCCACGACCTCGGCGTTCATGCCGGGCTGGATCTCCGCGAGCCGCTTGCCGCGCCGCTGTTCGACCGTGCCGCCGCCGAAGTGCTCCAGCGCGGTGTTCGACCACACGCACCGCAGCTCGGTGTCGACGAAGCAGAGCCCGATCGGCATCTGGGTGACCATACGTTCGAGGAGCGCGGGACCCATGGTCCACTGCCGCGACGGGGCCGCGCCGACGGCGACGACGAGCCAGCGGGCGGGGCCCGCCTCGCCGGGCAGGGGAAGCACGGTGACGTCGACGGCGATCGTACGGCCGTCCCGGTGGCGGGCGAGCAGGACGCCGGACCAGCCGCCGTCGCGCGCCGAGACCGTGAGGATGCCGGGCAGCCGGCCGGTCTCGTCGCCGGCGAGGAGGGAGTCGACACGCCGGCCGCTCAGTTCCGCCGCGGGGTAGCCGAGCAGCCGCTCGGCCGCGTAGGGGCGTCCGACGACCGTCCCGCCCTCGTCGAAGAGGAGAACGACGGAGTCTGCGACGCCGAACACCGCCTCGTGCGCGGTGGTCTCTGTGTCCTCGGGTCTCCCCACGGCCGTCGGCTCCGTTCTCACACCCCCACCCTGCCTGTCCCTTCTATCACACTATGCCCGGAGAGTTACCGTTACGGTTCGCTTTGCCGTCACCCGCTCGGCGGACAGTCCGGGTTCCCGAGCGGCCCGAGAGGTTAGTCAGGTCTCAACGACCGACGAACCGGGAGGCGGGCTCCGTGACTCGACCGAAGATTCTCGTTGTGGGCGCCGGCTTCGCCGGGATCGCCTGTGTACGACGGCTCGAGCGACGCCTGGCCACGCGCGAGGCACAGGTCTCGCTGCTGTCACCCTTCTCGTACCAGCTCTATCTGCCGCTGCTCCCCCAGGTCGCGGCCGGCGTGCTGACCCCGCAGTCGGTCGCCCTGTCGCTGCGGCGCAGCAGGCGGCACCGCACGCGGATCATCCCCGGCGGCGCGGTCGGCGTGGACACGAAGGCGAAGGTCTGTGTCGTACGGACGATCACGGGTGAACTCGTCGGCGAACCGTACGACCATCTGGTGCTCGCGCCCGGCAGTGTGACCCGCACCTTCGACATCCCGGGGCTGAGCGAGCACGCGCGGGGCATGAAGACGCTCGCCGAGGCGGTCTACATCCGCGACCACGTGATCGCCCAGCTCGATCTGGCGGACGCGGGCCAGGACGAGGCGGAGCGCGCGGCGCGGCTGCGCTTCGTGGTGGTCGGCGGCGGATACGCGGGCACCGAGACGGCCGCCTGTCTGCAGCGGCTGACCCACAACGCGGTCCAGCGCTATCCGCGCCTCGACCCGGCGCTGATCAAGTGGCATCTGGTGGACCTGGCGCCCAAGCTCATGCCCGAGCTGGGCGACAAGCTGGGCGCCGCCGCGCTGGACATCCTGCGGCGGCGCGGGATCGAGGTCTCGCTCGGCGTGTCGGTCTCCTCCGTGGACGACGAGGCGGTGACGCTCACCGATGGTCGGGTGCTGCCGAGCCGCACGCTCATCTGGACGGCGGGCGTCGCCGCCAGCCCGCTGATCGGCACGCTGGAGGCGGAGACGAACCGGGGCCGGCTCGTGGTCGGGCCCGACATGGTGGTCCCCGGTCTGGACGGTGTGCACGCCCTCGGCGACGCCGCCGCCGTACCGGACCTGGCCAAGAACGAGGAGGGGGCGATCTGCCCGCCGACGGCGCAGCACGCGATGCGCCAGGGCAAGCAGGTCGCCGACAACCTCGTCGCGACCCTGCGCGGCGAGCCGACCTACCCGTACCACCACCGGGATCTCGGCCTGGTGGTGGACCTGGGCGGGCGGGACGCCGTCTCGAAGCCGCTCGGGATCGAGCTGCACGGCACGCCCGCGCAGGCGGTGGCGCGGGCGTACCACTGGGCGGCGCTGCGGACGAATGTCGCCAAGACCCGGGTGATGACGAACTGGCTGCTCAACGCCGTGGCCGGGGACGACTTCGTCCGTACGGGATTCCTGTCGTCCCGGTCGGGGACGCTCAAGGACTTCGAGTACACGGACGCGTACCTCACGCCCGATCAGGTACGGGAGCACACCGCGGCCTTGCGCGCCCGGATCTGAGCACCGCGGCCCGGACCGGCGGGGTCCTCAGAGCCAGCCGTTGCGGCGGAAGCTGCGGTGGAGGAGGAGGCAGGCCACGGCCATCACGCCGACGACGAGCGGGTAGCCGTAGGTCCAGCCCAGCTCGGGCATGTGCTCGAAGTTCATGCCGTAGACGCCGCAGACCATCGTGGGCACGGCGATGATCGCCGCCCAGGCCGTGATCTTGCGCATGTCCTCGTTCTGGGCGACGGTCACCTGCGCCAGATGGGCCTGGAGGATCGAGTCGAGGAGCGCGTCGAAGGACGTGATCTGTTCCGCGATCCGGGAGAGGTGGTCGGCGACGTCGCGGAAGTACGGCTGGATCTCCGGCGTGACCAGCGGCAGCGGCTGCGCGGCCAGGGCCTGCAGCGGGCGGTCGAGCGGGGCCACCGCCCGCTTGAGTTCGAGGAGTTCCCGCTTGAGCTGGTAGACGCGGCCGGCGTCGCCGCGGGAGACCTGCTCGCTGAAGACGGCCGTCTCGACGGCGTCTATGTCGTTCTGGACCGCGTCTGCGACGGCGAGGTAGTCGTCGACGACACGGTCGGCGATGGCGTGCAGAACGGCCGCCGGCCCCTTGGCGAGTTGTTCGGCGTCCGCCTCCAGCGCCTCGCGCAGCGGGCCGAGCGAACCGTGCCGCCCGTGCCGGACGGTGATGACGAAGTCCGGTCCGGTGAAGACCATGAGCTCACCGGTGTCGACGACCTCGCTGGTGGCGGTGAGCTCCTCGTGCTCCACATACCGGCAGGTCTTGAAGACGGCGAAGAGCGTGTCGTCGTACCGCTCCAGCTTCGGCCGCTGGTGGGCGTGGACGGCGTCCTCGACGGCCAGCGGATGGAGCCCGAACAGCTCGGCGAGCCCGGCGAACTCCTCGACGGACGGCTCGTGCAGCCCGATCCAGACGAACCCGTCACCGGACTTGCGGACCCGGCGCACCGCCTCGTCCGCCGGGCATGCCCCGCGCTGCCGCGCCCCGTCCTCGTACACCACGCAGTTGACCACCGAGCTGCCCAGCGGTGAGCGGGCGGGGTGGCTCAGATCGACGGTCCGGCGGTAGGCACGGCGGACCGTGCGCTTCAGATTGCGGATTATCGGCACGTGGGGCTCCTTGGAACGATCAGCGGCCAGTGTGCCACCGACCGCTTATCCACCATGGACGGGACTCCTGACAAATGTCACGGGTTCCGATGAGCAAGATCCTCCTGAGGGCGGAGGGCGTGCGGGGAGACGGCGACCAGGATGGAACGACCGTCACCATCGAGGGAAGCAGGAACCATCCATGACTTCGTCCCGCAGGGCTCCCCGTTCGGTCGTCGCCGCGGCGACCCTGGTCGCGCTCTCCGCCACGGCGTTACCGGCACAGGCCGCCGTCGCCGGGGAACCCGGCTCCCGCACGGCCGTGTCCGCCATGGCGGCCCACGACGCCCGCCACGGTCTCGACCGCGCGGCGCTGCGCGGCTCGCTCGACGCCTTCCACAAGGCGGGGATGTACGGGGCCTATTCGGCGGTCCGCAACGGTCCGGCGCGGTGGCAGGGGGCCACCGGCATCGCCGATGTCGACAGCGGCCGCCCGACCCGGCCCGACTTCGAGCACCGGGTCGGCAGCATCACGAAGACGTTCACGGCCGTCGCCGTCCTCCAGCAGGCGGGCGCCGGGCGCATCGACCTCGACGCTCCCGTCGGCCGCTACATCCCCGACGTCGTGCCCGGCGAGCAGGGCCGGCAGGTGACCGTACGGATGCTGCTCAACCACACCAGTGGCATAGCCGACTACGTCCTGCCCGCCTTCCCCGGCATCCTCGAGAACCCCGGCAAGGCCCTCGACGAGAACCGGCTGCGCCGCATCGCTCCGGAGGAACTCGCCCGGCTCGGCCTCGCCGCCCCGCCCGTCGCGGAGCGCGGGACGCACTCGTACTCCAACACCAACTACATCCTGGCCGGGCTGATCCTGGAGCGCGTGACCGGCCAGCAGGCCGAGGCGTACATCACCCGGAACGTCATCCGCAAGGCCGGGCTGCGCCACACGTACTTCCCCAGCTCGCCGTCCATCAAGGGGCCGCACGCGAGGATGTACGAGTCGTTCTTCGGCCTGATCGACCCGCCGCGCGACTACAGCGTCGCCGACATGTCGTGGGCGGGCACGGCCGGCGCGCTCGTCTCGACGACGAGCGACCTCAACGACTTCTACCGCCAGCTGCTCAGCGGCCGGCTGCTCGGTGCGGCGCAGCTGCGCGAGATGAAGACCACCGTCCCCGCGTACGAGACCGAGCCGGGCGAGGAACCGCTGATGCGCTACGGCCTGGGCATCTACACCCTGAAGATGCCCAACGGCGGCTGGTACTGGGGTCACGACGGCGCGGTCTTCGGCGCCGGTACCTGGGCGCTGTCCAGCGAGGACGGCCGTCGCCAGGTCGCCATCGGCTACAACCTGATGAAGTACCAGCGCTTCGACGAGCAGGGCAAACCGCTGCCGGATCCCATCACGGAAGCGCTCTACGCCCATGTCGACGGCGCCCTCGCCGGCCGGCCCACCGCCCCGCTCGGTGTCGCGCCGCAGCGGACGCGGCCGCTGCCCACCCTGCCGATCGGCCCGGACGCACTCCACCAGGCGTCCCTCCGATAGGCGTCCCGCCGGTAGGTGCCGCCCCTGGACGGCACGCTCGCTCCGTGAGCTCGGACCGGCCATGCCCCCCTCCTTTCACACGAGCCGGGGCCATGCGCCATCATCTGCGGTCATGAGAGCTCTTGTGGGTGTCGAACTGCCGGGATTCCGGGCCGTGGAACCCGATGTGTGGGTCAGTGACGCGGGCGACGTGCTGTCGCTGCACTTCTTCGGGCTACGCCCGGATCTGCCCGCGTCGCTGGACGACGGCCCGTCGCTGCGGGCCGGGCTGACCCGGCTCACCGCGGACGCCGGCGGCGGGCTGATCGAGGCCTCCGTGAAGACGCTGGGCGAGCTGCCCGCGCTGCGCCAGATACTCAAGCTGCCGCTGCCCGGGCAGCCCAACGGGCAGGTCTTCATCGGCAGCTTCACCGTGCCGCGGGCGGAGTGCAGCACCGTGGTGAAGATCCAGGCGCCCGAGCGCGGGATGACGGGCATGCGCGAGGCGATGGTGATGGCCCAGGTGGGTCCGGACGCCTTCTTCCGGGCGCATCCCTACGCCCCGGAGGTCCAGGGCGGACTGCCGTTCCACGCCGCGGACCACACGCGCTACGACACCGACTTCCCCGACCACCCCCTCACCCGGGTCAGGAACACCCTCGCGGCGCTCGCCGAGGGCGTGCGGGTGACCCCGGAGTTCGCGACGCTGGCGCCGTTCGCGGGCTGACGGAGAGCGGGGGGCGTCAGCTTGCCGGATTGCGGGCGTCGTCGACTTCACCAAGATGATCGCGCCCGCCACGCACCCGTCGCAGTCATCGAAAGTCGCTTCCCGACGCGACGAACGGCTTGCCTGACGTCACGGAGCCGACGGTCCCCACGAGAGTGACGAGACACGCCGCCGCGGCGACCCAGAGAAGGACCCGTCCGAGGCCGTCGAGCCAGCCGACGGCGGCCGCCGTCGAGGTGGAAAGGCAGGCGACCGCCGTCATCCCCATCGGGAAGACGGTGGCCCAGCGTCGTACGTCGTAGCCCGGGCGGGGCCGCAGCAGCTCGGCGCCGAGCAGGACGGCGTACCAGCCGAGATCGGCGGCCAGCACGATCAACGTGGTCGTCCGCAGGGCGGTGTGGCCGGCCGAACCCGCCCAGACGCCGGTGGCGAGGAGCTTGGAGCCGGCAAGCGCGGAGATGGCGAGGGCGCCGCCGGCGATCCACTGGTCGCCGGCGCCCCGGGTGACCTGCCGGAGGTCGAACCGGAACAGGGCCACCGGATAGAGCAGCAGCCCGAGGACGAAGAAGGCCGCTCCCGTCCGGGCGAGCCAGTCGCCCGCCGACGGGGCGAGGGCGGCCGCCAGGACCACCAGGCCCTGGGTGGCGACACAGATCAGGAAGACGCCGCCGGGCATCCGGCGCCGCAGGTGGGTCAGCACCGCCGCGAGCAGCACCGCCCACAGCACCGCCCCGAGGGCAAGGAGCACGGCGGCCGGGTCGGTCCACCCGAGGAGCACCACGCGGGCACCGAGCACGGTGGTGGCGGCCACGGCGGTCAGCGCGGGCGGGGTGTCGGCCTCGGCCACCCAACGGCGGCGGCTGCACAGCAGCCGGGTGGCGAATTCGCACGCGAGCAGCGCCCACAGGGCGCCCGCGAGGCCGAGCAGTACGCGGGACACCGTTTCGGCGCCCGTCAGATGGAAGCCGACCGAGAGGATGCCGGTGGCCAAGACCGCGGAGCCCGCCGCGGGCGGCAACTCGGCCCACCAGCGGGCAGCGCGCTCGTTCATGCCCCCCATCGCAACGGCTGCCCGCCCGAGCCGCCACTCGGACGGGCGCCGTCGGCCGGT
Source organism: Streptomyces sp. P9(2023) (assembly GCF_032436795.1). NCBI lineage: Bacteria > Bacillati > Actinomycetota > Actinomycetes > Kitasatosporales > Streptomycetaceae > Streptomyces > Streptomyces sp. P9(2023). The sequence goes on from NZ_JAUPWM010000001.1 coordinate 95,448, forward strand.
CAGGCGTCTGCCGGTCGGACCTCCGCCGCCGCCAGCAGGGTCTCGGAGGTGATCAGTGCCGTGGAGCCCGGCGCCGTGCAGGCGTGCGCTCCGGAGACGGCTCCCAGGCGGGCACAGGTCAGGACATCGTGCCCGGCGAGGCTGCCGTAGAGGAAACCGCTGACGAACGCGTCGCCGGCGCCGTTGGTGTCCACGACCGGGGCGTACGGGGCGACCGCCGCGACGTGGTGCGGCGTGGAGCTCCCGTCCCGGGTGAGGACGTAGGAGCCGTCCGCGCCCGCCGTGGCCACGACCGTCCGGGCGCGGCCCTCGCGCAGGATCTCCCGCATCAGCGCCGTCGTGCCGTCGCCCGCGCCCTCCGCGCTGAGGAAGACGAGGTCGGAGCGGAGGGCGAACTCCCGGTGGTGGTCCGCCAGTCCGTCCCAGTCGTGGAGATCGGTGGAGACGGTGACGCCGAGCTCCTCGATGTCGTCGTAGAGGAAACGCGCGAAGTTCATGATCGAGACGTGGACGTGGCGCGCGCGGCGCAGCCGGGGCAGGTAGTGCTCCCGGGGCATACGCAGGTCGGCCGGGTCACGGCCGTCGTAGAAGGACATCCGGCGTCCGGTCGCGTCCACGAGGTTCACCGCGCGCCGGGTGCCGGCGGGCGAGATCACCGGGTGGAACTCGACGTCCCCCTCGGCCATCCGGCGCCGTACCAGTGTGCCGATCCAGTCGTCGCCCACGCAGTCGAGCAGGGCCACCCGCAGGCCGAGGGCCCGGGTGCCGAGGGCCACGTTCCCGCCGGTGTGCCCGGGCCACTCCTCGATCGGTCCGACGTGGACCGAGTCGGCGAGGGGGACGGGCAGGGCGTCGACGCGGATGACCGTGTCCACTCCGCTGCCGCCGACCACCACGACGTCGTACCGGTCGTTCTGTTGACTCACTGCTGCCGCCTCTCGGGTCCCGCCGCGCCCAGTATGCGCTGCCGGGGCGCCGCGCCCGGGGGAGGGGCCGGGGCGCGGGGCCTGACAACGGGTCCGGTGCGGGGGCCGGGCAACGGGCCCTGGGCAAGGGCTCGTCAGGGGCTCGTATACGGGTCGTCAAGGGGGCCGGTGAGGCCCGTCGGCGGGCCTAGCGTGCCTGTCATGGACCCTTCTGAGCACTCGTCGGCTGTCGACGGTCAGGCCCCGGTCGCGCCCCGCGCGCACGGCACGTCCGCAGCGTCCGCCCCGCTCGAAGTTCACGACCCGCACGAGGTTCTCGACGTTCACGACGTTCTCGACCCGCACGAGGTTCTCGACGTTCTCGAAGTTCACGACGAGGAATGGGCCGGTGAGGCCCGCGCCGCGGCCGGATGCGCGGCCCTCCTCCTCGCCCTCTCCCTGACGATCGACGCCGGCACCGGCGCGCTGGCCACGGCCCGCGCCGTGCTCTGGATCGGCCTCGCCGCCCTGCTGTTCGTCATACTCCTGCCCGCGCGCGTGTCGGCCGCCCCCGGCCGGCTCACCGTCCGCGGCCTGTGGGCCCGGCACACCGTCCGCACCGACCGGCTGTGCTCCGTGCGCTGGTCGAACGGTGTCGCCCAGCGCCTGGTCCTGCGCGACACCGAGGACGGCCGGGCCGAGATCGACCCGCGCGTGCTCGTGGCCAACCCGGCGCTCTGGCACCTCCTGGCGACGGACGCCCGCGGCTCGTCGGCCCGGGGCACGCTGCTCTGCGGCGCGACCGCACTGGACCAACTCTCCCGGCGTATCGACCGGGAGACCGCGGAGACCGTCTTCAAGGTCTCCGGGCTGCGGTAGCGGCGAGCGGCCGGGCCGGGGAGTCAGTCCTGGTACTCCGGGCAGGTCCGGTCCAGGAGGCGGAGCATCGCCGCCCAGGCCAGGTCGTACGCGCCGTCGTCCTCGAAGTCGGACGTCGCCTCGCCGGTGAGCTGGCGGGCGGTGTACTCGCAGACCTCCGCCGGCGGGACGGTCAGCGGGACACCGCTCGCCTGGGCGGCGAGCTGGATCTCGCAGGCCCGCTCCAGGTAGTACATGCGCAGGAACGCCTGGGCCGCGCTCTCGCCCACCGTCAGCAGGCCGTGGTTGCGCAGGACGAGCGCGGGGTGCGGGCCGATGTCGGCGACCAGGCGGCGCTGTTCGTCGAGGTTGAGGGCGACGCCCTCGTAGTCGTGGTAGCCGACGCGGTCGTAGAACTCCATCGACATCTGGTTCAGCGGGAGCAGCCCGCCCTCCTGCGCGGCGACGGCGCAGCCTGCCTTGGTGTGGGTGTGCAGGACGCAGTGCGCGTCGGGGCGGGCGGCGTGGATCGCGCTGTGGATGACGAACCCCGCCGGGTTCACGGGGTGCGGGGTCGGTTCGACGGGGTTGCCGTCGAGGTCGATCTTCACCAGGTCGGAGGCCGTGATCTCCTCGAAGAGCAGCCCGTAGGGGTTGATGAGGAAGTGGTGCTCGGGGCCGGGCAGCCGCAGCGAGATGTGGGTGAAGATCAGGTCGGTCATCCGGAAGTGGGCCACCAGCCGGTAGACGGCGGCGAGTTCCCGGCGCAGTCGAAGCTCCTCCGCGGTCCGGCTCTGCGTGACGGCAGTGGTCATCGGGCGGCTCCTTCGAGAGGCACGGGGGTGCGGGTGGGGTCGACGACGGGGGTGAGCGGGCGGCCCGTACGGTGCCAGACGATGACGTTCTCGGCCGGTCCGCACACGTACGCGCGGCGCGAGGTGTCCGACAGGAAGGCGCTGTGCGGGGAGAGCTGGACACGGGGGTGGCGCCGCAGCGGGTCGTCCGCCGGGGGTGGTTCGACGGGGAGCACGTCGAGCGCCGCGCCCGCCAGCCGGCCCACGTCCAGGGCGCTCACCAGCGCGTCGGGATCGACCAGTTCGCCGCGCGCCACGTTGACCAGGAAACCGCCGGGACGCAGCCGGCCGAGCAGGGTCGCGTCGACCAGGCCGCGGGTGGCCGGGGTGAGCGGGACGTGCAGGGAGAGGACGTCGCTCGCGGCCGCCAGTTCAGCCAGGTCGTCGTAACGAGCGATGCCGGCCGGCCAGTGGGCGGGGTCGGCGTGCGGGTCGTGGGCCGCGACGTGGCCGAAGACCGGGGCCGCGAGCGTCGCGAAGGCGCGGGCGATCCGGCCGAGTCCGACCAGGCCGAGGGTCAACTCGCTCGCCCGGCGGGGCAGTCGGGCCTGGGCGGTGAACTCCGCGTTCCAGCCGCCGGAGCGGACGACGGCGTCGGCCTGCGGGAGCCGGCGGACCATGGACAGCGTGGCGGCCAGGGCGTGGACGGCGACGTCCTCGGTCGCGGCGTCGGGGAGGTTCGCCACCCACAGGCCGCGGCGACGTGCCTCGGCCGTGTCGACCATGTCGTACCCCGCGGACATGGTGGCGAGGATCCGGAGCCCGGGGAGCCGGTCGAGGAGCGCGGCGTCGATCCGCGCGTAGCCGACGATCAGGGCGACGGCGTCCCGGGCGGCCTCGGCGAGGGCGTCGGGGTCCCGTGTCCCGGCGACGCGTACCGCGAATCCCGCCTCGGTGAGCAGCCGGGCGCCCGGCTCGGGGTCCAGGTCGTCGGTGTCGGTGAATACGGCGACGGGCTGCTGCACCCGACCCCCTTCCGGTCGCACGGCTCCAAACGGCCGATCCGTCGGTTGATGACGTCATGAACTTACGTTTCATCCGTACAGGCTGTCCAGTGGCGCACGCCTCGCTCGCCGGTGACCCACGTCACGAACGGGCCCGCCGCACCGGGCGGTGGTCGAGAATGGCCTCGGACCCGGGCTCGGCAGCCGCTCGGGCCGCCGAAATCGAGGAGATCACCGGGTGGACCTGGACCCCATCGACCTGGCCGTCGTGCGCGCGCTGCAGTCCGACGGGCGCCTGGCGTACGAGACGCTGGCCCAGCACGTCGGCCTGTCCCGGCCCGCGACCCGGGCCCGCGTCCAGCGGCTACTGGAATCGGGCGCGGTCCGGGTCGTCGCCGTCGTCCACCCGGCAGTCCGTGGACTGACCGCCACGGCGCACCTCTCGATCGACGTCGACGGCGCGGCGGAGCCGGTCGCGCGGGCCGTCGCGGAGCTGCCCGAGGCCCCTTTCGTCAGCCTCACGGCCGGGCGGCACGCCATCATGACCGAGCTGCGCACCGAGGGGTTCGAGGCCCTGGAGCGGGCCATCGAGCGCGTGCGCTCGGTGCCGGGCGTGGCGCTGGTCGACCCGCTGATCGGCACCCGTCACCTCAAGGACCCGTACCTGCTGGCCGACGAGCCGGCCGCCCCGGACCTGGACGACATCGACCTGCGGATCCTCGACGCCCTCGAACTGGACGGCCGGCTCCCCTTCGCCGAGCTGGCCGAGCGGGTCGGGCTCTCCCCCGGCGCCACGCGCGCCCGGACCCTCCGCCTCCTCGACGGAGGGGTGGTGAGGGTGCTCGCGCTGGTCCGCCCGGAGGTGCTGGGGCTGGGCCACGCGTGCGGATTCGCGGTACGGGTGGAGGGTGGCCGGGAGCCCGTGGCACGGGAGTTGGCCGCGCGCGACGAGGTCACGTTCCTGTCGGCCTGCCTCGGACGCGCGGAGCTGGTCGGCACGATCACGGCGGACTCGCTGGGCTCGGTCCGGGCGGCCCTCGACGCGATGCGTGCCCTGCCGGGCGTGCGTACGGTCGAGAGCTGGATCCACCTGGAACTGGTCAAGGAGCGCTACGACCTCGGCGCGCCGAGCGTGTAGACCCGCTCGGCCGGACCGCTCGACGCGCCGAGCGCGCAGACCCGGGCGGGGCGTCCGAAATAGGGGTAATCATTCCTCTATGGATGAAAAGCCGGTTGTGGTCGGTGTGGACGGGTCGGAGCACAGCGAGCGGGCTCTGGCGTGGGCGCTGGCCGCCGCGCAACAGCTCGGCGTTCCCCTGGTCGTCGCCCATGTCCGCTCCGAGGCGCTCCAGCTGGGAGAAGCGCGGATCTCCTCGCTCGGCGAGAGCCCGAACATCCCCGACACCGTCCTCAACGGCGTCGCCGCCTGGATCGAGGGGCAGGACACGCCCCGGGTGCCGGTGCGGTACGAGTCGCTCGACGGCACGGTGCCCGACGCGCTCCTCGACTCGGCCCGGACCGCGCGCCTTCTGGTGACCGGCTCCCGTGGGCGCGGCGGCTTCGCGAGTCTGCTGCTCGGCTCCGTCAGCCGGTCCCTCGCCTCGTCCGCGCCGTGCCCGGTCGTCGTGGTGCCGCACGAGGCGCGGACCGTGACTCCGGAGGACGGCGCGGAGGCGGGCAGGGTTCTCGTGGGACTCCACCCGGAGGAGACCGCCGACGAGGTCCTCGACTTCGCCTTCCATGCCGCCGAGCAGCGGGGCGTGACCCTGGAGGTGGTGACGGCCTACCGGCTGCCGCCGTCGCCGGTGATGCTGGTCGGGCCGCCCGCCCCTGCCCTGCAGGTGCCGCCGGCGCTCCCGCTGGACGGCGACACCCCCGAGCTCGTACGGGACACCGTCCGCCTCCAGGACGAGCGGCTACGGCCCTTCACCGAGCGGTACCCGGACGTCACGGTGGCCCCCACCGTCGTACCGGCGGACGCGGCGGGCCGACTCGTCGAGGGCTCCCGCAGTGCGGACCTGGTGGTGGTGGGCCGCCACCGCAGACACCGGGTCACGTCGCTCCTGATCGGTTCGGTCGCCCACGCCGTCCTGCACCACGCCCACTGCCCGGTCGCGGTGGTTCCCCCGGCCGCCGCCTCCTGAGCCACTCCATCTCAGCTCAGGAGGCTGGGCGTCGCGCGATCCAGGACGGAGGCGATCCGGTTCCAGGTCTCCTCGTCGCGCGCGACCGCCGGCAGGGTCTCACCCTCGCCCGTACCCCAGGCCGCGGCGAGCCCCACCGGGTCCTCGCCGGTCGCGGCGGAGGCGGCGAGTGCGGCCGCGCCGAGGGCGACGAGTTCGGTCGCGGCGGGGACCACCAGGGACCGGCCCGAGAGGCGGCGGACCGTTTCCCGCCAGGCGCGACCCTGGGCGCCGCCGCCGATCAGGCGCAGCGGACGGTCCCGTACCGCCGCGTCCGAGGGGTCGAGGCCGCAGGCGGTGAGGAGGTCGTCGAGGGCGCGCAGCACGGTGAACGCGGCGCCCTCGTAGGCCGCGCCGAGCACGGCGCGCGGGGTCGTGGTGTGGCGCAGCCCGGTGACGAGCCCGGTGGCGTGCGGCAGGTCGGGAGTGCGTTCGCCGTCGAGGTACGGCAGGACCACCACCCCGTCGCCGGGTGTGGTGTCCTCGCGGTCGAGCCCGAGCAGCCCGGCGAACCGGTCCACGGCCAGCGAGCAGTTGAGGGTGCAGCCGAGCGGCAGGTACGTACCGTCGGCGGCGGCGAACCCGGCCACGCCGGCGGCCGCTGGGCGGGTCCGGGTGGCGGCGAAGACGGTGCCCGAGGTGCCGAGGCTGACGACGGGATGGTCGAGGAGTCCCGCGCCGCCGAGCCCCAGGCCGACGGCGGCGGCCATGTTGTCCCCCGTACCGGCGGCGACGGCGACGGCGGACGGCAGTCCGAGCGCGCGGGCGGCGGCCGCGGTGAGCGTGCCGACGCGGGTGGCGCCGCTCGGGGCGACGGCGGGCAGGAGGGCCGGGTCGAGGCCGAGGAGCCCGAGGATCCCGGGGTCGTAGGCGGCGGTCGCCGTGTCGTACCAGCAGGTGCCGGAGGCGTCCCCGGGGTCGGTCACGGCGACTCCGGCGAGGCGCTCGGTGAGGAAGTCGTGGGGCAGCCGGACGCCCGCGGTCGCGGCCGTGACGGCGGGTTCGTGGCCGCGCAGCCACTGCCAGGTGGTGGCGGTCATGGAGGCGACCGGCACCGAGCCGGTGCGGGCGAGCCAGCGGTCCGGGCCGCCGAGGGCGGCGGTGAGCTCGGCGGCCTGTGGCGCCGACCGGGTGTCGTTCCAGAGCAGGGCGGGACGCAGCGGGCGCCCCTCCGCGTCGAGGACGACGAGGCCGTGCTGCTGGCCCGCGACGGCGATGCCGGTGACGGCGCGCGCGGGCACGTCGGCGGCGGCCAGCGCCGCCGCGACGGCCTCGCGCAGCGCGGACCACCACTGCTCGGGGTCGCTCTCGCGGGCTCCGTCCGCCCCCGTGACCGTGTGCGGAGCCCGCCCCAGGCCTCGTACGGCGCCGGTGTCCACGTCCACGACGGCCGCCTTGGTGGACTGGGTCGAGCTGTCCACGCCGATCACGACCGGGGATGCGGTGCGCGTCGCCGCCATGGGTCTCACCTTTCGTCGAACCGCGTGACCACTCTGGCGCGGGACCGGCCCGTGCCGTATTAGTTATCTCAGAAAACAAATAGAGGGACCAGGCCTCGCCACGGCCCTCTTTCCCCATGGACCACAGGAAGTGGGACAGACCATGACCGAGCTCTTCTCCCCCACCCCCGACGACCGTTTCACCTTCGGCCTGTGGACGGTCGGCTGGCAGGGCCGTGACCCCTTCGGCGAGGCCACCCGCCCCGCGCTCGACCCGGTCGAGTCGGTCGAGCGGCTCGCGGAACTGGGGGCGTACGGCGTCACCTTCCACGACGACGACCTCATCCCCTTCGGCGCGTCGGAGAGCGAGCGCGAGGCCGTGGTCAAGCGCTTCCGCGCGGCCCTGGAGCGCACCGGCCTGCGGGTTCCGATGGCCACGACCAACCTCTTCACCCACCCGGTCTTCAAGGACGGCGCCTTCACCGCCAATGACCGGGACGTGCGCCGGTACGCCCTGCGCAAGACGATCCGCAACATCGACCTCGCCGTCGAACTGGGCGCCACCACCTACGTCGCCTGGGGTGGCCGCGAGGGCGCCGAGTCGGGCGCGGCCAAGGACGTCCGGGTGGCCCTGGACCGGATGAAGGAGGCCTTCGACCTCCTCGGCGAGTACGTCACCGAGCAGGGCTACGCGCTGCGCTTCGCGATCGAGCCGAAGCCGAACGAGCCGCGCGGCGACATCCTGCTGCCGACGATCGGTCACGCGCTGGCCTTCATCGAGCGCCTGGAGCGGCCCGAACTGGTGGGCGTGAACCCGGAGACGGGCCACGAGCAGATGGCCGGGCTCAACTTCCCGCACGGCATCGCCCAGGCCATCTGGGCGGGCAAGCTCTTCCACCTCGACCTCAACGGCCAGTCGGGCATCAAGTACGACCAGGACTTCCGCTTCGGGGCCGGGGACCTGCGTCAGGCGTTCTGGCTGGTGGACCTGTTGGAGACGGCGGGGTACGAGGGCCCGCGGCACTTCGACTTCAAGCCGGTGCGGACGGACGGCTTCGACGGTGTGTGGGAGTCCGCGAAGAACTGCATGCGCAACTACCTGATCCTCAAGGAGCGCGCCGCGTCCTTCCGCGCGGATCCCGAGGCTCAGGAGGCGCTCGTCGCCTCCCGGCTGCCCGAACTCGCCGTTCCCACCGCCCCCGACGGCCTCGCCGGCCTTCTCGCGGACACCGGTGCGTACGAGGACTTCGACGTGACGGCCGCGGCCGAGCGGTCCATGGCCTTCGAACGGCTCGACCAGCTCGCCCTGGAGCACCTCCTCGGCGTACGCCGCTGACACAGCCCCGGGGCCTGCGCCCTCATCGGAGCACCCGGTGATCCACATCACGTCGGCGTACCGATGAGTTCCCGGTCGCCCTACGGTCTTCCATTCAAGATCACAGCGCACCTGAAGGGACACCACCGACATGACCGAGACCGCCAAGGGCCCCGCGAGCTACTTCCCCTCGATCGAGAAGAAGTACGGCCGCCCCGTCGCCGAGTGGAAGGAGCTCATCCGCACCTCGCCGCTCACCAAGCACATGGAGCTCGTCGCCTGGCTGAAGACCGAGCACGGCCTGGGCCACGGCCACGCCAACGCCCTCGTCGCCCACACGCTCGCCGAGTCCACCGGGCGCTGACGGCGTGCCGCGGGCCGGGCGCTAGCGGGTGTCGCCCTCCCAGTCCCAGTGGTGGTCGTCGCCCGCCCGCGGGCCGTACCGGGCGTGGCCGCCGGGGCCGTAGGCGCCTATCTCCGTGGCGAGGTCGGCACCCTCCTCCACCTGGTGGCGCGTCCAGCCGGTGACGTCGAGAAGGAGGCCGTCCAGGGGGCCGGCCACCAGCTCGCGGTAGTCGTGGCCCGGTCGGGGGCCGGGGTCCGGGTCGTCATGGTCGGCGCCGTACACGCGGCCTCGCATCAGCTCGTCCATACCCCGCAGCATCGCACCCGGCACTGACACCCGCCGGTCACGCGGGTCCGATCAGGCGCCGACAGTGCCGTCGACGCCCTCGCGCAGGAAGTCGGCGTGGCCGTTGTGGCGGCCGTACTCGAGCAGCACGTGCACCATCACCATCCGCAGCGAGACCTCCGTGCCCCACCTCGGCTGGTGTCCGGTGAGGTCGAGGGAGGCGGCCTCCCGTTCGATCCGCCGCGAGTCTGCACCTCCGCCTCCCAGGCCCCGAAGGCCTCGGCCCGGGTCGACCGGCTCGCGTCGTACGCGGCCTGGAAGTCGATCTCGTCCGACCAGACCATCGGGGCCGCGCCGTCCTCGAAGACCCGGTGGAACCAGGCCCGTTCCACCTCCGCCATGTGCCGGACGAGGCCGAGCAGCGACAGCGTGGACGGGGGCATCGACCGCTGCCGCAGCTGCTCGTCGTCGAGCCCCTCGCACTTCATCGCGAGCGTCGCGCGGTGGTATTCGAGAAAGGCGCGCAGGGTCTCGCGCTCGTCTCCGAGGTGGGGCGGCGAGACGCGCGGGTCGGTGGTCACGGGTGCTGCTCCTCGTCAAGATCCGTAGCGGGCCCCGAACTTACCCCGCGAGGGCGGCTCGCCGGTACGCCCCGGGCGAGGTGCCGTGGGCGCGCTTGAAGGCGTGCGCGAAGGCGAACTCGGAGGCGTAGCCGACCTGTGCGGCGATCGTCCGCAACGGGTCGTCGCCCGTCTGCAGGAGCCGGGCCGCGGTGGTCATGCGCCACCAGGTCAGGTAGCCGAGCGGCGGCTGTCCGACCAGCGCGGTGAACCGGCGGGCGAAGGGTGCCCGGGAGAGTCCGGCCTCGGCGGCGAGGCCGGCCACCGTCCACGGTGCCGCGGGGTCGCGGTGCAGGGCGTGCAGGGCGGCGGTGACCGGCCCGTCGTTGAGCGCCGCCGACCATCCCTGGGTACTGCCCCGGGCGGCCTCGCCGGCGAACCAGGTTCGCAGGACGTAGAGCAGGAGGAGGTCGAGGAGGGCGGGGACGGCCGCGTCCGTGCCCAGGCGGGGTGTCCGTACCTCCCGGGCCAGCAGGTCGACCGCCGCGTCGAGTTCCGGTCGGCGGTCGCCCCGCGCGGGCAGGTGGATCAGCTCCGGCAGCGACCGCAGCAGCGGATGGGTCCGGGCCGGGTCGAGCCGGTACGCCCCGCACAGAAGGGTGGTCGACGGTCCGTCGGACCCGGTGCGGTCGACGTGGTCGGAGGTGAAGGCGGCGGAGAGGTCGGGGTCGCCCGGGGCGCAGGCGGGCTCGCTGACGGCGGTCCCGTCGGCGTCGGTGAGGGTGAGTCCACTGCCGTGCGGCAGGAACACGAGGTCCCCCGGGCCGAGTCCGACCGGCTCCGCGTCCGCCGGCCCGACGAGCCGGCAGCTGCCCTCCAGGACGATCTGGAAGCGCGTGGGCGCTCACCATTCCGCTCGGGCTCACCCTTCCCGGGCGGGCGCTCACTCTCCATGCCCGGGCGCTCACTCCCCGGGTGGGCGTCCACGCTCCGCCGTCAGCGAGGCGACCAGTACGCCGGCCAGGCCCGCCCACACCACAACGCCGGCCCCGCCGACGGTCGCCCAGCCCACCGCGCCGAGCACGCACGCCGCCGCAAGGCCCATGCCGAGCGCTCGACGGTCGCCGGCGAAGGCCCAGACGCGCCGCCCGGCGCCGGGCGTACGCATCTCGAGCACCGCCGCGCGGCAGACCAGCGCCACGGCGGCGACCACCGCGGTCATCACGGACGGATCCATCGCACCGCCTCCCCCGCCCATGCTCCCGCAGACCCGCCGAGCCCGCACGGAAGTAGCCCGCACTCTCCGAGCACCGTGCGGTCCCCCGCCCCCGAAGGCCGACGAGCCCCGAGATGCGAGGCCCCTCGGCCGGGGAGCATGCTGGCTGTGTGATCCCGCACGGCCTGGCCGGACAGGACCCGTCGGCCCAGAACGACGACGCGCCCGGGAGGGTGGACACCGACGGGAGGCTGCTCGACGCGCTGCCGCTGGTGCTCGCCGAGACGACGCTGCGGACGATCGAGGCGGTCGGCGGGTACGCCGGCGGTGTCTATCTCCGCTCCGGAACCCCGGGGCTGCTGCGGATGGCCGTGCTCGCCGGGCTGCCCGGCCCGCTGTTCCGGCCCTGGTGGCGGATGCATGTGAACCGGCCGTTCCCGATCGCCGAGGTCCACCGCTCGGGGCAGCCCGTGTACCTGGCCGACGTCGAGGAGGCCATGCGGCAGTTTCCGCAGTTCGTGGCCAGTCTGCCGTTCCCCTTCGCCTCGCTCTACACACCGATCGTCAGCGGCCGGGAGCGTTTCGGAGTCCTCGTGGTACTCCGTACCCCGAGCCCCGGTGTCCAGGTGAACGCCCGGGACCGGAACCGGATGGCGCGCGAGGCCCAGCAGCTCGGGGCGGACCTGAAGGGGCTCACGGAGGCCGGTACGGCGGTGGAGTGGCCCGGTGAGCCGGTCGGCGTCCAGCTCCCCTCCCGCGGCACGAAGCCGGTGCGGATCGGCACCTTCGACTGGGACCTGGACAGCGGCAAGGTCATCGCCGACGACGGGCTGCGGGCGATACTCGGCGACGACGACACCGTCCCGGGGACGATCGAGGCGTTGACCGCGCGCCTCGCCCCGGAGGACTCGTACGCGCTGTGGACGATGGCCCGCCGGGCGGCTGAGGCCGGTTCCCGCGTCGCACGGCGCATCCGGCTCAAGGGTCCCGACGGCGGGCTGCACCTGCTGGAGGTCTCGGCCCGTGTCACCCCGGGCGGTCGCGCCGGACGGCTGACGGGCTCGCTGGTCGACCTGGGCACCGGCCTGGTCGGCTCCGACGCCGTCGACCGGCTGCCCCGGGCGATCCTGGCGATCGACCGGCTTGGCCGGGTCACGTATGTGAACCATCTCACCGAGGCGCTCCTCGGGCTCTCGCGTGCCTCGCTCGCCGGGCGGACGGTGTGGGAGGTCCTGCCGTGGTTCGGCCAGCCCGCGAACGAGGAGCACCTGCGGGGCGTACTGCTCTCCGACGAGCCGGTGCACTTCCTGGTCCACTCGGCGGAGCGGGAGTGGCTGTCGGTGTCGCTCTACCCGGGTCATGACGGGGTGACGCTGGTACTCGTTCCGGAAGGTGATCCCGACTACAAGCCCGGCTCGGTCTCCCAGCCGGACGTCGGGCTCGGTTCCCCGGCGGACAAGGCGTCGGCGCTGTACCGGCCGGTGGCGCTGGCGATCGCACTGACCGAGGCGGTCACGGCCCGCCAGGTGTCGGCGGTGGTGACCGACGAGCTGCTGCCCGCGTTCGGCGGCCGGCAGCTGGCGATCTATCTGCTGAGCGACCGGCATCTGTACCTGGCGTGGGAGACCGGGTTCCCGAAGGGCTTCCTGGAGCCCTTCGACGGTGTCGGCCTCGACGCCCACATGCCGGGTGTCGAGGCGCTCACCACCGGCCGCCCGTTGTTCTTCGAGTCGATCGACCAGATGAGCCGGGCCTATCCGGATCTCCCGCTGGACGCGCTGTCCGGGGCGCGGGCCTTCCTGCCGCTGATCGCCTCGGGCCGGCCGGTCGGCTCCTGCATCCTCGGCTTCGACCGGCCGCGCGGATTCAGTCCGGAGGAGCGTACGGTCCTGACGGCGCTCGCCGGGCTGATCGCCCAGGCCTTGGAGCGGGCCCGCAGGTACGACAGCGAGTCCGCGCTCGCCCAAGGGCTCCAGGACGCGCTGCTGCCCTCGCGGCTGCCGGTCCGCGACCATGTCGACACGGTGGCGCGCTATCTGCCCGGTACGCAGGGCATGGACGTGGGCGGCGACTGGTACGACGTGGTCGAGACCGCGCGGGGACTGCTCGCCCTGGTCGTCGGCGACGTCCAGGGCCACGGTGTCGCCGCCGCGGCGACGATGGGGCAACTGCGCAGCGCGGTACGGGCCTTCGCGCTCGCCGGGCACGACCCGGAGGATGTGCTGAAGGGCACCAACCGGCTGCTGATCGACCTCGACCCCGGTCAGTTCGCCAGCTGCTGCTACGTGGTGCTCGACCCGGCGACGGGACGGGCCGAGGCGGTCCGTGCCGGGCATCCGCAGCCGCTGCTGCGGCGCCCGGACGGCACGACGGACGTCCTGGAGCTGACGGGCGGGCTGGTCCTGGGGATCGACCCCGAGGCCACGTATCCGGTCACCGCACTGCAACTGGATCCCGGCGCGGTGCTCGCCCTGTACACGGACGGTCTGGTGGAGCGGCCCGGGCGGGACATCGACGAGGGGGTGGAGTGGCTGCGCCGTACGTTCTCCGGCACGGGTTCGATCCCGCTGACGGAGACGGCGGACCGGCTGATCCGGGACGCCCGGCAGGCCGGGGACCGGCCGGACGACATCGCCCTGCTGCTCGCCGCCCGGTGGACGGAGTGATCGCTCTCACGGAGTGAACCTTCTCGCGGAGTGATCGCCCTCACGGAGTGGTCGCCGTCACCCGGTCGGCCCCGGGCACTGGTCGGCCGGGCCGGGTCCGGGGAGGCTGGTCCAACATCGAACAGGCAGTCCGAGGAGGACGCGTGCAGCAGGACAAGCAGCCGGAGTACCGCCCCGTGGTCTTCCGCGACCGCACGGCCGGGTTCGCCTTCCTGACCCGGTCGACGGCGACGAGCGAGCAGACCATCGAGTGGGACGACGGTGAGACGTATCCCGTGGTCGACGTCGAAATCTCGTCCGAGAGCCACCCGTTCTACACGGGCAAGGCGCGGACGGTGGACTCCGAGGGCCGGGTCGCGAAGTTCGAACGCCGGTACGGGGAGGACTCGGCCTCCTGACAGGGCCGCGCCGGGAACGACCGACCGCCCCCGCATGGTGCTCGGCGGGGGCGGTCGAGGGTTGAGGTGCTGATCAGCCCTCGATGACGCCGGACTTGGCGATGACGATCTTGGCGCTGGTCCTGCCGGACTGGGAGCCGAGGCTCTCGATCTTCGTGACCAGGTCCTGACCCTCGACGACCTCGCCGAAGACGACGTGCTTGCCGTCCAGCCAGGAGGTCACGATGGTCGTGATGAAGAACTGCGAGCCGTTGGTGTTCTTGCCCGCGTTCGCCATGGACAGCAGGAACGGCTTGTCGTGCGTGAGCTTGAAGTTCTCGTCCGCGAACGTCTCACCGTAGATGCTCTTGCCACCGGTGCCGTCGCCCCGGGTGAAGTCACCGCCCTGGAGCATGAAGTCCGGGATGACGCGGTGGAAGCCCGAGCCCTCGTATCCGAATCCGTGCTGGCCGGTGGCCAGCTCACGGAAGTTCTGCGCCGTCTTGGGAACGACGTCGTCGTACAGCTTGAAGACGATCCGGCCGGCGTCCTTGCCGTCGATCGTGATGTCGAAGTACACGTTGTTGCTCATGGGGACATCCTGTCATTCCCGCTCACTCGGCGCGCGCACGGGCCACCCGTCGGAGGGTCACGCCAGTCCGCCGACGTCGGGCGTCTGCGGGAGGCTGTCGGTCACCAGAGGCGCGGCACCGTCCACGAGCGGGGTGATCGGGTTGTCGTTCTGGAGGAGGCCGGTGGGGCCGACCGCGCCGTGCTCGGCCGCGGAGGCGTGCGGCGGCGGGGTGACGAGGGCCGTGACGACACCGGCGGCGAGGGAGGCGATGGCGAGCATGCTGCGCTTCTTCATGCCCTGGTCAACTGTCGAGCGGCGCCGGGGTTACGGCCTGCGGCCGAGGTGAGCGGAATCGCCGGGAAATCGGCTCGCCTCCGCCCGCTCCCGGAGAAGCGACTCACTTCCTGCCCGCCCCCGGGAGGCCCGCTCACCTCCCGCCCGCTCAGAAGTCGGCCGCCGTCTCCACGTACACGGTCCTGCCGGAGCGCCGGGCGCGGTCGATCTCGGCGAGTCGGGCGAAGCTCCTCGACGTCATCTCCCGCTCCCACTCGGCCAGGGTGCGCACCCGGAACTCGCTGTGCTCGCCCGGGTCGAGGACGACGCCCGCGATCTGCTCGTCCGTCAGGACACCGCCGTCGAAGATGAAGCCGATGTGGTTGGCGGGCCACTCCTCGCCCCGGTCGGAGACGAAGTGGGTGCCGAGGAGCCTCGGCTCGCCCCGGAAGACGATCCCGGTCTCCTCGTGGCACTCGCGGACGGCCGTCTGCCACGGGGTCTCCCCCGGGTCCATGTTGCCGCCGGGCCACTGCCAGAGCTCGGTGCGGTAGCTGGCGCGCAGCTGGAAGGGCCTTCCGTCGGTGTCGGTGAAGTACAGGCAGGCGTACGCCGTCGCCCTCGGCAGCGTCGCGATGTACTCGGCGGGCGGCAGCCAGGTGTTCGCCATGGGTCAGCTCTCCTTCGACGGGCCGGGTGGTACCTCCATCCAACCGGTCGCGTTGCCCCGGCCCGGTGCCCGGCGATCATGTTCGCCGGATCGTGTGATCACGGGGCGCAGGCAGTCACGGGGTCACGAGGCCCGTCTCGTACGCGATGATCACGAGCTGGACCCGGTCGCGGGCGTCGAGTTCGGCCAGCAGGCGGGTCACGTACGTCTTGGCGGTGGCGACGCTGATGACCAGTTCCTGGGCGATCTCGGTGTTGGAAAGGCCGCTGCCGATGAGGGTCAGCACCTCGCGTTCCCGCTCGGTGATCGAGGTGAGCTCGCCCCGGCGCGGCGCGCCCGTCGCGGGGCGGCCGGTGAAGTCCTTGATGAGCCGGCGGGTGACGCTCGGCGCGATCAGGGCGTCCCCGGCCGCGACGACGCGGATCGCGGCGAGGATGTCGTCCAGGCCCATGTCCTTGACGAGGAAGCCCGAGGCGCCGGCGCGCAGCGCCCCGTAGACGTAGTCGTCGTCGTCGAACGTGGTGAGGACGAGGATGCGGGTGGGGCCCGGGTCGGCCATGATCCGGCGGGTGGCCTCGATGCCGTCCATGCCGGGCATCCGGAGGTCCATCACGATCACGTCGGGGCGGAGGGTCTCGGCCAGTTCGACGGCCTCGGCGCCGGTGCCTGCCTCGCCGGCGTGGGCGCTGGTCGCGGCCGTGGTCACGGTGACGGCGGCGCACCGAAGGGACCGGTGACTGTCAGGGAAGGTCGTCGCCGGGCAGTTCGGCCGGCAGGCGGTCGATCCGGCGCAGGACCAGGTGCTCGTGGATCAGGCGCCCGACGAGGGCGGCGCCGTAGACCACGAAGCCGACGCCGACGAGCCAGGACTGCAGGACGAGGACGGTGCCGAACGGACCGTAGGTGACCGCGTTGGAGGCGATCAGCGGGGAGAAGACGAACTGCGAGAAGATCCGCAGCCCGAACAGCCCCAGGGCCGTGCACAGCGCCCCTGGGGCCAGCGCGCGCCAGCGGATCCGTCCGCAGAGGAGGAAGCGCTGCGACCACCAGAAGAAGAGGAAGGCGCCGAAGACGTCGCCGACGGCGACGAAGAAGGTGACGGCGGTCGAGGACTCGGCGGGGACAGGGGATTCGATGAAGAGGAGGAGAGCGGCGATGAGGACGGCGAGCCAGACGACGTGGCGCCACATCGTGTGCCAGCGGGCGGTGGGCAGGTCCCAGACCCGTTCGTAGCCGGTCTGGACGGCCGATCCGAAGGTGACACCGAACGCGGCGACGGCGGCGAGACCGAAGGCGGTGGTGCGCTGCAGAGCCTCCCCGGGCTGGCCGAACAGCATCTCGACCTCCTCCTGGGACACCTCGGAGACGCCGAGGCCCTGGATGAGCCAGCGGGCGAAGCCCTGGCCGCTGGCGAGGTCGGCGGCGGCCACGACGATGAGCAGCGGGACGAGGGTGAGGAGGCTGAGCGCCGCGAAGCCCATCGCGCGGTGCATGAGCTCCACGTCGCGGCCTCGGTTCCAGGCGAGCCCGACGACCGACGTGAGGACGGACCGGTGGAGCCGCTGGAACCGGTGGCCGTGCTCGGCGGGGGCACGGTCGTGGGGCGGGCCGGAAGTGGGGGGCATGCCACGGGGAGTACCCGCCCGGACGGTGGACACCTCCGCCATGCCGCCGAACGGGGGGTCCGGGTCCGTCGTGGACAGCGGATGACGGGAGGTCTAGCGTCGATCTTCGTGGCCGGACGGAACCGTCGGTCGGGATCGGGGCGAACCCTCACGTTCAGGGTGAGGGTCGGGTCACGCTCGGCTTCAGGATCAGGGTCGAAGTCGGGGTCGGGGTCGGGGTCAGGGCCACGAGGGTCGGACCAGGGCGAGGAGTGGAGTGGGCATGAAGCGGTCACGCACGGTCGAGTGGGAGGACGCCTCGGCGACCGCGAAGGCGGCGGGGACGATGGCGGGGCTCGACTTCCTGCGGGAGATCGCGGCCGGGCGGCTGCCTCCCGCCCCGCTCGGCTCGCTGCTCGGCTTCGCGCTGGAGGAGGTCGAGGACGGCCGTGCGGTCTTCGGCTTCGAACCGGCCGAACAGCACTACAACCCGATCGGCAGCGTGCACGGGGGCGTGTACGCGACGCTGCTCGACTCGGCGGCCGGGTGCGCCGTGCATTCGACGCTCCCGCGGGGCATGGCGTACACCTCGCTGGACCTGAACACCCGCTTCCTGCGCCCGATCACGGCCGACACGGGCAAGGTGCGCGCGATCGGCACGGTGAAGAGCCGGGGCCGCCGCACGGCGCTCGCCGAGGCCGGTCTCTACGACTCCTCCGACCGGCTCCTCGGACATGCCACGAGCACCTGCATGCTGTTCCCGACGGAGTGACAATCAGGCCCGCACGGGGGTCCGGCAGCTCCGGGTGCAGCCGTCCGGTGCGGCGTCCGGCCGCCCGGTGGAGGCCTGCAGCGCGGCGCTCACCAGGGTCGCCAGAAGGTCGATGTCGGATCCCATGTCCAGCCGGACCGTCACCCACCCCGACCCGGCGCGCAGCCGCACGGCGCTCGATCCGAGCAGCGCGGGGCGCAGCTTGGCGATCATGGCGCGGGTGAGGTGGACGTCGGCCTCGTGCTCGCCGTGGAAGTGGACGATGTCGTGCGTCGCGGTGCGCAGACCGAGCTCGGCACCGCACTGGGCGCGGCCGGGGGCCAGCGAGGGCCAGCTCATCAGACGTTCACTGGCGTGCCGGGCGGTGTTCATACCAGGAGCGTGCCGGGACGAAGGGCCGTGCACAAGCGTCCGGCGGAATTAATCGCGCCCAGGCGTGAAACAGGCCCGTCCTCGGTGACACAGGGCGCCTACGACGCCCCAAAAGCACCTTGCGAGACACGCCGGTTGAGGCGTGTGCGCCCCGGCGGCGACCGGCGCGCGCCGACCCCGTACCGGTTCGAACGGCGTTCACCGGCAGGTGGGCGTACGGGGGTGAGGACGCCCGCTCGGAGCGCTGGGGCGTACCGGTTCACGGCGGGCTGGAGCGTACGTGTTCACGGCGGGGTGGGGCGTTCGCGGATCCGGGCCGCGAGTACGGCGACGTCGTCCTCGGCGTGGTGGGCGTCGAGCCGCTGGAGGACCTCCTCCACCAGCTCCTCGGGGCCGGAGCCGGGACGCAGCCGGAGCGAGGAGAGCCGGGCGAGCGAGACGTCGATGTCCTCGCCGCGCCGCTCGACCAGGCCGTCGGTGAAGAGCACGAGCGTGTCCGCCGGGGCCAGGGTGCGGGTGACCGGTTCGTAGCCCCCGACGCCGGTGCCCAGCGGGGGGCCGACGGGGAGCTCGACGAGCTCCCCGGAGCCGTCCCCCGCGAAGATGGCGGGCGGCAGATGGCCGGCGCTGGCGAAGGTGGCCGAGCCGCGCGCCGGGTCGACCTGGACCAGCAGGCAGGTCGCGGGGCGCAGCCCGCCGTCGTCGGCGACGACGGAGTCCAGCTGGCGGAGCACGCGGTGCGGCGGCAGGTCCGTGGAGGCGACGTCGCGCAGCGCGGACCGGTACGCGTTCATGTCGACGGCGGCGTCCAGGCCGTGCCCCATCACGTCTCCGACGACGAGCAGGCTGCGGCCGAAGTGGAGCCGTACGCTCTCGAACCAGTCGCCGCCCACCAGCGTCCTGGCGCCGACCGGCAGATAGCGTCCGGCGACCTCCAGGTTGGGGTGCGGCCGACCCGGCTCCGCCACCAGGGCCTGCTGGAGGTGGAAGGCGGTCCGCTCGGTGGCGGCGAGCCGGCGGGCGTGGCCCAGGTGGACGGCGGCGAGCCGCGCCGCGTCGCGGACCGTGGCCGTCTCGTGCTCCCTCAGGCCCTCGGCGCGGGCGCTCACGGCGTTCACGTACCCGATGACCCGGCCCAGTGACTCCAGGGGCGCCGACACGACCCGGACGTGGGCACCACCGGGGGCCACGTCCGCGTATGTGCCGGGTACCCCGCTCTCGGGGGGCGGCTCCACCTGGTCGACCAGTTTCGGGTCCCCGGCCACGGCGACGCGCGCCCAGCCGGGCCCGTCCTCGGGCCGGACGTCCACGGCCGCGGCGTCGTACCCGTGTCGGCAGAGGAACCCGGCCAGGTCCTCACAGACGCCCTGCTCGTCGGGGTGCGAGCCGATCTCCTCGATCGCGTCCGTGGCGGCCCGCAGCCGGGCCAGGACCGCCGCATGCTCCTCGACCAGGGAGGCCTGTTCCCCCACTCGCTCCGACAAGGCACCTCCACCGCCGCTACAGCCCCGAGCAGCGCACACATCCCATTGGACCAGCGGGGCGACATGCCCGCGCGCCACACCGGCCGGACCAGGAGTCCATCACATTCCGTGACCCCTTAGCCATATCTTTCGGCCACCAAGCTACGCCGCGTCGGCGAGCTCGTCCGATCTTCACGAATTTCCCCCGCCGTCCTTCCGCTTGTCCTTGCCCTCGCCCTCCTCCTCGTCCTCGACGATCTCGGCGTCCACGACCTCGTCCTCCCCCGCGGCCCCGGCCTCGCCCTGCGGGGCCTCGGCACCGGCCGACGGTGCGGACTCCCCGGACGAAGAGCGCGCGTACATGGCCTGGCCGAGCTTCTGGGAGACGGCGGCGAGCTTCTCGGTGGCGGTACGGATCTCCGAAGTGTTGTCGCCCTCGGCGGACTCGCGCTTGAGCTTCTCCTTCAGCTCGGCGACGGCCGTCTCGACCTCGGCCTTGACCTCACCGGGGACCTTGTCCTCGTTGTCCTTGAGGAACCTCTCCGTCTGGTAGACCAGCTGCTCGCCCTGGTTACGGGACTCGGCGGCCTCGCGGTGGCGGTGATCCTCCTCCGCGTACTGCTCGGCCTCCTGGCGCATCCGGTCGACCTCGTCCTTCGGCAGCGAGGAGCCACCGGTGACGGTCATCTTCTGCTCCTTGCCCGTGCCGAGGTCCTTGGCCGTGACGTGCATGATGCCGTTGGCGTCGATGTCGAAGGCGACCTCGATCTGCGGGACGCCACGCGGCGCCGGCGGCAGCCCCGTCAGCTCGAACATGCCGAGCTTCTTGTTGTACGCCGCGATCTCGCGCTCACCCTGGAAGACCTGGATCTGCACCGACGGCTGGTTGTCCTCCGCCGTCGTGAAGATCTCCGACCGCTTGGTCGGGATCGTCGTGTTGCGCTCGATCAGCTTCGTCATGATGCCGCCCTTGGTCTCGATACCGAGGGACAGCGGGGTCACGTCGAGGAGCAGGACGTCCTTGACCTCACCCTTCAGGACACCGGCCTGTAGCGCGGCACCGATCGCCACGACCTCGTCCGGATTCACGCCCTTGTGCGGGTCCTTCCCCGTCAACTCCCGTACCAGCTCGGTCACCGCGGGCATCCGCGTCGAACCGCCGACCAGGATCACGTGGTCCACGTCCGCCAGGTCGATACGGGCGTCCCGTACCGCCTGGTGGAACGGCTCCTTGCAGCGCTCCAGCAGGTCCGCCGTCAGCTGCTCGAACTGGGCCCGGGTCAGCCGCTCGTCCAGGTGCAGCGGGCCCTCGGGGGAGGCGCTCACGTACGGCAGGTTGATCGACGTCTCCGTCGCCGCGGACAGCTCGATCTTCGCCTTCTCCGCGGCCTCGCGCAGCCGTTGCAGCGCCATCTTGTCCTTGGCCAGATCCACCCCGTACCCGTTCTGGAACTGCTTCACCAGATGGTCCACGATCCGCTGGTCCCAGTCGTCACCGCCGAGGTGCGTGTCGCCGTTGGTGGCCTTCACCTCCACCAGGCCCTCACCGATCTCCAGGAGGGACACGTCGAAGGTGCCGCCGCCGAGGTCGAAGACGAGGATCGTCTGGTCCTTCTCCTTGTCCAGGCCGTAGGCGAGCGCCGCGGAGGTCGGCTCGTTGATGATCCGCAGCACCTTCAGCCCGGCGATCTCCCCCGCCTCCTTCGTCGCCGTGCGCTGGCTGTCGTTGAAGTACGCGGGCACCGTGACGACCGCGTCCGTGACGTCCTCGCCCAGGTAAGCCTCCGCGTCCCGCTTCAGCTTCTGCAGCACCCGCGCGGATATCTCCTGCGCGGTGTAGCGGCGGCCGTCGATGTCACCGCTGTCAGGGAAGCGCCACTGCGCGTCGCCGACGTGACGTTTCACCGAGCGGGCGGTGCGCTCGACGTTGGTCACGGCCTGACGCTTGGCTACCTCGCCGACCAGCACCTCGCCCTTCTTCGCGAAGGCCACCACGGACGGCGTCGTCCGGGCACCCTCGGTGTTGGTCACGACGGTGGGCTCGCCGCCCTCCAGGACGGACACCACCGAGTTCGTCGTTCCCAGGTCGATCCCGACCGCACGTGACATGGCGTTCTCCTCCACGCGGCCCCGTCTGGCAGCTACCCGGCCGCGGCCCGATCATGGGAGGGAGATGCCCCGGAGGCCGCGGAGACCCCAGGGAAGCCCCGGGAAACCCCGGAACGGTCGGTGAGGTGCGATGGCACGCGTGACGGTGGAGGGCACGGACATCGTCGTACGGCTGTCCCCGCGCGAGAAGCTGGCCGCGCGGCGCCGGGCCGTACGGGTGCCGGTGGCCGCCCTGCGCGAGGTGCGGGTCGAACCCGACTGGTGGCGGGCGCTGCGCGGGCGGCGCGGCCGGGGTCTGTGGATCCCCGACCGGCTGCTCGTCGGGACCCGGCTCCTCCCGGACGGCCGCGATTTCGCGGCGGTCAAGCCGGGCACGCCCGTCGTCTGCGTGGAGTTCCGCCGCGACGCTCCCTTCGCGCGGCTGGCCGTCTCAGACCCCGATCCGGAGCGGGCGGTGCGGGAGTTGCGCCCGTACGTCCCCGCGGACCTGCTGGGGTGATGCGGTGATGCGGTGATGCGGTGATGCGGTGATGCGGTGGTTCCACCCGATCAGGTCGGGCTGACGTTCTCGGCCTGGGGGCCCTTCGGACCCTGCACGACGTCGAAGGCGACCTTCTGTCCCTCGGCGAGTTCGCGGAAGCCGGTGCTGGCGATGGCCGAGTAGTGGACGAACACGTCCGGGCCTCCGCCGTCCTGCTCAATGAAGCCGAAGCCCTTCTCGGCGTTGAACCACTTCACTGTTCCTGTTGCCATGACGAGCTCCTCGGCTCTCGACTACACCTCCATGGTCTCTCGGTGCGGGCCGGAAGTCCCGGCGGGCGAGTTCCCGGCGGGTAATCCCCGGCGGGTAGCGTGGCCGCATGGAACTCATCGGAGACATCTCCGCCGACCGTCCCCTGCTCGTCCTCGCCGTCAAGGAGGAGGCCCAGTTCCTCGACACGGATCTGCCGATCCTGCTCACCGGCATGGGCAAGGTGAACGCGGCGACGTCGCTCGCGACCGTCCTGGGGCGCGGCCCGCGCCCGTCCGGCGTCGTCAATCTGGGGACGGCCGGGGCGCTGCGTCCGGGGTGGACGGGGACGCACGTGGTGGGCACGGTGATCCAGCACGATCTGGACGGGGAGTTGCTCGCGACGCTCACCGGAGAGACGTACGGGGAGCCGGTCGTCCTGCCGGACGGCGGTGACGTGACCCTGGCGACCGGTGACGCCTTCATCTCGGACGAGGCGGCCCGGGCCCGGCTCGCCGGACGCGCCGCGCTGGTCGACATGGAGGCCTACGCCCTCGCGACCGCCGCCGGTCTGGCCGGGGTGCCGATCCGGATCGTGAAGCACGTGAGCGACGAGGCGGGCGACGGCGCGGCCCGGACCTGGCGGGAGTCGGTGGCGGAGTGTGCGCAGGCGCTCGCGCAGTGGGCACGGGAGAACACTCCGTACCGGTAGGGCATACGAGCCGCTCAGGCACACGAGGCGCAGGGCCGTCGGTCGGTGCGTCGACCGCCTCACCTGCCGTGTTGTCCGACAAACCTGTCCGTCACAGGAACGACCCCAGGGGCTGCTGGCCCGATCGCGTGGCCCCGGGGACCCGCCTCCCTTCGGGATCGCCCGGCGAAGAGCAGGTTGAGCGCGAACCTGCTCCGGCCGGACCGGGCGATCTCAGAGGAGCGAGCATGGCGACCGACCGCACCCAGCCGACCGTCCCTCAGGTGACACCCGAGGGCGTCGGAGTCGTCGACATCCGGGCCACCAACAATCTGGGCACCTCCCCGGCCGTCCCGCGCGGCCAGTTCGCCTACGGCGGCCCCGCCGCCGCGGTGGTCACAGGGATCAACCGGACAGCGGCCGGAAGGACGACCAAGTCCAGGTCAACGGCGCCCACTTCACCTCGGACTCCCAGGTCTCCTTCGGCGACAACCTCGCCGAGCTCGTCGACTACGCCCCCGAGCAACTGCTCGTCAAGGCGCCCGCCCCGACCATCGCCCCCGGCAAGCCCGCGACCATCGACGTCACCGTCCTCTCGAACGGCTACTCGTCCCCCGCGAGCCCGGCGGACGAGTTCACCTACCTGGAGTGACACCGGCGCTGACCGGTGACGTCGTCGGGCCGAAGCGGCGGCGGTACGCGGACGGTGAGAGCCCCGTCTCGCGGTTCATCAGGGCGCGCAGATGGGCGGTCGTGCCCAGTCCGCTGGCACGGGCGACGACATCGAAGCGGGTTTCGCCGAGCTCGATCAGCCGGCAGGCGAGGGTCACCCGCTCGCCGGTGAGCCAGGCGAGCGGGGTGGTGCCGAGCTGCGCGCGGAACCGGCGGTGCAGGGTCGCCGGGCTGACCGCCGCCCGGGCCGCGAGGTCGGCGACGGTGAGCGGGGAACCGAGCCGCTCCTGCGCCCAGACCAGGAGCGGGGCGAGGGACTCGTCGGGGATCTCGGGGACCGGGCGCTCGACGAACTGCCGCTGTCCGCCGTCCCGGTGGGCGGCGAAGACGAGCCGGCGGCTGACCGCGTTGGCTGCCTCGGCGCCGTGGTCGCGGCGGACGACGTGGAGACCGAGGTCGAGGGCGGCGGCGCTGCCGGCGGCGGTGAGGATGTCCCCGTCGTCGACGAACAGGACGTCCGGTTCGAGGCGTACGGCGGGGAAGCGGGCGCGGAAGGCGTCGGCCCACTGCCAGTGCGCGGTGGCCCGCCGGCCGTCGAGGACGCCGGCCTCGGCGAGGGTGAACGCGCCGCTGCAGAAGCCGATCAGACGGGCGCCGCGCGCATGGGCGCGGCGGACGGCGTCGAGCACGGCGGGGCGGCGGGGCACCTCGACGTCGGGGCGGTTGGGGACGATGAGGGTGTCGGCGTTCTCGGCCGCTTCCAGCCCGGCGACTCCGGTGAGGGTGAAGAAGCCGTCGCGCATGAGGGTGTCGGGTTCGGGCGAGCAGAGCCGGAAGTCGTACAGGTCGCGTCCGAGCTCGGGGCGGCGAAGCCCGAAGACCTCGGTGGCACAGCCCAGTTCGAACGGGTTGGAGTTCGCGTCGACGATGACGACGACCCGGTGCACGCCGTGCTGAGAGGATCCTTGCGACATATGCTCTTTCTAGCACTCACGCCGGGTGACGGACAGCGCGCAGGATGGCCGCATGAGCCAGAACACCGCCGTGAACAGCACCTCCAGCTCCCCCATCACGCCCAGCTCCCCCATCACGCCCAGCTCCCCCATCGCCCTCGCCACCGCCCTCGCGTCCTTCGAGGACCTGTGGAGCCCGCGCATCCTGACCCGCGTCAACGACTACGACGTGCGGGTGGCGAAGGTGGCGGGCGAGCACCTGTGGCACGCGCATGAGGACACCGACGAGTTCTTCCTGGTGATCGAGGGCGAGCTGCACATCTCGCTGCGCGAGGACGGGACGGAGCGGACGGTGTCCCTCCCCCGGGGCTCGGCCTTCACCGTCCCCAAGGGCGTGGAACACCGCCCGTACGCCCCGACCGGCGCGTCCCTCCTGCTCTTCGAGCCGACGGGCACCCTCACGGTCGGTGACCGCCACGAGGCGATCCCCGACCATGTGGACGCGACGACGGGCCACGCGCTGGAGGTCTGAGCCCATGGCCCGCTAGGACAGCGGCAGATCCAGATACGTGGGGTCGGCCGCCGTCGATCGCACGGCGATCTCCGTCCGGTCGATGCTCGCGTCCGCGTACAGCTGGTCACGGCTGCTGACGACCAGCATCAGCCGGTGCCCCGCCGGGATGTCGTACGCCGCCGCCTGGAGGTCGATATCGGTGGTGATCGGTTCGTTCGGGGTGACGTCGAGGAAGGTCTTCGGCTCGTGCGTGATGATCCGCGCCGTGCCGAGGACCGGGTTCACGTCGAAGAGGTACGCGACGAGCGTGGCCGAGGACGCCGACGGGGTGAAGGTGAGGTGCAGCCGCGGGGTCCCGCGGACGCTCTTCGCCGCCGGCAGGACGGGCGTCTTCCAGACCGCCGCGTTCTGCCGGTCGAACCAGCGGGTCCGGTACGTCACCGGTGCCCCGTAGACCTCGGCCGTCCCGGTGGTCACCGGGTTCTCGGCGGCCGTGAAGCCGGCGTCCGCGCCGGCCGTGAACGGCCGCTCCCAGGTGGCCGCCACGCCCTGGGACAGTTCCCCGTCCTTCGGGTGGAGGAAGTCCGGCCTGGACGCCGGTTTGAGGTGGAGCCGCTCGGTGGAGCCGGTGACGTCGGCCCAGGCCTTGCGCTCCTCCACGTCCGCCGGCCGCACGATCAGCCGTGAGATCGGCGGCAGGTTCGGCACGGTGATCGGCACCGGCAGCGGGACGGTGGTGTAGGTGAACATCACCTCGTTGGCGACCTGCGGCAGCGTGTCGACCCCGTTCTCCTCGCCGAGGAGGTGGTGGGCCAGCCAGCGGTAGCCCTCGTCCACGACGCGGTTCGGCAGGCCCGCGAGGCCGGGGAGTTCGGCGCCGCTGTGGTCGCCGATGGAGAGCAGCAGCCGCTTGGGGCCGGTGAGCCGGTGGAACATGTCCAGGGTCTGGTTCACCGGGCAGAGCGTCTCGTGCCAGTGCCCGCCGATGAGGATCGGGACGCGGCGGGCGTTGATGGCGTCGACGTGGGTGACCGGCGAGCGCACCGCCGCCCAGGCCGTGACCCCGTCCATGTTCCGGTGGACGAAGAAGTCGTCCAGGAGGGCCTGCGTGGCGGCGTCGAGGTGGCCGATCGTCTGGCCGTCCTGGGTCTTCGTGGCCGCGAGGAGCGCCTGGAAGGCGCGGATGCGGCGCGTGCTGTTCCCGTACATGCACGCGGCCAGGTCGGACCAGCCGCTGAGCGCGACCACCGCGTCGACGCGCGGGTCGTGCGCGGCGGCCATGCAGCTGATGCCGGCGCCGTAGGAGTCGCCGAAGAAGCCGACCTTCGTCGGTTCGGCGCCGGTCCGCCGGGTGGCCCAGTCGATCGCGGCGGAGGCGTCGCGCCAGTCCTCCTCGCCGCAGACACCGATGAATCCGCCGGACCGGAAGAAGCCGCGCGGCTGGTACGCCAGGACGTGGTAGCCCTGGAGGGACAGCTTGAAGGCGAGGATCGCGAACGCCTGCCAGGGCGCGCCCCAGGCGGAGGGGATGACGACCAGGGGGCGCGGGCGGTCGTCGCGGTGGCGCCAGAAGCCGCCGTCCAGGACGACGCCGTCCTCGCGCCGGATGGTGGCCCGCTCCCAGACCGCGACCCGGGCGAAGCCCTCGATGTCGGCGGCCAGGTCGGTGGCCAGCTCGCCGGGGAGCCCGGCTGCCGTACGGATGGAGTCGGCGGTGGCTGCCGCGCCGGGCCTCAGGGCCGCGAGGAGCGGCTCCCAGGCCGCCTGCGGGGCGCCGATCCGGCTGAGCGCGACGGTGGGGGTGACGGGAAGGGTGGTGGGGTCGGCCTGCTGCTCGTACTCGTCCTGCATGTGGAGTCCTTCGCTGTGCGGTACGGGTGTCCCGGTACGGGTTGTCCGGTACGGGTTGTCCGGTACGGGTGTCCCGGTACGGGTGTCCAGAGGGAGCGTCCGGGTGTCAGCCGAGCGGCAGGCCGAGGTGGGCCGGGACGCCCTCCGGGGAGCCGATGACCGTCTGCGTCCAGGCGACGGAGGCGTCTCCGTACAGCGGGTCCTTGCTGTCGATGACGAGCATCAGCCGGTGTCCGGCCGGGATGTCGTACGCGGCGGCCTGCAACTCCCACTCCACGAAGTTCTCCTGATCGGGCGTCAGCCCGTACAGGTTGAACGGCTCGTGGGTGATGATCCGGGCCGTGTCGTCCTCGGCGACGTCGAAGAGGTGGGCGAAGAGGCTCGCGGAGGAGGCGGAGCTGCGGGCGGTCAGACGTAGCGTCGGGATGCCGCGGACGCGGCGCGGTTCGGCGAACGGTTCGGTCGTCCAGACGGCGGCGTGCGCGCGGTCGATCTTCCGGGTGTCGTAGACCTTGGGGTTGCCGGCGTACTCCGCCTTCCCCGTCTTCATCAGGGCGTCCATGGCGGTGGCCTCGGTGTCGACACCCGCGACGAACCCGAGCTCCCAGCCGGTCTCCTGACCGCTCTCCTCGCCGTCGGCGACGAGCCGGCCGTCGGATCCCTGGCCACCGGCTCCCGTCAGCGCGAACCGCTCGGTTCCCGTGGTCACGTCGGCCCAGTCGGTCACCGACTCGCGCCGCGCCGGTTCGACGATCGTGTTCTCACCGGTCGGCTCGCCCGTCTCCGGGTCCAGGACCGGCACGGTCACATAGGTGAACATGACCTGGTTGCTGACCCGGTCCCAGGTGTCCACGCCGTTCGGCTCGCCCTTGAGGTGGTGGTCGAGCCAGTCGTACGCCTCCCGCAGCGGCGTGTTGTCGGCAACCGGGCCGATCAGCCCGCCGCCTTCAGGTGCCGCGTGGTCGCCGATCCACATGTTGAGGCGCTTGGGCACCTCCAGCAGATTGAAGGTCGTGAGGAGTTCGTTGACCGGGAAGAGCGACTCGTGCCAGGTGTTGGAGATGAACGTCGGGGTGCCGTGCCGGTTGGTGTCCTCGATGTACGACTCGGGGGCGCGCCGGTTCCCCCAGTCGACGACGTCCGCCATGTTCCGGTCGGCCTGGAAGTCGGCGAGGATCCGGCGGTTCTCCTCGTCGAACTTCTCCTCGACCGGTCCTCCGGTGAGGCTCAGCAGCGCCTCGACGGCCTTGACGTGCCGGGTGCCGTGGTCGTACAGGCTGGTGGCGAGGTTGCCCCAGGTGCTGAGCGCGACGACGGCGTTCACCCGCTCGTCGTGGGCGGCGACCAGCTGGCTGATCCCGGAGCCGTACGACTCGCCGAGGAAGCCGATGGCGCTCGGCGCGAGGTGGTCGACGGCGTGGTCGATGACGGTGGAGCCGTCCGCCCAGTCGTACGGGCCGGCGACGTCGACGAACCCCTCGGAGGTGGACGGCAGGAAGGGGAACCCGAGGCCTCGGGGCGTGTACGCGAGGACGTGGTAGCCCCGGCGCGCCAGCGAGAGGTACGCCCACATGAAGAGCGGCCAGCCGAACGGGGTCCAGCCGGCGGGGACGACGACCAGGGGGTGCGGCCCCTCGCCCCGCTGCTTGAGGCTGAACGCGGAGAGCCTGTAGCCCTCGGTCGTCACGATCCGCGGGAGGCCCGGTTCCGCGAGGGCCAGCGCCTGGCGGACGGTCTCGCCGAGGTCGCCGGGGAGCAGGGCGTCGCCACCGGGGGTCCCGACGGCGTGCGCGAGGGCCTGGCCCAGCCGGGCGGCCACGGGGTGGACCGATCCGTCGGCCGCCCACATCCCCTCGTCGGCGAGCCGGGCGATCTCGGCGGAGGTGATTCCGGGACTGTCGGAGCCGAAGCCGGATCCGTCGAACGAGCTGAAGGAATTCGCCGGGTTGCTGGAGTTCTCCTGGGGCACGTGCACCCGTTCCTCTCGTCTGATGTGCCGAAGTGTCCGCTGTGCGGACGGCCGCCAGCCAAACGCATTGCGGACAGAGGCACCAGAGCGCGCACGAACAGCGCACGAGGCACTGAACCGGGTCATGAGCGACACCTCTTGCCCGGATTTCCACGTTTCGGACCGGCGCACCCCGTGCGGACGCGGGCCCGGCCGTCGCCCGCCCTGCGCGATTGGCCGACGCGTGGACCATCCTGGAGACGTGGGCACCGTGCGGAAGCGCACGGCGGTGCCGCTGGTGCGCCCGTGCGCCCCCGATGCGGACGTGAGCGCCGGGGCGCGTTCGGCCCACGATGCACACCTGGGGCCTTCGAGGGAGGCGGGACGCATGAGCGACTGGGGCGCAGGGCGGTCCGGTGAGGGCGCGACGGGCGAGGATGGGCGCGCCCCGGGCGGCAAGACACGGTTCGAGGACATCTACGACCGGCCCGACCCACGGGCGTACTTCCGGCGCCTGGCACCGCTGGAGTACGAGATTCCGCAGCAGGCCCAGGCCGCGTTCCGGCGCGCGGCGGCCGAGCGGGACGGGGGGACGGTGCTGGACCTGTGCTGCTCGTACGGGATCAACGCGGCCCTGCTCAACCACGATGTCACCCTGGCCGAGCTGTACGCGCGCTACACCGACCCGGCCGTGAGCGCGCTGACCGCGGCCGAACTCGCCGTACACGACAAGGAGTTCTACGCGTCACGACGTCGTGCGGACGCGGTCCCGGTGATCGGCCTCGACGTCGCGGGCAGCGCCCTGCGGTACGCGCGGGGGGTCGGGCTCCTGGACGACGCGTACGCGGAGAATCTGGAGGGGGACGCCCTGCCGAGCCCCCGGCTGCGCGCCGCGATGTCGGACGTCGGGCTGATCACCCTGACCGGTGGGGGCAGTTATCTCACCCGGCGCACCTTCGCCGCGCTCCTCGCATGGGCGGGCCGGCCGTTGCGGGTGAGCGCCTTCGTGCTGCGGACGGTCTCGTACGGGCCGATCGCGGACTGTCTCGCCGAGCACGGCCTGCGGACCGTCGTCGACCGCTCGCGGACCTATCCGCAGCGGCTGTTCACGGACGCGGCCGAACAGCGCTTCGCGGTCGAGGCGGTACGGGCGCTGGGGGCGGATCCGGCGGGCCGGGAGGAGGCGGGTCGGTTCCACACGGTGCTGTACGAGTCGACGCCTGAGGGCTAGCCGGGGCGTTTTCAGAGCTCTGGGCGGTCCCGGGCTCTGGGCAGGCGTTTCAGGACCGCCGTACGACGAGCATCGCGGCCACGTCGTCGTCGAGGCCGCGGCCGGCGTAGGCGTCGAGGTCGCGGTGGAGGAGGTCGGGAACGCGCTCCCCCGGCTCGTCCAGCCACCGGCTCATCCGCGCCTCCAGCGGGTAGAAGGTCCCGTCCCGGTCGCGGGCCTCGCTCACCCCGTCGGTGTACAGGAGCAGCCGGTCCCCCGGCACGAACGGGACCTCCTCCACGTGGTGGCGGGAGCGGAGGAGGGTGGACAGGTTGACCGGCAGCGACGGGTCGGCGAAGGAGACGGGCCGGACGCGGGTGCCGTGCTGGAGGTACGGGGCCGGGTGGCCGCAGCTGAGAAGACGGGCGACGGCTTCGTCGTCGGGGATCTCGACGAGGACGACGGTGGCGAAGCGTTCGGCCGCGTCCGAGTCGGGGTCCCAGCCGCCGTAGCGGCCGAGGCCCTCCTCAAGGCGGTCGGCCAATGCGGGCAGGTCGGGGGCGTCGTTGACGGCGGCGCGGAAGGCTCCGAGCAGGACGGACGCGGTCTCCACGGCGCCGAGGCCCTTGCCCTGGACGTCGCCGAGCATCAGGCGTACGGACCCGGGGACGCGCACGGCCTCGTAGAAGTCGCCGCCGATCCGGGCCTTCGCCGCGGCGGCGACGTACAGCAGATGGAGGTCGACGGGACCGAGCCGGGGCGCCAGGGGGCGGAGCACGACGCGCTGGACGACCTCGGCGACGGCCGTCACCTCGCGCAGGTCGCGCTCGTAGCGGAACCGGGCCCGGCTGACCCAGGCCGCGGCCACCGTCACGACCGCGAGCGCGACCTCGTTGGCGACGATGTCGGGGACGAACGGGTCCCCGCTGGTCACCCCGAGCAGCACGCCCAGCGCCATGGCGAGCAGGCCGATGACGACCGTGCCCCGGACGCTCCAGGTGACGGCGGCGAGGGCGGGCGCGGCGCCCAGGAGCCGGTCGTAGCGTTCCTCGTCGGCGCTGACGAGGTCGGCGACGACCGTCAGGACCATGACGAGCGCGGGCAGCGCCCGGCCGATCCTGACCTGCGTGCGTGGGCGCCCCAAGGAGCGGCCACGGTGAGCACCAGAGGGCATTTCGTGATCGTACGCAGCGGGGACCGCGGGGGCGGGGCGGCGGCCCGGCCCTGGCGTGTCAGGCTCGCGCGGGTGCGGCCCGTCCGGGCAGCCCGAGTGCCGCGACGGCGCCGAGGGACGCGACGGCGGCCAGGACGAGCAGGGCGGTGCCCATGGCGGGTACGAAGCCCGCGGACGGAGCGACCGTCATCAGCAGGGTCGCGGCGGCGACGCCGAGCGCGGGACCGATGTTCATGGCGGTCTGCTGGAGCCCGCCGGCGACCCCGGCGTCGGCCACGGAGGCCCGGTGGACGACGACGGCGGTGGCGGTGGCCATCACCGTGCCGAAGCCGGCGCCCAGCAGAGCGAAGCAGACCCCGGTCGGCAGCGCCGTCGCCGTCCCGTCGAGCCGGGACAGCAGGAGCACGCCGAGGGCGAGCAGGGCGGCCCCGCCGACCGTCGTACGGCGGGCCCCGAACCGGCGTTGCAGCAGGGCCGCGGCGGGCGCGCCGAGCACCATCAGGACGGCGAGCGGCAGGGTCCACAGCGCGCTGGACAGCGGGTCGAGGCCGAGGACGTCCTGGAGGAAGTACGTCGCCACGAAGAGCGTGCCGAAGAGCGCGGCGGACGAGGCCAGCAGGGTGGCGAGGCCCGCCACGACGGGCCGGGACCGCAGTAGTGCGGGCGGCAGGAGAGGACGGGCGGCGCGCCGCTCGTGCCACGCGAAGACCGCCCCGGCCACGACGGCGGCGCCGAGGGCAAGACCGGTCGCCGTGCTCCAACCCGACTCCGCCACCGCGACGAGCACCTGGACCAGACAGGCGAGCGCCACGGCGAGCAGGAGAGCCCCAGGAAGGTCGAGCGAGCCACCGGCGCGGACATCCCCCGCGGCATGCTGCGACGCGCGGTCGCGGGGCAGCGGGGTGGCGCCTGAGGCATGGTTTCCGGGTCCGGACCGCTCGGCCGGGTCCGTCGCGAGACCGCCTCGCGACCCGCCCAGCGGGGACCTGTTCGGCGCGGTCAGGTCTCTCGCCGAGGCGCCCGAAGCCGACCAGGCTGTGCCCTTCGTGGCCGGGCTCGACACATCCGCTCCCGGGGCCGAGTCCGGCGGGGTGGCGGCTGCCAGGAGGGCGATGGCCAGGGCCGGGAGCGCCGTCAGGGCGAAGACCGCGCGCCAGCCGTATGCCGTGACGAGGGCGCCGCCCACCAGCGGGCCCGCCGCGGCCGCGAGGCCGATCGCGCTCATCCGGAGGGCGATCGGCATGGCCAGGCGGTCGGGCGGGAAGGCGGCGCGGAGCATGCCCAGCGTGGCCGGTTGCAGGAGCGCCCCGGACACCCCCTGGAGGACCCGCAGGGCGATCACCCAGCCGATTCCCGGCGCGAGGGCGATCGCGGCCGAGGTCGCGGCGAAGCCGAGCGTGCCGAGGACGAAGAGCCGCCGGTGGCCGTACGCGTCTCCGAGCCGGCCCGCGAAGACGAGGAGGCTCGCCACCGCGACGAGATACCCGGTGCTGGTCCACTGCACCTGCCCGAAGTCCGCGCCCAGATCGCGCTGGAGCGTGGGCTGGGCGATCGTGAGCACCGTGCCGTCCAGGGCCACGACGGCCGCGCCGACGACGCTGCAGGCGAGGGTCACCCGCCGTCGACGTATCACCGTGCGCGCCCGGTCGGCCCGAGGTGCGCGTCGAGGACGGCCCGGAGGAGCGGCTCCACGTCGTCGGTGCGCGTGGCGAGCCGGAGGCTGCCCCAGGCCCGGAGCTGGGCGATGCCGTGCAGGTTCGCCCAGAGCGCGGCCGCGACGACGGCCGGTTCCGGGCCGGCCTCCTGGCGGGCCCGGGCGACGAGCCGGCCCAGAAGGTCGAAGAGCGGCAGACTCGTCTCACGCAGCCCGAGCCGGCCGCTCTCCAGCAGGTCGTGCCGGAACATCAGCTCGTACATGCCGCGCCGGGTCCGCGCGAAGTCGAGATGGACCCGGGCCAGGGCGTCGAGCTGCGCACGCGCCCCCTCGCGGTCCTCCGCCTCCTCCCCCATGGCCGCGGCGACCCGCTCCGCGAGCTCGGCGAAGCCCGCGCGGGCGATGGCCGACAGCAGGTCGAGATGGGTCGGGAAGTAGCGGCGTGGCGCCCCGTGGGAGACCCCAGCCCGCCGGGCGATCTCGCGCAGGGACAGCGCCTGCGCGCCTTCCGCGTGCACCAGCTCGACCCCGGCGTCGATCAGCCGGCCGCGCAGCCCGGCGTCGGGGCCGCTCGCGGTCCCCGTGTCCTCTTCGTCCATAGACACTGTCTACCACCTCCACGTAGACAGCGTCTACCAAGATCGACATGACTCTCCGCTACACTGTTCGACAGCGAAGGGGAGTAGCCCTGCGAACCGGTCGTCGACACACTGGAACCCTCGGGTTCCCGGTGGCCGGGTCCGCGCGGAAGCGCGGGCGGGCGAGACCTTCGGCCAGGCAGTCACCGTGCCCGCGTTCCGTGGGTGTGGTCCGTCATGCCGGGCCGAGTGGTTCTCTCCGTCGCCCACCGTGGTGCCGTGTGGATCCCGGGCCCGGACCGAGCAGAGAGCCCCCGCTTCATGCATCTCGATCCTTTGGCGATCCTCACCGCCTTCGGACTGATCTTCCTCGCCGAACTTCCCGACAAGACGATGTTCGCGTCCCTCGCCATGGGCACGCGCATGCGTCCGCTGTACGTCTGGTTCGGCACCTCGACCGCGTTCATCGCGCACGTGGCCATCGCCGTGGGCGCGGGCAGCCTGCTCGGCCTGCTGCCCGACTGGACCGTCACACTCGTCTCGGCGCTCCTCTTCGCCTTCGGAGCGTTCATGCTGCTGCGCGGCGGGGACGACGACGAGGCGGACGAGGCGGGCGGCAGGACGGTGACCGGCTTCTGGCCGGTCTACTCGACCGCGTTCATGGCCGTGTTCATCAGCGAGTGGGGTGACCTGACGCAGATCACGACGGCCAACCTCGCCGCCACCAACGGCACCTGGTCGACGGCGATCGGCTCCGCCGCCGCCCTGATGAGCGTCTCGGCCCTCGCCCTGCTCGCGGGCCGTTTCATCGCCAAGCGCGTTCCGCTGAAGACCGTCCAGCGCATCGGCGGCGTGTGCATGGCCGCCCTGGCCATCTGGTCGCTCACCGAGGTCTTCATCGGCTGACGCTGCGCCGACGCGGACGGACCCGCCGACGCACACGCCCCCGGATCACTCGATCCGGGGGCGCTGTCGTGCGGCCCTCGTTGTCGTTCGAAGCCCTTGTTGAAGCACTGAATCACTGCTTCACTTCTTCCATGCCCTACCGCCGCACCCCCGCCGTCCAGGCCCGGCTCGACGACCGGCGCACCACCGTCGTCGACGCGGCGCTCGGGCTGCTCGCCGAGCAGGGTTACGCCGGCTGCACCATGGCCGCCGTCGCCGCGCGCGCCGGGATCGCGACCGGCAGTGTCTACCGCCACTTCCCCAGCAAGGCCGAACTGGCCGTGGAGCTCTTCCGCACGGTGGTCTCCCGCGAGGTGTCCGCCGTGGCCGTGGCGGCGGACCGGCCCGAGCACGCGGGGGCGGCCGAGCGGGTTGTCGCGGTCATCGAGACCTTCGCCCTGCGCGCCCTGAAGTCCCCCCGGCTCGCGTACGCCCTGCTGGCCGAGCCGGTGGATCCGGCCGTGGACGCCGAACGGCTGGTCTTCCGGCGGGCGTTCCGCGACGTGTTCGCCGAGCGGATCGCCGAGGGGGTGCGGTCCGGTCAGCTTCCGCCGCAGGACGCCGCGCTGACGGCGTCCGCGCTGGTCGGGGCGGGCGCGGAGGCGCTCGTCGGGCCGCTGACGGAGGGGACGGTGGGGCCCGAGACCGTACCCGCCCTGGTCACCTTCACTCTGAGAGCCCTGGGAGTTCCCGATGCCGATCACGCATGAGGTCACCAACCAAGTCCCGCCGCTGAGCGGTTACGACGTGTCGGCCGACCCGGCCCTTCTGGAGGGTCTGCGCCGCGAGGGCGCGGGCTGGGCCGAGGCCGAGGTGCGCGAACTCGGGGTGCGGGCGGGCGGCGAGGAGGCCCAGGAGTGGGGCCGGCTTGCCGAGCGGCACTCCCCGGTGCTGCACACGCACGACCGGTACGGCCACCGGATCGACGAGGTCGAGTTCCACCCGTACTGGCACGAGCTCATGACCGTCGCCGTACGGCACGGGCTGCACGGTGCGCCGTGGCGCGACGAGCGGCCGGGCGCGCACGTGGCGCGGGCGGCGAAGGTGTTCGTGTGGGGGCAGGCCGACCCGGGGCATCTGTGCCCGATCTCGATGACGTACGCGGCGGTGCCCGCCCTGCGCGCGGAGCCGGCGCTCGCCGAGGTGTACGAGCCGCTGCTCTCCTCCCCCGTCTACGACTTCGGGCTGCGTGAGCCGACGTCGAAGCGCGGCATCATCGCCGGGATGTCGATGACCGAGAAGCAGGGCGGCTCGGACGTCCGGGCGAACACGACGCGGGCGGTGCCGACCGGCGAGGACGGCTTCTACGCGCTCACCGGCCACAAGTGGTTCACGTCGGCGCCGATGTCGGACGTCTTCCTCACCCTGGCCCAGGCGCCGGGTGGACTGTCCTGCTTCCTGGTGCCCCGGGTGCTGCCCGACGGCACGCGCAACGCGATCCGGCTCCAGCGGCTGAAGGACAAGCTCGGCAACCGTTCCAACGCCTCGTCCGAGATCGAGTACGAGGGCGCGCTCGGCCGTCTCGTCGGCGAGGAGGGCCGCGGGGTGGCCACCATCATCCGGATGGTGAACATGACCCGGCTCGACTGCGCGGTGAGTTCGGCGTCCGGGATGCGTCAGGGTGTCGTGCAGGCGGTGCACCACGCCACGCACCGCAGCGCGTTCGGGGCACGGCTCATCGACCAGCCGCTGATGACGAACGTCCTGGCCGACCTGGCCGTGGAGGCGGAGGCGGCGACGGTCGCGGGGCTGCGGCTCGCCGGGGCGGTGGACCGGGCGGCGGCGGGCGACGCGGACGAGGAGCTGCTGCGCCGGATCGGTCTCGCGGTGACCAAGTACTGGGTGTGCAAGCGGGCCCCCGCGCACGCGGCCGAGGCGCTGGAGTGCCTGGGCGGGAACGGCTACGTCGAGGACTCGGGTCTCCCCCGGCTCTACCGCGAGTCCCCGCTGCCGTCCATCTGGGAGGGCTCGGGCAACGTGGCCGCGCTCGACGTGCTGCGGGCGATGGGGCGGCAGCCGCAGGCCGTCGAGGCGTTCTTCGCGGAGGTCGACCGCGCGGCGGGCGCGGACCACCGGCTCGACGCGGCGGCGGCGCGGCTGCGGAAGGAGCTGAGCGACCTCGGCGACCCGGTGGCAGCGCAGTACCGGGCGCGGCGGCTCGTCGAGCGCATGGCGCTGGTCCTCCAGGGCTCGCTGCTCGTCCGGCACGGCGACCCGGCGGTGGCCGACGCCTTCTGCGCCTCGCGCCTGGACAGCGACTGGGGCATCGCCTTCGGCACCCTGCCGCCGGGCCTGGACACGGCGTCGATCATCAGCCGCGCCATGCCACAGCCGGCGGCCACGTCGGGCTGAGTCAGGCGGTACGCGCGGACCGTGGCACCCCCGCACTCCTCCGCCACGGTCCGCGGCCGGCGACCGTCGAGCAGCGACCGGGGCGACCGACCTCTCACCACTCGCGGGCGGCGACCAGTTCCTCCGCGTCGGCGTCCGCGAAGCCGTAGGCCGTGGCGACGAACCAGAAGTTCTCGGCGATCTCCTCCCGGGCGACCGTCTCGATCTCGCTCCCCGCCTCGTCGAAGTCCGCCTCCAGCGCGTTGAACTCCTCCGTGGCCCCCTCCGTGAGCGCGTACAGCTCGGTCAGGTCGGCCGGCCCCTCCGCCTCGATCCGCTCGCAGAGCCTCAGCAGGATCGCCCGCCCCTTGTCGACCACATGGTCCGGGTAGTACCCGTCCTCGTACAGCGCCTTGAGGAACGCGTACCCCGCCACCTGCTCGTTCGTGATCGCCATCCTGGCCTCTTCCCCTCGTGATCACCGGACGAGTCCATCGTGCCCGACGCCACTGACAACGCCCCCGAGGTCAGGCCTCCTTCGGCCCGTAGAGCGCGGCGGACGGCCCGAAGTGTCACCCTGGAGGGACGGTCCGACGACGAGGGGTGGCCCTTGAGCACCGATCCGATCTTCGATCCGATCCACCGGGAACTGGACCAGGGCGCCGAGAAGACGGCCCCTCAGGTCGTCGCCTGGCGGCGGTACCTGCACCAGCACCCCGAGCTTTCCAACCGAGAGGCCGGCACCGCCCGGCTGATCGCCGACCATCTCCGCTCCCTGGATCTGGACGAGGTCCGTACCGGTATCGCCGGGCACGGTGTCGTGGGTGTCCTGCGCGGCGGCGCCCCGGGCGGCCGGGTGATGGCGCTCCGGGCCGACACCGACGCGCTGCCCGTCGAGGACCTGTGCGGCGAGGACTTCGCCTCCCGGGTCGTGGACGCCGACTACCCCGGTGGCCCGTTCCCGGTCTCCCACGCCTGCGGGCACGACTGTCACACCGCCATGCTCATGGGCGCCGCCACCGTGCTCGCGGGGGTGCGCGAACGCCTGCCGGGGACCGTGCTGTTCGTCTTCCAGCCCGCGGAGGAGGGTCCTCCGGTCACCGAGCGCGGCGGGGCACGGGCGATGCTCGACGAGGGCGCGTGTGTCGATCCCGTACCGACGATGACGTTCGGGATGCATGTCACGCCGTACCCCAAGGGGTACGTGGGCTATCGGGTGGGCAACCAGTACGGCGCGTCCACGCTGGTGAAGATCGTGGTCACCGGCAAGCAGACGCACGGCTCCACCCCGTGGCAGGGCATCGACCCGATGCCGGCCGTCGGCGCGGTCCTGACGGGCATCGGGCAGCTGTACCGGCAGGTCTCCGCGTTCGATCCGGTCACGGTCTCCATCGGCCACGTCGAGGACGTCGGACGGTTCAACATCATCGGCCAGACCGTCACCCTCTGGGGCACGGTCCGCTCCGCGGTCGAATCGGACATGGCGGAGGTCCAGCGCCGTCTTGCCACCCTCGTCGAGCACTCGGCGGCGGCGTACAACGGCTCGGCCACGGTCGAATACCTGCAGGCCGTCCCGCCCGTGCACAACAGCGCGGAGTGGGTCGCGGCGGGCCTGCCGACGATCCGCCGGGTGGTCGGCGAGGAGCGCACGGTGGAGACCGGGGCGACGCTCGGCTACGACGACGTCTCCGAGTTCATCGCCCGTTTCGGCGGCCTGTACGTGATGCTGGGCGTCCAGGACGCCTCGCTGGACGCGGCCGGGCACCCGGTCCCCGTGCCGGGCGGGCGGGGCCTGGTCACCAACCACAATCCGCACTTCTACGCGGACGACGACACCCTCGTCACCGGCGTCCGGCTGCACGCCCACATGGCGTACGACCATCTGACGGGCGCCGTGACCGGCTAGGACTCCCGGCGCCGCGCCGCCACCGTCGCTACGACCTCCGCCACGAAGGCCCGGACCAGCGCGTTCTCGGCGGCCGTCGGCCAGACCGGTCCGTACGCGACGGGCGGGGCGTCCCGTAGTGGTACGTAGGCGATGCCGGGGCGCGGATGGTAGGCGGCTCCGCGTGCCGCGCCGGGCGAGACGCCGCGTCCGGCGCTCACATGGGAGAGGACCTCCTGCCAGGTGGAGGCGACCGGCCCGCGCGGGATGGCGGCGCCGGACGGGGTGCGCCGCGGGTAGTGGATGTCCAGCCAGTGGCCGGGGTGGGCGCCCGCGGTGGTGACCATGGGCACGCCGGCGAGGTCGTCGAGGTCGACGGAGTCCCGTCGGGCCAGGGGGTGGCCGGCGGGCACGAGGAGGACGCGGGGCTCCTCGGCGAGGACGGGTCCGATCGTCAGCCCGGGTTCGCGGACCGGGAAGACCGTCAGCTGGAGGTCGAGGGCGCCGTCGAGGAGGGGCCGGAGCCCGCCGTCGAGCGGTACCTCCCGCACGGTGATCTCGCAGCCGGGGTGGCGGGCGAGGAGGGTGTCGGCGGCGGCGGTGAGCAGTTCGCCGCCCCAGGGGGCGCCGAAGCCCACCCGGAGGGTGCCCCGCACGCCCCGGCCGGCCGCAGTGGCGCGTTCGAGGGCGGCGAGGATCTGCCGGTGGGCGGGGCGCAGTTCGTCGTGGAGGCGGCTGCCCACCGGGGTCAGCCGGACGCTGCGGCTGGTGCGCTCGAACAGCGGTGTCCCGACCCGGCGTTCCAGCTTCTTGACGGTCTGGCTGATCCGGCCGGTGGAGACGCCCAGGCGCTCGGCCGTACGGCCGAAGTGCAGTTCCTCGGCGAGCGTCAGGAACGCCTCCAGTTCGTACCGTTCGAGCACCGGCCCGACCCCTCGCTCATCGTTGAGTCCTGCTAAACGCCGGTTGCATTGTCGCACCTTGATCGGGCGGTTCGGCGGGCACGAGGGTGAGGGGCATGGAGCTGCTGACCGGCCACCGGCCACGGACGGCCGCCCGGCCCGGGCCCCGCCACCTCACCCGCACCGACGTCCTCGTCATGGCGGTTGCGGGCGCCGTCACCGTGGCCAACCTCTACTTCCCCCAGCCGCTCCTCGACGCGATCGCCCGTGGGCTGCGGGTGTCGCCGCACACGGCGGGGCTCGTCGCCTCGGCGGCCCAGCTCGGGTACGCGCTCGGCATCCTCTTCCTCGTGCCGCTCGCGGACACCGCCCGGCTCCGCCGGCTGACCACCGTGCTGCTCGCGCTGACCAGCGGCGGCCTGCTCCTCGCCGCTGCCGCGCCGAACGTCCCCACCCTCACGCTCGCGACCCTCGCGGTCTCCACCACGACCGTCCTGCCGCAGATCCTCACGCCGGTTGCGGCCGCGCTCGCGGGCCCCGGACGGCGTGGCCGGGTCGTCGGGCTCGTCGGCCTCGGACTCACCCTGGGCTCGACCCTGTCCCGTACCGTCTCCGGCGTCGCCTCGGACGCCGGCGGAAGCTGGCGTACGGCCTATCTGCTGGCCGCCGTGGCGACGGCCGCCCTGCTGTGGTTCGTCCCGCGCGCCCTTCCGGAGCGGCTCGGCACGACCGGGGACCGGCTGCCGTACCGGAGGCTGCTCGCGAGCCTTCCCCGGCTGTTCGCCGAGCACCGGGAGGTACGGGAGTCGGCACTGACGGGGGCCGCGGTGTTCGCCGCGTACAGCGTCTTCTGGG
The DNA here is from genome assembly GCF_032436795.1 of Streptomyces sp. P9(2023). Taxonomy (NCBI): domain Bacteria; kingdom Bacillati; phylum Actinomycetota; class Actinomycetes; order Kitasatosporales; family Streptomycetaceae; genus Streptomyces; species Streptomyces sp. P9(2023). The sequence goes on from NZ_JAUPWM010000001.1 coordinate 136,126, forward strand.
CGACCCTCGCCTTCCATCTGGCCGCCCCTCGGCTGGGCCTCGGGCCGGGCGTGGCGGGCCTCTTCGGGGTGCTGAGCCTGCCCGGGGCGCTGCTCTCGGCGTACGCGGGACGGCTCTCCGACCGGTACGGCGCGGGGGCGGTCCGCGCGGGGGCACTGCTCTGCCTGGCCCTCTCCTTCGCCGTCGTCGGCCTCGGGGCGCACTCCCTCGTGGCCCTGGTGGTGGGGGCGAATCTGCTGGTCCTGGGGACGAGCTCGGCCCAGGTGGCGAACCAGGCGCGGATCTTCGAGCTGGACACCCGGATCGCGGCCCGCGTCAACACGGTCTTCATGCTCTGCACGTTCGGCGGCGGGGCGGTCGGCTCGCTCACGGCGGCGTGGCTGTACGGGGCGTACGGCTGGTCGGCGACGGTCCTGTCGGCGGCCGGGTTCACCGCCCTGGCCGCCGTGGTCGTGGTGGGCGCGCGGCGCACGGCCCCGAGTTGCGGCCCGCGTGACAGGCGCGAGGCTGGGACTCACACCCGCGTACCCCGCAGGGAGAGACGATGAAGGACCTCGCAGCCCTCGCCGACGAGCATCTGGCCGCCGCGCGCACCGCCCCGCACGGCCGCAGCGCCCATGTGGTGATCCACGACGGGGTGCTCCGGCAGAGCGTGATCGCGATGCTGTCCGGCACGTCGCTGGACGAGCACAACGCGCCCCCGGCGGCGAGTCTGCAAGTGCTGCGGGGGCGGGTGAGGCTGACGGCGGCGGGGTGGTCCGAGGAGCTGTCGGCCGGCGAGCTGAAGATGATCCCCAAGGAGCGGCACGGGCTCACCGCCCTGGAGGACGCGGTCGTGCTCCTGACCGCCGTCAACGACTGAGCCAGGGGCCCAGGGGCTCGGAGGATCACACGGTCGCGTCGAGGTCCTCGGCGTAGTACTCGATGGCGGGCCGGTACCGCCGTACGGACGCATCGTCGCTGGTCGCCGCGACCAGCCGCAGGAGCAGGCGGGCGGACTCGTGGTGGTCGCCGGTGTTGAAGAGGGCCATCGCCAGGAAGGTGCGCAGGGCGCCGTCGTCCGGGAACTCCTCGACCGCGCCGCGCAGGGTGGCGACGGCCTCCTCGTACCGGCCGAGGACGCGGAAGGTGCTGCCGAGGCCGAGGAGCGCGCCCCTGCGGTCCTCCTCGGACAGGCCGGTGCGGCTCGCCGTCAGGGCCCGCTCGTAGTACGGGACCGCTTCGGCCTCCAGGCCGAGGACGTCGTGCGCCCAGGCGGTCTGGTAGGCCACCTCGGCATCCTGGGGCCAGCGTGCGGCGAGCTCCACCAGGCGGTCCCGTGCCGCCTCCGTCCGGCCCTGCTCGCGCAGCCCGATCGCCGCGGCCAGCAGGCCGTTCCGCTCGTCGTCACTCATCGGGGTGTCCATGGACGCATCGTCGCAGGTCGCCGTGGAGTGCGGTGCGGCGGAGGCTGCCAGATGACGGAACGCCATACTCCAGGCGGCTGGTTGTGGCTGCCGGGCCCATAGGTCGCCCGCGCGGCCCGCCCCTACTCTCCCGGCAACCACCGCGCCATGCCCTCGGGCTGGCCTGAGCCGCCGGGAGATCCACATGCGTCCACCCCGACCACTCCGCCTGCCCCGCAGGCTGACGGCCCTGCTGCTGTTCGCCGCCGCGGCCCTGTTCCCCGTCGCGACACCGGCGACGGCAGCCGTCGCCCCCGCCGCCGCCCCCGTGCCCGTACCGGGGCAGCTCCAGCCGTACGCCGTCGACTCCGTCTACAGCTCCGGCATCTCGTCCGGCGGCTACATGGCCACGCAGCTCCACGTGGCGTACTCCGGTACGTTCAGCGGTTCGGCGGTGTTCGCCTCGGGCCCGTACAACTGCGCCCAGAACACGCTCTCCACCGCCCTCAACGCCTGTATGAACACCGTCCAGGACCTCCAGCTCGCGCAGCTGGAGCAGACCACGCGGAACTGGTCGGCGCAGGGACTCGTCGACCCGGTCGCGAACCTCGCGGGCGATCCGGTGTACGTCTTCAGCGGCTCGAACGACTCGACGGTCAAGCGGCCCGTGGTGGACGCGCTCGCCGACTACTACGGCCGGTTCGGCGCACGCGTGACGTACAACCGGAGCACCGCGGCCGGCCACGCCTGGATCAGTCCGCTCGGCCCCAACTCCTGCACGGTCACGCAGACTCCGTTCATCAACGACTGCGGCCTGGACGCCGAGCGCGACCTCCTCGGCCACCTGCGGGGCTCCGTCGCGGCGCCGAGCGCCACCCCCGGCGGCACGCTGATCCGGTTCGACCAGAACGCCTACGCCCCCGGCGGCGCGGCGGCGCCGATCTCGCTGGGTGCGGAGGGCTTCGTCTACGTGCCGAAGTCCTGCTCCGAGGGGGCGACCTGCTCGCTGATGGTGGCGCTGCACGGCTGTAAGCAGGGGTACGGGTACCAGGGCTTCGGGACGCAGTTCGTGGACCGGGCGTACCTCAACGAGTACGCCGACACCAACGACATGATCGTGCTGTACCCGCAGGCGGCGGCGACGGCCACGCTGGAGAACCCCAACGGGTGCTGGAACTGGTGGGGTTATCTCGGTGACTCCGCGTACGCCCAACACGGCGGCCGGCAGATCGAGGCGATCATGGGCATGGTGCGGGCGCTGCGTGGCTCCGGAACTCCCCCGCCCGTGGGCGACCGGGTGACGCTGCCGAGCGTGGACGCGCAGGACGGCTATGTGAAGGCGGCCGCCGACGGAACGGGTGCGGCGGTGGGCCCGCTGGAGGACACGTACGGCCTCGCGCTCGGCCGGGGCACGGACGGCAAGGTGAACCGGACGCTCCTCTCCTTCGACACCTCCGGGATCCCGGCGGGCAAGGAGATCACCCGGGCGTATCTGACGGTGGCGCGCAGCAGCGGTTCCGGCGATCCGTGGGCGTCCCCGGCGGGCAACCGGCTCCTCGCCGACGTGACGACGGGCTGCTTCGGCGGGTGCGCCGTGGAGCCCTCGGACTGGTCGGCACCTGCGACGGCGGCGGGCGGAGCGGAGATCGCCGCGTTCGCCTCGGGCTCGGCGACCTCCACGGATCTGTCGGCGCCCGCCCTCGCGGCCCTCGACCGCAGCGGGACGACCCAGGTGCGGCTGCGCTTCGAGTCGGCGCAGGCCTCGACCGCGTACCTCTTCGTGAACAAGGACACCCCGGTGACGCTGACGGTCGAGTACCGCTAGCGGAGCCACTACCGCTACCGCGCGCGGCCACGCGCGCGTGCCGGTCGGGGCGCCGCTCCGGTCCCGCTGTTACGTTGCGCGAATGGGGACGAATCGGCGAATGGGGCGGGGTCCGGTGAGGCCGGCGCGCCTCGACGTGCGCGCTCTCGTCCGCCGGGCCGCGGCGCTCCTGCCCTGGCGGAGACGGCGCGCGTCCACGGTCACCCTGCCCGAGGCGGAAGACGTCGAGCGGGAGCGGCTGCGGGATCTCGCGGCGCTCCTGTGCGAGGTGGGTTCGGAGCTGCTGCGGGCCGGTGATCGGACGGCGGAGGTGGAGCGCGCGCTGCGCGACATCGCCGCCCGGTACGGGATGCGGGCGCGCTGCTTCGTCGTCCCGACCGGTCTCTTCGTGCGCGTCGGCGGCGGGCCCGACGGGCGGGGCGGGGAGCTGGACTTCGCCCCGGTCGAGGGTCCGGACCTGCGTCTGGACCAGGTGCAGAGCCTGCAGTCCCTGGTGGGGCGGATGCGCGCGGGGGCGATGCCGTTCGAGGACGTACGGCGGGAGCTGCGGGCGGGGCGGGAGCAGCCGGAACGGTTCAGCCCGGCCGCCACCGTCCTCGGTTACGTGCTGCTCACCGTGGGACTCGGGGTGATGCGGCACGCCACCGTCCCGGCCGTGATCGGTTACGCGGTGCTGGGCGCCGGGGTCGGTCTGCTGCGGCTCTTCGGGGACCGGCTGCCCGCCGCGCGCACCGCGCTGCCGGTCGTCGCCGCCGTACTGGTCACGGCGGTGTCGCTGCGCTGGGCGGGACCGCTGCTGCACGAGGTGCCGACGGTGCTGTACATCCCGCCGCTCATCGCGTTCCTGCCGGGCGCCGCCCTCACGCTCGGCGCGATCGAACTCGGCACCGGCGCCGCCCTGTCGGGCATCTCCCGGCTCGCGGGCGCGATCAACGTCCTGCTCCTCCTCGCGCTCGGCATCCTGGTCGGGACGGAGCTGGTCAAGCCCCGGCCGCTCGGCGGAGCGCGATCGGAGGTGCTCGGCGCGTGGGCGCCCTGGGTCGGAGTGCTGCTGCTCGGCTTCGGGTTCCTGCTGTACTTCTCCGCGCCGCCCCGGGTCACCGGCTGGCTCCTCGCCGCCCTCCTGGTGGAGCGGTTCGTGCAGTCGGCGGCGACCGATCTGGCGGGTGCCACGTTCGGGGCGTTCGCGGCGGGGGCGTTGCTTCCGCCGATGGCCGCCTGGATCGAGCGCCGGTCGCGCACGCCGGAACAGGTGGTGTTCCTGCCGTGCTTCTGGCTGCTGGTGCCCGGCGCCGTCGGTCTCACGAGCGTCTCGGAGCTGATCGTGGAGCGTGGCACGGCCGGGCTCTCCAACCTCGTCGACACCGTGATCACCGTCGCCGCGATCGCGCTCGGCGTCCTCGTCGGCGCGGGCCTCCAGCGGCGGCCGCGCCTCCGGATCGGCGAGCCGGTGCCGAGCGGCGGTGCCGGCACCGCGCCGGACGGCACCGCGCCGGGCAGCGCCGCTCACCCGATCGGCGGGCAGGACGGCGGGGACGTCCCGGCGGACGGAAGTCGCTGAAGTCGGTGGCCGGGGCTACGGGCGGAGCCGGGGCCACGCTCCGTAGCCGCGCCTCGCCGGGTGGGGGCCGAGGTGTTCTGGTCCAGTGGAGGGAGTACTGACCGGACGTCGACGCACCTGGACGGCACCACATGACCATGTCCTCCTTCGGCTCCTTCGGTGGGCCGGACCCGTTCAACGAAATGCTGAATCGTTTCTTCGGCATGTCGCCCGCCGCCTCTCCCCCGGCCGTCCAGCGCGTGCCGATCGGCCGGCTGCTGACGGACTCGGCGCGGGAGCTGCTCGACCGGGCCACCACCCGCGCCGCGGACGACGGCAGCGCCGACCTGGACACCGAGCATCTGCTCTGGGCCTGCACCCAGATCGATCCGGCCCGTTCCCTGCTCGCCCAGTCGGGCGCCGACCCCGACCAGCTGGCGGCCTCGATCGCCGAGGTGCTACCCGGCGAGAGCGGCGTGCCCTCGGCGCAGCCGGGGCTCACCCCGGCGGCCAAGCGCGTCCTGCTGCGGGCGTACGAACGCTCCCAGGAGTCGGGGGTCTCGTACATCGGTCCCGAGCACATCCTCGGCGCCCTCCTCGACGACCCGAACTCGGCGGCGGCGAAGCTGCTGACGGCGTACGGGACGGACGTCGGCGGCCTGCGGTCCACCGCGGACCGGGCGGCGCGGGCGGACGGTACGCCGACGGCCAAGCCGGAGAGCAGGACACCGACGCTCGACGAGTACGGCCGGGATCTCACCGAGGAGGCGCGGGCCGGGAAGCTCGACCCGGTGGTGGGGCGGGCCGAGGAGATCGAGCAGACCGTCGAGATCCTCTCCCGCCGTTCGAAGAACAACCCGGTGCTCATCGGCGAGCCGGGCGTGGGCAAGACCGCGATCGTCGAAGGGCTCGCGCAGCGGATCGTGGCGGGCCAGGTCCCGAAGACGCTGGAGGGCAAGCGGGTCATCGCCCTGGACCTGTCCGGGCTTGTCGCCGGCGCCCAGTACCGCGGCCAGTTCGAGGAGCGGCTGAAGAACGTCATCGACGAGGTGAAGGCGGACAGCGAATCGACCGTGCTCTTCATCGACGAGCTGCACACCGTCGTCGGCGCGGGCGCGGCGGGCGAAGGGGCGATGGACGCGGGCAACATGCTCAAGCCGGCGCTGGCCCGCGGTGAGCTGCATGTGGTCGGCGCGACGACGATCGACGAGTACCGGCGGTACGTGGAGAAGGACGCCGCCCTGGAGCGTCGCTTCCAGCCCGTGCTGATCCCCGAGCCCTCGGTCCCGGAGACCATCCAGATCCTGGAGGGGCTGCGGGACTCCTACGAGGCCCACCACCAGGTCCGCTACAGCGACGCCGCGCTCGCGGCGGCCGCCGAGCTCTCCGACCGCTACGTCTCCGACCGCTTCCTGCCCGACAAGGCCATCGACCTGATGGACCAGACGGGCGCCCGGGTGCGGCTGCGTTCGCTGGGCAAGTCGACCGAGGTGGTAGGCCGCGAGGACCGGCTGGCGAAGCTCCGCCGCGAGAAGGACGAGGCCGTCGCCGCCGAGGACTTCGAGAAGGCGAACGAGTACAAGCAGGAGATCGCCCAGCTGGAGGGCGAGCTGGCCGGGCTCGTGGAGCGGCGCGAGGGCGTGATGGAGGTGACGGTCGACGACATCGCGGAGGTGCTGTCGCGCCGTACCGGCATCCCCGTGGCGCAGATGACGCAGAGTGAGAAGGAGAAGATCCTCAAGCTGGAGGACGCGCTGCACAGCCGGGTGGTGGGCCAGGACGAGGCCGTGACGGCGATCGCCCAGGCCGTGCGCCGCAACCGGGCCGGTATGGGCGACCCGAACCGGCCCGTGGGTTCGTTCCTCTTCCTCGGGCCGACCGGCGTCGGCAAGACCGAGCTGGCGAAGGCGCTGGCGGAGCTGCTGTTCGGCGACGAGGCCCTGATGATCCGCTTCGACATGGGCGAGTTCCAGGAGAAGCACACGGTCTCCCGTCTTGTGGGCGCGCCGCCCGGATACGTCGGTCACGAGGAGGCGGGCCAGCTCACCGAGAAGGTGCGTCGGCATCCGTACAGCGTGCTGCTCTTCGACGAGGTGGAGAAGGCGCACCCGGACGTCTTCAACACCCTGCTCCAGGTCCTGGACGACGGCCGGCTGACGGACGCCCAGGGGCGGACGGTCGACTTCCGGCACTGCGTGGTCATCATGACGTCGAACATCGGCGCCCAGCGGATCCTGGCCCACCACGGCGACGTCTCGGCGATCCGCGACGACCTGATGCAGGACCTGCGCGGCTACTTCACGCCGGAGTTCCTCAACCGCATCGACGAGACGATCATCTTCCACGGTCTCGGCGAGGACGAACTCGGCGACATCCTCGCTCTGCTGCTGAACCAGAGCGAACGCCGCGTCCACGCCCAGGGGCTGGAGCTGGAGGTGACCGAGGCGGCGAAGAAGCTGCTGGTCGCCCACGGTCATCAGCCGGAGTTCGGCGCGCGGCCGCTGCGCCGCACGATCCAGACGGAGCTGGACAACCGGATCGCGGACCTGCTCCTGGGCGGCGAGGCGGACCCCGGCGACACGATCGTGGCGGACGTCGAGAACGACGCCCTGGTGTGCCGCGTGAAGTCCGGGCAAAAGGCCACGGCCGCCTGACCGCAGGCGCTTCCGCCTGCCCTCGAACGCCGCGGGGCCTGAAGGGTGTTGTCCCCCGCTTCAGGCCCTGCGGCCATGTCCGTTCCAAGCCGCCCGTTGCGGCTCATTCGCTGCGCAGCGCCTCCGAGATCGTCAGCCGCGCGGCCCGGCGGGACGGGAGCAGGGCACCGAGGACCGCCAGGGTGACCCCGGAGAGGACCAGCAGGGCCAGCGTCGGCGTGGCCCACACGTCGAGGACGGACCTCGGGATGGTGACGAGCGCGGCCTCCGCCACCAGCGGCACGGCCACCCGGTGCGCGGCCATCCCGAGCGGGACGCCGATCAGTCCGCCGACGAGACCGAGCGCGGCCATGGAGGTGACGACCATGGCGATCACCTGACGCGGGGTCATCCCGATCGACTTGAGCATCCCCATGTCCCGGCGGCGCTCCCGCGTGTCGAGCACGACGGTGTTGAAGACGCCGAGGGCCGCGACCGTGCCGAGCATCAGGGACAGGGCCGTGGACAGGCTGACGACGGCCACGGTGAAGGAGGCGGCGCTCCGGTGGACGGGGTACAGACCGGGGCCCGCCGCCCGGTCCACGGCGGCCGCGTACTGCTCGGGGGTGGTGTCCGGGGCGAGCTTCACGTGGTACCGGAACTGGTGGGTCTGCGGCCGGTAGTCCGCGTCAAGCCGGGTGAGTGTCGCGCGGTCGAACAGCAGCCGGTCCACGGTCTGGTTCATCAGCGAGCCGACGACGGTCACCTCGGTCCGCTTCCCGGCCAGGACCAGGGTGAGCCGGTCGCCCACCTTCATCCCAGTCTGGTTGAGGAACTCCGAGGCGACGACGGTCTCCCCGGGCCCCTTCAGCCACCGCCCCCCGACGAGCTGCTTGTCGTATCCGAGCTTCGTGTGGTCGCCGCGCAGGAAGAAGCCGTCGACGGCGTCGGCCCGTCCGGCCAGGGTGAGGGGGACGATGACGTCGGGCGTCACCTCGGCCGCGCCGGCCACGGATCGCAGCAGCGCCTCCATCTCGGTGTCGCTCCGCTCCTTCGTCGTCTCCTCCTCGAAGAACGGGTTCGCCGGCCGCATGGTGAGATCCACGTCCTCCTTGGAGGCCTCCGTCGCCTTCACGACCGTGTCGGCGAGTCCGGTCGCGAACGTCACCGTCAGCACGCCGAGCACGATCGCGCACAGGGTCAGGGCGGTGCGGCCCGGCCGGGCCAGCGGCAGGCCGAGGCCCAGGCTGACGGATGGCGGCAGCCGCGAACCGCTCAGCCGGCGCTGGACGCGCAGCCCATGGCCGTTCCGGCGCGGTGCGCTGCCCGCGCTGATCGCCTCGGTGGCGGAGAGCCGGCGTGCGCGCAGCGCCGGTACGAGCGCGGCGAGCAGCACCACCAGGGGCATCCCGATCAGGGCGAGCAGCTCCACCCAGAGGCTGATGCCCTCGATGCGCAGTCCGCTGCCCTGGAAGGCACGCCTGACGCACTGTTCTCGGCCAACGCCGGGGGCTTTTTCTCGCCACATCTGGGCAGCCTCGGAGGCACGCGCTCCGGCCTCCTCGGAGGCGCACGCTCCGGCCGCCGCGCGGCGACGAGCGCACGGACGGCCTCCCGCTGGTTCGGCTGCCGAGCGCACGCGCTCCGGCGAGGGGTCGGAACCCGCCCGACCCCTCCTGCCGCGGCTACGGTCGCCGCCTCAGCGGGGCGGCTCCGGCAGTTCCTCGCCGGTCTCCAACAGCGACTTGAGGCTGGAGATCAGGGCCGGCCAGCCCTCGCCGATCATGCCGCGCATCGTGCCGTCGGGCTCCAGGTCGTCGTGGACGACGGTGAGCTTGACCGTGTCCCCGGCCGGTTCGATCTCGAAGGTCACCTTCGAGCGGCGCTCCTTCGCGAGCTTCGCGTACACGTCGTCGCCGATGCCGACCGCCTCCGCCCACGCGGGCGTGAACGTGTGCCAGGTGTAGGAGAGCCGTCGGCCGGGCTCAGCCGCGAGGACGACCTGCTCGGGGTCGCTCGTCTTCCGGCCGCCCTCGTCCCAGACCATCGGCGATCCGGCGGTCCAGGTCGTCTCGAAGGCCACGCCCCAGAAGCGCCGGGTGAAAGCCGGGTCGGTCAGGGCCTGCCAGAGCTCCTCGGGGGTGGTGCGGATGTAGGTGGTGTAGACGAACGCGTTGCTGTCCATCGGGTTCTGCTCCAATGCTGACTTCAGGTCGGCGAGCGCGCTGACGCGCTCGCGGGCGTACCGGCTGATCCAGCGGTCCCCGATGGCGTGGATCGGAGCGGCGTTCAGGTAGTGCAGCTTCTCCCGTCCCCGCCGCACCGTGACCACCAGCCCCGCCGCCTCCAGGAGCGCCAGATGCTTGCTGACGGACTGCCGTGCCATGTCCAGGCCCTCGCAGAGTTCGCGCAGGGTCTGGCCGTTGCGGGCGTTCAGGCTGTCGAGCAGCCGTCGCCGACTGGCATCGGCCAGTGCCTTGAACACCTCATCCATCGCCCCACCTCAACATGCAGCCTTTTAGCTGCCTCTACGATAGGCAGCCGATCGGCTGCATGTCAACGACCGGCCGCCGCCGCGTCCTCCGCACCCGTGGGCTCCACACCCACGACGGGTCGCGCACCCTTGGCGGGTCGCAGGGCCGCTGCCACCAGGCCTTCCACCTCCTCCACCGAGACACTCCCGCCCCGGACCACCCGGTCCAGCACGAGCCCGTCCACGCACGCGAGCAGCGCGAGCGTGCGCCCCTCTGGGTCCTCGACGTCCTGGTCGGCGAGGAAGCGATGGACCGCGTCGCGGGCGGGGTTCTCCCGTGGGACCAGGATTTCGCGGAGTTCGGGGTCCCGCACGCTCTCGACGACGCAGGCGTAGCGGGCGAGTGACCGGCGCCGGCCCTCGCCGGTGAGCCGCGCGGCCACGAGCGCGCGGACGGCGTCGGCGAGTTCGGCCGCCGAACGCGGTTCGGGGAGGTGCTCCCCGGCGGTGCGCAGCTCGGCCTGGTCGAGCTCGACGAGCCGCCGGACCAGCGCGGTCAGCAGGGCCGAACGGGTTCGGTAGTACGCCGATGTCGTACCGGCCGGCAGTCCGGCGGCGGCGTCGACGGCGCGATGGGTGAGCCCCCGCGTACCGGCGTCGGCGAGCACACCGAGCGCGGTGTCGGCGAGGAGGGTACGGCGGTCGGGGCGCTTCGCGGCCGGGCGATCGGGAGTCACCCCCTCTTTCTACACCTGTAGAGAGGCCGCGCTAGTCTTCTACAGCTGTAGAAGCGGTGGGTAAGCGCACGGGAGAGGCTGATCGCCATGGGGAACATCGCTGTCGTCGTCGGCGCGGGCATCGGCGGACTCGCCGCGGCCATCGGGCTGCGGCGCGTCGGCTGGGAGGTGACGGTCGTGGAGCGCGCGCCCCTGCTCGACGACGCGGGCGCCGGGATCTCGCTCGCCGCCAACGGCATCCGCGCCCTCGACGCCCTGGGGGTCGGCACCGCCGTCCGGGCCGCCGCACGCGGCCAGTACACCGGCGGCACCCGCACGCCGGACGGGACCTGGCTCGCCCGCATGGACGGCGCCGCCCTCGAACGTGCCCTCGGAACGCCCATCGTCGGCATCCCACGCGCCACGCTGCACCGGCTGCTGCGGGCGGAACTGCCCCCCGAGACCCTGGTCGTCGGCGCGGAGGTGACCGAGCTCGACCGCGCCGAGCCGGGACGCGTGCGCATCCGGGCGAACGGCGGCGACCGGGTGGCCGGCGGGACGGAGGTGGAGCTCGAAGCCGATCTGGTCGTGGCCGCCGACGGTGTCGACAGCCGTACGAGGGCGGCCCTCTTCCCGGACCACCCCGGCCCCGCGTACAGCGGCTCGACCGTGCTCCGCGCCCTGACGGACCGGCCGCTCGACCTCTCCTCGGACTTCGAGATCACGTGGGGGCACGGCGCCGAGTTCGGGCACATCGCGTTCACCGACGGGCGCGCGGAGTGGCACGCCGTCCTCAACTCCCCCGCCGGCGTACGGCACACCGACCCGCTCGGGGAACTGCGCGGGCGGTTCGCCGGCTGGCACGAACCGATCCCGCAGCTCCTCGACGCCACCCGCCCGGAGGACGTTCTCCATCACGACATCCACGAGTTGACCACCCCGCTGCCCTCCTTCGTCGCGGGACGGGTCGCCCTGCTCGGCGACGCGGCGCACGCGATGACCCCCAACCTCGGGCAGGGCGCGTGCCAGGCCCTGGAGGACGCCGTCGTCCTCGCCTCGGCGCTGGCGCGGGGCGGGGACGTCGACTCCGCACTGCGCGCGTACGACGCCGAGCGGCGCCCCCGGTCCCAGGCGGTCACGGTCGCCGCCCGCAAGGCCGGGCGGATGGGTCAGCAGCTGTCCGCGCCCGGGGCCGTGGCCCTGCGGAACACCGCCATGCGGCTCGCTCCGTCGGGCGCGACGCTGCGGATGATCCTGCGCCACGCGGACTGGATGCCGCCGCGTCTGCCGGAACCCCCGCCCGCGCCGGCCACCCGCCCGGAATAGGTGGAAACCACCTGTTCAACGGTGCTGCTAGCGTGTGCGAATGTCCCTGAAGCACGCTGTCCTCGCGGCCCTCCTGGAGGGCGAGGCATCCGGATACGACCTGGCCAAGATCTTCGACGTGTCCGTGGCCAACTTCTGGGCCGCCACGCCTCAGCAGCTCTACCGCGAGCTCGACCGGCTCTCCGAGGCCGGTCTGATCTCCGCCCGGGTCGTGGAACAGGAACGGCGCCCCAACAAGCGGATGTTCTCCCTCACCGACGCGGGCCGGCAGGACCTCACTGCGTACACGGCCCAGCCCCCACGTCCGACCGCGATCCGCGACGAGCTGATGGTCCAGGTGCAGGCGTGCGACGAGGGTGACACCGAGGCGGTGCGGGGCTTCGTGGCGGAGCGGATGGAGTGGGCGCGGGGCAAGCTCGCGCGGTGGGAGCGGCTCCGGGAGTGGATGCTCGCCGGGCGGGACGAGGCCACGTACCTGCGCGAGGCGGAGCGGATCGGCCCGTATCTGACACTGATGCGCGGCCGGTCCCTGGAGGAGGAGAACCTGCGCTGGGGCGAACAGGTCCTCGCGATCCTGGACCAGCGGCAGGCCGCGCGCCAGCGGGCCTGAGCCTCCGAGACCACCCGTGTCGCGCCTCGCTACCCTGCGGTAGCGTCACCCGTCGATGACCGGAGGCGCCGGTCGGAGACAAGGGGTGGGCCGGATGAACATCGGTGACATCGTCGAGGACTTCACGCTTCCGGACGAGACGGGGACGCCCCGCTCGCTGGTCGGCCTCCTCGAGGACGGGCCGGTCGTCCTCTTCTTCTACCCGGCGGCCATGACCGCCGGCTGCACCGCCGAGGCCTGCCACTTCCGTGACCTGGCCGCAGAGTTCAAGGCGGCGGGTGCGCACCCCGTCGGCATCAGCGGCGACACGGTCGCCCGACAGCAGGAGTTCGCCGACCGGCACTCGCTCGGCTATCCGCTGCTCTCCGACCCCGACGGCGCCATCCGCGGCCGCTTCGGTGTCACCCGGGGCTTCTCGCTCGCGCCGACCAAGCGCGTCACGTACGTCGTCGACGAGGACCGCCGAGTGCTGGAGGTCGTCCGCAGCGAGCTGCGGATGAGCGTCCACGCGGACCGCGCCCTGGCGGCGCTGAAGGCCCGCACCGCCTGAGCCCTGGCGACGGATCGGATATCGGATCATGGATACCGGATCGTGGATCCAATGTCCGTGATCCGATATCCAATATCCAATATCTAGGATCCGCGGCGTATGCGTGGTCAGAGGCCCAGGACTTTCGCCTTGGCGGCCGCGAACTCTTCCGGGGTCAGCAGACCCTGCTGGGCCTGGAGGTCGGCGATGGCCTGCTCCTGGTCCTGTTCGCGCCGTGCGGAGCGGGCCCGGGCACGCCCCGCGGCGCGGGCCGGATGACGGGATCAGGACGGGCCGGGGGGCGACGGCGCGGGAACATCCCGGTCAGCTCCGGCCGCGCCCTCGGGCCCGAGCAGCTTGGCCTCCGGTCCGATCTTGGCGACGGCGTCCTTGGCGGACCTCTTTCGTACGGGTACGCGCCCGCCCATCCGAACACGCCCTTCCCCGGCCCGCACGCGGAGATCCACCCCTGCTCTCCCCGACATGCGGGCGGGCGGGGGTTGAGCAACACTCGCGAGTACGCCCGGTCCCTCGGTGGCCGCGGCCGGAACGGAGTGCAGGAATGGACGACTACCCTCTCCTCAACCTCTTCTGGACCATGCTCTGGTTCTTCCTCTGGATCATGTGGCTGTTCCTCCTGTTCAAGATCATCACCGACATCTTCCGGGACCACGAGCTGAACGGCTGGGCCAAGGCGGGCTGGCTGATCCTGTGCATCGTGCTCCCGTATCTCGGCGTCCTGATCTACGTGATCGCCCGCGGCAAGGGCATGAGCCAGCGGGACATGAAGCAGGCGAAGGAGAACGAGGCCGCGTTCCAGTCGTACATCCGCAAGGCGGCGGCTACCGGCGGCGACGGCAAGGGCGGCAGTGCCGACGAGCTCGCCCGGCTGGCCGATCTCAAGGAAAAGGGCGCCATCACGGACGAGGAGTTCGAGAAGGCGAAGGCCAAGGTCCTGTCCTGACGAACGGCGAGCCGAAGGAACCGGCCCCCGCGGAACCGGCCCCCGCGGAACCGGCCCCCGCGCTCTCCCGCTCGTTCCTGCGGGAGGCGCGGGCCGAGCCGGGCCGGCTTCCGGAGCTGCTCGCCGCGTTCGCCCTGCGGCACATGGGCCCGGCGGCCGGCCGGAGCATGGAGCGGCTGCGCGGCGAGCTCCCGGACGCGGCACCCGCCGAACTCCGGCCCGTGATCACGGCCCGGGGCAGGCGGGCGGTCACGACCGAAGGGGCGTTCGTGGGCGGGCCGTTCATGGTGCTCATCCCCGTCGCGTTCTGTGGAGCCCTCCTGCTCCAGGCGCGGACGGTCCTCGAACTGGCCGGCCTCGACGGCCGGGACACCGCCGCCCCCGAGCGCGCCGCCGAGCTGCTCGTCCTGCAAGGGGTGTACGCGGACACGGCGACGGCCATAGCCGGGCTGCGCGCCCACCCGGAGCCCGCCGAAAGCACCCGTCCCCGACGTGGCCGGATCGCCATCTTCTGGACCCTGGTCCTGCGGATGGCACGCCTCCTCGGCATCATCACACCCGACGACGACGGGAACGGACATGGCCGAGTCGCCCAGCTCGGCCAGTGGGCGCTCCTGGGAGTGGTGCTCCTGACCGGTCTCGTGGCGCCGCTGGTGTGGCTGCCATACATGGCGGTCTCGTACCACCGCTCCACCACCCGGCTGACGGACCGGGCGACGCTCTTCTACTTCGGCGTCCGCGACCGGCGCCCGCCGCGCACCGGCCGCCTCCAGCCGGACATGGTGGTGGCCGGTGTGCGGGCCCTGGTGTCGGTGCTGATCCCGCTGGTCGGGGTGGCCCTGATCGTCTTCACGGACCTGCAACTCGGCGGCGCGCGGTGGCCGCTGCTGGTCCTCCTGCTCGTCACCGCGCCCGTGGTCGTGGGCGGCCTGTGGCTCTGGCGCCGCCGCCGGTCACGCCGCTCCCCCTGACCTCCCGTCCAACACGGGGGAGCGTTTCTACGCGGGCGTGTTCGCGGCCCGCCCCGAACTGCTGCGGGACCTCTTCAACCGCGCCAATCAGGCCGGCGGCGACCAGTACGTGAGCGTGCGTGTCGAACTGCCCGACGGTGCACGGCAGATCCGTCAGTACAGCCTCTCCGCGGTGCCGGGCCGCCCGGACTGGCGGATCACGGTGAAGCACGTGGACGGCGACCCCGCGGGCGAGGTGTCGACGTGGCTGCACGAGCAGACGCGCGTGGGCGACAGGATCGAGGTGTCCGCGCCGTTCGGCGATCTGGTGCTGCCCGCGGGCGACGGGCCACTGCTCCTCGCCTCTGCGGGCATCGGCAGCACGCCGATGCCGGCGATGCTCGGCCACCTCGCCGCCACCGGCTCGCGCCGCCCGGTGACCGTCGTCCACGCCGACCGCGCTCCCGCCGACCACGCGCACCGTGAGGAGCTGCGCGGGCTGGTCGACGCCCTGCCGAACGGGTCGCTCTGGTACGAGCAGCCGGGCGCCTCGGGCGCGCGCCACGGCCGCGCGGACGTCACCGAACTCGACCTCCCCGAGGACCTGACGGCGTACCTCTGCGGCCCGCTGCCCTTCATGCGCCACGTACGGGGCGATCTGCTGACGGCAGGCATCGCCGCCTCCGCCGTCCACCACGAGGTCTTCGGCCCCGACGGCGTACCGCGGCGCGATCACCCCCGGCGGCCCCGCACCCGGTGAGGGTGCGGGAGCGCGTCGCGAGGAGGGAGCGGGTCAGCAGTTCATCGCCCAGGTGTGGGAGTCGCCGCGGTCGTTGGCGGCGCCGTTGTAGCCGACCTCCTGGCCTGGGGCCAGGCAGATCGTCATGGAGCCGCCCTGATGGGCGTCCTCGTAGACCTTGACATGGTCCTTGATACCCGGCCCCGAGATGCCGTGGTTCGCCCAGGAGGAGTCGGTGTCGGCGATCCAGCTCTCCCACCAGCCGTCGTCGCCGCTCCAGTTGGCGCGCTGGCCGCCGAAGTTGGCCTCCTGCCAGGTGCAGAATTCGCCGCTCGGGCATTCGGCCGCCTGGGCGGGTGCGGTCAGGGCGAGGCCGCCGGTGAGGGCGAGCAGGGCAGCGGCGGTGGTCAGGATGCGCTTCATGAAGTGTCGGTGCCTTCCTGTCGGGTGGTGGGTGCGGACAGTTCGACTGCCCGCCGCAGTGCGCGGGTGCGCAGCTGCTGGTACGTGGTGAGCTGGTCGCCGCGGAGCGCACGGACCTTCGCCAGCTCGGCGGGTTCCAGCCGCGCCCGCACCTCGGCGAGTCCGCTCTCCTTCGCGCAGCGGGCGGCGACGGCCGGATCGGGGCGGTCGGGCCGCGGTCTGCTGCCGGGCGGTGGACTCCCGGGCGGAGTCACGCACGCGTTCCACCGTGCGAGGGCGGACCGGTGTGCGGGGTCGTCCTTCATCCGGTCCTGGGCCTCGGCGCGCAGGTTGTTCACGGTCACCTGGGCGCGGAACCAGCGTGCCTGATCGCCGTAGAGGGTCTGCCGGGCGGCCGCGAGGCAGCCGTCGGTGTGGGCGGTGACGGTATGGCCGGTGGCCAGGGTGAGCGACAGTTCCCGGGGGCCGGTGCCGAAGAGCGCGGCTTGGAGGCGCCGGTCCTCCTCGGAGGTGTCCGGCCGACGGGCGAGGGTCAGCCCACGGGCGTCGAGGCAACGGTCGACGAGGGTCCGCTCGGCGGTCTTGAGCAGCGTGTCCTGGGCCTCGGGCGTGGGCGGCACGCCCGGTCCGGGGCCGGCGGTGACGCACCCCGTGA
The DNA here is from genome assembly GCF_032436795.1 of Streptomyces sp. P9(2023). Taxonomy (NCBI): domain Bacteria; kingdom Bacillati; phylum Actinomycetota; class Actinomycetes; order Kitasatosporales; family Streptomycetaceae; genus Streptomyces; species Streptomyces sp. P9(2023). Next base: position 152,894 of record NZ_JAUPWM010000001.1, read on the forward strand.
GCAGCAGCCCGGCAGCGAGGGCACCCACAGCCCACCGGATGCGCGCAGTCGTCCCCCGCATGGCGGCCCCCTCGTGATCGTCACAGCCTGTGACGATCACTGCCCGAGCGCTGGAGGAGCATGCGCGAGGTCACTCGAAGGGGTCGAACGCGCCGGATCGTGCGCCGTGCGGGCGCGGCCCGCGCCCGGGAACGACAAAGCCCCGGTTGGACGGGGGATTCCAACCGGGGCCGATTGCCGCGACGACGAAGAGCGGTCACCTCAAGGGGGGACTCGGGGACCGGGCCCCTTCACCGTCACACATTGATGAACGATAAACCTTCAGGGCGAGTTCCGACGTGCCCGAGGTGACCGATGTGAGACACCTCACCCCATTTTCACCGTTCGTGCACCCCGCCTCACGGACGGTAGACGGCGCCGGGTTCGGCCTTGCCGGGCGCGAGGAGCTGGGGAACCGTCACGAAGGTGAACCCCCTCCTCTTCAGCTCGTCGATGATGCCGGGCACCGCGGGAACGGTCCCGTCGTAGATGTCGTGCAGCAGGATGATGCCGTCGCCGTCGGCGGCGTCGAGCACCCGCTTCCGTATGAGCTCCGAATCGGTCGTGGAGTAGTCCTTGGCCGTGACGCTCCACAGGACCTGCGCGAGTCCGAGGTCACGGCTCACCTCCGAGACCGTATCGTCGGTGCGGCCCTGCGGCGGCCGCATCAGGGTGGGCCGCTTCCCGGTTATCTTCTCTATCGCGTTCTGCGTCCGGGAGAGTTCCTCGCGCACCTCGTCCGCCTCCAGGTCGGTCAGGATGCGGTGGGTCCAGGTGTGGTTGCCGACCTCGTGCCCCTCGTCCGCGATGCGCTTGACGACCTCGGGATAGCGGTCGACGTGCTTCCTGCCGAGCAGGAAGAACGTGGCGGGGACCCTCTTCTCCTTGAGCACGTCGAGAAGGTGGGGCGTGTCCTTGCCGGGGCCGGCGTCGAAGGTCAGCGCGATGCACTTCGCCTTCGCACAGTCGACCGCCCCGGCCGCGCCCGCCTTGTCGTCCGACGTCGAGGCCTTCCCCCTGGCGTCACCCGGACTGATCGGGTCGACGCCGCAGCCGCTGAGCGCGAGCATGAGAGAGGCCGCCGCCAGAAGGGCGACGGCCGGTCCCTGGCGCTTCCCCTTTTCAGTTCGGAACATACTGCAACCCGCTTCCCCGTAGATGGCTTCGGTGAGCCACGCGCGCCTGGTCAGAGGGCGTTTCCGCATGGCATGCCGAGCACTCTACACACGGTGTATACACGTGATGCATAGGGGGTCGGGGCAGACGTGTGCCCCGGGCGGCGCCCGTCCGCTCCGCCCGGGGTGTCGGGGTGTCCGAATGTCCGACCGCCGACGGGGCCGCGAGTCAGCGGGTCAGCGGGTCGGCACGGCGGACCGTCAGCGGGAGGCCAGCAGCAGCCGGGCCTCGGTCTCCTGGTCACCGGAGACGGACTGCAGCGACTGGATGTCGAAGGTCGCGGCGAGCGTCTTCTCGACCTCGTCCACGGCGTGGTACCCACCCGTCAGCAGGACTCCGACCATCCCCGTCAGACGCATCGGGCCGGTCTCCTCCCGACGCCCCTCGGCCGTGTCGAACGTCTCCGTCCAGACGGTGGGCTCGGGGGCGGTGGCCGCCTGCGGGCCGGGCGCGGTCATGTCCTCGAGCTTGTACACGTGGTCGAGGACGTCGAAGACAGCTTGGGCGTCCTCCCGGTTGCAGTCGCTCAGCTGCACGGTGACGTCGGTGTCGATGTGCGTGTCGTACACGTCGCTCATCTCCTCGCGGCCGGGCGTTCCTGTCGTCCCGCCACGCTTCCAGCATCCCTCGCCCCGGAGTCTCACGCGACGTCCGGAGGTTGAAGTCGCCGCGTGCGGTTACCCGCGAGGTGGGGCGACCATGGGAGGTTCCGTGACCACTCGACCGGCTGAGGAGCAGCGGGGCGGCGCCGGCCTCGTCCGTGGGCGGCGCGAGACGCCCGAGGAACGAGCGGACCGGCGGTGGGGTGAACTGATGCAGGAGATCAGGGTCGCCCAGACGGGCGTGCAGATCCTGTTCGGCTTCCTGCTCACCGTCGTCTTCGCGCCCCGGTTCGCCGAGCTGTCGGACACCGACCGGACCATCTACGTGGTCACGGTGTCGCTGGGCGCGGCGGCCACCGGTGCCCTGATCGGACCGGTGTCCTTCCACCGGCTGGTGGCGGGGCGCCGGATCAAGCCCGAGACCGTGGTCTGGGCGTCCCGGCTCACCTTCGCCGGCCTCGTCCTGCTGCTCGCGACGCTGACCTCGGCGCTGCTCCTTGTCCTGCGGGTGGCGACGGACGACGCGTTCGTGCCGTGGCTGGTGACGGGTCTGGTCTCCTGGTACCTGCTCTGCTGGTACGTGCTGCCGCTCTGGGTACGCCACCGGTACACCGACCGGGCCGTGGAATGAGCCCCGGCGTCAGGGGCCCCCGACGACCCGCTCGACGGTGTCGGCCTCGGAGGCGGACTTGTCCGGACGGTGCCGTACGACGCGGGCGAAGCGCAGGGTCACCCCGGCCGGGTACCGGGTGGAGCGCTGCAGACCGTCGTAGGCGATCTCGACGACGAGCTCGGGCCGTACCCGTACGGTGAACCCGTCGTCGTCCACGGCCAGTTCGCCGAGCCTCTCGGTCTGCCAGCGCAGCATCTCGTCGGTGAGCCCCTTGAAGGTCTTGCCGAGCATCACGAAGCTCCCGTCGGCGGCCCGGGCGCCGAGGTGGAGGTTGGACAGCAGCCCGGTGCGGCGGCCGTGGCCCCATTCGACGGCGAGGACGACCAGGTCGAGGGTGTGGACCGGCTTGACCTTGAGCCAGGTACGACCGCGCCGACCGGCCACATAGGGCGCGTCCAGGGCTTTGACCAGGACTCCTTCGTGGCCCCTGGCCAGGGTGTCGGCGAAGAACCGCTCCGCCGCCCGAACCTGTTCGGGTTCCTCGGGATCGTCGACGACGAAACGGCGGACCCGCCGGTTCTCCGGGACCAGACGGACCAGCGCGGCGTGGCGCTCCTGTCCCGGCCGGTCGATGAGGACCTCGTCGTCCGCCGCCAGCACGTCGAAGAAGACCGGCGAGAGCGGCACCGCGGCGCTGGCGGTCTCGACGTCCACCCGCGAGCCGACCCGGGAGGCGATGTCCTGGAACGCCTTCGGCCGACCGGTGGCAAGGTCGAGCGCGATGACCTCGCCGTCGAGGATGAACGGGTCGCCCGCCGTCTCCCGGGCCACGGCGACGACTTCGGGCAGCCGGCCGGTGATGTCGTCCAGGGAGCGGGTGAACACCCTCACCTCGTCGCCACGGCGGTGCACCTGGACCCGGATGCCGTCGAGCTTCTCCTCCACGGCGCAGGGACCGAGCCCGGCGACGGCTTCGGTGACCGAGGCGGCGGTGTGGGCGAGCATGGGCAGGACGGGACTGCCGACGCGCAGCGCGAACCTGTCGAGGGCGGCGGGCCCCTCGGCGAGCACGGCCTGGGCGACGCGGGGCAGGGACCCTTCGAGCATCACGGCGCGACGGAGCTCGGCGGAGGGCACGGTGGCGGCCCGCGCGACGCCTTCGAGGGCGATGGCGTCGAGGGCGCCCTGACGTACCTCACCGGAGAGCAGCCGGATGAGGAACTCCTGCTCCTCCAGGGTGGCGGCGGCGATCAGTTCATGGACGAGCCGGGCGCGCTCGGCCTGCGACCCGGCGCCGGAGACGGCGGCGAGCCGGGTCATCAGGGCGTCGGTGCCGGCGAGGGTGAGGGTGGGGTGCGGGGCGGGCGGCACGGCGGGCGGGATCGTCTTCTTGAGGACACTCCAGCCGACGCCGATACGCCCCTGGGGAAGCCGCCCGGACAGGTAGGCGATCACGAGCGGGCTCTCCTCGGGCGCGGCCTCCGAGAAGAGCTCGGCAAGGACGGCGATCTTCCGCGAGCGGGCGGAGGTGGCGGCGACCTGGTGGGACGCGTCCGCGAGTCGGGCCAGGAGCATGCGCCCATCCTCCCTCGCCGAACACCCGCCCCGCACGTCGGCCGCCCGCGCGCTCCCCACCGTGCGGCGCCCCCTCCTAGCCCCCGGTCGTCGCCTCCGTCTCTCCCCCGGCGGCCGCCTTGCGGCGCCGCAGGCGGTCGAGGAGTCCGCGACGGGTGCGGCGGACGGGCGGGCGGGCGAGCGGCGCCGCACGAGCTGGTCGCGCCACACCCGTACCCGTACCGCCGACCGCCACCGGGGCACGCGCCACCGCCGTCCCCGGTCCGGCCACCGCCGTACCCGGCCAGGCCACCGCCGCTCCCCGCCCCGCGATCGCCGGTCCCAGCCCGGCCACCCCCGGTCCCGCCGGTCCCGGTCGCGCCCCCGCGACGCCCTCCGGGCGTGGGGCAGGGCGGTCCGTGCGGGCCTCCTCCAGGGCGAGGGCGAGGCTCATGCGGTGCCAGAGGATCTCGTCCGGGTCGTCGGCGACCATCAACCGCTCCGCGATCTCGCGGGAAGCCGCCGACTCCGGCAGCCCCGAGGGCGGTTCGGGGCGCAGCCGATGGAGATGGGTGCGTTCGTACGGGTCGGCGACGACCTCCGACAGTTGGGCGGGGTCGAGCAGCGAGGCGATGGCCGCCGCCCGGACCCATGGGTCCTCGGTCGCTCGGAGGAGCAGCCCCAGGCGGCGCGCCCGCCAGTTGCGCGGCCTGCGGTCCTCTCCCCCGTCGACGCGCTCCCTGAGCTCGCTCGGCAGCCTGCCGGTGAGCAGCCCGGGGTATGTCAGGGCGAACTCGCCCAGCTCGGCCGCGAGATAGAGCCAGACCACCGCGCGGTAGCGATTGAGGTAGAACCGCACCGGGCTGAGGTGACCCGTCCTGGCGAGCTTCGTGAAACGCTCCGCCGGCACGGCGAGCAGCTCGGCGGCCTCCGTCGTCCCGACCGTCCGCACCCGCTCCCGCAGTCCCGCCGGAAAGTCCGGTGCGCCCCTCAGCCGGTCGATCTCGGCCTGCTCGACCCTGCGCCGCGGGCCGCGGGCACCGAGGGATGCCGGTGGCGCTCCCGGGGCCCGAGGCGTGCCGGGCGTGGCGCCCGGCACGGTCCTCACGAGGCCCAGCTGCACGGCGAGCTGGAACTCGTCACGCCTCAGCTCCAGTTCCTGTGCCGCTCGCGTCGGTGCCAGCGTGCCACTGTGGGTCTCTACTTCCCCTGCCATGGCCGTCTCCCCCGTGAGTGTCGATTACTCTCGGTGACGACCGTATCCCGGACAGGAACGACCCCGCTCGCCCTGTGGACAACTCTTCGTGGACCACTCTTCGTGGACAGCTCTTCGTGGGCAGCTCTCTGTGGACAACTCCCCGTGGACAGCTCAGAGATCGGCGATGCCCGGCTGGCGCGCCGCCACCCCGAGGTGTTCGCCGACCCGGTTGACCAGCAGCGTCATCTCGTACGCCACCTGGCCGACATCGGCGTCCGCGCCGCTCAGGACGCACAGGCAGCTGCCCTCGCCCGCCGCCGTCACGAAGAGCAGCGCCTCGTCGAACTCGACCATCGTCTGTCGTGCGCGCCCGGCCTGGAAGTGCCGGCCCGAGCCGCGCGCGAGGCTGTGCAGACCGGAGGAGACGGCGGCCAGGTGCTCGGCGTCCTCCCGTGCCAGACCGCTGCTCGCCCCCGTGACCAGCCCGTCGTTCGACAGCACCAGCGCGTGCCGTATGTACTCGACCCGACGGGTCAAGTCGTCCAGGAGCCAGTCCAGTTCCGTGTCCAGCGCCATGCGTCGGTCCTTCCCCCTGTGTGTGGCGTCCCCGTCGACCCGTAGTCCCCGCGGTCCGCGTGTCGCCGGCAAGCCTTACGCACTGTCGTGGACAGGGCAAGCACCCCTGGGCCCCTTGTGTCCCACGGAATACCGCCGGTGGCGGACCATGGGGGCATGGCAAAGATGACCGAGGAACAGTGGCGGGCCTTCGTTTCCGCGGGAACCCGCACCGGCAAGCTGGCGACCGTCCGCGCCGACGGCAGCCCGCACGTCGTCCCGATCTGGTTCGTGCTCGACGGCGACGACATCGTCTTCAACACCGGCAAGGAGACCGTGAAGGGCCGCAACCTGGCCCGCGACGGGCGGGTGGCGGTCTGCGTCGACGACGACCGGCCGCCGTTCGGGTACGTCTCGATCCGGGGCCGCGCCGAGATCGGCGAGGACCCGGTCGAGCTGCGCCGCTGGGCCGCGCGGATCGGAGGCCGGTACATGGGCGAGGACCGCGCCGAGGAGTTCGGCGCGCGCAACGGGGTCCCCGGCGAACTCCTCGTACGCGTACGGATCGAGAAGGTGACCGCCGAGTCCGGCGTCGCGGACTGAGCACCGCGCACGCCGTGTGCGGGGACCCGATATCGGGTCCCCGCACCGCCGCCGCGCTCCGGGTCGGATACGCGTCACCCCACCGAGTCGAGCAGTCGCGCCGTGTGCATCCGGCCCGCGTACTCGACCAGCCTGATCAGGACCTCCTTGCCCGAGTCCCGGTCCCGCGCGTCGCACAGCACCACGGGCGTACCCCGGTCCAGGTCCAGCGCCCGCGAGACCTCGTGCGCCCCGTAGTTCCGCGCGCCCGCGAAGCAGTTGACCGCGACGACGAACGGAATCTTGCGGTGCTCGAAGTAGTCGACCGCCGGGAAGCAGTCCTCCAGTCGTCGCGTGTCGGCCAGGACGACGGCCCCGAGCGCCCCCTGGGACAGCTCGTCCCACAGGAACCAGAACCGGTCCTGCCCCGGCGTACCGAAGAGGTACAGGGAGAGCCCGGACCTGATCGTGATCCGGCCGAAGTCCATGGCGACCGTCGTGGTCGTCTTCTGGTCGACGCCCCCGGTGTCGTCCACCGACTCCCCCGCCCGGCTGAGCTGTTCCTCCGTGCGCAGCGGGCGGATCTCACTGACCGCGCCCACCAGAGTGGTCTTGCCGACGCCGAAACCGCCGGCGACCAGGATCTTCAACGCGAGGGCCGTGGAGTCCACGCCACCGCCCGCACCCGTGCTCTCAGAGCGCTCGTAGGCCATCGATGACTTCCCTCAGGATCCGTTCGTCGGGCAGCTGCGCGGGCGGTACGGGTCGGCTGACCTTGACGAAGCCCGCTTCGAGGAGGTCGCCGAGGAGGACCCGGACGACTCCGACGGGCAGATCGGCGTCGGCGGCGAGTTCGGCCACCGACTGCGTCTCCGCCCGGCACAGGGTGAGCAGGGCCCGGTGCTCCGGGCCGAGGAGCGACTCCTCGGCCCGGCCGGGCGGGTCGTCGTCCACGACGACGAGTGCGATGAGGTCGAACCGTACGTTGCTGGGCCCCGGCTTCGTACGGCCACCGGTCATCGCGTACGGCCGGACGAGCGGGCCGGCGTCCGCGTCGTACCACTGACTGCCCGGCACGGGCCGGCCGTCGCCGGTGCTGTCCACGTTCATGGGGTGTCTCCGGTCAGCCGGCGGCCGGCGGGGTCGCGTGGATCCGCGGTGGGGTGTGCAGATGCTCGCCGACCCGCTTCACCAGGCGGGCCATCTCGTACGCGATGAGGCCGATGTCGGCGCTCGCGGAGCTGAGGACGGCGAGGCAGGATCCGTCCCCGGCCGCGGCGACGAACAGGAATCCGTCGTCCATCTCCACCATCGTCTGGCGGACTCCGCCGGTGTGGAAGTGGCGGCCCGCGCCCTTGGCGAGGCTGTGGAACCCGGAGGCGATGGCGGCCAGGTGCTCGGCGTCCTCACGGCTGAGGCCGCTGGAGGAGCCGACGGCGAGCCCGTCGTTGGACAGCACGACCGTGTGCCGGACTTCGCGGACCCTCAGGACGAGGTCGTCGAGGAGCCAGTCGAGTTCACCGGAGCGGTGGTGGGACGTCCTCTCGTGGTCGATCATGCGTGATCTCCTTCATTGCCGAAGTCGCGTCCGATGTCGCTTCCGAAGTCGGGGCCGTGGTCGGGGCCGTGGCCGTGGCCTGTTGCGTTGCCGAAGTCGCGGCCGGAGCCGGTTCCGAGGGGGCGGCGGGTGCCGGGGGCCGCGCCGCCGCCCCGCGTCCAGCCGTCGCGGTAGGCGGTCATCCGGTCCCGTACCTGTTCGGGGGTGCGTTCCTCCGCGCCCTGGACGGCCGGGGTGGGCGGGAGGTCGGCCGGCGGAGCCTCGCGCAGCTGCGGTACGAGGCTGGCCTGACGGACCCGTCGGGGCAGGTCCCCGGTGGCGTCGGCGGGAGCCCCGGGTTGGCCGGGGACGGTCAGGTCCTGCGGGTCCTGCGGGTCCTGCGGTTCGTGGGACTGCCCCTGCGCCGCCGGGCGGCTGCGCGGGCGGAGGCTGGTCACCCCGGCGGGCGGCTGGTCGGGCGGTCCCTGCTGGGCGCCCTCCGACTGCCCCGCGAGAGCGGGGATACGGGGCGGGCGCGGCATCGGCTGGGACGGGGACCCCGGCGCCGGAAGCTGGGACGCCGGGAGCTGGGACTGAGCGGGTGCGGAGGCCGCGGAGACGGGCTGCTGGGGGTGGTGGCGCGGGAAGGACGCGTCCCCGTCGGCCGGACGTTCCCGGTGCACGCTATGCCCGTGCGGGCCGTCCCGGAACGCCGCATCCGCACTCGCGGTCCGGCCGGTCGGGGCGCCCTTCCCGGGCGGGAGCGCGCTCTGCAGCACGTCGATGGGGAGCAGGACGACCGCCGTCGTACCGCCGTAGGGCGAGGTCCGCAGGTGGACCTTGATGTCGTGCCGGGAGGAGAGCCGGCTGACCACGAACAGGCCGAGCCGGTCGCTGTCGAACAGGTCGAGGGCCTCGGACTGCGCGATCCTCGTGTTGGCCTCGGCGAGGCTCTCCTTGCCCATGCCGAGGCCACGGTCCTCGATCTCCAGGGCGTAGCCGTTGCCGACGGGCTCGCCGCTGATCCGCACCTTGGTGTGGGGCGGGGAGAACTGGGCGGCGTTCTCGATGAGTTCGGCCAGCAGGTGGGTGAGGTCGGCGACCGCGCCGCCGACGACGGACGTCTCGGCCAGCTGGCGCACCTCCACGCGCGCGTAGTCCTCGATCTCGGAGACGGCAGCGCGTACGACGCTGGTCAGCGGGACCGGCGTCCGCCACGCACGGCCGGGAGCGGCACCGGAGAGGATGATCAGGCTCTCGGCGTGGCGTCGCATCCGGGTGGTGAGGTGGTCGAGCCGGAAGAGGTCACCGAGTTCGCCGGGGTCGTCCGCGCGGCGCTCCATGCTGTCGAGCAGGTTGAGCTGACGGTGGACCAGGACCTGGCTGCGGCGGGCGAGGTTGACGAAGACTCCGGAGATGCCGCTCGCGAGTTCGGCGCGTTCCACGGCGGCGGAGAGCGCGGCCCGGTGGACGGTGGTGAGCGCCTCGCCGACCTGGCCGATCTCGTCCTGTGGGGCGGGCCCTGGCGGCGCCTCGGCCCGTACGTCGATCTCCTCGCCGGCCCGCAGTCGCCGCATGGCGGAGGGAAGCTTGCGCCGGGCGATGCCGAGGGCGGTGTTGCGGAGGCTGATCAGTTCGATGACCAGGCCGCGGCCGATGCGTACGGAGATCACGAGGGAGGCGGCGACGGCGGCGAGGCCGAGCAGTACGGCGGCGCCTCCGGCGCTAAAGATGCCTCCGCCGAACGGGTCCGCGCGGTCGGCCGCCGCGCGGCGGGCGTCGGACTCGATGGTCGCAAGTCCGCCGCGTACGACGGCCATGGCGTCGTCCCAGGTGGCGGCGGACACGGCCTGGAGGGCCTTGCGGCCCGGGCCGGCGGCGGCGATCCGGTCCTCGGCGGAGGTGAGCTGCTGGTAGCCCCGCTGGTCGGCGAGCTTCTCCCAGGCGGCGCGTTCGGGGCCGCGCAGGTCGACGGTGGCGGACTCGGTGAGGGTGCGGCGGGTATCGACGGCGCCGGTGAACAGCCGGAGTCGTTCCGCGCTCAGCTCTCCGCCGAGGTACGCGGAGCCGAGCAGGGCGTCCTCGCGGGCGAGCATCTCGCCGACCCGGCCGAATTCGAGGAGCACGCGCGCGTGGGCACCGACTTCGGCGTCCTGGATGCCGGCCAGGGCGCCGCCGACGGCGAAGGCGGCGGTGATCGTGGCCGTGTACTCCTGGTACACCTCGTCCCAGTCGGCCTTACCGGCCGCGGCGGCGGTGCGCAGCGGGCCGAGCCCCTCGGCCTTGGTGACGAACCGGTCCACCCGCTCGGAGACGTCGCGGGGCAGGTCTCCCGTGCCGCCGACGGTGTTCCGGTCGTCGAGGCGGAGCCGGGCGACGGCCGCGTCGGTGCGCCGCGCTTGGTCCTTGAGCTCCGTGGCCCGACCCGCGCCGGGCGAGGCGACCTGGCGTACGGCGGCGCGCCGTTCGGCCTGCAGGGCGGTGACGGCGGCGGCGACGGGTTCGCGGATCTCGGAGTCGACCTGCTGGAGCTGGCGCAGCCGGGCGATGTCCTGGGCGGTGGTGACGGTGGCGAATCCCCACAGGGCCAGCAGCGAGACGACGGGCACCATCAGCAGCGAGACGATCTTCGCTCGGACGGTACGGGGGCGCAGCCCGCGGCGCCGGGGCGGGGCGGTCGAGTGGGGTGCTGCACCCGGGAGGGACGCCGCGTGGTCCGGGGCGGGCGGGACGGCCGACCCGGACGGGGTTTCAGGGGCGCGCTCGGGCGGTTCGTAGGCGGGCGGCCCCGCATGCGCGCGCCGTCCGCGCGCCGCCTGGCGCGGCGCTGCCGTCGTCCCGGCGTCCTGGGTCTTGCGGGGAGTTCGCATGGCCTCCTCGTTCCGGCTGCGTCTGTCCTGGTGCGATGTGCGTTGCCGTGTGTGCCCGTGTGTGCCCGTGTGTGCCGCGTGTGTGCGCGTGTGCTGTCTGCCGGTAGCTACGGGGCCGGCGGCCGAGCGCTACGGTCCGGCGGAACCGCGGTCCACCGGGTGCACCGGCCCCGCCGGGTAGGCGTACGAGGGCGGGGCGCCGGCGAGGCCTCCGTACGAGGTCCCGGCGGGCGCGCGCTCGGGTTCCTCCGTGACCGGAGGCCGGCCGCCCTGCGCACGGAAACCGGGCGGCGCCACGTCCACCGCGCGCTCGTCCGGTTCGGTGAGCTGCTCGGCGGAGGCGTACGCGGCGCGCTCCTTGGCGGTCGGGGAGAGCGCCACGAAGGCCGAGGTGATGAAGAGATAGGAGCCGAGGCCTACGGCGAGCGGGAAGATGAACTGCATGGCCGTGGCTCCGGGAAGCCCCGCGGTCGACGGGGCCACCCGCACCTCGACCGCGAGCATCCCGGTGTAGTGCATGCTGCTGACGGCCGCGCCCATGACCAGCGAGGCGAGCGCCACGGCGGCCGGCTTGTGGATGTTGAGCGCGGCCCAGAGCGCCGCCGTCGCGGCGACGACGGCGATGGCGACGGAGAGCGCGACGAGCACCGGGTCGTACGTCACCTCCCCGTGCAGGCGCAGGGCGGCCATGCCCATGTAGTGCATGCTCGCGACGCCGACGCCGGTCGTCAGACCGCCGATCAGCAGGGCGCGGCCACGGTCGCGGCCGTACCCGACCGCGAAGACACCGACCCCGACGACGGCCATGGCGATGAGCAGGCTGAGGATCGTCAGCGGAACGTTGTAGCGGATGTCGGTGCCGGTGACGCCGAAACCGAGCATCGCGACGAAGTGCATCGTCCAGATGCCGGTGCCGATGGCGGACGCGGCGGTGAGGAGCCAGTTGCGCCGCGAACGGCCGGTCGCGTCGAGCGCTCGTACGGTGCAACGCAGCCCGAGGGCGGCGCCTATGCAGGCCATCGCGTACGACAGCACAGGTGTCAGCCAGCCGAAGGTGGCGTGGTCCAGGTGTCCCATGACTCAGGGACGCTAGTCCGGACAAGGGGGCGCATCAGGGGCGCATTTCGAAAGCTGATGGAATATGACGCAGAGATGTTCCAGAACGATCGTGCCGCGCTCGAACATGCACACAGGACGTTCACCCTTGGGGCTGAGGCATCATGCACGCATGAACGATGACCCCACCCGTGTCCAAGAGTTCTTCGGCTCCCGCGCCGCCGGCTGGGACGCCCGCTTCCCGGACGACGGCCCCGCCTACGCCGCCGCCGTCACCGAACTCGGACTGCGCCCCGGCGCCGCCGTGCTCGACGCGGGGTGCGGAACCGGCCGGGCGCTGCCCGCGCTGCGCGCGGCCGTCGGCCCCACCGGGACCGTCATCGGCGCGGATCTCACCCCCGAGATGCTCGGCGAGGCGGTACGCGCCGGACGCGACGCGGCCGGCACGCTGGTCCTGGCCGATGTCGCCCGGCTGCCGCTGCGCGCCGGGGCGCTCGACGCGGTCTTCGGGGCGGGGCTGATCTCCCATCTGGCGGACCCGCCCGCCGGCCTGCGCGAACTGGCCCGGGTCGTACGCCCCGGCGGACGGCTGGCGCTCTTCCACCCCATCGGCCGGGTCGCGCTCGCCGCCCGCCACGGGCGTCAGATCACCGACGACGACCTGCGCGCCGAGGACAACCTCCGCCCGCTTCTGACCGGTTCCGGCTGGCGGATGGTCAGTTACGTGGACGAGGACGAGCGTTACCTGGTGCTTGCCGTTCGCCAGGACCAGTGACGGGGACCAGTGACGGGGACCAGTGACGGCCGCCCGCCCCGCGCCCTTCTGTACCGGCGCTTCCGTGTCTACGGTGGAGGTGCCGGGCAGCCGTGTCCGGGAAAGGCGGCAGGCATGGCCCGTGTGCGAGCGCTCTTCAACGCCCTCCTGCCGACCGCGCGGCGGGCCCCGGAGGAACCCCGGAGGCCCGCCCCGGCCCGCCGGCAGCACAACATCTTCGAGGCGGCGGCGACGTACGTGACGGGATGCGTGGAGGAGGACCAGGACCGGATCGACGAGGCCGTCACCTGGGTGTCCCCCGAGGCCCTGTCGTTCGGCGTCAACGAGCTCGCCTGCCGGGCGGTGATCGCGCTCGCCCGCGAGCGGGACGAGTCGCCCGAGACCGTGGCGCGGTCCCTGCTCGGGCTGCCACCCGCCTGAGGTCGTACGGAACGGGCCGCGCCAATTTCCTTCCGGAGACTCTCGACGCGCGGGTTACCCACTGGTTAAGGTGCGCCGACGACCAGATGGGGAGGCTGACGTGGCTACCGCCGACGACGACGCGCTGTATGTGCTGACCGCCGTGCTGCTGACGCCCGCGCAGTTTCCGAGCGTGCTCGGCGACGACTACCCGGCCGCGTGCGCGGCCCTCGACCTCGAACCGTACGCGGGCGGGTACGGCCTCGTCCTCGGCCAGGACGGCGCCGGCGCCCGGTGGACGGTGATCATCGACGATGTGTCGCTGGTCGCCGTGGCCATCGCCTCCTGGGACTGCGGGATGGAGTACGACCTCTCCCCCGACGAGCGTACGGTCGTGGCGGCGCTCCCCGGCTGGCCGCTCGCCGTGGCCACGGCCGCGCCCGGCCTGCCGGACCCGCACGACCCCGAGCCCGAGGAGGGCGACCGTCCTCCGCTGTCCCCGCCGGACGACGACGGCTGGGGTCCCGCGCAGCGCAGGCTCGGCGCCGACGAGGTGGCCCTGCAGTGGGCGGCCTGGCGGGCCCAGATGGACGAGAACGACGGGGACGGGAACGAGCCGGTCGGCTCGGCGCCCTCGGCGGACGCCGCCCCCGGCTCCGGCTCCGCGTCCGACTCCCCCGACCCGTACGACGGTGTCCGGCGCGCCCTCGCGGAGCTCCGCGGCTATCTGGAGGACGCGCCGCCGGTGGGCCGGGTGCGGTCGAGTTTCGCGTCCGGTGAGGCGCGGATGCTCCGGGCCGACGGGCCCGGCTGGTCGCTGGTGGCCCGCACCGACGACATGGCCTTCCTGCTCCTGGACGACGAGCCCCGCGAGGTCCTCCCCGTGGCGCGCGGATCCAGGCTGCCGGCGCTCCTGGAGGCCCTGGACGCGATGGCGGTACGCCCCTCTTGACGGCCCGCGGCTCAGGTCACCACCTCTTCGGTGACCTGAGCCTCAGCCGTACGCGGACCTGCCTCAGCGGCGGAGTTCCTTGCGGGAGACCCGGCGCAGCCGGCGCCGCTGACTGGGGTCCAGAGCCAGGTAGGCGACGGCCGGGACGCCGAGCACCACCAGCAGGGACAACCAGAATCCGATGAGGGGCATCAGGAGAAGGCCGACTGCCACTCCCCCGATCACGATCTTCGTCCGTGTCGACATGGGACGCCTCCTTCTCACGCTGCCGAGCGCAGCGGCTCGCCGACCTCGTGCAGATGTCCGAGCGCCTGTCGGTAGGACTCGACGAAACCGGTCTCTGTGTAGGGGATACCCACGGTACGGCAGTGCGCACGCACGGCGGGCTGGGCGAGTCGAAGATGCGGCCGCGGCATGCTCGGGAAGAGGTGGTGCTCGATCTGGTAGTTCAGTCCGCCGAGGAACCAGTCGGTCAGGAACCCGCCCCGGATGTTCCGCGAGGTGAGCACCTGGCGGCGCAGATGGCCCCAGCTCTCGCCGTCGGGGTGGGCGTCCGGCATCTCCATGCCCTTGTGGTTGGGCGCGAAGGCCATCCCGAGGTGCAGCCCGAGGAGCATCTGGTGGATCAGCGCGAAGACGAGCGCCTGGCCGAGGGTCAGGGTGGTGAGCAGGAGGGTGGCGTAGCCGGCGACGTGGGCGAGGAGGAGGGCGCCTTCGACGAGCCGCTCGCGCCGGGTCCGGTAGGGCCCGTCCTTGGAGAACAGGGCCTGGAATCCGTACACCTTCAGCGCGATGCCCTCAAGGGTGGTCAGCGGGAAGAACAGCCAGGCCTGGTGCCGGGTGAGCCAGCCGCGGAATCCGGCGCGGCCGGCGGTCTGGTGCTGGGCGAAGACGAGGATGTCGGCGGCGACGTCCGGGTCCTTGTCGAGGTGGTTGGGGTTCGCGTGGTGGCGGTTGTGCTTGTCGTTCCACCACTCCTGACTCATGCCGAGGAGCAGGTTGGCGTGGACGAGCTGGATGATCCGGTTCCGGCGCCGGTCCGCGCTGATCTGCGCGTGTCCCGCGTCGTGCCCGACGAAGGCGGCGCGGGCGGAGAGCAGCGCGAGCGGTACGGCGAGGAGGAGGGCCCACCAGGAGGGGCCGAGCAGGACCAGACCGGCGGCGACGGCGGCGAGCCCGAGGAAGTTGACCGCCATCCCGCGCGCGTACCAGCCGGTCCTGCGTTCCAGGAGTCCCTGCTCCCTGATCGTGCGCAGCAGCGGCGCGAACTCGCTGCCGCCACCACCGCGCCGCGGGGTGGCGGCACTCCGATCGGGCTCCGTGAGCGTTGCGGTGGCCTGGGGCATGGCGGTCTCCGGGGTCCGTGGTCGGTGACCCGGGCGCGGGCCGCCCGGACTCCCTCGAACCTACGGATCGGTGATCCTCCGCAACCATGGCGTCACCCCCCGAGATCCCGGGGGGATTCCCCGGGGGCGGGGGTGGGGCTGGCTCTACCCTTGAGGCGGAGTCAGGGGGAACCCCTACGGGGCGTGTCAGGCGCCCAGCGAGTCGCGCACCGCCTCGATCAGAGCAAGGTGCGTACCGCCTCGATCAGGCGGTTGGCGCGGGCGTCGCCGTGGCCGATCATCCGGTTGGCGACGTACGCGAACCCCACCCCGTGCTCGTCGTCGCCGAAGGCGAACTGGCCGCCCGCGCCGTCGTTGCCGAAGCTGCGCGGACCGAGCAGCGGGCGGAAGGCGGCGGAGTCGAGGAGGAAGCCCGAGCCCCAGCGGGCTCCCGCGTCGAAGCCCAGCCAGCCCGTGCCCGACGACACCTCGCGTACCGCGTCGGTCACCGTCTCGTGGGTGAGCAGCCGCTCCCGCCCGTCGACTCCGGTGGCGGCCGCCGCGAAGAGCCCGGCGAGACCGCTCGCGGAGGCCACCGCACCCGCGCCGGGCAGCTCGATGGCGTGCAGCGCGGGATCGTTCCAGCCGTGCGGCTCGTCGAGACCGGGGAAGACCAGGGCGCCGTTCATCGTGACGATGCGGGTGAGCAGGTGCTCGGGACCCGGCATCGGACGTCGCCCCTCCGACTCGACGAGCCGGGCGAGGCTGCCGCGTTCGGTCTCGGGGAGGCCGATCCAGGCCCGCAGCCCGAGGGGTTCGGTGACGGTGGAGCGGAGGTACGCGCCCGGTGTCAGGCCGGTGAGGCGGCGGACGAGTTCGCCGAGGACGAAGCCGAAGACATGGCCGTGGTACTCGTACGCCGTGCCCGGCTCCCACAGCGGTTTCTGGTCCTCGACGGCGCGTACGACCGGAGTCCAGGCGGCGATCTCCTCGAAGGAGAGGACGCTGTCGAGGACCGGGACGCCGGCGCGGTGGCCGAGGATCATGCGCGGGGTGACGGCCTCCTTGCCGTGGCGCGCGAACTCCGGCCAGTGGTGGGCGATCGGCGCGTCGAGGTCGAGGCGGCCCTCCTGCGCGAGCAGGTGGACTGCGAGGCTCACCATGCCCTTGGCGCAGGAGAAGACCGGGACGACCGTGTCCCGCTCCCAGGCGCGGCCGGTACGCCCGTCGGCTACACCGCCCCACAGCTCCGCGACCTTCCGGCCGCCCGCGAAGACCGTGACGCCGGAACCCAGTTCGGGGAAGTCGGCGAAGTTCCGCGCGAAAGCGTCGGCGACCGGGCCGAAGCCCTCGTCGGCCCATCCGTTGTACTGATCCACCGCGCTGCCCGCTCTCCTGCTCGTGATGATCAACGACGACCGGGTCACGGTACGGGCGTCCCGGGGTCGCGCACGAGCGAATTCTGTGCCCCCGCGGGCGGCCTCGTAACGTGAGTCAGGTCATGGCGCTTCCGCTCCCGGGTGGGTCGGAGGTTCCTGTACCCTCGGCCGCTCGGCCCAGTAGTCAAATTTGAGGAATGTGTTGTCGCCGTCCCAGAGACTCGATGAACTCGCCCACTGTTCCGCCGTCTTCCTGCCCGCCGACCCGCCTCGTGCGGGCCGAGTCGCCTTCTGGTCCCCCGACGGGACGCCGCCGGTCGACCCGCGGGTCGACCCTCCGACGGGCCCGCTGACCGTGGTGGCCGACGACGTGCGCCCACGGACGGTGCCGGCCGTACTCCTTCCCGTACGGGACGCCCTGCCGCTCCTCACCCGAGCCCGGTTCTCGGACGGGGCCTCGTCCGCGGCCGCCTTCTGGGGCGCCGCGTCCCTCTTCGCCCTGCACCTGGCGGCCCGGGGCCTGCTCCTGCCCGGTCTCACGGCCACCGACACGGACGCCTGGCGGGCGGGCCCGCTGGGGCCCGAGGAGTTGGCCGAACTCCGGGCCCTCGCCGCGTCGATGCCCCCGGCCGCCCACGCCGTACCGCTGTCGGGCGTCGATTCGTCGGGCGACGACGGGCCGCTGCTCCTGCCCGAACCGGAGAAGCTGCTGCGCGCCTTCGTGGACGCGGTCGTGGACGGCCTGCCCCGTACCCCGGCCGCCGCCCTCGCGGCCGGCGGGCCGGCCTTCGCGGCCGACGAGCCGCAGACGCTGACCGCGCAGCGGGCCTGGGCGGCGGACGTGGCGGCCGGCCATGACGCGGGCGTACGGCTCTCCCTGCGGCTGGAACTGCCCGGGCTGAGCGAACGGGAGGCGCCGGCCTTCCGGGCCGTACTCCAGATGCACAGCGTCGCCGACCCGACGCTGGTCGCGGACGCGGCGGAGGTCTGGGCGGGATCCGGACCGGCGGGATCGGCACGGCCGGTGTTCGAGCCCCGGGCCCGGATGGACGCCCTGCTCGCGCTGCGGCGCGCCGCGCGCGCCTGGCCACCCCTGGCGCCCCTGCTCTCGGCGGCCGTCCCCGACGCCGTCGAGCTGGCCGACGAGGAGGTCACGGAGCTGCTCGGCCCGGCGGCCCGCGCGCTCGCCGCGACCGGCGTCCAGATCCACTGGCCGCGCGACCTGGCCCAGCGGCTCACCACGAGTGCCGTGATCGGCCCGGCGGACGGCGCGCCCGCCGACACCAGGACGATCACGAAACCAGACGCTCCGGACCTCCACGACACGGGCCAAGACGCCGGCGCCGACACCGGCGCCGACACCGGCGCCACCTCCGACGGCCGCCGCTCCTCCGCGCTCCCCTCCTTCCTCTCCGCCGACGCCCTGCTCGCCTTCAACTGGCGGTTCGCCATCGGCGACCAGGAGCTCACCCGCGCCGAACTCGACCAGCTCGCCGAAGCCGGCCGCCCGGTCGTGCGGCTGCGTGACCAGTGGGTCCTCGTCGACCCGGCCGAGGTGCGCCGCGCCCGAGCGTCGCAGGACACCAAGGTCACCCCGGTCGACGCGCTCGGCGCGGTGCTCACGGGGGCCGCCGAGCTGGACGGCCGGCGGGTCGAGGTCCGGGCGACCGGCTGGCTGGAGCAGTTGCGCGCCCGGCTCGCCGACCCCGAGGGCGGTACGCAGGAGGTCGCGCAGCCGGCCGCGCTGGCCGCGACGCTCCGCGACTACCAACTGCGCGGGCTCAACTGGCTGCACCGGATGACCTCGCTGGGCCTCGGCGGCTGCCTGGCCGACGACATGGGCCTGGGCAAGACCATCACGGTCATCGCCCTCCACCTGCACCGCCAGGGCGACCCGGCGGCCGCCGGCCCCACCCTCGTCGTCTGTCCGACCTCGCTGATGGGCAACTGGCAGCGGGAGATCGAGAAGTTCGCGCCCGGCACGCGCGTACGTCGCTTCCACGGCCCGTCGCGGAGTCTGGAGGAGCTGGCCGACGGCGAGTTCGTCCTCACGACGTACGGCACGATGCGGCTCGACACGGAACAGTTGGCCGCCCGGAGCTGGGGCATGGTCGTCGCGGACGAGGCCCAGCACGTCAAGAACCCGTACTCGGCCACCGCGAAGCAGCTCCGTACCATCGGCGCCAAGGCGCGCGTCGCCCTGTCGGGCACCCCCGTCGAGAACAACCTCTCCGAGCTGTGGGCCATCCTCGACTGGACGACACCCGGTCTCCTCGGCCGGCTCGGCACCTTCCGGACCCGCTACGCCGCGGCCGTCGAGGGCGGCGAGGATCCGGCGGCGGCCGAGCGACTCTCGGCGCTGGTCCGACCGTTCCTGCTGCGCCGCCGCAAGTCCGACCCGGGCATCGCGCCCGAGCTGCCGCCGAAGACCGAGACCGACCGGGCCGTCTCCCTGACGAAGGAGCAGGCGGGTCTCTACGAGGCGGTGGTACGCGAGAGTCTCGAGGCGATCGCCGTGGCGGACGGGATGGAACGGCGCGGTCTGGTGGTGAAGCTGCTGACCGGGCTGAAGCAGGTCTGCAACCACCCCGCGCAGTACCTCAAGGAGGACCAGCCGCGGATCGAAGGCCGGTCCGGCAAGCTGGAGTTGCTCGACGAGCTGCTGGACACCATCCTCGCCGAGGACGCGAGCGTGCTCGTCTTCACCCAGTACGTGCAGATGGCGCGGTTGCTCGAGCGGCATCTGGCGGCGCGGGGCGTGCCCACGCAGTTCCTGCACGGAGGCACCCCGGTCGCCGCGCGCGAGGCGATGGTCGCGCGGTTCCAGGACGGCGAGGTGCCGGTCTTCCTGCTGTCGCTGAAGGCGGCGGGCACCGGGCTCAACCTGACCAGGGCCGGGCACGTCGTGCACTACGACCGCTGGTGGAACCCGGCCGTGGAGGCGCAGGCCACCGACCGTGCGTACCGGATCGGACAGACCCAGCCGGTGCAGGTCCACCGGCTGATCGCCGAGGGGACGATCGAGGACCGGATCGCGGACATGCTGCTGCGCAAGAAGGCGTTGGCCGATGCCGTGCTCGGCTCGGGCGAGGCGGCGCTGACCGAACTGACGGATGCCGAGCTGGCGGACCTGGTCCAGCTGCGAGGGGACGGACGATGAGCGGATACGCACACGACGACGAACGGACGTTCGCGGCGCTGCCGCCCGCCGGGGGCTCGGCCTTCGCCCGTACCTGGTGGGGCCGTGCGTGGCTCAAGGCGCTTGAGGACACGGCGCTCGACGGCCAGCAGCTGAAGAAGGGGCGGCGGCAGGCGCGGGCGGGCGCCGTGGGTGCGGTGTCGGTACGGCCGGGCCGGATCACGGCGGTCGTGAAAGACCGTGACGGCTCCTCGTACCGCAGTGACATCCTCCTGCAGGAGCTGTCGGACGAGGACTGGGACCGGCTGCTCGACCTGGCGGTGGAGAGCGCGGGCCACATCGCGGCCCTGCTCGACCACGAGATGCCGCCGCACCTGGTGGAGGACGCGGCGGCGGCCGGCCTCGAACTGCTGCCGGGCATCGGCGATCTGGAACCGGAGTGCGGCTGCGAGGCGTGGGACCACTGCCCGCACACGGCCGCGCTCTGTTACCAGGTGGCGCGGCTGCTGGACGAGGACCCGTTCGTGCTGCTGCTGATGCGGGGGCGCGGCGAGCGGGCGGTCGTGGACGCGTTGCAGGAGCGCAGCGCGGCGCGGGCCACGACGACGGCGTCCGCCGTCGAGGAGCCGGTGGCCGAGGGCGTACCGGCGGAGGAGGCGTTCGGCGCGCGCGACATCCTGCCGCCGCTGCCGGCGCCACCGGCGCTCCCTTCGGCGCCCGGCGAGCCGCCTTCGCTGGACACCGAGACCGAGCCGGAGCCGGGTCTCGACCCGGCCGCGCTGGAGTTCCTCGCGGCGGACGCGGCCGCCCGCGCCCACCGGCTGCTGGCCGAGGCGTTCGCCCCGGGTCATGAACGCCCTTGGGCGGAGCCGCGCTTGACGCCCGCTCAGGACGCGGTGCGGCTGGCGGCCACGGGGGCGCCGCCGTCGTGGGTCGCGGCGCGGCTCGCGGAGGGGTCGGGCCGGCGCCGGACGGAGCTCGACCTGGCCACGCGCGCGTGGCGGTTCGGGGGCGCCGCCGCCCTCTCCGTGCTGGAGGAGGAGTGGACGCCGGGCCCGGACGCGCTCGCCCGTGCGAAGACGGCGCTCACGGAGGCCTGGGAGGACGCCGACCGGCCCGTGCTGCGCCAGGCGGGAGCGGCCCGCTGGACGGTGGTCGGTGCGGAGGCACAGCTGCGTCTGGGCGAGGACGGCCGCTGGTGGCCCTTCCGTAAGGAGCGCGGCGACTGGGCCCCGGCCGGCCCCGCGGACCAGGACCCGGCGGCCGCGCTCGCGGGCGTGTCGTCGCCGGAGGCGTGAGCGGACGGCCGGGTCGCTGCGAGGCTCGCAGCAGAGGTGCCGCCGCCCCGTCCCGTAGCGCATGGTCGGTACGGGACGGGGCAGCGGCACTTGCTGGGCTGCGGGCGCCTTGCGCTCCTACAGCCCGAGCTGGCGCTCCGCGCCTTCGACGGTCTGCGCGAGGAGCACGGCGATCGTCATCGGGCCGACTCCGCCCGGTACGGGGGTGATGAGGGAGGCGCGCTCGGCGGCCGTCTCGAAGTCGACGTCACCGATGTTGCCGGGGTTGTAGCCGGCGTCGACGACGACGGCGCCGGGCTTGATGTCCTCGCCCTTGATGAAGCGGGGCTTGCCCACGGCCGCCACGAGGATGTCGGCCTCGCGGACGGCGGCCGAGAGGTCGGTGGTGCGCGAGTGGCAGTAGGTGACGGTGGCGTCGCGGCCGAGCAGCAGCAGACCGGCGGGCTTGCCGAGGATCGCGGAGCGGCCGACGACGACGGCCCGCTTGCCGCGCGGATCGACGGCGTACGCGTCGAGCAGCCGCATGATGCCGCCGGGCGTGCAGGAGACGAAGCCGGGCAGCCCGAAGCCCATGGCGGCGAACGAGGCCATGGTGACGCCGTCGACGTCCTTCTCCGGGGCGATCGCCTCGAAGGCCGCGCGCTCGTCGATGTGCGGGCCGACCGGGTGCTGGAGCAGGATGCCGTGGACCGACGGGTCCTGGGAGAGCGCGGTGAGCGCGGCGACGAGTTCCTCGGTCGTCGTCTCGGCGGGCAGCTCGACGTGCTGGGAGCGGATTCCGGCCTTCGCGCAGCGGTTCTGCTTCATCTTCACGTACGTGACGGAGGCCGGGTCCGCTCCCACGAGCACCGTGGCGAGGCAGGGCGTGACGCCGGTGCGGCGGGTGATCTCGGCGGCGCGGGCGGCGGTCTCCTCGACCGTACGGCGGGCGAGCGCGGTGCCGTCCATGAGGGAGGCGGTACTGGTGGACATGGGCCACTCCTGGGCGTCGTCGATGACAGGGTGATCGCCCAGGCGCACGGCAGTGGCGGATCCGCGCGCGTGCGCGGGTTCCGCGGGCCGCTCCCCGGTGGTGATCCACCTCAAGCGCCAGTCACGGCCCTACCCCTACTCTACGTGAGCCCCGGAGGGGGGCCCAGGGGCGGTGTCCGGACACCGCGCATAGGCGGGGGTGCCGGGACGCTTGTCGGGGGCCTCCGCGCGCACGACGATGACCGGTGTTCCGAACGGTGGACCTCGACGTGGAGGCCGAGTTGAGCGATGCGTGGGTGGCGGCGGAGCCGGACGCGGGAGCGCTGCGGAGGGCGCACGAGGTGTTCACCAGCGGCGGCCAGGTCCGCCTCCCGCCGGTGCGGCCGCTGGTCGCGGAGTCGTGGCGGCGCTCGGCGCGGGCCCGTGTCAGCCCGGACGGGGCGGCCTGTGTGGAGCTGGCCGACGACGAGCTCGCCGACCACCGCGAGGGTCATCCGCTGTCCGCCGCGATGCCGGTGATCCGGGAGCTGATGGGCACGTACGCGACGGACGGCGCGCACCTGTTGGCGGTCTGCGACGCGGCGGGGCGGATGCTGTGGGTGGAGGGCCATCCGGGGACGCTGCGGCGGGCGCGGGCGATGAACTTCGTCGCCGGGGCCCGCTGGTCGGAGTCGGTGGCCGGGACGAACGCGCCCGGCACCGCGATCGCCATGGACCGCCCGGTGCACGTGTTCAGCGCCGAGCACTTCCAGCGGCCGGTGCAGGCGTGGACCTGCGCCGCCGCCCCAGTACACGATCCGCACAGCGGGCGGCTGCTCGGCGCCGTCGACCTGACCGGCGGGGACGAGCTGGCGCATCCGCACAGTCTGGCGTTCGTGCAGGCGGTGGCGCGGGCGGCGGAGTCGCAACTGGCCCTGCTGGCGCCCCGACCCGCCGCCGACCGGGTACGCCTCGCGGCGCTCGGCCGGGACGAGGCGCTGCTGACGGTGGCGGGGCGGCGGCTGCGGCTGAGCCGCCGGCACAGCGAGATCCTGGTGGTCCTGGCCCACCGCCCGGAGGGGGTGAGCGGCGACGAGCTGCTGACGCTCCTGTACGAGGACGAGTCGGTCACCCCGGTGACGCTGCGCGCGGAGCTGTCCCGGCTGCGCGGTCTGCTCGGCCCGGAGCTGCTGCGCTCGCGCCCGTACCGCCTGGCCGGCGCGGTGGCGGGGGCGGTGGACACGGACTTCGCGACGGTGGACCGCCGGCTCGGCTCGGGCGCGGTGTCGGCGGCCCTCGCCGACTACGCGGGCCCGTTGCTGCCGGCGTCCCGGGCCCCCGGGGTCGTACGGCTGCGGGAGCGGCTCGCGGACCGGTTGCGGGCGGCGCTGGTGGACCGGGGCGATCCGGGGCTGCTGGCGGACTGGACGTACAGCGCGTGGGGCGAGGACGACGTGGAGATGTGGCGGGCGCTCTCGGAGGTCGTACCGGCTTCCGGACTGGCGCCCGTGCTGGCCCGGTTGCAGGCGCTGGACGCGGAACTGTCGGCGGGCGCAACGGTGTTGCAACCTCGGTCGGCGCACTCTCGGCGGTGAGCGCCGGCCAGGGACGGCCGGCGCGGTCCGAGGGAGGCCATGTCCATGACCCGTTTCGCCGCACCCGGTACCGAGGGCGCGCTCATGTCGTACCTGCCCCGCTACGACCACTGGATCGGCGGTGCGTACGTGGCCCCGGCCCGGGGCCAGTACTTCGAGAACCCGAGCCCGGTCGACGGCCGTCCGTTCACGGAGGTGGCGCGCGGCACCGCGGAGGACGTGGAGCGCGCCCTCGACGCGGCGCACGCGGCGGCGCCGGGGTGGGGCCGTACGGCGCCCGGCGAGCGGGCCGGGGTGTTGCTGCGGATCGCGGACCGCATGGAGTCGCATCTGCAGGAACTCGCGGTCGCGGAGAGCTGGGAGAACGGCAAGCCGGTCCGCGAGACACTGGCGGCCGACATCCCGCTCGCGATCGACCACTTCCGCTACTTCGCGGGGGCGCTGCGCGGCCAGGAGGGCGCGCTGAGCGAGATCGACGAGGACACGGTCGCGTACCACTTCCATGAGCCGCTGGGGGTCGTCGCGCAGATCATCCCGTGGAACTTCCCGATCCTGATGGCGGTCTGGAAGCTGGCCCCGGCGCTGGCGGCGGGCAACGCGGTGGTGCTCAAGCCGGCGGAGCAGACCCCGGCCTCGGTGCACTACTGGATGAGCCTGGTCGCCGACCTGTTGCCGCCGGGCGTGATCAACATCGTCAACGGCTTCGGCGCGGAGGCGGGCAAACCTCTGGCCTCGTCCCCCCGCGTGGCGAAGATCGCCTTCACGGGCGAGACGACGACGGGGCGGCTGATCATGCAGTACGCCTCCGAGAACATCAAACCGGTCACGCTGGAGCTGGGCGGCAAGTCGCCGAACATCTTCTTCGACGACGTGTGGGCGGCGGACGACGACTTCCGGGACAAGGCACTGGAGGGCTTCACGATGTTCGCCCTGAACCAGGGCGAGGTCTGCACGTGCCCGTCGAGGGCCCTGATCCAGCGGGGCCACTACAGCGAGTTCCTGGAGGCGGCGGTCGCCCGCACGGAGCAGATCCTCCCGGGCCACCCGCTGGACACGGACACGATGATCGGCGCCCAGGCGTCCAACGACCAGCTGCAGAAGATCCTCTCGTATCTGGACATCGGCCAGCAGGAGGGCGCGAAGATCCTGACGGGCGGTCAGCGGATCGAGTACGAAGGGGAGTTGGCGGGCGGCTACTACGTCCAGCCGACCATCTTCGAGGGCGACAACCGGATGCGGATCTTCCAGGAGGAGATCTTCGGCCCGGTGGTCGCGGTCACGTCCTTCACGGACTTCGACGACGCGATCCGCACGGCGAACGACACGCTCTACGGCCTCGGCGCGGGCGTCTGGACCCGCGACGCCAACACGGCCTACCGCGCGGGCCGGGCGATCCAGGCGGGCCGCGTCTGGACGAACTGCTACCACGCCTACCCGGCCCACGCGGCCTTCGGCGGCTACAAGCAGTCGGGCATCGGCCGCGAAACCCACAAGATGATGCTGGACCACTACCAGCAGACGAAGAACCTGCTGGTGAGCTACTCCCCGAAGAAGCTGGGCTTCTTCTAGCAGCACGAAAGAGGGCGCCTGACCTGGGGTTTTCCCCGGGTCGGACGCCTTCTGGGAGCGCCCGGCCCTGCCCATGGGGGAGGCATCGAAATACTCCTACGGGCCCGCTCCCCCGTCTTGCCGTAGGCCGCTGCATCAACGTATCCGCCGGCCGCATGGCCGCGTAGTACATGCGGCCGAAGAACGCCTCAAGGCGCGGGCCGCGTCCCCGTTGTTGGCCAGCAGTGGTCAGCAGGCGAGCAACCTGGGTAGGGTTCGGCACGCAGGCCGGGTCCACTTCCTCACTCACCCCAGGGGCCTGCCACTTGACCCTTGCGAGCGGATTCTCCGCGAAGTATCCCTTGTCGACGGCGGTTCCGAGGACCTCACTGAAGGCTGATCGTTTACACAGGGCGGTCTTCGCCGCGGCGGATTCGCCGTCGATCTTGCGGCCAAGCGCGTCCAACGCCCTGCGCACGACATCTGGTTCCATCAGTCGCTGATGGGCAGGGAGTTGAGGGCCGCCCCCAGCGCCTCATCCCCGCCGTCGGACTGGCCGGCTGCCTCGCCCTGACTTTCGCCCTCCCCGCGTCCTCGGTCGTCTCCGGCGCAGCTGTCATCGCCCTGGGGGCCGCCCTCTACGGCCTGCGCAGCGCGCTCACGGTCCGGTGCGGTGTCGGCCGCCTTCCGTGACGTCGTGCGCGTGTCCGACCTCACCGACAGCCACGCCGCGACCAACGCCCTGCTGGCGGAGGCGAGGAAGTCCCACTGGACCGCCCACGCCGTCGCTCGCTTCCTTTGCACGCCGGCCACCGTCGGCGTGTCAGGCAGCCCGTCACCCTCGCGCGCTCGCCCAGCTCACCGCCTTGCACGGCCTCTTGGTCCCCCTGACCCGCACCCGGCGGGACCGCGGATGGGTAGCGGCGAGCTGGACACTGTGCGCCCTTCACCTGGGCCTGATGGAGGACCGCGACCGGCTCTCCGTAGCCGACGCGCTCACCCTCATCCGTGGCAACCTCCCCGCGACGGCCGCCTGGCCCGGCGTCAGGCCACCGTGTCCCCGTTCGGCGACTACGCCGACTCCTTCGCCGACGCCGCGTTCTGGACCTGGCTCGCCCTGCGGCACGAACCGAGCCGGATGCCGGAGCGGCCCCGTCCCGCACTGCCGCGAGGCCGCGACGACGCAGGCGGTTGTCGCGCTCCGTCACCTGCTACGCCGCTGACCCGGCAACCTCACCGGACTCACACGTGCGGAACAGACGCCGACGCCCACGTGCGGACTTCGGCGGCTCTGCCGTACCCGGGAGTCCGAACCGGTGCGCCAAGACGCGCGGCACGGCATCTCTCTGATGGAAGCATCAGTAACAGCGTTGGGACGGGTAGGAACCTCGCTTCCGCCCGTCACCCGGTCGGGCGGTTCACCGTAGGGCCAGCGTGGGAAGCCATCCGTCCGTGCTGTCACTACCTCCACCGGCAGAAGCCCTGCACAGCCGATTCAAGGCCGACCACTATCTTCCGATGCCAGGCCTCCTGGGGCCCGGCCTCCTCACGGCACTGCGTGCGGAGGCCCGGCGGCTGGAACGGAGCGCGGCCCGCCGGGACTTCCGCATGGAGTGCATGGCGGGAAGCCCCCGGCACATGACCACCGTCGGTGGACGACAGATCGCCCGGGAATCGCCGCTGGTCAGCGACCTGTACCAGGACACCACCCTGCTGGCCTTCCTGACCTCCGTACTGGGCAGCGAGGTCAGCACCGTGCGGGACCCCGTCGAGCGGCACGTCCTGAACATCCTCCACCGGGAAGGCGACACCCACGGCGCCCACACCGACGACCACCCGCTCGCCCTGGTCCTCTTCCTCGAATCCCCACCCCACCCCGATGACGGCGGTCTGCTGGAATTCCACCCCGGGCACCCCGACCTCGACGAACTGGACAGCGCCGCCTCCCGGCGCGTGCATCACCGACCGGGCGAGGGCTATCTCCTGCGCAGCGACCGCACCGCCCACCGCGTCACCCCACTGAACCGTCCGGGCGTCCGGCGGACCGTGCTCAACCTGGCCTACACCGTGCCCGGCCACCAGGGGCCTGCCACCCCGTCCGCATTCCTCCTGTACGAGTGACGCGTCTCGGGATACCCCGCTGTGGGCGTTCTCGTCATTCTGGACGCCGACGTCCGCGGCGCGCTCGATCGCCGCTTGCCACGGGTGGCAAGCCGATGAGCCGCTGCTGTGCCCGCCCGCGATCAGGGGATGGGGCGCAGGGTGGGGTATGGGGTGAGGGAGAGGTAGAGGCCCGCGGCTGCCTGATCGGGGGTCGTGGGCAGGGGGAGCATCTGACTGGTTCCGTGTCCGCCAAGCCCTTGGGCGTGGTGGCCGGCCAGGGGGGTGCGGAGCTTTTCGTAGAGGGAGTCGAGGCGGTCTTGCTGGGCGTCGTGGAGGTCTTCCTCGCCGGTGATGATGTTGAGGAACGACTCGTGGAGGCGTAGTCCTTGCTGGTCGCGGTGGCTGAGGGCCTGTGCTCGGCGGAAGTAGGCGTCGCGGCCGTCATGGATGCGGTAGAACGCGCTGACCAGGACGAGGAGACGCTCGTACGCGTTCTGATAGGTCGTCTGGTAGAAGCGGCGGGCGTCGGTCTCATCTACTTCGCCGCGCAGGACGCCGGCAATGGCCGCGGCGCTGAGAAGGCCGCTGTACATGGCCAGGTGCACGCCGGTGGACAGCAGCGGGTCGAGGAAGCAGGCGGCGTCGCCGGCGAGGTAGTAGCCCGGGCCGCAGAACGCGTCGCTGGTGTATGAGTAGTCGCTCTCCACTTTGAGGGCGGAAACCTGTTGTGCGCCTTCGAGCATGCGGGCCAGGAGCGGGCATCGAGCCATTGCGTCGTGGTAGACGGCGTCGATGGAGCCCTGTTCGTCCTTTGCCTGGTTGAAGGAGCGTTTGTCGGTGACCAGTCCGACGCTCAGGGTGCCGTCGTGCAGAGGGATGGCCCAGAGCCAGCCGTGGTCGGGCAGGGAGAAGACGCCGATCGCTCCCTCGGGGGCCTCAGGCAGGGCTGCGGCACCGCGCCAGTAGCCCCAGGCGGCGACGTTACGGAACACGTCGTGCACGCGCCGGGTGCGCAGTTGACGGGCCCCCAGGATTCCGGCCCTCCCGGTGGCGTCGATCAGGT
Organism: Streptomyces sp. P9(2023); assembly: GCF_032436795.1. Classification (NCBI taxonomy): domain Bacteria; kingdom Bacillati; phylum Actinomycetota; class Actinomycetes; order Kitasatosporales; family Streptomycetaceae; genus Streptomyces; species Streptomyces sp. P9(2023). The sequence goes on from NZ_JAUPWM010000001.1 coordinate 181,203, forward strand.
GGGTGAAGTCGATCTCGCCGTCGCGACCGTCCCTGGTGAACCACGAAGCCGTGGTTGCCCGGCCTTCGGGCAGGGCGACATGACGCACCTGGGACTCTTCCCGTACATCCGCTCCCTGGTGGCGGGCGTGCTGAAGGAGAAGGTGGTCGAACTGGGAACGGATGACCTGGAAGCTGTGCGTGGCCGGCCGGCCCGGGTCGTCGAAGCGCAGGGCCCACTCCTGGCCGCCCCAGCCGTAGAAGGCGCCGGTCTTGCGGACAAAGCCGTGCTGTTCGACCACCTCACGGGCGCCGATGATGTCCAGAACCGGCAGGAGTGACGGAAGCAGGGACTCCCCGATGTGATCGCGAGGGAAACGCTCGCGTTCCAACAGCACGACGTCGATGCCCTGTTGGGCCAGCAGTGCGGCGGCTGTCGCTCCCGCGGGCCCGCCTCCGGCGATCAGTACCTGTGTCCGCTCGCGCAACGTCCCGCTCCCCAGAAGTCGAGAGAATGTCGTCCTTCGCGTCCTGCTCGGCGCTCACCACACGTGACAGCATGGTCACCATGACGAGTACAGGGCACACGCCCGCCGGCCCACAAGGGGCGGTCGCGAGCCACGGCCGAAGCCGAACGGCCTCTTTGACGGTAGGTGTGGAAGAGGAATACCTGCTGGTCGATCCAGTATCGCGGCAGGTAAGCCCCGAGGCGGAAAAGGTGGTGGCCGAAGCCGCAGGTGAACTCGGCGACCGGGTCACCACGGAAATCACGCGCTACCAGGTCGAGGTACGCACCGACCCGCACGACCGCCTCACCGAACTCGCCGATCAAATCCGCTACACGCGGCTGGCGGTCGCGCGGGCCGCCGCGCGCCAAGGGCTGCGCATCATCTCCACGGGAACGCCCGTGCTCGGCCAGGCCACCCCCGCTCCCCTGACCGCCGGACCGCGCTACGAACGAAGCGCCGCGATGTTCCGTGCCCTGGACGACGAGCAGAGCGCCTGCGCCTGCCACATCCACGTCGGCGTTCCCGACCTGGCCACCGCGCTGGAGGTCAGCAACCACTTACGGCCCTGGATTCCGGTCCTCATCGCACTCGCGGCCAACTCACCGTACTGGGCGGGACGCGACACCGGGTACGCGAGCTGGCGCACGACGATCTGGGGACGGTGGCCGGTCGCCGGCCCCCCGCCGTTCTTCGAGTCCCCCGCCCATTTCGAGGACCTCGTCTCGGGCTTCCTCGCCACGGGCACGGTCATGGACCGCGGTGGCCTGTACTGGGACGTAAGGCCCTCGCACCACGTACCCACCCTCGAGTTCCGCTTCGCCGACGCGACGACCACGGCGGGCGAGACCGTGCTGCTCGCCGGCATCATCAGGGCGATGGTCGCCACCGCCCTCCAGGCCATCGACGCCGGAGACGCGGCGCTTCGGCCTCAGCCCGAAGTACTGCGCGCCGCGTGCTGGCGCGCGGCCCGCGACGGCCTCGCAGGCGAAGTCATCGACCTGCACACGGAACGCCTCGCTCCCGCCACCCACCAGGTCGAACACCTGCTGTCCTTGCTGGAACCCGTACTGCGAGACCAGGGCGACACCGAGCTCATCAGCAGCCTCTGGTCACGCGTGCGTACCGAAGGCAGCGGAGCGGAGCGCCAACGAGCTGCCTACCAACGCTGCGGCAGTGCTACCGGGGTCGTCGACCACCTCATCTCCGCCACGCCGACCAACTGAGGGCTTCCCCTCGCACTGGGCCCGATCATCGATCTGCCGCACGCCCCGGGTTCCTGTGGCAGCAAGATGTGGCCGTGCGCCCTCGAAGCGCAAGTCCCATATTCAATGTCAAGGGATACGGGACCTTCGCGCAGACCTACCTGCGCGACGCAGTCAAGGGCGCCAGCCGTCCGGTCAAGCTGTCGGCCGCCCTTCTTTCGTGTGCCAGCTCGGCGCCGCCACGGGCCATCGGTCCGGGGCCCACTCCGTGCCGACCAAGATCCGGGCCATACGCGGACCAGCCGCCTGCAGCTTGGCTGAATCGTGGCCGTTTCCGCTGGTCAGCGGCCACGCGAGGCGTGTACCACCAGCACCTCGAAGAATCTGCTGGTGTCGTACTCGCCTAAGAAGCTGGGCTTCTTCTAAGGGCCCAAGAAGAGGCGCCTGACCTGGGATTTTGCCCGTCAGGCGCCTCTCGGTCAGCTCACGTACGGCGGCTCCGGTCTGCGCCATGACTCCGGTTTCTCCCACCACTGCCCCGACTCCGCGGGGTCAACACTGGAGCAGCGGGGCGAGGACGCCATCGCGCGGTACGGCCGCCACGAGCGCGATCTGGACCGGCTGTCGGCGCGTCGCGATGTGGGACGCCGTCATCATCGCCACGCCGCACGACACGCACGAGCCGCTGCTCGCGGCCGCGCTGGAGGCCGGCAAGCACGTACTGATGGAGAAGCCCCTCGCGCAGGACCTGGCCACGGCACGGCGGGTGGCGGCGGCGTCCGGCGCCGGCGTGCTGTTCCCGTGGCAGCCTGCCTCCCCGACGAGGAGAGCGGACGGCCGACGCAACAGCCATGTCGCCCTGTCCACGCCGCCGCGTGCGATGCCCACCGGAGAGGTGGGACGGCGCGAAGCGGTGTCACAGGCCGGCGAACGTGAAGGCGGTAGCGGTGACGGAACGCGCGACTGTCGCCGCGAACTCCGTGTTGTGGTCCTGGTCGAGGAGGGTGTCGCCCGGGGTGTGGTACTGCCGTGTACCGGTGCCGGGGTCTCCGTCGGGCGTGGAGAACAGGTCCTCGGAGATCGCGACGGCCGCCCACCCCCGCTCATGGAAGCTCGCGTGGTCGCTGCGCCCCACAGCCGGGTCGGCGGGCCCGGTGAGCTGCTGGACCGTCACCTCGGGGTCGATGACCGGCACTGTACGGGCGACACGGCCTCCCAGCGCGTCGGACGCGCTCACGACCGGGCCCGGTACCGAGGAGCCGGCGTGGATCTCGACGACGGGCGTGCTCCCCTGCTGCCGGCCCGCAATCATGTCCATCTGGAAGACGCCGGCGATGCGGTCGCCTGCCGCCGCGGCGGCCCGTGCGTAGAACTTGCTGCCGACCAGCCCCTGTTCTTCGGCGTTGAACAGCACGAAGCGCACGTTCCGGGTCGGCGCCCTACCGTTCTCGAGCAGCGTCCTCAGACACTCGGCCGCGGCCATGACGGCCGCTGTGCCGCTGCCGTCGTCGTCGGCACCCGGCGCGGAGTCGATCGCCGGATCGTAGGGGCGCAGCTCGCCGTCCCTACGGAAGAAGACGCCGTTCGCCGCGGTGGAGTCCATATGGGCGGTGATAAGCACCGTGGAGTCCGCGCCCGGGACACGGTGCTCGGCTTCCACATTCAGCAGCCGATGGTCGCGCCACCGGAACGGGTGCAGTCGGACAGTCAGTCCGAGGTCCTCGAACCGGCGCGCGAGCGCCTCCACGACCAGCGCGTTGTCCTCGGTCGAAGCGTCCCGGCTACGGACCTTCAGCGGTGCGCCCTCCACCAGCGGCTCGACGCCGGAGATGGACGCCACATGCCGTCGCAGCACCTCAGGGGTCACGGCCGCACGGACCGCGGCGATCGTCTCCGGAGAGGGGAGGCCGTCGCCGACCCCCGCGATGAGGCGTTCCGGCGGGGCCTCCGCGCGGCGGGCGAGGAGCACCGGGTCCGGTAGCAGCCGCTCGGTGTGTCCCGGTTTCGCGCCCGGCAGATGCACTTCCTCGACCGGGGCGCCGGCAGGCGCGGCGAGATAGACACCGCCGGGCGCGGGCCCCAGCGAAGTGACCGGTGGAGCTGGCGTTGCCGCCAGTTCGTCGGCGACGAAACCGAAGACGGCCGTGGCGCGCAGCGCCGCTTCGACCACCGACCGGGATGCGGACGGAACGTCTGCGAACGCCTCGACGGCCGGGAGCGGACGGTTGTCGCGGATGAGGAAGGCCGCCGTGTCCTCCACGCGTCCCCGCAAGTCCACCGTGAACCCGGCCTGTTGGAGCGCCCCGGCGCCGCTCGTGCTCGCCATGGCGAGCACGAGCCTCTCGGAGGCGACATGCACCGGAACGACCTCGGCCTCGTTGGCGATCACCGCCAGGTCGGACAGTTCCCGGCCCTCCGACAGCTCGATCCGGGTCCAGAAGACGGGACGGTTCTCCACAGCCGCGAGGGCGAACACGGGATGGGCAGCGGTGCGCATCCCCGCTTCCCGGGCGAACGCCCGCTCCTGGGGATCCTCGCCCACGAAGACGCACTCGTCGGGCACCACGGCCCGCGCGCCCTCGCCCTCCACGCTCGCCGCGCTCGCGATCGCCTCGTCGAAGAGCCTCCGGCTGTTCTTCGGGCCCCAATGCACGAGACCGGCGTCCGTGAAACGGCCGGGGAACGCCTCATGCAGGGCCGCCGCGGCCGCCGCCGCTGCCCCTTCCTGCGTTCCGGGGTTGGAGATGATGCCCTTGGGGACCTCATCAAGGGAGTTGAGCACCGCCATGACACGCGGCCGGGGCAGGAGCGTCAGCGAGCCGTCGGCCTCGAGGCGGGCATCCGCCACAGTCCCCCCGATGTCGCAGAAGAGCACGGGCATCTGAAGTTCCTCCGTGACCCGGAAGCCCAGGGGGCCGACGGCCACGCGCCCGGCCAACGGGCGAGCGCGCTGCTCCGAGAACAGGCTCCCGACCACTCCATCCTCGTCCTGTGGTTGCGTCTCCGCATCCCACGACGTAGGCGAATGCCGTTGAACATCGCACAGTTGAAGCGAATACGGGTGCGCAACGCGCCGTGCCCTCCAGTTGCCGCCGGTGCCACCTGGTGTGACGTTTGAAGGGGACGCGTGCGAAGGGGACAGGGCAGCAAGAGCGAGGGGCGCAACCAGGGGGGCGTCATGAGGGGTCGTGTCAATAGTCATGTCACAGTTGGAGAAATTCCGCTATCACTTCAGCGACGACCCGCAGGCGGACGGCGCGCCTCCGGGGCCCGAGTCGGTGCGCGGGTTGGACGCCCCGGAGGACGCTGAGCGCCGGAGTTTCAACTCGGCCGAGTCCGCCGCACGGTTCTACCTGGCCGAGAAGCTCGCTCAGGAGGAAGCACCGGCGCTGCGTGAGGCCGTTCGGGAGGACCGGCCCGAGCGGGTGCCCGATCTCGCCCTGAGCACGGAGAGCCACCAGGCCGGCACGGGCACCACTCTGGTCCGCTTCGAGCAGACCCAGCAGGAGATCCCCGTCTTCGGCGCCGAGGTGCTGGTCGAGCTCGACGAGAACCAGCGGCTGGTCTCGATGGACGGCAGGCTCGGCGAGGTGACGGGCGTCGGCTCCGTGCCGGAACTGTCGGGCACGGAGGCACTGGAGCGGGTCAAGACGGCGACCGGGAGCGCGGTCAGCGCCGAGGAGCTGCCTCCGCCGACCTTGACGTACGTCAGCCGGGACGACCAATGGCACCTGGCCTGGCACCTGCGTGAAGTGCCGGCCCAACTGCCGTCGAACCGCCGTGAGGAAGGCCAGCGCGGCCATGGGCTCGGCGCGTCGCCGCGCGAGGCCTTCCCGCTCACCGGCTACCTCGTCGACGCGTACTCCGGCGAGATCCTCAAGTCGTACGGGATGACACCCACGATCACCGTGCCCACCCGGCTGGAGGGCGAGGACGAGGTCAGCGTGCGACACCGGTTCCAGGGCAGCCGCTTGGACGGCTCCTTCCTCCTGCACGACCAGTGGCGGGAGATCGTCACGTACGACCTGGACTTCGCCGACATCGCGAGCACCGGCACGCCGACTTCGGCGATCAGCTCGCCGCAGGCGGACTTCGGCGCCGGCCACAGGGCCGGGGTCTCGGCGCATGTCAACGCCGAGCGGGTGGAGAGCTTCTACCGCGATCAGCTCCACCGGAACGGCATCGACGACGCCGACATGGACCTGGTCTCCCTGGTCAACTGCACGTACAACGAGGATGGGCCGGGGCCCGAGTGGTTCAACGCCGTCTGGTGGAAGAGCCGTATGTGGTACGGCCAGGTGTCCGACGGGAACCGGCTCGTCAGCCTGGCTCGCCACTTCGTCATCATCGCCCACGAGATGACCCACGGGGTGATCGAGACCTCCAGCAACCTCGTCTACCAGGACCAGTCCGGCGCCCTGAACGAGTCGCTTGCGGACACGATGGGCGTCATCATCGCCAACTGGTACCAGGCGCCGGACCGTGAGGACGTGGACACTTGGAACTGGGAGATCGGGGCCGGGCTGGGCGACGGTGGGCTGCCGCTGCGCGACATGAGCGATCCCACCCGGACCGGCGATCCCGACCACATGCGCGACTTTCTGCACACGACTCGCGACAACGGCGGCGTGCACACCAACAGCAACATCCACAACAAGGCGATGTTCCGCCTGCTCACCTCGGTGGACGCGGCGGGCAACCCTGTCCTCACGGTCGCGGAGTGGGCGCTGCTGATCTATCTCGCCCTGGTGCGACTGCTGAGGGAGTCGGATTTCCCGGACATGCACCAGGCGCTGCGGGACGTCACCAATACGTACCTCTCCGGAAACGCTGCGCTGCGGACCGCCGCGCAGGCGGCGATCGACCAGGCGTATCAGCAGGTGGGCATCCCCATCGCCTGAGCGTCCCCGGCGGACCGAACTCGCGTACGGCCGGGCCGGGCCCTGGATGGGCCCGGCCCGGCCGTACGTGAACCCGGCGACGGGATGTCCGACCCGTACCCAAAAACTACATAGGCCAGCAAGCGCTTTCTCGGAATCGCGTGCGAAGCATTGACGAAACATCGACGCGCCCCTAGTTTCAACCGCGTTGCACGTCGTACGTCATATATGAGACGCGATACACGAGAATCTGAGAGTGCGTCATGGCCTTCGCCCCCAGCCCCATCCCGTCGCGAACCCAGTACGTCCTGGAGGCGATCAAGCACGACATCCTGACCGGCGGTCTGAGTCCCGGCCAGGCCTTGGTGGAGACGGAGCTCGCCGCCCGTTTCGGCGTGTCGAAGACCCCGGTGCGCGAAGCCCTCAAGACGCTCGCCGGCAGCGGCCTCGTGGTGATGAGCCAGTACAAGGGCGTGACGGTACGGATGGTGGACGCCGACATGGCCCGCGCCGTCTACGACGTACGGCTGCTCCTGGAGCCGGAGGCCGTGCGCCGTACCGTCGTCGCCGGCTCGCCCCTCGACGAGGCGCGGGACGCGCTCCGGCGGGCCGCCACCGCCGAGGACCAGGCCGAACGCTCCCTGGCCAACCGGGACTTCCACCGCGCCCTCTATCTGCCCTGCGGAAACCCCCTGCTCGGCCGGATGCTGGACGAGGTGCGCGACCAGGCCGCCCTGGTGTCGACCGTGGCATGGGCCTCGACGCCCTCCTGGGAGCGCGAGGCGGCGGAGCACGAGGAGATCCTGCGGCTCGCGGCGGCCGGCGACTCCGCCGGCGCCGGCCTCGCCGTGTACGACCACATCGCCTCGTTCGTCGAGCGCGCCTTCCCCGAAGACGGCGAGTGACCCGGTGACCAGGGATTTCGAGACCGAGAAGGCCGCGCTCGCCGATGTGGTGGCCATCCCCGTGACGCCGTTCGCGGAGGACGGCTCGGTGGACATCGCAGCCCATCGCGCGCTGCTGCGGCGGCTGCTCGACGGCGGCGTCCGCACCCTCACGCCGAACGGGAACACCGGCGAGTACTACGCCCTCACGCCCGAGGAGCGGCGCCTCGTCACCGAACTTACCGTCGCGGAGGCCGGTGACCGCGCCATCGTCCTGGTCGGTGTCGGCCACGACGTGCCGACCGCCGTGGCCGACGCCCGGCATGCCCGGGACACCGGAGCACGCATGCTGATGATCCATCAGCCGGTGCATCCGTACGTCTCCGAGGGCGGCTGGGTCGACTACCACCGCGCGGTCGCGGAGGCCGTCCCCGAACTCGGCATCGTGCCGTACATCCGTCAACCGCGGCTGAGCGGCACACGGCTCGCGGAGCTCGGCGCCTTGTGCCCGAACGTGATCGGGGTGAAGTACGCCGTCCCCGACGCCTCGCGCTTCGCCGGCTTCGCCCGCGACGCCGGTCTGGACCGCTTCGTCTGGGTGGCGGGTCTCGCCGAGCCGTACGCTCCCTCGTACTTCGCGAGCGGCGCCACCGGCTTCACCTCGGGCCTCGTCAACGTGGCCCCCTCGGTGTCGCTGGAGATGCTCGACGCGCTGCGGGCCGGGGACTATCCGACCGCGATGAAGGTGTGGGAGCGGATCCGCCGCTTCGAGGAGCTGCGGGCCGCCGACGGAAGCGCCGACAACGTCACGGTCGTCAAGGAGGCACTGGCCGCGCTCGGCCTGTGCCGCCGTGACATCCGCCCGCCGAGCCGTGAACTGCCCGAGCCGGCCCGAGCCGAGGTCGCCGCCATAGTCGCCGGATGGCAGGCATGAGCGCGTCCGACTCCCAGGGCGGGAGAAAGCCCGAGGAGCTGCGCAGCCATCGCTGGTACGGGACGGAGGGACTGCGCTCCTTCAGCCACCGCGCCCGTACCCGGCAGCTCGGCTATCTCCCCGAGGAACACCTGGGCAAGCCGGTCGTCGCGATCCTCAACACCTGGTCCGACATCAACCCGTGCCATGTCCATCTGCGCGACCGCGCCCAGGCCGTGAAGCGCGGTGTGTGGCAGGCGGGCGGCTTCCCGCTGGAATTCCCCGTCTCCACCCTTTCGGAGACATTCCAGAAGCCGACCCCGATGCTCTACCGCAACCTCCTCGCCCTGGAGACGGAGGAGCTGCTGCGCTCCTACCCGGTCGACGGCGCGGTGCTGATGGGCGGCTGTGACAAGTCGACCCCGGCGCTGCTGATGGGCGCGGCGTCGGTGGACCTGCCGACCGTGTTCGTGCCGGCCGGGCCGATGCTGCCGGGCCACTGGCGCGGTGAGACGCTCGGCTCCGGTACGGACATGTGGAAGTACTGGGACGACCGGCGGGCCGGCCTGATCGGCGACAGCGAGATGGCCGAGCTGGAGAACGGGCTCGCCCGCTCACCCGGCCACTGCATGACGATGGGCACGGCGTCGACCCTCACCGCCGCCGCGGAGACGCTCGGGGTGACGATGCCGGGCGCGTCGTCGATCCCCGCGGTCGACTCCGGCCACGACCGCATGGCGGCGGCCTCCGGGATCCGGATCGTCGAGCTGGTCCGGCAGGACCTGAGGCTGTCGCGGATCCTGACCCGGGAGGCGTACGAGGACGCGGTCGCGGCCGTCCTGGCGCTCGGCGGCTCGACGAACGCCGTCATCCATCTGATCGCCATGGCCGGGCGGTCCGGGGTGAAGCTGACCCTGGACGACTTCGACCGGGTCGCACGGACGGTGCCGGTGCTCGCGAACCTCCGCCCCGGCGGGCGGTATCTGATGGAGGACTTCCACTTCGCCGGTGGCATGCCGGGCTTCCTCTCGCGGCTCACGGATCTGCTTCATCTCGACCGGTCGACGGTCGCCCACACGACGCTGCGGGAGCAGCTCGACGGCGCCCTCGTGCACAACGACGAGGTCATCAGGGAGCGTTCGCGTCCGCTCGCGTTTGAGGGCGGTGTCGCGGTGCTGCGCGGCAACCTGTGCCCGGACGGCGCGGTGATCAAGCACATCGCCGCCGAGCCGCAGCTGCTCAAGCACACCGGGCCCGCGGTGGTCTTCGACGATTACCGCACCATGCAGCGGACGATCGACGATCCGGAACTCGGAATCACCCGGGACCACGTCCTGGTCCTGCGCAACTCCGGGCCCAAGGGCGGTCCGGGGATGCCGGAGTACGGCATGCTGCCGATCCCCCGTCACCTGCTGGAACAGGGGGTGCGGGACATGGTCCGGATCTCCGACGCCCGGATGAGCGGGACGAGTTACGGCGCCTGCGTGCTCCACGTGGCACCGGAGTCGTACGTCGGCGGGCCGCTCGCCCTCGTCCGCACCGGCGACCTCATCACCCTGGACGTCGAGGCACGCACGCTCCATCTGGACGTCGACGAGGAGGAGTGGGACCGCCGACGGGCCGAGTGGACTCCCCCGCCCAGGCGTTACGAGCGCGGCTACGGCGCGCTGTACTCCGAACAGATCTCCCAGGCCGACACCGGTTGCGACTTCGAGTTCCTGGCCAGGCCGGGAACGACCCCGGACCCGTACGCGGGCTGACGCCCCGAGCCGCTCCACGCCCGTTCCGTCTGTTCGACACACCGAACACCGTCCGAGAAGCGCCTTGCGCCCGAGAACGGAGCCGCCGCCATGGCCACAGCCATGACCCCGCCGCCCCCGGCACCCTCGCCACCCGCGACACCCCGGGCTCCCGCGCGTCGCCGCCGCACGGGAGCGACACCACGCCGTCTGCCGTATCTGCTCATCGCCCCCGCCGCACTGCTGATGCTGGGCTTCATCGCCTACCCCGTGCTCAGCGTCTTCTACTACAGCCTGCAGCACTACAACCCGACGAAACCCTGGCGGAACGGCTTCGCGGGCTTCGACAACTTCACCCGGATCTTCACCGACGACCCGCACTTCTGGGGAACGCTGACCTTCAGCCTGAAGTGGGTCGCCGTCGAGGTCACCCTGCAGCTCCTCTTCGGACTCGCCCTCGCCCTGATCGTCAACCAGACCTTCGTCGGACGGGCGCTGGGCCGGGCCCTTGTCTTCTCCCCGTGGGCGGTGTCCGGGGTCCTCACCTCGGCCATCTGGGTCCTGCTCTACAACTCGCAGACGGGCATCACCCGCTACCTCGCCGACATGGGCATCGGCGAGTACGGAACGTCCTGGCTGTCCGACACGTCCACGGTCTTCTCCGCGGTGGTGGTCGCCGATCTGTGGCGCGGGGTGCCGTTCTTCGCGATCCTCATCCTCGCCGACCTCCAGTCCGTACCGAAGGATCTGTACGAGGCGGCCGAGGTCGACGGGGCGGGCCGGATACGGCAGTTCGTCCACATCACGCTGCCGCACCTGAAGGACGCGATCATCCTCTCCACTCTGCTGCGCGCGGTGTGGGAGTTCAACAACGTGGACCTGCTCTACACCCTGACGGGCGGCGGTCCCGCAGGCGAGACGACGACGCTCCCCCTCTACATCGCCAACACCAGTGTCGACGCCCACAACTTCGGTTACGCCTCCGCCCTGACGACGGTGGCGTTCGTGATCCTTCTCTTCTGCTCGATGGTCTATCTGCGCCTGAGCAAGTTCGGAGGCGAGAGCAAGTGATGGCCCAGGACACCACGTCCACGGCGCCGGCGGCGCCGGCCACCGAGGCGGGCACGGACGCCGCGGCCCCGACCCGTACCCCTCCGACCCGTATCCCTCCGACCGGGAGTCGCAAGCGACGGCGCGCCTGGGACGAGGCCCCTCGCTGGCAGATATACCTGCCGCTCGGCCTCTATCTGCTCTTCACGCTGATCCCCTTCTACTGGATCCTGCTCTTCGCGGTCCGCCCGGCGGGTTCCACCTCGCTCCTGCCGTGGCCGATGACGACCGCGCACTTCGAGAAGGTGTGGACCGAGCGTGCCTTCGGCACCTTCTTCCAGAACAGCCTGCTCATCGGCCTGGCGACGCTGGTCATGACCACGGTGGTCGCCCTCGCCGGCGGCTACGCGCTGGCCCGGTTCGACTTCCGGATCAAGAAGGGCTTCATGCTGGCCCTGCTCTGCTCCCAGTTCGTCCCGGGCGCCCTCCTGCTCGTACCGCTGTTCCAGATCTTCGCCAACCTCAGCATGATCAACTCGCTGGGCAGCGTCATCATCGCGGAGACCGTCTTCCAGCTGCCGCTGTCGATGATCCTGATCAGCGGGTTCATCAGGAACGTGCCGTACTCCCTGGAGGAGGCCGCCTGGGTCGACGGCTGCAGCCGATTCAGCGCCTTCCGCATCGTGGTACTGCCACTGCTGCGCCCGGGTCTGGTGGCCGTCGGCTCGTTCGCCTTCGTCCACTCCTGGAACCACTTCCTCTTCGCGCTCATGTTCCTCAGCAGCCAGGAGAAGCAGACCATCCCGGTCGGCCTCAACACCCTGATGGGCGCGGACAGTGTGGATCTCGGAGCGCTCGCCGCCGGCGGTGTGATCGCGGCTCTGCCCGTGGTGATCGTGTTCGGCTTCATCCAGAAGTGGCTGGTCACAGGCTTCAGCGCAGGGGCGGTGAAGGGATGATCACCGAACCCGGCAGCGTGCCGGCCACCGTACCCTCCACCGTGCCCGTCACCACTCGTGAACCCTTCCCCGTCGTTCTGGCGGGCGCCCGCGGGCACGGCCGCTCCCACCTGGTGAACATCCGCCGGCTCGAACGCCTCGGCCTGGTGCGGCTCGCCGGGATCTGCGAGCTGCGGCCGCTGGACGCCGCGGAACTGGAGGGCTTCGGTGCACCCGAGCAGTCGGACGACTTCGGTGCGCTCCTCGCCTCGACGGGCGCCCGGATCGCGGTCGTCTGCACCCCTATCCAGACCCACACCGACCTGGCCCTGACCGCCGCCCGCCACGGGGCCCATCTGCTCCTGGAGAAGCCTCCGGCTCCGTCCTACGCCGAGTTCCGGCGGCTGGCGGACGGGGTGGCCGCGGCGGGGGTGGCCTGTCAGATCGGCTTCCAGTCCCTCGGCTCGCACGCCGTGCCGGCGATCCGCCGGCTGATCGCGGAGGGGGCGATCGGCGAACTCCTGGGGGTCGGCGGGGCCGGCGCCTGGGTGCGCGAGGAGGCGTACTTCCGTCGCGCTCCCTGGGCCGGCCGGCGGCGCCTCGGCGGTGTCGACGTCGTCGACGGCGCCCTCACCAATCCGCTCGCCCACGCGGTCGCCACCGCGCTCGCCCTCGACGGCGCCACACGCGCCGAGGACGTGGAGCACATCGAGACGGAGCTGCTGCGCGCCAACGCCGTCGAGTGCGACGACACCTCCTGCGTACGCGTCCTCACCAGCCTCGGCACCCGGGTCACCGTGGCCGCGACGCTCTGCGCGGAGCGGGCCTCGGAGCCGTACGTGATCGTGCACGGGACCCGGGGCCGGATCACCTTCTGGTACAAGCAGGACCGCGTGCTGCTCCAGCGGGCCGGGCACGGCCCGGAGGAGTCCGCCCACGGGCGGACCGACCTGCTGGAGAACCTGGTCGCCCATCTCACCGACGGCACCGCGCTGCTCGTGCCGCCGGATGCGACCGGTGCGTTCATGCGGGTCGTGGAGGCCGTCCGGCTGGCGCCCGACCCGCGGGAGATCCCGGCCGACGACTGGTACACCGTGCCCGGCGAGAAGGGCCCGCGCCGCGTGGTGCCGGGCGTCGACGGGCTGGTCGCGGCCAGCGCCGACACCCTCAGCCTCTACTCCGAGCTCGCCGCCCCCTGGGCCCGGTCCACGAAGGCGGAATGCCGATGAATCCCCCCACGCCGCTGTGCTGCGCGGGCCGCACGGTCGCCCGGTACGTCCTGCACCCTGAGCTCGCTCCCGGCCATGCCCCCCGTCCCTATCTGCATCCCGTCCGCACCCTGGCGGGCATTGCGGTGACCGAGGAGCTGTCCGCGGACCATCCGCACCACCTCGGGGCCGGGGTCGCCGTGCCGGATGTCGCGGGGTTCAACTTCTGGGGCGGGCGCACCTTCGTCCGGGGCCTGGGTCCGACCGTGCTGAGCAACCACGGTGTCCAGCGCCACGAGGGGTTCCTGTCCCAGCAACCGGACGGTTTCGTGGCGGAGCTGGCCTGGGTCGCCTGCGATCGCGTCCTCCTGCGGGAACGCCGGACGGTCACGGCCACGGCGCTCGACGACACCGCCTGGGCGCTGGACCTGTCCTTCTCGCTGACCAACGTCTCGGGCGCGGAACTCTCCTTCGGCAGCCCGGCGACCAACGGCCGGGCGGGGGCTGCGTACGGCGGTTTCTTCTGGCGCGCGCCTCGGTCGGAGGCGGTGCCGGAGGTCTTCGGCCCGGATGCGGACGGCGAGTCGTCGGTGCACGGCGCGCGGGCGGACTGGGTGGCGCTCGCGGGGCGGGGCTGGACGCTGGTCTTCGCCGGGGCGAGCGAGGAGACGCGCCGGGACCCGTGGTTCGTGCGGGCCGCCGCGTACCCGGGGGTCGGTTCCTCGCTCGCCGCCGACGGGCGGCTGAGCGCCGCCGCCGGCGGGACGGTGGTACGCCGTGTGGTCACCGTGGTCGCCGACGGCCGCCTCGACCGGGGCAGGGCCGCGGCGCTGGTGCGCGAGGCGGTGGCGACGACATGAGCCCGACCGGACGCACCGGGATCCCCGCGCGAGGAACCGTACGCGACGACGACCTGGGAGAAGCCACCCTGCGCAGCGGCGACCTGGGGAACGGGACGTACCGCAACCCCGTCCTGGCGGCGGACTGGTCCGACCCGGACGTCGTGCGGGTCGGCGAGGACTTCTACCTCACGGCGTCCAGCTTCGGCCGGGCGCCCGGACTGCCGATCCTGCACTCCCGTGACCTGGTCAACTGGACGCTGGTCGGCCACGCCCTCGAGCGGCTGCTCCCGGCGGCCTCGTTCGCCACACCGCAGCACGACCGCGGGGTGTGGGCGCCCTCGCTGCGCCACCACGACGGCCGGTTCTGGATCTTCTGGGGCGACCCGGACCACGGGATCTGGCAGACCAACTCCCCCTCCGTACGCGGAGAATGGAGCACCCCGCATCTGGTGAAGGCGGGCCGCGGCCTGATCGACGCCTGCCCCCTGTGGGACGAGTCGACGGGCCAGGCCTACCTCGTCCACGCCTTCGCCAAATCCCGCTCGGGCATCAACAACCGTCTCACCGGGCACCGGATGAGCTCCGACGGCACCGAACTCCTCGACGAGGGAAGGACGATCGTCGACGGCGATCTCCTCCCGGGCTGGTTCACCCTGGAAGGCCCCAAGCTCTACCGGCACGACGGCTGGTTCTGGATCTTCGCCCCCGCCGGGGGCGTGAGCACCGGATGGCAGGGCGCCTTCCGCTCCCGGTCCTTCTTCGGCCCGTACGAGGAGCGGGTCGTCCTGGAGCAGGGCGGTACGGACGTCAACGGGCCGCACCAGGGCGGCTGGGTCCGCACCGGGCGGGGCGAGGACTGGTTCCTGCACTTCCAGGAGCGCGGGGCGTACGGCCGGGTCGTCCATCTCCAGCCGCTGCGCTGGGGCGGCGACGGCTGGCCGGTACTCGGCGACGAGGGCGCTCCCGTCCTCGTCCACCCCAAGCCCGCGCTGCCGCTCCAGCCACCGTCGGCTCCCGCCACCGACGACGACTTCCCCGGCGGCCGGTTCGGCAGGCAGTGGCAGTGGACCGCCAATCCCCGCGACGGCTGGACGACGCGACACTCCGCCGACGGTCTGCGGCTCGGCTGCGGCCGTACGGAGGAGATCGACGACATCCGCCGGCTGCCGCACGTCCTCACGCAGCGTCTGCCGGCCCACCCATGTGTCGTCGAGGTCGAACTGCGCCTGGACAGTGAGGAGCCCGGCGCCCGGGCGGGGCTGGCGATGCTGGGCGACGCGTACTCCTGGATCGGGCTGCGGCGCAAGGCGGACGGGACCGTCCGGCTTGTGCACCGCTTCGCGCCGGTCTCGGCCGACCGGGAGAGGGACGCGGCCTTCGGCCGGCCCGCGCCCGAGGGCCGGGCCCGGCTGAGGATCGAGATCGGCGCGGAAGCCCGCTGCCGGTTCTCGTACGACACCGGTGCGGGCTTGACCCGCTCCGGTCAGGTCTTCGCCGCCACACCCTGGCGCTGGGTCGGCGCGCTGATCGGCCTGTTCGCCGCCGCTCCGACGGGCACGGGCCCCGCCGGTACGGCCGACTTCACCACGTTCCGCATCACCCCGAGCGACATCCCCCCGAGTGACCCGAGAGAAGAGAGCCGACGATGACCATCTTCCGCAGCGGGCGGCGCAGAGCCGCCAGTGCCCTCGCCCTGACCACCGTCCTCGCGCTGACCGTCACCGCCTGTGGCGACGACGGCAGCGGCGCCGCGGGTGACAAGGGCAATGAGGGGTCGGGCAAGGGAGAGATCACCTTCTGGGACAACAACGGCGGTGTCCGCACCGACGTCTGGAAGGAGATCATCAAGGACTTCGAGACGGCGAACCCCGACATCAAGGTGACGTACGTCGGGATCGCCTCGACCGAGGTGCAGTCCAAGTACGACACCGCCATCCAGGGCGGCGGCCTGCCGGACGTCGGCGGCGTAGGGGCCGCCATGCTCGCGGGGATCGCCGCGCAGGACGCCCTGGAGCCGCTCGACGCCCGGATCGGGTCGAGCGCGCTGAAGGACAAGCTGAACGCGGGCATGGTCGACAGCGTGAAGTCGGCGGGTGGCCAGGACAAGCTGTTCACCGTTCCCACCTCCGCGAGCAACGGCGTCCTCTACTACCGCACCGACCTGTTCAAGACGGCCGGTCTGGACGAGCCCACCACCTGGTCGGCGTTCTACGCGGCCGCCGACAAGCTGACGGCCAAGGACAAGAACCGGTTCGGTTACACCATCCGCGGCGGCGCGGGCTCCATCGCGCAGGCGCTGGACGCCATGTACGGCCAGAGCGGCATCACCGGCTTCTGGAACGGCGACACGACCACGGTCAACGACCCGAAGAACGTGGCCGCCCTGGAGAAGTACGTCGGTCTCTTCAAGAAGAACACGCCCGCGGCCGACGTCAACAACGACTTCACCAAGATGGTCGCCCAGTGGGACAGCGGCGAGATCGGCATGCTCAATCACAACCTGGGCTCGTACAAGGACCATGTGAAGGCCCTGGGCACCGAGAAGTTCCGCGGCATCCCCAACCCGACCACGGACGACGGCACCAGGGTCCAGGTGTCCAACCCGGTCGACGGACTCGGGCTGTTCTCCTCCAGCAAGAACAAGGCGGCGGCCTGGAAGTTCATCGAGTTCGCCGCCTCGCACCAGTCCAACAGCAAGTGGAACGAGTCGGCCGGTGCCATCCCGGCCAACACCGAGGCGGCGAAGGACGCCTGGATCCAGCAGGCCGAGCCCACGAAGCTCGCCGCCGAGGTGCTCTTCAGCGGCGAGGCCACCATCGTGCAGCTGCCCTACTACCTGCCCGACTGGAACACCATCTCCAAGGCGGACAACGAGCCCGCCTTCCAGAAGGTGCTGCTCGGCAAGTCCTCCGCCAAGGAGTTCCTGGACGGCCTGGCCGAGCAGCTCAACACGGCGCAGGCCGAGTGGAAGTCACGGAAGAAGTGACGTCCGGACTCACCCGCCGTCAGGTGGTCGCGGCCGGGACGGGCCTCGCGCTCGCCCTGGGCGCGGCCCCCGCCGCGGCGGCCTTCCCCCGCTTCACCCGAGGACACCCCTCCGCCCGAGGACCCCACCGCATGCGCACGCTCCACATCGCCGGCGACTCCACCGCCGCCCAGAAGTACGCCGACGCCGCACCCGAGACCGGTTGGGCCATGGCGCTCCCCTTCTTCCTCCGCAGGGACCTCTCGGTCGCCAACCACGCGATCAACGGCCGCAGTACGAGGAGTTTCCTCGACGAGGGCCGGCTGGACGCGATCCTGGCGGTGATCCGGCCGGGCGACCTGTTGCTGATCCAGTTCGGCCACAACGACCAGAAGGTCACCGACCCGACCCGCTACACCGAGCCCTGGACCAGCTACCAGGACAATCTGCGCCGGTACGTCGACGGGGCGCGGGAGCACGGGGCGCTGCCCGTACTCGCCACCTCCGTCGAGCGGCGGAGGTTCGACGCCGACGGCACGGCCCTGCGGACCCACGGGGAGTACCCGGCCGCGATGCGGCAGATGGCCCGTGCCGAGGGCGTCGCCCTGCTCGACGTCCAGGAACTGTCCCTGGCGCTGTGGCAGAAGCTCGGTCCCGAGGCGACCACGACGTACTTCAACTGGACCGCGACCGAGCAGGACAACACCCACTTCAATCCGCCCGGCGCCATCGCCGTGGCGCGGCTCGTCGCGGCCGAGCTGCTGCGCAACCGGGTGCTCGCGCCGCGCGACACCCGCCGTCTCGACGAGGAGATCCCCACCGAGTGGATCACCTGGCCCGATGCCGAGGAGAACTGACCTTGAACCGACACAAGAGTCTCTGGCTGGTGGGCGCGACCGCGCTCGTCCTGAGCCTCACGAGCCCGGTGGCCGCCGCCCGTTCCGCGTCCGATCCCGCCCGCCAGACCCTGCCCGCCGGGGACGGCTGGGCCTCGGAGGGCACGGGGACCAGTGGTGGCGCCAAGGCCGTCGCCTCCCGGGTCTTCACCGTCACCACCTGGGAGGAGTTCCGGGCCGCGCTCGCCGTCCCGGGCACCGAGCCGAGGATCGTCAAGGTCAGGGGGACGCTGAACGCGACCGCCGCGGGCTGCTCGGCGTTCGAGGCCCCCGGCTACGACTTCGGCCGCTACCTCGCCGACTACGACCCGGCCGTATGGGGCCTCGACACCGTGGTGAGCGGCCCGCAGGAGGACCTGCGGGCGGCCTCCGCGCAGGCGCAGGGCAAGGCGATCAAGGCGTACGTCCCCGCCAACACGACTGTCGTCGGCGTCGGCAAGGGAGCCGGAATCGTCGGCGGGAGCGTGCAGATCCAGGGCGTCGACAACGTCGTGATCCGCAATCTGACCGTGGAGAGCCCCCTCGACTGCTTCCCGCAGTGGGACCCGACGGACGGCGCGACGGGCGCCTGGAACTCCGAGTACGACAGCATGGTGGTGTACGGCTCCACGCATGTCTGGATCGACCACAACACCTTCACCGACGGTGCCCACCCGGACTCCTCGCTCCCGTCGTACTACGGCGAGGTGTACCAGCAGCACGACGGCGAGCTGGACATCGTGCGCGGTGCCGACCTGGTCACCGCGTCCTGGAACGTGTTCGCCGACCACGACAAGACCCTGATGATCGGCAACAGCGACAGCGCGGGCGCCACCGACCGCGGCAAGCTGCGGGTCACCCTGCACCACAACCTCTTCAAGAACGTGATCGAGCGGGCGCCGCGGGTCCGCTTCGGCCAGGTCGACGCGTACAACAACCACTTCGTGGTGCCCGCGTCCGGGTACGCGTACAGCCTCGGCGTCGGCCAGGAGTCCCAGCTCGTCGCCGAGAAGAACGCGTTCACCGTGCCGGCGGGCGTCGGCGTGGGCACGATCCTCAAGAAGTGGAAGGACGCCCCGGTCACGACCGCGGGCAATCTCGTCAACGGCAGGCCCGTCGACCTTCTCGCCGTCCACAACGCGGAGTTCCCCGACGAGATCCTGCGTGACGGCGCCGGCTGGACGCCGACGCTGCGCACCCGGGTCGACGACCCGCGGGCCGTTCCGGGCGTCGTCGACCACCGCGCGGGCGCGGGCCGGCTCTGCTGACCGGAGGCGGGGGCAGCGGGGCCACCCGTCCGGCCTCGCTGCTCCCGCCTCCCTCACGCTTCGTACATTCGCCGCAGCCGCAGGAACAGCCGCAGCCGCACGACGGCGGCGGCGAGCTCATCGCCGCCCTGCAAGGCAGGCTCCGCACCTCGCTCGATCGCTTCGAGCAGGCACTGGCGGAGGGCACGACGGGCGGAGTCGCGATCGTCAACAAGCACGGCGAGCCGTGGATCAGAGTCTCCCCGTGCTGGACATCTTGAAGTAGGCCACGTTCGGCACGGACTTCATCGCCGAGTTCACCTCGGTGGCCATCTGGTGCTGTTCGGCCTGGGCACGAGCATGGGGATCAAAGGGTCGCGGTGGCCGGCCGCCGACTCCGTCCACGCCGCCTTCCCGCTGCTACCCGGCTTCTCGGACGACGGCGAGTGCCACCCCGAGCGGCTTCCCGAAGGACCACCGGTCCTGACCATCTGCCGGCGCCACTTGGCAGCCGTGCATGCCGTACGGCGCAAGACGACCCCCGCAGACCTCGCGTCCTGACCTCCCTCGACCGGACGCGACCCGTGTCCCACCGTCGCGCCGGCGCGACCCCCTGTTCACCGCACACGGCATCGACCGGGCCCAGCACCGTGCCCTGCGCGAGCGGACCGCCCGCGCCGAAGCTCGCGCCCGCAGCGCCGCCGGGCACCGGTTTCCGAGCAACGGTCCACCGAAGGCCTCTTCCCCGCTCCGCTCCATCCGTCCGCCGGACGGCCCGGCCACGCCTCCGACCGCGGCAGCCGCCCGAAGCTCCCGGCCCACCGCATGACCACCGCCGTCGCCTCCGCCGCCTGCCCCATTCTCGCCGAAGGCGGACTGGGCGCCGACGGCACCCACATCGGCAAGGACGGCCGTCGCCATGGCCTTGGGCGGCGAGTCCGTCGCTCTCGGCCGCGGACTGCCCGGCAGGCTCAACCCCCTCGATGCGGTCCCCGGCCGCCCTCAGCCATCAGGGAGACGGATTGCGCGGGCGGGGTCCCTGGCCCGCACCGTGCTCGGTCGCGACTTGCCGCCGATGGCGCACACCGTCCTCGACGTCGCGCTCGACACCGCCGTCACCCCAGCGGCCTCCACGGGCCGAGGCCCGCCGCTCGGCGACATCGCGCCCGCCCTGGCCGGCGGCCCCGGCTTCGAACTGGCCGGCGGACTGCCGGCCGGGCGCCTCGGTAACGCGGCCCGCGACCTCGCCCATGCCATGCGACGGCTGGACTTCGGCGACCTGGCAGGCATGTTCGACGCAGCCTCCATCACGGCATTCGCCCCGCACCGGCCCATGCTCACCGTCGACCTCTCCCGCCCGGGCGGCAGCGACGACACGGCCCTCGTCCTGGCCATGACCTGCGTCTCCGCAGGGATGGAGGCCGCCCTCGCCGACCCGAACGGCGGCCGGCGCCGGGTGGTCTACGACGAGGTATGGAGGCTGACGCGCCACCCAACCTCCTGATGCGCACGCAGGCCCAGTGGAAGCTGTCCAGCGGCCTGGGCGGCGTCGAGGCCGGTGCCCCGTCCCACCCCACCCGGGGCCGCGGGCTCTGGAAGGTCGCTGGACCCTCGTTCGTCGTTCAGTATCAGCCGCACCCGGCCGAGCCGTACCTCTACCGAGGGAAACGGCGCACGTCCACCCCCCGGTCGGGGGGGTGGACGTGGAGCGGGCGAAGGTGGCGGTGAACCCGCTGCGCTGCGGGCTCACCCGCCTCTCCGACCTTGGACCCGAGGTGGCGGAGAACGTCCTCCGCGGAACGGGCCGGATACGCCGGACGGGTCGACGAGTTCGCCACGGCCCGGAGACCGCGCTGCGGGCGGAGTGGGACCGCGTGGAGCTGCCAGCCGGGTGGCTGGACGGGCTGGCGAAGGCCTCCGCCCCTCCGGATGGTGAGTGATCGGCGGCTACTCCGCGTAGGTCTCGAACTCGGCGACCTTCGGTACGCCGGTAGAACCGGTGATCTCGAAGGTGATCTTCTCGAGCGAGGTCCGGGCGAAGGTGATCGCACCCGCCCCGCTGCCGGAGGTCAGGACCGCGCCGGTGTCGGCGTTGACGACCCTCCAGGACCCGATGCCGCCGGCGGACCCTGACGCCTCCCGGATGTTGATCCTGGACACGGCGGTGGCCGAGCCCCACTTGATCGAGATGGAACCGGTCGCACCGGCAGGCGACCAGTAGGTACTCAGGTCACCGTCCCGCACGTTGCCGTAGCTCGTGCCGTCGGCCTTGCTGGAGCCGTCGGAGCCGGCACCGATGCTGAGGTTGGTCCCGGCGGGCTGGGTCGGTGCCGGCGTGGTCGGCGTGGGAGTGGTCGGCGTCGGCGCGGGAGTGGTGGGTGCCGGAGTGGTGGGCGCCGGCGTCTGCGGGGAGCAGCTGCCGTCCGACACCCGCAGGCCCTTGCCGGCGCCTGCCGTCTGGCTCACGACCGCCGGCACACAACTGGCGTTGTCGAGGCTGTAGGAGTAGGGGATGGCGACCGTCGTGTTGGACTGCGGGTTCGGACCGGCGGGGTTGTTGTCGGTGCCCGGGCTCGACCATGTCACGTTGTCGAAGATGTTGCCGCTGACCTGCCAGTATCCGGCCGCGTCGGTGTAGAAGGTGCCGAGGACGTCCTTGGAGTCCTCGAAGTAGTTGCTGTCCACCTTGGCGCGGGCCCCGGCACGGGAGTTGATGCCGGACTCGTTCAGGCTCACGTAGTGGTTGTTGTAGACGTGGGCGATGCCGCCACGCAGCAGGGGCGCGCGCGAGTCGATGTTCTCGTACAGGTTGTGGTGGTACGTGATGAAGCTGTTCGCGAGGTCGCTCTCACTGGATCCGACGAGACCACCGCGGCCGGAGTTGCGCAGGATGCTGTAGGACAGCGTCACGTACTGGGTGTTGTCCTTCATGTCGAACAGGCCGTCGAACCCCTCCGCCTCGCCGCCCGACGCCTCCAGGGTGGTGTGATCGACCCAGACGTTGCGGACGGTGCTCTCCATCCCGATGGCGTCACCACCGTTGGAGAGGGGCGAGCCCGACTTCTTGACGTTCCGGACGGTCACGTTCTGGATGATGATGTTGCTGGAGTCACGGATGTGAATGCCCAGCTGGTCGAAGACCGCTCCGCCGCCGACGCCGACGATCGTGACGTTGCTGATCTGCTTGAGCTCGATCACGCCGTCGGCGGTGTTGCAGCTGCTGCCCGACACCTTCGCGGTGTTGCCGTGGTTGATGGTCCCCTCGACCTCGATGACGATGGGGGTGCTGCTGCTCGCCCGGCCGCACAGCGCCGCGTGGATCGCGGTCCCCGTGGTGGCACGCACGGTCTGGCCGCCCGCTCCGCCGGTGGTCCCGCCGTTCTGGGTCGCGTAGCCGGTGGCGCCGCCGGTCGCCGCCGACGCCTCGGGCATCGTCAGAACCGCTCCGGCCGTTGCCGCGAGGGCCGCCGTGGCCAGCGCGGCGCTGAGTCGCAGTGCGACTGGTCGTCTCATTCTCGTCCCCATTCGTCTTCGACATGCGTCATGGGCATGCGTCTTCGAGTACCGGGTGGTGTGCTGCGTGCCGTGGTCGTGCCGAGCGGGCCGACCGCGCCTGCCGACCTGCCTCCGGGCAGGTCCTGACACGTCGACAGCCTGGGTGGAGCTCTGTGCCGGATGCCGGGATCCGTGGCGACTCATTGCGCGGAGAAGTCGCGCACGGTGCCGCGACGGTCGCCTCCGCCGGGACGATCACAAGCGTAGAAAGCGCTTTCCGTCGGCAGACAATAGGGTGCCGTGAGTTCCGCTGACAAGGTTCTGGCCGACGGCAAAGTCAGATACTTGAACGCCGGTTCCGCACCGGACCGGTGCGAGTGCGCGCCGACCTCTTCCCTTCAACTGCCGTGCGGGGTCGCGCACATGCGTCCCCGGCGGCCTTCCGCGCGTCGGGCACCGGCCCCGGACCCGGACCCGGGCTCGGGCTCGGGAGCCCGAGCGGCCCGCGTGGTGGGCGAGCGGAAGCTCGGGGTCTTCCGGTGGCCGAGGCGGGGCTGTGGATGGCACTGCGGCGCCTCACCGGGTACTTCTCGGGTCCGCTACCGCAGTTGCTGCGCACCGCTGTCCGGTTGTCCGGGGGCGGTGCGCCTCTCGGCGTGGTGCCCGCCGCCGACTTCCTCGTGGGCCCGGAGCTGGACCCCGCGGCCGACCTGGTGCGCGAGAAGCTGGGCGGGTCCCCCGGACCCTGGGTGAACGCCGTGCGCCTGCTCGCCTCCGGCTTCGAGGGAACGCTTCCCGAACTGCTCGACGCCGCGCCGGCAGAGCTGCCCTTCGAGCCGGGCCGGGCCGCCTTCCTCCACGGAGGGCCGGCCACCCTGCTCGGTCTCGCTCCTGGTGATGTCATCGACGCCGCCGTGGGCAGCCTCGACGTGCCAACCCGCGTCGTACTGGCCCGCACCAGCGTGAGCCCGGGCACGCTGCGGGCCCTGGCTGCTCACGGTCACCGCCACGTGTGGGAGGCGCTGCTGATCGCCCCCCGTGTGCGGCCTCCGATCGAGAAGCCTGGCAGCCCGGACCTCAGCCGCCGGCGCACAAACATCATCATCCCGGCGCTGCTCGCCCAGGACGATCCCTGGCTCAACGCATGCCTGGTCCGCCGGGAGTTCACCTGGGAAAGCAGCCAGGACGCCGCTGTGATCAGCGCCGTGCTGGCGGGACGTCCCTTCGGTCCGCGTGAGCTGCCCGTACCGGTACTGCCCGGACTGCGGGCCGAATTCGCCGACTGGACCCCCGACTCCGGCGCCGAGCTGCCGAGGTGGACCGGCAACCCGCACTTCTACACCTCCGGCGAGCCGGTGCTGGCGATGCAGGCCATGATGACCGTACGGAAGGACAACTACCAGGACCCGCCGACCACGCGCCTCGGTGTTCGGCAGAGCCTGCTGGCCGCGTCGACGATCGCCCATGCGGGTCGCTACGAACTCTTGGAGTACGTCGTCACGCACTGGCACATCCGGTATCCCTACGGACAATGCCCCGAAGTTCGGGACCTGTTCGGCCGGGCCGTACGGCTGCGTTCGGCCGTGGAGATCGACGCGGAGCTGTCTGCGGCCGAGTGAGTGACCCGGGCCGTTCGCTGCCGAAGGGCGGCGGACGGCCGCCCCCGGTACCTATGCCGACGATGGCTGCGGTTGCCGGGGGTACGGCCTGGGTCCGGACCGACCGCGACGAGATGCGCCTGCTCGGCGGAGGCCCGCGCCCGCAGCCGGTTGGGATACTGCGGTCAGTGAAGTCCCGGGCATCCAGGGGGACGAGGTCGAGAGGGAGACCAGGTGGCGATACCCAAGCGTCCGGAGCCGTTGGAGCCGTGGGTCGAGCCGGCCGCTGAAGCCGGCGACGTAGCCGCGATGAAACAGCTCGGACAGTACCTCTACCAAACCGGCAGCCAAGGCAACGCTCCGGCCGAGAAGTGGCTGCTCGCCGCCGCGGAGGCCGGTGGTGCCGAAGCGATGTACTCCCTGACGAGCGTCCACCATGACCGGGCAGTGAACACGGCCCCGCACGGCAAGGCCCACAGCCTCAAGGCGGCGTCCTGGTGCAGGCGCGCCGCCCAGGCAGGCTGGATCCCGGCGATCCAGAGCATGCATGTATACGCGGCGGACGAGGAGGAGAGCGAGTTCTGGCTCCGGAAAGCCGTGGAAACGGGCGATCCGTGGGCGCCGTCCAACCTCGCTCACCTCCTCGACGAGATGGGACGGGCCGCGGAAGCGGAACACTGGTACCGCAGAGCGATACGAGAGTCCGGCCGCATCGGCCTGTCCGCCCGCGAGTCGCTGGGTGACTTCCTCCTGAGGCAGGGCCGCCTGGAGGAAGCCGCGGAGTGCTGGAAACAACTCGCGGAAGCAGGCGAACCAGCCGGCGCCTGGCACCGGGCCTACGTCCTCAAGATCCTCGGCCGGCCGGACGAAGCCGCCACGTGGCAGCAGCACGGTGACGCCCTGCAAGCTGCCAAGCGTGCCCAGGAACCCGACTACCCAGAGCGGTAGGACGAACCCTCCACCCGGACCCGCGGAGGCGTTTCGAGCGTCCTTGGGCAGGTTCACCTTCGGAAGCGTGTCGCAGAAGGCTGTGATCCGGCGTGTCAGCGGCGGCGCCAGCGGTCGAGTCTTGGGCGGGGAGGTGGGGGCGGCTCGTCAGGGCGGTTGTCCGGGAGGGCGGGGGCTGGGAGGGCGGGGGCTGGGAGGCCCAGGACTTCAGACAGCTCCTGGCGTTGAGCGGCGGTCAGCCGGGGCGGCGCGGACTGGAGGGCGTACGTTGCGAGGGCTCGTAGGCCGGCGTCGGCGAGGGCACCGACGAATTCCCGGTACAGGTCGGGGAACATCCAGCCGGCGCCGTCGACGATGGCACGGGCGACGGCTGTGAGCCCTGCCGCGTCCAGCGCGCTGAGGAGTGCGACCACCTGTGGGATCGGCATGAGCCTGGCGGAGGTCGCCAGGAGGTCCGCGACGGGTTCGGTGAGGCCCGCCTCGCACAGGGCTGTGATCACCGCGACCCGCTCATCGAGGGAGGGGTCTGGCCCCTCCCGTCCCAGGAGAGCCGCGATCGTCTCGGCGCGAACCGGGCCCACCGGCGCACCTGCCGACCTGAGTTTCGCCTGCAGGACCGTCCGGTCGAGTGCCGTGCCGAAGTCCGCCACGTGCCGCAGGTACCGCTGCGCCTTCTCGGGGGCCGTCTGCACCACGTGCCGTATCAGCAGGTCGACGACGTCGCCCAGGCCGTGCTTGGGAAGCGTGACGAGTACCTCGGCGAACTCGGGTTCGGGAAGCCGGCGCAGTCCTTCGATCAGCTCCTGGACCGGTGTGCCGGACGCGTGCCCGTGGTGGATCACCTGGGCGATCCGCAGCGGTTCCGGCGGGAGCGCGTCCCGTACGTGGGCGTGGTCGCGGGCGGCGAGGAGCGCCAGGAGTTCGCCGATCTCCTCAGGGGTGCGGCGCTTCGCCGCGTCGGTCAGGAGGCTGCGTGCGTCCAGGGGGCGGCCCATCGAGCGGAGGGCCTCGACGATGTCCGGGGTATGGGACACCGGTTGGGACCGCGCCGCGTGTCCGAGGAGGTGGAGGACGGCGTCGTCGTGCCCTTGGCCCTGCAGCAAGGCGGCGAAGGCGATGACGCCTCGCGCGCTCAGCACGCGGGCGTAGCCGGCCAGGGCGTCCTGGGCGTGCTCCCCCATGCCGGCGGTCCACAGGGCCTCGCAGAGCACCATGATCTGCGCGAGAGTCGTGGTGGCGCGCATGGCCTGGTGCAGAAGGCCGTGCGCTTCGGACGCCTCTCCAACCTGCTCCAGGATGCGGACCAGCCGCACCACCTCGGCGGGGTCCCGAGCGATGAACTTGTAGATCTGCCGGTGGAGGGCGAGTGCCTCCGCGGTACGGCCGATGGAGTGCAGGGCGTCCGCCAGCCGGGACGTCTCCTCCGGGGACGAGACCGACGGTGCGCGCAGGACGAGCGTGGCGTGGTCGTCGAGCTGTGCCGACCACAGGGCGCCGGCCAGACCGAGCACCGCTTCGGTGGTGTCGAGCGTGGCCATCGCCGCTGTCAGCAGTGCGTCGGCGTCCGGGCGGCTGCCGTGGCCGGCGGAGTCCTCGTGCAGAATCCGGATGGTGCTCGCGACGTCCTCGGGGCCGCGTCGCTCGGCGATGGCGGGCAGCAGTCGTGCGACGGCTTCGTCGTCGTCCAGCGCACGGAGCGTGGGGACGATCGCGGCGAGGTCGAGCGGCGACCGTTCCTCGGCGACCGTGGCCAGGACCGTGTCGGCCGCGTCCGCGCTGCCTTCCTCGCGCAGCACGCAGGCGAGCGCCGCCGCCTCCTGCGCGGGGCGGGTGAGGGCGGCGAGCCTCAGGAGTTCACGGCCCGTGGCTCGGTCCGTCGTATGGAGGTACGCGGCGCGCTCGGCGATGGCCCGGGGCGGGCGGCGCAGGACCTCGTGCAGGCCTTCCGGTACGACGGGCACGGATGCGGCCGACCCTGCGGCCCCCTGCGCGACGGACCCCCACGCGGCGGATCCCGGACCGGGGAACCCCGGACCGGCGAGCCCCGGACCGGCGCCGGAGGGGTCGCGCCTGCCGGGGCGGCCGTGGCGGTTGCGGGCGAAGGAGAGGGTCCGTCCGGTGTTGCCGAGGCGTTGCTGCGGTGTCGGGCGTCCTTTGGCCCGGAGCTCGCCGACAAGGTGGTCGTAGACGTCCGTCGCACCGATGAGGGGCCCGGCTCCGGGCAACCCCTGGTCGAGCAGACGGATCAGTTCGCCGGTGAAGGCGGTGTGTGTCTCACCAGGTGCGGCCAGCGCCCGCGTGTTGGCCGCGCACGCGGTGAGCAGGTACGTGCCGGCGATCCTGGCCTGCTCCGCCATCGTCACCGAGTCGCTCACCGAGTCGCTCACCGGCCCGCTCATGGCGCCCTCGAACGCCTTGCCGCTGTAGCAGCAGTCGAGGATCACGACGCGGTTGACCCTCGGTCCCGTTCCCAGGACCTCGCGGCGAACGCGTGCGTAGTCGACCGCCGAATACGCGCGGTCGGGGTCGGTGGAGGGCAGGGCGAGCAGCAGCCCGTCCTCGTCCAGAGGTGTCAGTCCGTGCCCGGCGAAGTAGAAGAGGAGGGTGTCCGTGGCCCGCTGGGCCGCCTCGCGTACGGCGTCGAGGAAGACCTGCGGGGAGTCGGGGTCGACCACGCGGATGCAGCGCTCCGGCGGCAGCCCCCAGACGCCCGGGTCCTCGAGCAGCCGTCCGAGGTCCCGGAGGTTTTCGGCCACCGCCGGGAGGTCCTCCAGGTCTGTGCTGTCGTACCGCGTCGAACCGACGAGGACGGCGTACGAGCCGTGCGGGTCTGCCAGTTCCACGGCTATCGGACCTCCGGCGTCGCCCCGTCTCCGGGCCGGGACGTTCCTGGGACGGATGTTCCGGGCACCGCCGTACCGGGGTCGGATGTTCCGGCCACGGACGCACCGGATGGCGGGGCCGTCCGGTGGTCGGGCTGCGGCTCGGTGGCAGGGGCGACGGTCGGTTCGGGGACCAGTGCCTGGAGCAGCCTCCGTACCGTTTCCTCCGAGCCGTCCTCCACCGTGACGGACAGCCCGTCGGAGGCCCTGGTGACGGTGAAGACGGCACGGTTCCGGCGCGCCCTGCGCCATCCGGCGAACGCGAGTGCCAGGCCCGCCATGCCGGTGGAGTGCGTGAGCACCAGGTCGATGACGTCGAGTCCGCCGCTCATGGTGCCCGGTACGGGTACCGAGCTGAGCCGGGCCTCGCCCGGCGGCTCCTCCTCGTTCCGCAGCCACCGGAAGAAGTCCCGCAGGGCAGCCGTCTCCCCAGGGTCCGCCACCCCGACCGTCAGCTCCATATCCCCAACTCCCCGTCACCCTCCGGCGTCTCGGTGGAGAGCCTGGCACACATATCCCCGAGGGATAGGAGAGTTCGCCACAAGGGATCTCCGCTCCGCCAGTTGGCCGAATTGCGCTCAGGCCAGCCCGAGTTGAGCGGACCTCAGGCCTCCCCGCCAAAAGTGTCCACGGTAGGGCGGCGACGACATCGGAGGTGCCGGCCACCGTGACGCGGCCGGCCACCCGGTAGCCCTGAACGGCTTCGGTTTCGATGCCAGTGAGCCGGAGCGCCCGAAAGGGGGCAGGAAGGCGAGGCGCTCGGCCGGTCACGGGGTGGGCTGGCCAGCAAGATCCACGTGGCCTGCGCCGGCCGGGGCCGCCCACTCGCCTTCGCGGAGTCGCCTACGAGTGCTACTCAGCCCCTGAAGATCCGGGCGTACCTCCGGCGGCGCGGCGGCGCCCGCACGATCCCGGAGCGGATGGACCAGATCAACGGACGCGTCAGCCGAGGCGAAGCGCAGTGCCGGCTCGACCGGCCGCCTACCGGCGACGGAACGTGATCGCACACTGCTTCAACCGGCTCAAACAGAACCGCGCCCTTCGGTCATCCCTTCGTCAATGCTCCATCCGGGAGCCATGTGGGACACCGTGGAAGGTTCTACGCGCGTCAGAATCGGCGATGGCATATCGGAAAACACCAGTCACAACCGGCGCAGTTGGAGCAATGGCCACAACCTCTGAGCAGGGGGCGAAAAGCGTCCCGAGCCAGGAGAGAATTCCGGACGCACTGTCCAAAAAATGATCCAGAGGAAATTCCGTGCGACCAAGACTCTTCGGCGCGACCGCCTCCGTGGCCGCACTCGGACTACTGGGCTCCCTCGTCACCGCTTGCGGCTCGTCCGTGAGCGGCGACGGGACGACACTGCGTCTGGTGGCCGCCGAATACGGCAACAGCTCGACGAACAGCTCCAAGGCGTACTGGGACAAACTGACCGCTGCCTTCACCGCCGCCCACCCCGGCACGAAGATCGAGGTGACGATCTATCCGTGGGCCGACGTCGATCGCGAGGTCACCCGCATGGTCGAGGAGGGCAACGCCCCGGACGTGGCACTGATGGGCGCGTATTCCGACTTCGCCGCACAGGGCCGCCTTTACGCCGCCAGTGAGCTGCTGTCCGTCAGGGCAGAGGTGAACTTCCTGCCGCCGCTCGCGGAGGCCGGGTCGGTGGACAACACCCTCTACGGCTTGCCCTTCGTCGCCAGCAGCCGGCTGCTCTTCTACAACCAGGAGCTGTTCGACAAGGCCGAAGCGAAGCCGCCGAAGACATGGTCGGACCTGAAGAGGGCGGCCAAGGCACTGAAGCAGGACGGCGTGCTCTATCCGTACGCCCTGCCGCTCGGCCCCGAGGAAGCGCACGCCGAAGCCCTGATCTGGGAACTGAGCAACGGCGGGGGGTACGCCGGCAACAGCGGCGGCTACAGCATCGCATCCGAGCAGAACACGCAGACGTTCCGTTGGATCAAGGACAATCTGGTCGCGCCGGGCCTGACCGGCCCGGTTCCGCCGGCCGAGCTCAACCGGCAGGATGCCTTCGCCGCCTTTCTGCGCGGCGAGGTCGGCATGCTCAACGGCTACCCCTCGCTCCTCCACGAGGCGAGGGCGAAGGGCATGAAGGTCGGCACCCTGAGCATGCCGGTGTCGGACACGCTGAGAGACCGGCGGGCCTTGCCGTCGGCGGGCGTCGCGGACTGGATGATGGCCTTCAAGCACGACGGCAATCGTGAACTGGTGGGCTCCTTCTTGGAATTCGTCTACGAGGACAAGAACCTCAATGAATTCGCCGGGCGTTATCACCTGCTGCCCTCGACGGTGTCCGCGACCCAAGCCTCCAAGGACGCGGCGGCGGACCGAAGCAGCGCGCAGTTCCTGAACGCACTGCGCGGTGCCGAGCTCTACCCGGTCAACGAGCCGTCCTGGCTGCAGGTCAGCAACACCATCAAGCGGAACATCGGCAAGGCCGTCGCGCCGTCGGCCGACCCGAAGGCGGTGCTGGAGGAAATCGACCAGCAGGTCCAGGACATAGCGAAGCAGTCGTAAGGGTCACAGGGTCTGGGCCTGTAGGGACGGCCTGCCTCGAAAGCCTCACCGCCGCGGTCAGGGCGGTCGCGGTGAAGGCCCAGGCGGGCGGGAGGCCGGATACGAGGGTGACCGCCACGATCCAGGAAACCGGCCTCCCGTGGACGCCGGAGGAGCTCGTGGCGCTCGCCCGTCCCACGCCACCCGTCATCGGCCGCGCGTACGGACCAGCCGCTCGGCCTCCCGGCTTGAGCCCAGGAGGCCCGCGGGCGGCTCAGCCGCCGCTGGACGAGCGCGCCCGTAGCTGCGGCAGGACGAAGAGCCGGTGCCGGGGAGCGTCCGGCTGGTCGAGTCGACGTACCACCAACTCCACTGCGGCTGCGCCGACTTCGCGCTTCGCGGGGGCGATGGCACTCAGCGGGATGTCGGCGAGCCCCGCCACTTCGTCGTCGTACGACACGATCGCGACCTTGCCCGGGACCGGGATCGACCGTGCGCGCAATCGCCTGAGCAGCGCGAGCGCCTCGTTGTCGGGGTGGGCGATGACCGCGTCGACGCGGCCCTCCGCCGCGGCGTCGAGGAGCGCCTCGACCGGGGTGTCGTACTCCGGGCTGCCGTGGCCCGCGTCGCCGAGGTCCAGGACGGAGGTCGTACGGGGCGCTTCGAGCCCGGCCGCACGCACCCCGGCCTCGAAGCCCTCGATGATCCATTGCGCGGTCGGGCTCGTCCCCCGTACGAGCAGCACGAGGTGACGGCGGCCCGCCTCGGCAAGATGCCGCACGGCCAGCCGCGCCCCATGGACGTGGTCGGACAGGACGTGGTCGATCCCGGCCACCTCGTCGGCCTCGGGTCGGCGCTCCACGATCACGACAGGGACGGGAAGTTCTTCGTACCAGCCGCGCGGCCCCGACGGAACCACCAGGAGCCCGTCGACCCCGTCGCCGATCATCCGCTCGACCTGCGTGCGCTCCTCTCCCGCGTCGTACCCCGAAATGTCCAGTACCAGGCGGAGGTTGTGTGCGGCAGCGGCCTCTCGCGCCCCCTTGATCACCTCGGGGTAGTAGTAGTCGGCGGACGGCACGATCAGGCCGATGACACGTTGCCGGCCAGCGGCCCCGGCGCCAGGGGTTCCGGCGCCAGAGGCCCTGGCGCCGGGGGCCGTTCCGGTGGGGGCGGTCTCCGCCCAGGTGTCGGGGAGCATCGCCCCGCCGTGCACGCGGGCGACGAGGCCGCGGTCGGCGAGGATCTCCACGTCCCGGCGGACCGTGACCGGGGAGACGCCCAGCTCGGCCGCGAAATCGCTGACCCGCAGAGAGCCTTCTTCCCGCAGCTTGCGCAGGATCGCCTGGTGCCTGTTCTCCGCGTGCACTTCCCGCTCCCCTCGGACGACACCCCAGTTCAGAAGCAGTGTAGCCACCTCGCGATCGATTCTGTCGCTTTTCCATCGAATGGACATTTGACGGCCGTTCTTGTCCGAACTGTTGCTGTCTTGTTTTTCCGCGTGTTAGAAACCTCCCGCTCACGACGCGCCCCTCCCCCGTAAAGGTCGTCTCCCATGGCATCTCCCTGGCGTCGCCGCACCTTCCTCCACGCCGCCGGTGGCAGCGCGCTCGCCTTCGGACTCACCGGAGCGCTCACCCACCCGGCCGCCGCCGCTCAACTCACCGGGTCCGACGGCACGTTCACCACCGCGGCCGACGCGGAGTTCGACGCGCTCCGCGGCAAGTGGCGCGACCTCATCCTCGGTACGGGCTTCAGCCCGACGGCCGAGCCGTACCGGACCATCCTCGCCACCCTCGGCACCACCGCGTCCGGCTACCGGGCAACCATGGCCCCGGCGCCTGGTTCGCTCTGGCCCGGCCGGTCCTGGACCGATCCGGAGCCCGACCTCGACGCGGAGTCGTACGCCTTCTCGGGGATCATGAACGACAGCTTCAACCGGCTGCGCACGATGGCCGAGGCCTACTCACAGCCGGGCACCGGGGTGACCGGGGACGCCGGGCTCAGGGACGCCGTCCTCACCGGCCTCGACCACCTCCACACCGAGGTCTACAACGAGAACACCGCACGCTACGGCAATTGGTACAACTGGCAGATCGGCGCTCCCCAGGCGCTGATGGACACCTGCGTGCTCATGTACGACCACCTGTCGGCAACACGGATCGCCGACTACTGCCGGGCCGTGGACGCGTTCGTGCCGGACTCGGTCTTCGCCTCGTACACCGGAACCAGTACCGGCGCCAACCGTGTCGACCTGTGCCGCGGAGTCATCCTGCGCGGGATCGTCGGCAAGGACCCGGGCAGGATCGCGCTGGCCTCAAAGGCGTTGGCCCCGGTGTTCCCCTACGTCACCTCAGGGGACGGCTTCTACGACGACGGATCGTTCATCCAGCACCGGAACGTCCCCTACATCGGCGGCTACGGCGCGGTGCTTCACGACGGAGTGGGCCGGCTGCTGGCGCTGCTGCGCGGGTCGACCTGGGAGGTGTCGGACGCGGGCACGCAGCTCTTCCTCGACACCATCGAGAAGGCCGTCGCGCCGTTCATCTACAACGGTCTGATCATGGACAACGTGAGCAGCCGGGGAATCAGCCGGATCGGCGGCAGCGACCACCAGCGCGCGCACGGCCTCATGGCGACCCTCCTGCTGGTCGGCCAGGGAGCGAGCCCCGAGGAGAACGCCCGCTGGCGCGCGATGGTCAAGGGCTGGCTGCGGCGCGACTACTACTACCCCGCGCTGAAGAACCCCGGTCTGAGCCTGATCAGGGCGTCGCTCCTGCAGTCGCTGCAGGACGACACGTCCGTCAAGTCCGCCCCCGAGCCCATCGAGCACCGGCTCTTCCCCAACATGGCACGGGCCACGCACCGCCGTCGTGACTGGGCGGCCTCGGTCTCCATGGCCTCGAACCGCATCGCCCACTACGAGTTCGGCAACGGCGAGCACGCCCGTGGCTACCACACCGGAGCGGGCTGGCTCTCCTGGTGGGGCCGCGACTTCGGGCTTGAGCAGTACTCGGACGCCTACTGGCCCACGGTCGACCCGTACCGCCTGCCCGGTATCACCGCGTCGCGCAAGCCTCTCGCCGACGGCGAGGGCGGCAACTGGGGACAGCCCATGCCGGACGCCGCCTGGGTCGGCGGCACCACCGATGGCGAGTACGCCGCCATCGGCCAGCACCTCAAGGGCATCTCCAGCACCATGGACGCCAAGAAGTCCTGGTTCTGCCTCGACGACTCCATCGTCTGCCTGGGCGCCGGCATCACCTCGACGGACGGCCACACCGTCGAGACGACCGTCGACAACCGCGCCCTCGGCGCGACCGGCGCCCCGGGCCTCACCGTCGACGGCAGGGCGCAACCGGTGACGCAGGGCTGGACGGCCACCTTCGACGACGCCGAGTGGGCCCACATCGCCGGGCAGGCCGGTTACGTCTTTCCCGGCGGCGCACGGGTCAGCGCGGTGCGCGAGGAACGCACCGGCTCCTGGAGGGACATCAACACCGGCGGCTCCCCCGACCCGCTCACCCGCCGCTATCTGACCCTCTTCACGGATCACGGCGTCGATCCGACCGACGGCCACTACGCCTACGTCCTGCTGCCGGGCGCCGGCGCCCGGACCACCGCCGACCGCGCCCGCGACAGGGGGTGGCTGCGGATCCTCGCCAACTCCGGCAACCAGCAGGGCGTGCGCGTGCCCAGGCTGGGGCTCACCGCGGTGAACTTCTGGGCCGCGGGCACCGTCGAGAGGATCGGAGCCGACGCCCCGGCGTCCGTACTCGTACGGGAGCATCGCAACGGCACGGCGACGATCGTGGTCTCGGACCCCGCGCGGCAGGCCACGTCGTTGGGCATCGTCTGGAACCGCCGGGTGAGTACGGTGCTCTCGGCGCCCGCCACGGTCACCGCCGCCACCACCGGCTCCTCGCTGAAGCTCACCTTCGGCGACCTGACCGGCCAGGCCGGCGCCCCGCAGAAGATCACTGTCGTGCTGGGCTGAGCTGAAGGCGGCGTGCTCGCCCAAACATCCGTCCGTACCCCCGGAGGAAACCATGCGCCACCACAACATCGGACGTGTCTCCCGCCTCTCCCCCACTGTGCTCGCCACTGTGCTCGCCGCTGCGCTCTCGCTTGTGTCGGCGACGCCCGCGCACGCCTCGGTCGAGTGGGACGGTGACGCGGACAACGGAGGAACCGCCGTGTTCGCCTCCGTACTCTGTGACTCCCCGTCGTACGTGTACCAGCCGGACTGGAACGACGGTCGCGGGAAGATCTTCGGCTTCACCAAAGCAGCGGGCTCCGAGCGGTGCGAGGGACACGGCATCGCCGGCCGCACCCTCACGTCGGGCAGGACGTACTGGTTCGGCTGGGAGTCCATGACCAAGACCGGCAACGCCCAGACCATCTTCCAGTGGAAGTCCTGGGGCACCGGCGACGAGCATGACCAGAACTACCCGGTGATCATGAAGGTCGAGGACAGCCGGTTGAAGATCTGGTACGTCGCCCCGGGTGAGCAGTGGATCTCCGCCGGCAGCGTTCCCTGGACGCCCGGCACGTGGAACAAGATCGAGCTGGGCATCGACGCCCGGACCTCCACGAGCGGTTCGTTCGCCCTGTACGTCAACGGCCAACTGGTCGTCGACCGCCAGAACGCGCGGACGTGGGACCTCAAGGGCAACGTACCCCGCTGGGGCTCCTACGGCTCCACGATCTTCGACGTGGAGTCCGTCCACTGGGTCGACGGCCTGAAGATGGGCACGGCGCGGGCCGACGTCGACTGAGGGGCCGGAGGCACCGTGGGGTCGGCGAACCTCGGCGGGCGGGGGCCGTCGAGGGTGACGTGGGAAGCGTGGGTGCGGCGTACGGCGCGGGGTCGGCCCGCTCGACGTCACGCCCGCGGGGTAGCCGCCGTCGGTCAGGCAGTGGAATGCTCGTCCCGCCGCTTCAACAGGCGCCGCCGGGGCGCCCGAGGCCTCACGGCCGAACCAGTGACAGTAGGGGACGGCGCCGGCGGCCGCCGCACGCGTGACGCGCGATCGGTGTCCCGCAGAACCCACTGGACCCGGCCTTTCCCCGCGGCACTCCCTGCCCCCTGGTCGGGGGTCCCCCGCTCGCGCTGATCCGGCGTACCCCGGGTACGCGCGACCAGGACGAACGTGACGCTGATCAAGAGAGCCCAGGCGCCGAACTTGGTGAGTGGTACGGGCTGCCAGCCGTCGAGTTGGTGGGGGTAGCTCCAGGCGCCGACGTAGGTGGCCGCGTTCTCGGCGACCCAGAGGAAGAACCCGATCAGCGCGAAGGCCAGGGCCAGCGGCATCCGGTGGCGGGCGGCGCCCACCGTGAAGTGGACCCGGGTTCCGGCCATCGCGCCGAGCAGCAGCAGGGCCAGCAGCAGCCGTGCGTCCGGCAGCCAGTGGTGGGTGAAGAAGTTCAGGTACACCGCCGCCGCGAGGGCGGCCATCAGCCGCGGCCGGTACCCGGTCATCGACAGATCCATGATCTTCCACGCCCGGCAGCAGTAACTGCCGACGGCGCTGTAGAGGAATCCGCCGTAGAGAGGAACTCCCGCGATCTTGGAGATGGCGTCCTCCGGGTAGCTCCACGAGCCCATCCGCACTTTGACGAGCTCGAAGAGCAGGCCCACCAGGTGGCAGCCCAAGATCACGGCGGTGTCCCGGGGGCCGTCCCATCCGACCTTGCGGGCCAGGACCGTCAGTGCCACGCCGTAGACCAGGAGCAGGTCGTAACGCGCGACCGGCAGGTCGCCGGGTAGCAGCCGCGAGGCGCCGATGCCGCCGACGAGGACGACGGCGAAGGCGACAGCCCGCACCTGGTCGAGCCCGAAACGCCAGAACTGGGCGCAGCCGTGGGCGATCCGCTGGAAGGTCACGCCCAAGCAGACTGTCGATCGACGGCCATTGGTTCCACTCTCGGGTTGTCGCCCCTCCCGGGCCACCGGGTGAATTCACTCCGACGGCAGGCGGCGCGTTCGGAGTCCGTGACCGGCCCCGCCCATGATCGTTACCCGCAGTGGCGGCGGCTCAGTCCGGCCGCATCGCCCCCCTGGGTCCAGGGCGCGCGTACGACGTCAGGTCATCGCCGGAAGGAACGACGAGTGGGTGGCTGGGTGAGTGTGGGGCTTGGGGCTGCGGCAGCCTTGTGCCCGCTGGCGCAGCACGGCGACGTCACCGTCGTCATGGACCACACCCCCACCGGCGATCGCCTG
The DNA here is from genome assembly GCF_032436795.1 of Streptomyces sp. P9(2023). NCBI lineage: Bacteria > Bacillati > Actinomycetota > Actinomycetes > Kitasatosporales > Streptomycetaceae > Streptomyces > Streptomyces sp. P9(2023). The sequence goes on from NZ_JAUPWM010000001.1 coordinate 218,097, forward strand.
GTGGTGTGTGCCCCTGACGTATGGGTCGACGTGGGCTACGGCGATGAGGCACCCGAAACCCCGGGACCCACGTGCACACCGCCGACCCCGCCGACTCCGCCACCGCCCAGATCGCGGCCGTCTCCACCGCCTCCCTCCCCGTCGGTCCCCGAGCCGGCGTCGCCGGGGCCGCCCGGACCCCTGCTCTCGGCTCCGTCGGCAGCGGCCCCGTCACCCGCCACGCCGGCGCCCCCCGCTCCCGTCCAGGAGCTGACACGACCGGAGGATCCGGTGCCGAGCACCACCCCGGCACCGGCGTCGCCGCACCCGGCGAAAGCGCCTCAAGCCTTCCGATGGGTGCCGCGTTCGCACTACACCGGCGGTCCGTCGCGTCCGGCGCCGGCCAATATCTCGATGACCATGTCCACGGTCGTGGTCACCCTGCCGGCTGTTCTGGCCGCGGCCGCCCTGCGGCCGGGGTCCCGTCGCCGCGCCCGTGGCTGACCGTTGTCTCCCCGGTGGGCCGGGGGTGCGTGACCGGCCCACCGCGCCTGCCCCGTACGTCGTTCACGTCGCTTCGCTCGTCCTGGAGTTGTGCAATGCCGGAATGGCTCGTCTACACCCTGGCCTCGGTCCTGGTCTGCGTGCTCGTCGTCACCGCGACCGTCGTGCGGCACCGCCGCGTGGCAGTCGACGAGGACACCTCCGAGACGCCGGACGTGCTGGAGTACATGGTCATGATGGTCGGCGTCGTCTACGCCATCGTGCTCGGTCTGGCGATCGCCGGCGTGTGGGAAGCCCGTAGTGCGGCGGAGGACACCGTTCAGCGCGAGGCTCAGGCGCTGTACGAAATCGACCAGCGCCTGGACGTCTACCCGGCCGTCTTCCGGACCCGGATCAAGGAGCACATCGACGCCTACGCCCGGCACGCCGTCACCGCCGAATGGCCCGCCCTGAAGGACGGCACGCCTGTCGACGGCACCGGCGCCGAGCTGCTGGGCCGCATCCGGAGCGACATCGCTCACCGGACCCCGACCGACGAACTCCAGTCCCAGGCCTACCAGCCGCTCCTGGACCAGGTGGCGGCCGCGGACGACGCCCGTCACCAGCGCCTGGACACCGCCGGCACCACCCTGCCCGCCGCACTCTGGTTCGGCCTCGTCGCGGGCGCCCTGGTCACCCTCGGCCTGCTCTACACCCTGCAGATCCGCCGTTCCGCGCGCGAACTGCTGCTGGCCACCGCCTTCAGCGCCCTGGTGGTCTTCCTGCTCTTCCTCGTCTGGAGCTTCGACGCGCCCTTCGGCCACTCCGGAACAGATTCGGCCCAGCCCCTGAGCGAGCTGCTCACCACCGCGGCCTGATCACCACGGGCGGGAGTGCCGAGTTCGTTTCAGGCGTTCCTCGCAACCGGCGGGGGCTGGGGTGAGCGGGCCTTCGGCACGAGCCCGAGCTGCTTTCCGGTCGCTGCGACGAGTCCCCCCAACGGCGTTCGTTCGGCACTCCGACCCCGCACGTTCGTCCGTATCGGTGGACACCGCTCGCCTATCGACTGGAGCTCATCCATGGAGCCTTCCGGCACCGAGACTGTGGCATTCATCGAGACGCGCCCGGCCCGCGGTCTGCACCGCCGCGCCACGAGCCTGCTGTCGGAGGCCTCCCGCCGGCCGACTGAGGACCGGTGGCCCTGGCCGCTGCTCTCCGGCATGGCACCGGAGGTGGCCGACGAGCTGGACACCGCGCCCGACGCCCTCCGTACGCGCCCTCGAGAGCCGGGCGCTGGTCTTGCGTCAGCCGGAAGCCGGCTGACGGTCTCCGCTCGGCCGGCCGGACAAGGCCGATGCCGATGCCGCCCTCGGCATCGGCATCCGCATCGCAGATCGGTCGGTCGCCCTGAGGTGGATGCCTGAAGCGAGCTCCGTTCCGATCGATCGATCCGATCCGATTCAGGCCTGTCCGGCTGACAGCCGGCCTCGCGCCGACTGCCTCAGGTGCCCGCGCAAGTCGCGCCTGGTCGCCGCGTGTCGCCTGTCCTCGACGGCGGTCAGGATTGCCAGGAGGGCAGCCACGCAGCCGAGTCCCGCCGGCGGTGGCAGCGTCGTCACGGCAGGAACGAAGACGAGCAGCAGCGCAAGCGAGCTCTCTTCCGGTTCAGGCCTGTTCGACTGACAGCCGACCTCGCCCCGAAGGCCCGCCAGCACGGTGAACACGATGCCGGAGGGATCGCGTGAGCCCTCAGGTCTGCGCGTTGGACGGGGCGTGGCGTTCCAGGCCGCCGACGAGGAGGTCGAGGCCGAAGCGGAATTCGTCGGCGAGGGGGATGGAGGTGAGGGTGCGCGCGGTCTGGGCGATGGCCGGGTAGACGTTGGGATCCAGGCCCCGGTAGAAGGCGGCGAGCTGGGGGCCGGCTGCGGGGGATGCGGCAGCGGGGCCGTGCTGTTGCGCGGTGAAGCCGATGACGTAGTGGCCGATGGCGGTGAACGCGCGGGCGGCGAGGCCGGCGGGTAGGCCATGGGCGAGAAGGGCGTGCAGGGCGCGTTCGCGCTGGTCGACGCCGTTGGGGCCGACGGGGACCTGGGTCATGAGCGGGCCGACGATGTGGGGGTGGCGGCGCAGGGCGTCGTAGAGGCGTTGGCCCGTGACGGTGAGGGTTTCCTGCCAGGTGGCGAGGGTGGCGAGGTCGGTCAGGTCGGGTTCGCCGAGGACGCGGTCGACGACGTGGGCGAGGATCTCGTCTTTGCTCGCGAAGTGTCGGTAGAGGGTGGCGGTGCCGGAGCCCAGGGTGTCGGCGAGCATGCGCAGGGAGAAGGCCTGGACACCGTGCTCATCGACCAGGCGCAGGGCGGTGGCGATGATCTGGGCCGTGTCCAGGGCGGGACGGCCCCGGCGGGTCGCGGCGGGGGTGACCCGGCGGGCGGCCCACCAGGCCGGGCTGCCCGGCACGTCCGCGCTGTTCGGAGTGTCCGGGGCGGCGGCGGTCATCTGGAAGGGCCTTCCTGAGCGCGTGTGCGCGGTTGCTCGATGGGCGTCGACGAATTTCGGTCATGCCGTAGCCACAGTAGCGGCCCTGCGGCCGGTGATCGCGCGCTCACGCTCGGCCGGGGTCGGCCGGGATCCGCCGGGGGTCCGCCGGGTAGCCGCGTCGCCGCCGGCGTGCCCGGTGACCCACCGAGCCAATATCGGTTACGGTGTACCCGAAACGGATCCGGATACACCGTAGCCATAATCTTGGAGGTCGGTATGTCGCACAGTCTCGAGGAAGGGTCGTCCTTCACCTCGGTGGACGGGATGCGCGTGCGCGTCGTGCGCGAGGGGCACGGCCCGCCGGTGCTGATGCTGCATGGCTCCGGCTCCTCCCTGGACAGCTTCGACCAGATCGCGGCCCGGCTGCGCTCGTCCCACGAGGTGATCAGGTTCGATCTGCCCGGGTTCGGGCTGACCGGCCCGCGCCCGGACAGGGATTACCGCATCGAGTCGTACACGGCCTTCGTCGTCCGTCTCCTCGACCAGTTGTCGGTGGAGAGCTGCGCGGTCGCCGGGCACTCCCTCGGCGGGAACATCGCGTGGAACTTCGCCCTTGACCGACCGGCGCGGGCACGACGGCTGGTGCTGATGAACGCGACCGGCTATCCCGGCAAGTCGCTGCCCCTTCGCGATGCGCCTTGCCCGCAATCCACTGACCCGCCCGCTGCTGCGCCGCGCAGGCTCGCGCGCCATGGTCGCCCGTAACATCCGCGGCATGGTCGGGCCGGGTTTCACCGTGCCCGAGGCCCTGGTCGACCGGCTCCACGCCATGATGCGCCGGCCGGGAAACAGCGCCGCCTTCATCGACCTGGCCAGAACCGACCAGGCCGACCGCACGGCCGAGCTGGGGCGGCTGCGGGTGCCCACGCTGGTGCTGCGCGGAGAGGGCATCGACGGTCAGCACTTCGCCCGGGACATCCGCGACGCCCAGGAGCTCGTGCTCCCCGGTGTCGGTCACCTGATGCCGGAAGAAGCGCCTGTCCTGGTGGGCGACGCCATGCTCCCCTTCCTCGGGGGCCGGGGATGAGCCGCGCCTACGTCGCCCGGGGCGAGGACCGGATTCTGGACGAGGCCGCCCGCGCCTCGACCGCAGGCTCGTACGTCACGCAGTCCGACGGAGTGACCCACTACCGGCTCGCCGGACCCGGCACGGAGCCGCTCGTGCTGCTGACGCCCGGCATCACCATCCCGCTCGGCTACTGGGACGCGATCGCCGCCGATCTGCACGCGGGTGGCCTACGCACGCTGGCCTACAGCGCCTACGGCCGAGGGTGGTCCGACCGCGTCGAGGGCCGCTACGACCAGGCTCTCTTCGTCCGCCAGCTGGGCGAACTCCTCGACGCCGTCGCTCCCGTGGAGCCGGTGCACCTGGTCGGCACCTCCATGGGCGGGCTCCTGGCCATTGCTCACGCGACACGGCCCGGTGTCCCGGCGCCGCTGTCCCTGACCCTGATCGGTCCCGCCGGCCTGAGCGCCCGGCGGCCGCCCCTGACACGCCTGCTGGCCGTCGATCCGCTCGCCCGGGTCCTGGGCACGCACTTCGGGCACCGTCTCCTCGACAGCCATCTGGGACACAACGTGCGCTCACCCCAGGACGCCGAGCGGCTGCGCCGCCTCGTCGGCGAGCCGTACCGCTTCCACGGCTCGATCCACGCCCTGCTGTCCACCCTCAGGAATTTCCCGCTGGCCGCCCAGCACGACCTGTACCGGCGAGCCGGCCGGCTGCCGGTGCCGAAGCTGCTTCTGTGGGGCAGGCACGACCGGGTCACCCCCATCGACCAGCTCGAGTCGGTCCGGGAGCTGTTCCAACCGGACGACAGCCACCTGTTCGACCACTGCGGGCACATGGTCCCGTTCGAGGACCCGCACGGCACCGCACGGCTGCTCGCCGCCTTCTTCCGCACGATCACCGGAGAACGATCCGCATGACCACACAGCACCACGACGTCGACGTACTCATCGCCGGGGCCGGTCCGACCGGCTCCACCCTGGCGGCGGACCTGCTCCGGCGCGGCGTGCGCGTCCGCCTGATCGACAAGGCACCGCACGCCTTCACCGGCTCCCGCGCCAAGGGCGTCCAGCCGCGTACCCAGGAGGTCTTCGAGGACCTCGGCATCCTCGGCGAGGCGCACAGTGAGGGCGGCCCGTACCCGCTCGCGGGCCTGCACCTCGGACCGGTCACCGTGCCGTGGCGGATGCAGCAGAACAACCAGCCGACCCCCGACGTGCCCTATCCGAACATCCTGCTGCTGCCGCAGCACCGCACCGACGCCATCCTGCACCGCCTGCTCGACCGCCAGGCACTGCGCGTCGAATACGGCGTCGGCCTGGCGGGCTTCGGACAGGACCCCGCCGGCGTGACAGCCACCCTCTCCACGGGCGAACGCCTGCGCAGCACCTACCTCGTCGGCGCCGACGGCGGTGCGAGCACCGTGCGCAAGGACGCGGGGGTCTCGTTCATCGGAGCCACCGACGACTCCGACCGGACACTCATCATCGACGGCACGATCGACAAACTGTCCCGCAACCGCTGGCACATGTGGCCCCGTACGCACGGCAGATCCGTGGGCGCGTGCCCGCTGCCGCACTCCGACCAGTTCCAGGTCATGATCCGGCTGAAGCCGGACGACACACCGGACCTCGACCACGCCGCACTGAGTGCCCAGTTCCGGCGGCTCACCGGCCTGCGACTGCGCGACATCACCTGGACGTCGGTCTTCCGGCCCAATGTCAGGCTCGTCGAGCACTACCGCGTCGGTCGCGTCTTCCTGGCCGGCGACGCCGCCCACGTCCACACCCCGGCCGGCGCGCAGGGCCTCAACACCGGGGTACAGGACGCCTACAACCTGGGCTGGAAGCTCGGCCAGGTCATCGCCGGGGCACCCGACAGCCTCCTCGACACCTACCAGACCGAGCGGCAGCCGATCGCCGCACGCGTCCTGGGCAAATCCAGCGAGCTGTACCAGGGCCTCGACAAGCACCGACTGGCCGGCCTCAAACGCGGAGACGAGGAACGACAGCTCTCGCTCTCCTACCACGCCGGCCCACTCGCCCCCACCGGCACACCGACCACCACCACACTGCACGCGGGCGACCGGGCACCCGACGCGCCCTGCACCGGACCAGACGGAGCCCGACGCCTGTTCGACCTCTACCAGGGACCGCACTTCACCCTGCTGGCCTTCGGCTCCAACGCCGCCCAGGCACTGCCCGACCTGACCTGGCCGGCCGACGGCGCCGAACTGCACCGCTACCCCGTCCACACCGGAGGCGGCGCCGATGACAGCGTCATCGACACCACCGGAGAACTGGCCGAAATCTACGGCATCACCGGCGACGCACTGATCCTCATCCGGCCCGACGGCTACATCGCACGCATCATCACGGCCGACTGGACAACCGCCTTCGCCACCGCGGCCAAGACGCTGGCCCCGGCGTAACCCAGAGGACCTCGACGCTCTGCCCGCGCCCACGCCGTGCCATACGCAGCCGCGTCCGCGTAGTTACCCGCCTGGTTCCGGAACAGCCGACCGACCGGCGCCACGCCGAACCGTTCGACGTGTGCACGGAAGATGCGTACGAACCGCGGCGGGACAGGCACAGGCCGGATCGCGGTAGCCGCACGGCGTCTGAGTGCGCGCTCCTCGTGCAGCGCGCCATCGCCCGCCGCGTAATAGATACATCCGAAGTACGCCTCCAGGGAACCAGCTTCACCACCATCTCCGGGGGACGCGGATGGTGACATGATTCCAGCCGCCCGGGGAGCGGTGCGGGCATGACCGGCACCCGCACCCCGGGCGGCACCCCATCCGCACCATCCTGAACGAGGAGTGGAGCAGCATGTCCTATGACGGGGCGTTCCTGTGGGGCCCGGCGAACTTCTCCGGGCGGCCGCCGGCCCGCCTGGTGGTAGAGGGCGTCGTCGTGGGCGTCCTGACGGCCGGTCTGGTCGCGGGTGCCGCGGTGACGGGGGTGCTGACCGGTTTCGACACGGTGGGCACGGTGGTCGGCGTCGTCGTGGGCTTGGCCGCCGCCTGGTATCTCTTCTCGACGAACGCGGGACGTGTCCTGGTCGGCGCGGTCGCCCTGCTCGGCGGGGCGCTCGCCTGGTGGATACCCGGCCAGGCCACGCAGGCCGTCCTCGCGGCGCGCGGCGAGGACCGTACGGTGGTGGTGACCGAGGTCCACGTCCACCGCTACGAGTGACGGGACCACGTCAAGAACTCCTGCTCGGTACGGCTGCTCGACGGCACCCCCGTCCCGACCGAAGCCTGGCGCACCTGCGGTGCCACCGCACGCCCGGGCCGGCACCTCACGAGGGTCTTCGACCCGGAGGACGCCGTCCCACCGACGGACCGCGTCCTTCCCTCCTCTTGCCGCCGAGGCCCTCGCGGGGCCGACGGCGGCGACTCTGGCCCTCGCGGCGCTGTGCTGCATCGCGGTGATCCGATCCCAACCGTGACACGCGGGCTGTGCGCGCCCGCGCGGACAGCCCGGTCGTGCCCCGAACCGTGCTCACCACGAGTGGCCTGCCCGCCTGGTGGTACCTCCTCCGATGCCTCGCGGATAGTGAGGATGCGGGGGGGCCGAGGAGGGGCCGCTCCCCGCGACCTCCGCCGCCCTGAAGGACCAGTGCGACCTGGACAAGGCCCTCTCGGCGGTGCCCCGGAAGGGGGTGGGAGTCCAACAGCAGCCGGCGACTCGCCCGACACGTCCTCGCGCACGGGAACGACGTGCGGTCTCCACGGCGCGGCGCGGCCCACCCGCCCGTCGCGCGCGGGGTCTCGCTCCGTTCGTATGAATCGCGAGCGCGGCCGGGTGTCACGGCCGGTGCCTGCTCCGTGCGCCCTCATCGTGGGTCCGGGCCGCCGACCAGTGCCCTCTGCCGCTCGTGCCCGGGTCCACTTTCCGGTACTCGAGCTACTCGAGCCCACCACGAAGGGGTGCACCTGTGAAGACCGGCCGACGAGAACTACTGCGCACCGGAGCGGCCGTCGTAGCCGCCGGGAGCCTGATCGGGCTGGGCGCCGGCTCCCGACGGGCCACCGCCGGCCCCCGCCCCCAGGCACCCTCCGCACCACCGCCCTTCGCTGGTGAGGACGTCGAGCCGGGCGCGTGGCGCGCACTGAGGCGGAGTCTCAGCCCCGCCGCCGCTCTGTACCGTCCGGGGGCCTCGCAGTACGCGACGCAGGCGGCACCCGACAACCAGCGCTACGCGTCCGTCCGCCCGGCCGGCGTCCTCGCCTGCGCGACCGAGCACGATGTGGCCACCGCGATTCGGTGGTGCGCCACACACCATGTGCCGTTCGCGCCTCGCTCCGGCGGCCACAACTACGCGGGGTACTCCACCACCCCAGGTCTCGTGATCGGTCTGCGCGCTCTGAAGGAGGTGGTCCCGCAAGGGCGGCGGCTGCGCCTGGGCGGCGGCGCCACGAACTCGGACGTGTACGCGGCCCGTGAGTTCGACCTGTACTTCCCCGGCGGGCGTTGTCCGGGAGTGGGCGTCGCCGGGCTCACCCTGGGCGGCGGACTCGGTTTCAACGACCGTAAATGGGGCCTGACGTGCGACCGGCTCACCGAGACCCGTGTCGTCCTCGCCGACGGGACGCTGGTGCGCGCGGCCGACGACGAGAACGCCGACCTGTTCTGGGCCTGCCGGGGTGGAGCGGGCGGCAACTTCGGCATCAACACCGGCTTCGTCTTCGACGCCGTCCCCGTCAGCGGGCTGCGCGCCACCGTCTTCGACGTGAGCTTCGGCCTGGACGCGGGCGTCAAGGTGATGGAGGAGCTGAGGTACGTCCTCGACGGGGACCACCACCACGACTTCGACGTACGGATCGGCTTCAAGCACGCCGGCGACGGGACCACGTCGCTCTGGCTCCTCGGGCAGCGGCTCGGCGACGCGGACGCCCTGCGGCGCCTGTTCAGGCCCCTTCTGCAGCTGCGACCGACACGGACCGTCATCGAGGAACACGGGTTCTGGTCCGCGCAGAACCGCCTCATGGAAACCCCCGGAGCGAAGGACGCCTACGCCTCAAAGTCCCTCGTCCCCGACCGGTGGCCCGGTCCGGACGCGGTGGCCGCCGTCGGCGACTGGGTACGCGGCTGGCAGCCGGGACCCGGCCGGGCCACCGGTTACATCACCCTGTTCGCCATGGGCGGCGACAGCGCCGCGCCTCGCCCGGACGAGACGGCCTACCCGCACCGCCACGCGACATTCGTCGTCGACATCGGCACCCACTGGAAGCCCGGCGCCCCACACTCCGAGGTACGCACGCTCCTGGAACAGACCCGCGCCGCCCACCACATGCTCCGCCGCCGCCTGTCCACCCGCGCGGCCTACGTCAACTTCCCCGACCCGGAGCTGCACGACTGGCAGCACGCCTACTACGGCCCCAACTACGACCGCCTGGTCGCCGTGAAGCGCCGGTACGACCCCGAAGGCCTGTTCCGCTACGAGCAGGCCGTAGGCGGTCCCCGCGGCTGAAACCGCCGCACAAGGCGGCGCCGGCCCCGCCCTCGGAAAGACCGGCATCACCCACCTCCGGGTCCCCGCACTCGTACGTCACGGACTGAATGTCGAAAGCGGCCTGAACGACGGCATGGCGCGGAGGAATGCGTGGTCGGCATCTTCTGTCGCGCCCTGGTACTGAGCACCGCGCTGGGTCTGCTGGTCGGGTGGGTCGGTGGCCGGCTCCTGCAGTGGTCCCGGGCCAAGGGATGGGTCACGCGGGAGTGGCGGCACGTCTATCTGCCGGCGTCGCGGCCGGGGCGTACGAACTCGCCGTCGTGACGTACGGCAGCGGCTTCATCGCCGCCTGGGTAGCCGGGTTCGCCGGCGGGTTCGCCCTTCGCCGTCACCGGATCGAGGGCGGGAAGGGACAGCGGGACCACACAGCCGAGTTCACCGAGAATCTCGGAGGACTCCTCGCCGCGATCAGCCTTCTCGTCTTCGGTGCGGTGCTGCTCGGCCCCGCGCCGGAGCACGTGAACTGGCGGATCATCCTGTGCGCCGTCCTCAGCCTTACCGTGGTCAGGATGCTGCCGGTTGCTCTCTCCCTCGCCGCGAGCGGGCTGCGGCCGCCCACCGTGGCGTACATCGGCTGGTTCGGGCCGCGCGGTCTTGCCTCCGTGGTCCTGGCGCTGCCCGTGGTGGAGGAACACGTCCCGGGGGTGGAGTCGCTCGGGCAGGTGGTCGCCATCACCGTCGGTCTCAGCATCCTTCTGCACGGCGTCTCGGCCGTATCCCTCGCCGAGCGGTACGGCCGCTGGCACGAGAAGGCCTCGGCCACCTCCCGGGATCTGCGCGAGGGCAGCGTGAAGGGCCAGGTCGCCGGAGTGGAAGTGGTTGGGATCCAGCGGCCCACTTCGCAGGGTCGCTACCCAACAGCCACAACCGGGCCGGCCGTGACCTGAGGACGGTTCGGGAGCAGCGGCGCGAGATTGTCCCTGACGAAGTCCGCCGCCCGCTCGATCGACTCTTCGGCGCCGGATCGGTCTTCAAAGACGCTGGTAGAGACCATCACTCCGTCCCCGGCGTCCACCCAGTAGTAAGCCACGAAGCCGGGGACTCGGCGGAGGAGAGGTACGAATCCCTCGTCCACTCGGCGTGCTGCCTCGGTGGAGTCAGTCACTCCTTCGTAACGCCGAATCACAGCGTACATAGCTGATCTCCTCGTGGATCCCAAGGTCGCCTTGCGCGAATCGACCTACCCCCACCGAGCGTCTCTCGCTCGGTGGACGTCCGCACGTGACCCGGATAGGCGTACCGGTGATCCAATGGGGAGCCGCAGGTCGTGGCGGTGCAATCCCGGTTGGTGGCCCCTTTGCACACCATGGCCACCGATCGAAGAGACTGACCTTCCCATCCGGCCGAAGCCACCTGTCGCCGGCATGGCACGGCGCCGGCTTGCGGCAGGCACAACGGCCTGACAGGCGACGCGTCCCCGGACGCGGTACCCGCAGGCCCGTTCCCCGACCGATCGCGTCAGTCGGCGAACGGGACGGCCTCGGGCCTGCGCCTCCCCCGCGTCGCCGCGCGCCGGCCGGGGCCAACCCGGCCGGCGCGGCCACGGCGCTCCGGGCCGTCGGTCGAGCTCACCCCCGTGAAGCTCAACGCCGACCCGGCCCGTGCCGCCACCACCCCCTCGACACTTCAGTGGTGACGAAGCATTGGTAACGTACACCAGAGTGACTGTCCGGCGTCAACCAAAGTGTTGCCGGGGCCGGCCCGATGGGCTTCGAGAAACACTGTGGTGGGCAAAGACTCGGCATCACACAAGGAGGTCGTGTACGTGGAGGATGACCAGTCGCCCACCTTCGCCCAGCTCCTGGACCACCTCTTCCGTGAGGTGCACCCTCCTTCCCGGGGGCCGTACACCTACGCGGAGGTCGCCGAGGGAATCCGCAAGGCCGCGACCGGAGAGGGACGCGGGGTGACGGCGAGTGCCATCCAGCAACTGCGCACAGGCGCCAAGCGGAACCCGACGCGACACACCATCAAGGCCCTGGCCGACTTCTTCGGAGTCCCGGCGGGCTACTTCGTCGACAGCGCGGAGGCCGAACGCACCAAAGCGGAGATCGGCCTCCTCGCCGCCATGCGCGATCAGGACGTCCGCAAGGTGGCCCTGCGCGCCAACGGCCTGAGCGTCGACAGCCTGAAGATGCTGTCCACCGTGATCGAACAGGCCCGGAAACTCGAAGGGCTCACCACCGACGACCCCGCGCAGGACCTCAACCTGGACGACTGAACCGCGCACCGGGCGGCGATCACACGGTCCCCGCCCCGACACGACACCCCCCTGTGGTCGCTCTTCGACAGGGGGGCATCAGGCGTTTCCCGGCACAAGCCCGGCATCCCGAGCCGCACGGCCCTACCGCGGCGGCACCCCGCCCTCGAATGGGAGTCGCGAACATGTCAGCATTGGGGCGCGCGTACGACCCAGGGGGCAGGCTTCGAGGGAGAGGTTCGCCCCGGCCGACCACCCCCGACCGGCGTCACCAGAGTGAGGACATGGACCTTGAGCAGCTTCGCGCCACGTGTGAGGCGCGCATCGAGGCACTTCAACTCCCGCACCGCTTCAGCACCCGCGACCTCCGCGACGCCGTGGCCGAACAACGCGGACGCCCCATCATCCTGCGCCCCCTGAGCACCCTGGGCGCCATGGACGCCCCGTGCGGCATCCGCCTGGAGACCCCGGACGCCGACCTGTTGTTCTACGAGGAGGCCACCTCCCCCCTCCACCAGAACCACATCCTCGCCCACGAGATCAGCCACATCATCTGCGACCACCCCGGCAGCCTGGAACTGGACCAGGACACCCTGCGCGCGATCGGCTTCAACCCCACCCTCGTCCAGCGCATGTCCGGCCGGACCAGCTACACCAGCGAGGACGAACGCGAGGCCGAGGTGATGGCCAGCGTGATCCGACAACTCATGTACCGGGGACGCGAAGGCCCGTCGAGCCGGCCCGCCAGCGGCGCCGAGAGCTGGGACGCGCTGTTCGCCAAGCCACACAGGAAGAAACGCCACCGGAAATGATCAACATCCTCTTCACGGGCACGGCCGTCGTACTGCTGTGCTTCGCCGCCTACTGGGTGCGAGGACGAGGCGGACACCGCCCCACGGGCACCTGGGCGATGGCGGCGCTGCTGACCTCGTTCGCCCTCGCCTTCGCCTCCTACGCCCCCGCCGTGGAGCGCGCGGTCGAGTCGGTGGTCCCCCACGTCGCCCGACTCCTCAGCAACACCTTCACCCTGACGGCGGCCACCTCGGTCCTCGCCTTCCTCTTCCAGCTCAATCTGGACCGCGAGCGGGCCCACCGGCAGATCCGACTGCGCGTCATCGCCCTCGGGATCTCCGTCGCCGGCATGACCGCCTTCTTCGTCGCCGAACAACTCACCGGGCGGAACCCGGTGTTGTACGCGTGCTACGTGCTCATCTACATCTCCTACCTGGGCTACACGGCCAAGGACTTCCTGCTGCAGACCTGGGCCCAGTCCAAGCGCTCGACCCGCCGCAGTCAGCGCTGGGGCCTGCGCACGACCTCGGTCGGCTGTGGCTTCGCCCTCGTCTACGCCGCCTACAAGCTCTTCGCCCTGGTCTCGATCGGTCTCGGCCTGGGGCTCGTTCCCGACGGCGCCCGGTGCTCGACGCCGCTGACCCCCTTCCGCTGCACGTTCAGCGTGACCGCGCCCGCCGTCGCCGTCCTCCTCATCACCGTCGGACTCACCCTCCCCGCCCTGCTGTGGCCGCTCAGCCAACTGCGCCGCCGCCGCTGGGAACGGAACTCGTTCGCCGCGCTGGAACCCCTGTGGCGGGAGGTCACCTCGGCGGTCCCCGAAGTCGTACTCGACCCGGGTAACACCGAAGCCGACACCCACGACCTCGACTTCCACCTCCACCGCCGGGTCATCGAGATCAACGACTGCGTGCTGGCCCTGCGCCGGTACCGTCAGGCGTCGGTACGGGACGCCGCGGCCGCCGAGGTCGCCCGCCGGGGCACGGCCGACACTCCCGAGGGCGAGGCCGAGGTGGAGGCGGCGGTCATCGCCGCGGCCGTCAACGCGAAGCGCGCCGGACTCCCCCTCGACGGCGACGAGGCCCCGCCCGCCGCCGGCACCGGCTCCCGCAAGGGCGACCTCCCGGCGGAGACCGCGTGGCTGCTGCTCGTGGCGGACGCCTACGCGCGGCACCCGGCACCCGAGAACGCGGGAGCGGCCTCGTGACCGCCCCGCGGCAGGACCCGCTGCGCGACCCGCGCTTCTTCGCCGACCCCTACCCCACCTACGACCGGCTGCGCGAAGGCTGCCCGGTCCAACGAATCCCCACCGGCTCCGGCGGACACCACGCGTACCTGATCACCGGCCACCCCGAGGCCCGCGAGGCGTTCACCGACCACCGCCTGTCCAAGGACACGGCCCGCTTCTTCGCCGACCGGCCCTCGAACCGCGACCTGCACCCGGCGATCTCCCGCAACCTGCTGGCGAGCGACCCACCCGCGCACACCCGCCAACGGCGGGTGGCGACGCCCCTGTTCACCACCGGTCGCGTCCGGGAACTGCGCCCGTACATCACCCGGGTCGTCGACGACCTCATGACCGCGTGGCGACCGGGCACGGAGGTCGACCTGGTGGCAGACCTGGCGGTACCCCTGCCGGTCACGGTCGTCTGCGAGCTGCTGGGGGTGCCGGAATCCGACCGGGCCACGCTCGCCGGCTGGTCCCACGACCTCTTCGACGCGACCGACACCGACCGCGTCGACGCCGCGTCACACCGGATCGGCGACTACCTGACCCACCTCGTCGACTCGACCCGCGCCGCCCCCGGCGACGGCCCGCTCCACTCCCTCCTGCGCGACTGCGACGCGGGCGGCCTCGACCTGGACGAGACCGTCTCCCTGGCCGCGCTCCTCCTGGTCGCCGGGCACGAGACCACCACCCACTTCATCGGCAACGCCGTCCTGGCCCTGCTCCGCCACCCGGACGCGTTCGACCGCCTGCGCCGGGACCCGGACCTGATCCCCGGCGCCCTCGACGAACTGCTCCGCTTCGACTCCCCGGTGAGCGTGGCCACCTTCCGCCACAGCACGGAGGACCTTCAGATCGGCGGGATCGACATCCCGGCGGGCTACCCGGTGCTCATCGCCCCCGGGGCCGCGAACCGCGACCCGGCGGCGTTCCCCGACCCGCACCACCTCGACCTCGACCGCGACGCCGGCGGACACCTCTCCTTCGGCCACGGCATCCACCGCTGCCCGGGCGCCCCCCTGGCCCGGGCCGAGGCGGAAATCGCCCTCCGCGCCCTGGTGACCCGCTTCCCGAACACGCGCCTGGCTATCCCCACAGAATCCCTGACCTGGCGCCGAACCCGCCTCACCCGCGGCCTGACCACCCTTCGCCTCACCCTCACCTGACCCACCCCAACCACTGCGCCCGACCCCCGACCGGGAACCCGTGCGGGCTCCGAACGCTCGCCGTTCACCGGCACGGGTTCCGGAACCAAGGCGGAGCCTGGGGTCATGACGCCTCCCGCACCGCGGAGCCGCCGCGGACCGATTCCGCAGGCGGCCGCTCGCGCAGCGCGCCGTACCCGATGAAGTAGGCCGGTACCCGGTTCAGCCACCGCGAGTCGGTGACGAGTTCCGTCAGCCGCTTCGCCCGCTGCGGGTGGCCGAACGCGGCGCGCCCGGCCAGCAGAGGTTCGATGACCTGGGCGTGGGCCAGGCGTTGCAGGCCCTGGGTCACCACCGTCGTGGGCATGCGGCGGCGCTGTACGCGGCGTACGTCGTGAAGCCCCACGGTCCCCGCGCGGAGGGGTTCCACGAGGTAGCGGGCCGCGGCCACCGCGTCCTGTACGGCGAGGTTGATGCCGATGCCGAAGACCGGCGACATGGCATGGGCGGCGTCGCCGATGCACAGCAGCCCCGGCCGGTGCCAGCGGCGCAACCGGTCCAGCCGTACGTCGAGCAGCTTGACCTCGTCCCAGGAGGTGACCGAGTGCGCCCGGTCGGCCAGCCACGGGACGGCCTCCGTGAACTGCGCCATGAACCGGTCCAGGCCTTCGGCGCGCCGCTCGGCATCGGTCCCCTTGGGGATGAGCCCCGCGCACTGCCAGTAGTCGCCGCGGTCGATGAGCGCGCTGAAGAACCGCTCGCCCAGACCTCCCACGAGCCCGCTGGGATCGCCGTCATGGCGCGGTAGCCGGAACCACCAGGCGTCCATCGGGCACGGGAAGCTCTCCAGGCCGAGCTCGGGCAGCTCCCGGGCGAAGGATCCGCGGCCGTCGCAGGCCACGGTCAGCGTGGCCCTGAGCTCACCGGCGGCACCGTCCGCGGTGCGGTACCGCACGCCCGCGACCCGGCCGCGTTCCATCAGGAAGGACGTCGCCTCGGTGTCCATGCGCAGCCGGAAGGAAGGCTCCTTGCCCGCCTCGTCGGCGAGCAGGTCGAGCAGGTCCCACTGCGGAACCATCGCGATGTAGTTGTACTTCCCGTGCAGCGCCCCGATGTTCCCGACCGTGACGAGGGATCGGTCCGGCCCGATGGGCAGTTGCACGGAGGTCACCCGCCGCTGCGGCAGCCGGGCGAACCGCTCGGCGAGTCCGATGTCGTCCAGCAGCGACAGGGTGGACGGGTGCACGGTGTCGCCGCGGAAATCGCGCAGGAAGTCGCCGTGTCTCTCCAGCACGGTGACCTCCACCCCGGCCCGGGCCAGCAGCAGGGCCAGCACCATCCCGGCGGGCCCGCCTCCCACCACACAGCAGGCCGTACGCTCCACGGCAACCACTCCCTTCGCCCGGCATCGGGTCAAGCCCAAACGACGTATACCCCACCAGGGGCGGCGGTTTGCGGTAGCGCCTTGCGAGTCGGCCGCCGACTGCTGGGAGTTGTCGTCAAAGCCTCACGCCCACATCGGGAGCGAAGCGGGGGTGACGGCTGCTTGGTAGTACCTGCCGGCCGTCCTGCAAGCAGCGCGGGGCTTCGGCAAACACGCGGACACACAGCTCAGGACCAGGACCCTGCGCCGGGACGCTCAGTACGGGTTCAGACTGTGTGGTCGCCTGGCTCGCGGGCGTCTCCGCCGCACGACGCTGCCGGGCGGTGCCCTTGGCCTGGCCGGCTGCACACTCTCCAGCATCCGCAGATAGGTCGGCTCGTCCACGAGCGGGACGCCCTCGTCCGCGGCACGACGCAGCTTCCCGGATGTCGCGCCGGGGTCGTTGGTGACGACCAAGCCAGGATTGCGGTACGCAGGGGGCGTCAGCCGGCGCCGGCAGAGGGCCCCGCGTGTCGCCTCCCATCGCCGGGCCGAGCAGGCTGAACCTGGAGTGCTTCTTCGCGGAGCGGCGAGCAAGTCCTTCGCACGGTTGCAGGAGGCCCTGGAGACGTACCGGGCAGGGGCGTGCAGGCCCGCGGCGGCGGCGCCTCGCTCTCGGTCAGGATGCCGGTTGCCCACCTGCGCCTGCCCGACGTGGCACTCCCCCGTCTTGAACAGCTCGCCTCGAAGGTCCGTGGCCGCGACATCCTGGCTCTCCTCGGCGACGAACCACGGCCGTCGGCGCCTGGACGTTCCAGGCACCCCGGTGGCCGCCAACAATCGCCCGTTCTACCTGCCGACGGGGCCGCGCCTCTGATTCCGGGGCCGAGCGGCGGCGCTCACCCTCGCCGCTCCGTGCCGTCGAGTTGGGGGGCCAGTCGCTGGTGGACGACCCGCGCGACGTCGGCCAGTGTCATGGCGGAGCCCAGCAGTTCGGCGGGCGAGACGGACAGGTCGAAGCGTTGACGGAGCCTGACGAGGAGCTCGGCGCCCATCAGGGAGTCCATGCCGTATTCCTCCAGGCGCCGGTGAGGATCGAGCTCGTCGACGTCCATGTGCAAGACCTCCGCCACGAGCGCCGCGAGCATGTCGGTGATCCTGCTCTCCGCCTCCTCCGCGGGCAGGCCCGCGAGTTGTGACAGCAGGTCGCCCTGATCCGCTTCA
Source organism: Streptomyces sp. P9(2023) (assembly GCF_032436795.1). Lineage (NCBI taxonomy): Bacteria > Bacillati > Actinomycetota > Actinomycetes > Kitasatosporales > Streptomycetaceae > Streptomyces > Streptomyces sp. P9(2023). The sequence continues at coordinate 235,578 of NZ_JAUPWM010000001.1, forward strand.
CCGCCGTCTGCCGCGCCGGACACCACCCGCGACCAGCGGGGGCTGTCGAGCAGGGGAAGCAGCACGCGCGCGCGGGTCCAGTCGAAGCGGCCCACGCCGGTCGTGACGGTTCCGTCGCCGAGCAGCGGTCCCGCGGTGCCGAAGGCTTCCCGGGGCGACACCGGTACGAGTCCGACGCGGCTGACGGCCTCCTCCATACCGTGCCGGGCCACGTAGCCCGTCTCCCCGATGGCACCCCAGGCGATGGTGGCGCTGGGCAACGCACCGGCCCGCCGGTGTCGCGCGAGTGCTTCCAGATACGCGTTGCCGGCGGCGTACGGCGCCTGGGTGATGTTGCCGATACGTGCCGAGACGGAGGAGTAGGCCAGGAAGAGGTCCAGTTCCCGCTCCCGGGTGAGGAGGTCGAGCAGCGCGCCGCCCGTCATCTTGGGCGCCAGAACGGCATGCAGGCGGTCGTGAGTGAGGTCGGTCAGGAGCGCGTCGTCCAGGTGCATCGCGCAGTGCACCACACCGCGCAGCCGGTGGCCCGTACCGTCGATCTGCTCGATCAGTCGGCGCACGGCGCCCTCGTCCGTGACATCGACCGCGTACGGGGTCGATGTGACCCCCCGTTCGGCAAGCCGCTTGAGGACGCCGGCCGCCTCGGGCGACCGGTCGCCGCGGCGTCCGGCCAGCGCCAGGTGACGGGCTCCGAGGTCGGCCAGCCAGCTCGCCGTCGCGGCGCCGAAGCCGCTCAGGCCGCCGGTGACGAGGTAGGTGCCACTCGGGTCCAGGACGGGCGGGGCCGGGGTGGGCACCGTGCGAACGGGCTCGTCGAGCGGGTCGAAGGTGACGACGACCTTGCCGATGTGACGGGAGTGTTGCAGCAGCCGGAAGGCCTCGCCGACCCTCGACGCCGGGTACGCGCTGTGCGGCAACGGTCCGTACCGACCCGACGCGACCCGTTCCGTCACCTCGGAGAACACGGTGTCCGTGCCTTCGGGCCCGGTCGGCAAGGTGTTCAGGTCGACGCTGAAGAAGGCGATGTTGCGGCTGAACGGACGCAGGCCGAGCGGCTTGTTCTCGTAGATGTCGCGTTTACCCAGCTCGATGAAGCGCCCACCGTGCTTGAGCAGGTCCAGGCTGCGCGCGATGGCCGCTCCGGCGACGGAGTTCACCACGACGTCGACACCGAGGCCGCCGGTGACCTGGAGCACTTCATGGGCGAAGTCCAGGCTGCGCGAGTCGAAGACGTGCTCGATGTCGAGGGTTCGGAGCCAGTCCCGTTTGGCATCGGTGCCCGCCGTGGCGATCACCCGCGCACCGCACGCGCGGGCGTATTGGAGGGTGGCCAGACCGACACCGCCCGCACCGCCGTGGACGAGCACCGTCTCACCCGGCGTGAGGCGGGCAAGACGGTGCAGGCTGTGGTGGACCGTGGCATGGACGACCGGGAGGGTCGCCGCCTCCGCGAAGCTCATGCCGTCGGGAATGCGGCCGAGCGCTTCGGCGGAGGTGACGGCGTGCGAGGCGAGGGCGGCGGCGGCGAGGCCGAACACGCGGTCCCCGGCCTTCCACCCGGTCACGCCCGGACCCACCTCGGTGACGACGCCGGCGCACTCCATGCCGAGGCCCTGGGCGGTGGGGGTGCCTTCGACCACCTCGTGCGGCAGCAGCCCGTTCGCCGCGAGCGTGTCCCGGTAGTTGAGTCCGGCCGCGCGCACGGCCAGGACCACGTGCCCGGGGCCCGGGCGTGGCAGCGTGGTCCCTTCCCAGCAGAGCCGGTACCGCAGTCCGGGGTCCTGGACGCGCAGTGCGAACGACTCCCCGTCGCAGGGGGAGGTGAGGGGGTCGGGATCCGGTGCCTCGTTCGTCTCCCGGGGTACGTAGCGGCCATGACGGGTCAGGACGATCTCGTCCTCGTCGTCGGGTGCGAGGAGTTCGCCGGCCAGGCGGTGAGCGTCGGCGTCCAGGTCGTCGCCCCGCTCCATGCTGATCCGGCGGATGGTCAGCCGGGGCTGCTCATTGGCCAGGGACCGGGTCATGCCCCACATGGCGGCGTCTCCGGGGTGTGCCGGGGTCTCCGGTGCCGGGAAGAGTCCGCTCGGGCGGGTGACCACCGACAGCCCGATGTCCACGCCGTCCGGCAGGTCCCGGCAGGCGATGGCCAGGGCACGCAGGAGGCCGGCTCGGAACGCGGTCTGCGCCGTCAGGCGCGCGGGATCGGTCTCCGGCTCGGCACAGACGAGGACGACGACCGCCCGCCCGGCGTCGGCGGGCATCGAACGGGCCCAGCTTTCGGACGACGTGTCGGCTGCGACGGTCCCGACCGTGCCCTGGTCATCGGCTCCCGATCGGCGCAGCCGTGCCGCGATCGCCTGTGCCGTCGCGTTCTCGTGCTCGTTCTCCGCGGCCACGATCCAGGTGGTGGCCTCGGTCGGCGCGGGCGCTGCGGCCGGTGCGGCCGGTGGGGCGAGACTGTCGGACGGAACGGACGCGAGCAGGACCGAATAGTGCTCCCTGCAGGGCTCGCGGTCGTCCCCGCTCTGTACCACGTCGGCGAAACCGCACTGCTCCAACAGGCCGGGCCACTGCTCGCGTGCGAGCAGGATGGACCGTGGCCGGAGGTTCTGGTCACTGCGTCGCCAGAAGCTCTCCAGCGTGCCGAACAAAGAGCCCAGCAGCTCCGTGTCGTGCGACTCCACGGCCAGCAGGTGGCCACCCGGCGCCAAGAGGGTGCGAATGCGCCGCAGTGAGGCGGCCACGTCGCTGGTGGCATGCAGGGTGTTGGCGGCGACCACCAGGTCGAACTCGCCTTCCGCCAGGTCCTGGCTGCCTGGGTCGGCGTTGAGGTCGAGGGTGCGGTAGGTGAGGAAGTCATGGGCTGCGAAGCGGTGCTCGGCGCGGGCGAGGAATGTCGGTGAGATGTCGGTGTACGTATAGCGAGTGAGCTGGGGAGGCAGCAGCGGCAGGAGGGCCGCCGTGGTGCCGCCCGTGCCCGCGCCCACCTCCAGCACGCGCAGCGGCCGGCCGGCGGGCCAGTCCTCGAGGAGTCGCCCGACCAGAGCCTGGGCGATGCGGTTGTGGAAACGGCAGATCGGCGCGATGTCGTAGAACTGTTCGTAGACCGCGCCGTCGGTGGCCAGCAGCTCCAGGGGATCCTCGGCGCCACGCAGGACCGCCCCCAAGTGCCGGGCGCGTCGGGCGAACAGGGCGGTCTCCGCGGAGAATGCCGGATGGTCGAGCGCAAGGCAGCGCAGAAGTTCCGCGGCGCGGAAGGCTTCGGCCGTCAGGCGCCACCGCCCTTCCGCCACCCGGCGCACGAGGCCGTACCGCTCCGTCAGCGACAACATGGGCTTCACCAGCCGACGGTGGGTGGTGCGCAGCCCCGCCTCGGTGAGCGTCGTCATGTCGAAGTCGGAGCGGGGGTCTGGCAGGAATCCGCTCAGCACCTCCGCCCAGACGTGTGCGAGGCACTCCTTGGTCTGCGCCTCGAAGTGCTCGTAGCGTGCCTCGCGCCAGGCGGTGCGCAGCTCGGCGATCCGCTCTTCGGCCGCCTCCGCGATGCGGGACGCCGTGCGCGCGTCACGGGGTGGCGGAGGGCTGTCGTGCCGAGGCGCGCCGCGCAGCACGGTGTGCTGGACCTGCACCGGCGTGGTCCCGGCCATGGCGAGGCGGCGCAGGCGGCAGCCCTCGATCTCCACGGCGACGGCTCCGTCGTCGTCGGTGACGGTGATGTCCCAGCAGACCTCGGCGGCGCTGCGGGACCGTTCGCGTACGTGGACCAGGCCCGTGGGCGAGGGGGCGCGCCACACCCGCACGGATGTGAGCGCGTAGGGCAGGTGCGCCGTGGCCGTGCCGGCCGGCTCGGTCAGCAGGGGCGCCCCGGCCTGCAGCGCGCCGTCCAGCAGGGCCGGGTGTGCCTCGTAACCTTCCGTGTCCGGGTCCGGGAGGCAGTACGTGGCCAGGACCTCACCGTTGCCCACCCGTAGTTCGCCCAGCACCTGGAACGCGGGCCCGTAACCGAGCCCGGCGTTCTCGCAGGTGCGGTAGTGGTCGGAGGCGTCGAGGGTACGCGGGCACCGGGTGCGTACCGCCGCGGTGTCGAGGCGTGCCGGGTCTTGGCCGAGCAGGGCCCGCACCCGGGCGCGCACGTGCTCACGCGGTTCCGTGGTGTGGGCGTCGGTGCTGGTCACCGTCAGTACGTCGTCCGGTGTGAGGGCCACGTGGGTGCGCAGGGACTCGGGATCCGGCCACGGCACGGTCAGGGGGCGGTGGATCTGTACGTGATCGACCTGAGCCGGGCCGCCCAGGGCCCGCCGGCCCGCCGCCAGCGCCATTTCCACGTAGCCGGTGGCGGGCATGACGACGGTACCGGTGAGGCGGTGGTCGGCGAGCCAGGGAACCAGGACGGGGTTGACCTCGCTCGACCACAAGGGATGCGGGGCTGGGATCCGCTCGCCCAGCAGGGGGTGGTCGATCCGGCCGTCGCCACCGGAGTTCAGCACCCATTTCTCGGGCGTGCCACACCAGTGGCGCTCGCGCTGCCATGGGTACGCGGGCAGCGTGGCGGGCCGGCCGGGGTGGGGGAAGTGACGCGCCCAGTCGACCGGGGCGCCCGCGGTGAGCAGTCCGGCGAGCGTGCCCCTCATCGCGGCGACACCGTCGGCTTCGCGGTGGAGCGTGGGCAGACAGGTGACGGGGACGGGCAGCGCGGGATCGCTCGCCAGGCGCAACAGGTAGGGGCGCAGCACCGGGTGTGGGCCGATTTCCACGACGACGCCGACGCCGCTCTCGTCCCACGCCCGGGTCACCGCGTCGGCGAAGCGGACGGGCTCGCGAACGTTGCGCCACCAGTAGCCCGCGGCCAGCTCCTCGCCCCGCACGGGGCGTCCCGTGACGGTGGAGATCATGGGCAAGCGGGTGACGGTGGGGGTGAGGCCGGCGAGTGCGTGTGCGAGGGGGCCGCGGACCGGGTCCATGGCCCGGCTGTGGAAAGCGTGGTCGAGTCCGAGGTCGCGGAAGAAGATCTGACGGGCTGCGAGCTCCTCGCCGAGCGCCCCGAGCGCGTCCGGGTCTCCCGCGACCGTGACGTCCGTCGCGCTGTTCACCCCCGCGATCTCCAGGGCTGCCCCGTACGGGGCGATGATCTCGCGGGCCTGTTCTTCGCCCATGCCCGCGGCGGCCATCCGGCCGCTGCCGGCGGTGCCCACCTGAGCTCGGCTGCGTTCGGCGATGACACGTGCGGCGGACGGCAGGTCGAGCGCTCCCGCGGCGTGCGCGGCGGCCACCTCGCCCACGCTGTGCCCGATGACCAGGGAGGGGTGAACTCCTCGGTCCGCGAGCAGCGCGACCAGACCGACCTGGAGCGCGAACAACAGGGGCTGGGCGACGTCGGTGCTGTCCCAGTGCATCTGGCCGGAGAGTCGTTCCGCGGCTGACCATCCCAGGTGCGGGAGGAGGGCCGAGTCCACGTCGTCGACGGCTGCTTTGAAGACCGGCTCGCGGGCCATGAGATCGGCGGCCATGCCCGGCCACTGCGAGCCGTTGCCGGAGAAGACGAACGCCACGGTGTCCCGGCTGCCGGCAGTGCCGACGACGCCGGGGGGCCGTCGTGTGGACGGGGAGGTGCCCTCGGCGGGGAGGAGCTGTCGCAGCCGCCCGGCGGCCTCCGGGGCCGAGCCCGCGATGACGACGGCCCGGTGCGGGTGGGCGGTGCGCCGCACGCAGCTGGTGCGGGCGATGTCGTAGAACTCGTCCGGCCCGGTGACGGTGTCCAGCTGCTCCGCGACCTGCTTCGCCAAGTCCCGCAGCGCGCCCGCCGACCGGGCCGACACGAGGACGGGCAGCGGACGGTCCCCGCCGCCGCGGGAGCCCTCGTGGCGGCGGGGCGCGTCGGCGGTGGTCGCGGGGGTGACGACGACGTGGGCGTTGGCGCCGCCGAAGCCGAAGGAGTTGACGCCCACGACGGAGGCCTCGGTCAGGGTGACGCCGCACGGTTCGACGACGGGGGCGAGCCCGAGGCCGGCGAAGTCGATGTCCGGATTGAGTGGTTCGGCGTGGAGGGACGTGGGGATCCGTCCGTGGCGCAGGACGAGCAACGCCTTGAAGAGCCCGGCCATTCCGGAGGCCGGCTCCAGGTGCCCGAGGTTGGATTTGACCGAGCCCATCGGCAGCGGACCGCCGCGGCGCCGTCGTCCGAGTGCGCGGCCGATGGCGGCGGCCTCGACGGGGTCACCGACCGGCGTACCGGTGCCGTGCGCCTCGAAGTACACGAGGTCGTCGGGGTCGACGCCGGCATCTGCGTAGACGGCACGGAGCAGTTGCTCCTGGGCCTCCGCGCTCGGCAGCGCCAGCCCCTGCGTATGGCCGTCGCAGTTCGCCCCGGAGGCGGCGATCACGGCGTGGACGCGGTCCTCGTCGGCCAGCGCGTCGGCCAGTCGCTTGAGCACGACGACTCCCCCGCCCTCGGCCCGGACGAAGCCGTCTGCCTCGGCGGAGAACGCCGAACAGCGTCCCCGCCGGGACAGCATTCCGGCCTGCGAGAAGCCGATGAACCCCTGAGGTCCGAGCAGCACGTTCACACCGCCCGCGAGGGCGGTGCGGCCGTGGCCCTCACGCAGGAAACGGCATGCCCGGTCGAGTGCGACCAGTGACGAGGAGCAGGCGGTGTCGATGGCCATGCTGGGGCCACGCAGATTGAGGAAATGCGACAGGCGGTTCGCCGCGATGGAGGGTGCGCCACCGATCATGGTGTAGGGATCCACGCTCTCGGTCATGCAGAGCTGCAGAACCCCGTAGGAGTGGTCGGAGATTCCGATGAACACCCCTGTGTCGGAGCCGGCCAGCGACGAGGCGGGCATCGCGGCGTCATCGAGGGCCTCCACCGCCATCTCGAGCACCATGCGGTGCTGTGGATCCATCCGGGCGGCCTCCCGGGGAGAGATTCCGAAATACGCCGCGTCGAATCCGGCGATGTCGGGAAGGAACCCACCGGCCGCCGTGTACGACTTTCCGGATCGCGGGTAATTCCGGTCGACGAAACGGCTGATGTCGAACCGGTCCGCGGGCACCTCACCGATCAGTTCCCGGCCTTCTTCCAGCGCCGTCCAGAGCCCCGACAGGTCATTGATTCCGCCGGGGAGCCGGCAGCCGACACCCACGATGGCCACGGCTGCGTCACGTTCACCGGCCCGGATCCGTCCCATGCGCACGGTGCCTCCACAAAGGAAAATGGTGGGTGACGAAAACCCCTCGGATCACGTCCCACGGTTCGCAACCTACGATGCACCGAGCTGATGGAGTCGGTGTACACGCCGAATGGGATTCCTCCGAATCTCGTCCTTTTGGGATTGATGGCGCGGTTACCTCGCGGGCGGGACCGCGAAATGAACGGATCGCGCTACTGTGGCGCAATGTCGTCTCGTTCACGTGCCCGCCTGTCCGGTATCGCGGTCTGGCTTCCGCACGGATACCGGACCATGGAACAGACCCGCGCCGAACTGGAGCGCCGTAGCCCTTTCGTCCCGCCGCACCGGGTCCTGGAGGACCTCACCGGAATCCGCGGCGTCCATGTGCGGGAGCCCGGAGAGCAGGCGTCGGACCTCGCCGTCGCCGCCGCGCGGAAGGCGATGGCGGAGGCCGGGGCCGGCACCGCTGATGTGGATCTGCTGCTGTTCGCGTCCTGCTGCCAGGACCTGATCGAACCGGCCACAGCACACATCGTGGCCGCGAAACTCGGCCTCGGCTGCCCCGCGTTCGACGTCAAGAACGCCTGCAACAGTGTGCTCAACGCCTTGGAAGTAGCCGGCGCTTTCATCGAGTGCGGGCGCTACCGCACCGTTCTCATCGCATGCGGCGAGACCCCCACCATGGCGACCCGCTGGCATCTGCCGGACGAGGACACCTTTATTCGCGCCCTGCCGGGATACACGCTCTCCGACGCGGGCGCCGCACTGCTGCTCACGGCCGGGCCGGCCGGGGAGAACGATCCCGGCCTGATCACCACGGTCTTCGGGGCCCATTCGGCCGCCTGGAACGCCTGCACCGTGGAGAGCGGCGGATCCCTCCACTACCGGCCGGTCGACGACGAACCGACCTATGTCCGGCTCAACGGCGACTTCCTGCGCGACACCGTCCTCGATCTGGCCCCGATGGCTCTGGAACATGCCCGCAGCGAGCTGGAGTCCGTCCGGCGCAGCGCCTTCATCGCCTTCCACCAGATCAGCCGGAGGCACTACGACGAGATGTGTGACGGCCTCGACCTGCCCGCCGACCGCTGTCTGCCGGCCGTGGTCGACCACGGCAACACGGCCTCGGCGTCCCTGCCGCTCCAGCTGGTCCGCGCCCGGGAGGCCGACCGCGTCGAGCCCGGTGACCAGGTGGCGCTCATCGGGATGGCCAGTGGCTTCAGCGCGGGCCTGGCCCTCATCCGGCTCTGAGCCTACGGCGGCCGGCGGGCGGCTATGCGACGAAGAAACCGTCGTCGGCCATCTCCGAGAGGCTCAGTCCGAACGCCTCGGACACCCGCTGGACGTCGTCATCGGTGTGAGCCGCATTGAGCAGCATCGTGTGCAGTTCGGGCACGTAGACACCGTGCTTGCGCATGTAGTACGACAGGGCCAGGTTGGCCTTGAAGTTCGGGCCGGCCAGCCGGTCGCGGATGAGCCGGGGCTCGGTCCGGTCGAACGTGATGGAGAAGATCGACCGCAGGGCCCTGACGCTGAAGGGAATGCCCAGGGCTGCCGCCTGGGCCGCCATGTCGCCGGCCAGCCAGTCCGTCCTGCGGTCCAGGTCCGCGTAGATCTCCGGGTGCGCTCGCAGATGTCCGAGCACGGCGGCGCCGGCCGCGGCGGTGACGGAGTTCCCGCTCATCGTTCCACCGACGAACGCCCTGTGCTCCAGGTCGGTGAACGGGTCCTCGCTCGTGCGGACGATGTCGACCACGCCGGCGCGACCGGCCACCGCGCCGCACGGCAGACCACCTCCGATGATCTTGCCGAGGCAGGTCAGGTCGGGCCGCACGTCCACGAGGTGCTGCGCGCCGCCGTAGTGCACCCGGAAGCCGGTGACGACCTCGTCGTAGACGACCAGAACGCCCTTCCGGGCGCAGACGTCCCGGAGTTGTTCGAGGAACGCCCGGTCGAGCGTGCCGAGCGCCGAAGGCATGGGTTCGAGGATCACGCAGGCCAAGCTCCGGGCATGGGCGGAGATCCGTTCCAGTGATGCCGACTCGCCGTACTGGAGCACCAGCGTGTCGTCCACGACCATGCGGTGCATGCCGGCCGAGTTGGCGACCGGACGGGGGTGGTGTGCGTCTCCGCTGTGGCGGAAGAGCGAGCTCACGAGACCCTGGTCGGAGAAACCGTGGTAGTGGCCCTCGAATTTGGCGACCCCCTGCCGGCCCGTGTAGGCACGGGCCATGCGCAGGGCCATCTGGACGGCCTCCGTGCCCGAGTTCCCGAAGACGACCTTGCTCCCGGGTGCGAAGGCCTGCGAGATCGCTTCCGCGAGGCGCAGTTCCGCCGGGTTGGCCAGGGCATTGACGGCGCCCCGGCTCACGGCGTCCTGAACGGCCCGGACGACGACGGGGTGCGCATAGCCGAGCATGTGGGGGCCGTATCCGGACGACAGATCGATGTACGTGTTCCCGTCGAGGTCATGCAGCCGGGCTCCCTCGGCGCGCGCCACGACCAGGGGGAACGCGCTCGGCAAGACGTAGCGGTCGAGGTGGGTGGGGGCGACCAGATGGCGTGCGGCGCCACGTCTGGCGGCCATGGACCGGGGCGTGACCCGCCCGATGTCGCGCTCGAACTTCTCCCGCAGGTCCTCGCTCAGGTACGGGGAGCACATGTCGGTGAACCGCCGTGCGTTGCGAGGCAGGTCGATGTCGGGATCGGTCTGCGACACGAACCCCTCCCCGGTCAGCAGGGACAGGGCGAGGAGCGAGAACCGTGTCGAGGCGCGGGCTCCGCAGGTGGCGCCGAGCCGGGTGGCCTCGTCGAAGAACGCCATGGTGGACCATCGGGACGTCCGTCCCTCGAAGTGCCTGCGCAGGATGGCCGCGAGTTCGTCCTCGTAGGGCTTGCGATGGGCCGGGAGCTCCTCGGGGTTCGCCACGAAGGTGCGGACGAAACGCTGGACGGCGACGGCCCACTGCCCCCTCATGCAGGCGTAGTAGAACGAGCCGAGGTTCCACCTGTCGTCCGGGGTGAGGTGTCCGACGAGACCGAAATCGAGCATGACGATCTGACCGTCGGGGCCGAACAGCACGTTTCCCGGGTGCGGATCGACGTGGAAGAGCCCGTGGAAGAACACCATGGTGTAGAAGGCGTCCTGCATCCGGCGGGCGAGCGATGGACGGGGGTGCCCCGTGAGGTCGGGCTCCTGGCCCCGGATGCCGTGCACGTACTCCATGACGAGGATGTCGTTCCCGCACAGTCGGTCGTACGTCGTCGGCACGCGCACGAACGGATGCAGGCGGAAATTCGTGGCGACCTCCTGCTGCCTCAGCGCTTCCCGGCGCATGTCGCCCTGGCCCGCCAGCAGCGGCCGAAGCTCGGCGAAGTGTGCCGGGAGGTCGTACCGGCGCAGCGGTGGGACCAGTGCGTGCACGGTGGCCAGCAACTTCCCCAGGGTCCACGCGCTCACATGCAGTCGTTCCCGCACCCCCGCCTTGACCACCTTCACCGCGACCTCGCCACCGTCGTGGAGGACCGCCCGGTGTACCTGGGCGACGGAACCGACCGCGACCGGCTCCCAGTCGAACGACCTGAACGCCTCCTCCACGGGCAGGGGAAGGCCACGGGCGAGGGTGCGGCGCAGGTCCCGCTCGTTCATGGCAGGGAGTTCGCTGAAGAAGGAGCGGAACTCCGCCGTGGCCTCGGGGGACAGCAGACCCGTCTGGGTGCCCAGGACCTGACCGACCTTCATGTACAAGGGCCCCAGGCCCAGCATGCAGCGGCGCAGCAAGGCCGCGGTGTGCTCGTGGGAATGGTCGTCGCGGCGCACGAGGCGGGTCATTGCCCAGCGGGCGAGGCAGTACGCGGCCCACCACACGACGCGGGCGCCTTCGACGACGGCGAGCGGCACCGCGCGCAGGACGTGTGGGGGTACCTGGTGCTCCGCGACCGGCGCTGGAGCGGGCTCCGCCGAGGAACCGGTGTTCGGGGACTCCGACATCGACGTCACAGTAGCGACAGTGGCCGGGGTTCTCGCGCCGTCCACGCCGCATTCAGTCGTCGCGGGCCGCGGCCTGCCGACAGCGCGGCGCTCGTTGCGGACCGGGTGCGACACGCGCTGCGGGGGTGCCCGCGTGGGGTGAGGGGCTCGGGGATCCTGGTGGGGAGTGAGGGTAGTCCGTGCCCCGCCCGGGGAGGTGTGTCGTCGACGGATCCGCCTGCGCCCTGCTGGGCGTGTACAAGGGGTTCGGCGCCGGGGCCGTCGCCGCGACCGTGCGGCACGAGGAGCTCCTGGGCCGGCCTGTCGAGATCGGCAACGACTACCTGCCGCACAAGAGTTGGGCGGAGTTCGATCCGGCGGCGATGTGCCGGTACCAGCTCGATCCGTGGCGCACATGGCGGGACGGACGTCCGGGATCGGCGTTCGTGTACGGGGTTCCGCCGCTGGTCGAGGGTTGTGAGGGAGCGTTCGCGCGGGGGGTGGCGGGCGAGTTCGACGCCGCGTACGGGAGGGCGGCGCGGGCGCTGGTGGAGTCCGGGCACGGCGACGCGATCGTCCGGCTCGGCTGGGAGCCGAACAACCGGGCCATCGGCCCGTGGCAGGCGACGGACGACCCGGCGGGCTACACCGCTCTGTTCCGGCATGTCGTCGGCGTGTTCCGCGCGACACCCGGGTCGTGCTTCACGTTCGAGCTGTCGAGCTCCCTCGGGGTGCAGCCCGGACGACGGCTGCGCACCTTCACCGACTACTACCCGGGGGACGCGTACGTCGACTGGCTGGGCATGAACGTCTACGACCTCAAGTGGGGCGACCCGACGGTGTCCCCGGACGACCGCTGGTCGTGGATCCGGTCGCAGGCGTCGGGCCTCGACGCCCATGTGGCCTTCGTCCGCGCGCGGGGGAAGCGCAACGTGTGCTCCGAGTGGGGCCTGTACCGCCGCGGGGACGCGTTCGCGGGCGGCGGGGACGACCCGTACTACGTCGATCGGATGGTCGAGTACTTCTCCTGGGGCGAGGTCGCGTACCAGTCGTACTTCGACCACGACTGGGGCGGCGGCACCCTGGCGGAGTTCCCCGCGGGACGGGCCGCGTACCTGGGGCGGCTCGGGTAACCCGATACGGGCAACCAGGTTCGGACAGCCCCGCTCGGGTGCCCTGATTCCGATCAGGCATACGCGGCGCGACTCACACCTGCGCGTGACCCTGACGAATTACGCCGTTCGAATGCGGGATCAACCTCGCACTGGGCGGTGACGCCGTCCACCCCCCGCGCGGCCGCCGCCGAACAGCCCAACAGCCAATTTCACCTTCCCAAAAATGCCTTCATACGCCGATATCATCGCCCTACGTTTTCCGAGAGCACTCCGCTTGTCGGCTCGTCAGGTCATCTGCAATTCGGCCGTCCGTGCGAGCGGGGCGTGAGGTCAATTCGCTTCTCATTCATGGAGAAACACATGCGCGTTGCCGTCACCGGTGGCGGTGGTTTCCTCGGGTCACACCTCTGCGAAGCGCTCTTGCGGCGCGGCGACTCGGTGGTGTGCCTGGACAATTTCTCGACTGGCGACCCCGCGAACATCGCACACCTCCTGTCCGACCCGGCCTTCGACTTCCAGCACGCCGACGTGAGCGTGTCCGTGGAGGTCGCCGGCCACATCGACGCCGTCGCCCACCTGGCGTCCCCCGCCTCCCCACCCGACTACCTGCGTCAGCCGCTGGAGACCCTCGCGGTCGGCAGTCGTGGCACCGAGAACGCGCTGCGCCTGGCCCTGCGTCATGACGCGCGCTTCATCCTCGCGTCGACGAGCGAGATCTACGGCGATCCCCTGGTCCACCCTCAGGAGGAGGCGTACTGGGGCAACGTCAACTCCATCGGCCCGCGGAGCGTCTACGACGAGGCGAAACGATACGCGGAGGCGGTTTCGGCCGCGTACCGCCGCACGCACCGCGTCAACGTCGGCATCGCACGGATCTTCAACACCTACGGCCCGCGGATGCGGCCGCACGACGGCCGTGTGGTGTCCAGCTTCATCACCCAGGCGCTGACCGGTGAACCGCTCACCATCTACGGCGACGGCCTGCAGACCCGCAGCTTCTGCTTCGTGGACGACCTGGTCCGCGGTCTCGTCGCGCTCCTCGACTCGTCCGAGATGGGCCCCTTCAACCTCGGCAACCCGGTCGAGCGCACCGTCTCCGAACTCGCCGAGATCGTGCTGGCGATGACGGGCTCGACCTCCGAGGTGAAGTACCACCCGCTGCCGGTCGACGACCCGGTCCGGCGCCGCCCGGTGATCACCCGAGCGCGCGAGGTGCTGGGCTGGCAGCCGGAGATCGACATCACCGAGGGCCTGCGCCGGACCGTCGCGTACTTCGGCGCCCGCCCGGACCGGCTGACCGCTTCGGCCGCGGCGATCCGCGGCGGCCAGGGCGAGACGGTCCCGCTCGCCACGGTGACGGACGCGGCCACCATGGCGCAGACGATCCCCGGCCCGTCGGCCGCCTCCGCCGAGGTGGCGTCCGCCGCCGCGGCCGGGCCGTCCGCCTCGGGCGGCTGATCCCCACGCCGCGGCCGGCCGCTCCGCCGGCCCGGCCGCGGCCCTCGTCGTACCTCCCGCCTCCCCTCTCCCCGCACCTCCCCGCACGCCCTCGGCCCGCTGTCGCACTGCCTGGAGAACCCGCTGCCATGACGTCGTTGGAGCAAGGTCCCACCCTCGGGACCGGCACCGTCCAGGACCCCCCGCTCCCCACTCCGGCACCCGGCTCGCCGGAGGAATGGGAGGCGTTGGGGCACGAGATCACGGCCCTCTCCCACGGCGCGGTGGCCTCCATCGGCCCGGACGGCCCGGTTCTGGCTACGCCCCGGCACCGCTTCGAGACCCGCCCCGACAGCTTCGTGCGCGAGTTCTCCCGCGCGAACCGCGCCCTCGTCATGCTGCTGTCGCTGGGCTGGTTGGCCTGCCTGGTCTGGTTCTGGGTGTGGTGGCTCCAGCCCTCCCACCGCATCGGCTGGACCGGACTGGTGGTCAACAGCGCCCTGCTGCTCTACCTGGCGTATCTGCCGGTGCACTTCCTCGTCGCGCTGATCCGGATGCGACGCTTCAACCCGTCCGTCGAGGTGCCGGGGCTGCGCACCGCGTTCGTCGTCACCCGCGCCCCGTCCGAGCACTGGGACATCGCCCGCACCACCCTGGAGGCGATGCTCCACCAGGACTTCCCGTACGTCTACGACGTCTGGCTGTGCGACGAGGACCCCACCGAGGAGATCATCGACTGGTGCCGGGCCCAGGGCATCGGGGTCTCCTGCCGACGTGGCCGCGCCGACTACCACCGGGCCGACTGGCCGCGGCGCACCCGGTGCAAGGAGGGCAACCTCGCCTACTTCTACGACCACTGGGGCTACGAGCACTACGACGTCGTCGCCCAGCTCGACTGCGACCACGTGCCGCACCCGCGCTACCTCGCCGAGGTCGTCCGGCCCTTCGCCGACCCGGCCATCGGCTACGTCGCCGCCCCCAGCATCTGCGACGCCAACGCCGACCAGTCCTGGGCGGCCCGCGGCCGCCTCCAGCGCGAGGCGCTCTTCCACGGCCCCGTACAGCTCGGCTACTCCGCCGGACTCGCACCGCTGTGCATCGGCTCCCACTACGCCGTCCGCACCCAGGCGCTGCGGGACATCGGCGGCCTCGGCCCGGAGCTCGCCGAGGACTTCTCGACGTCGTTCCTGCTCAACTCGGCAGGCTGGCAGGGCGCGTTCGCGATCGACGCCGAGGCCCACGGGGACGGTCCGATCACCTTCGGCGCGATGATCACCCAGGAGTTCCAGTGGTCCCGCAGCCTGGCGGTGATGTTCTTCGGGATGCTGCCGCGTCACCTGAGCCGGATGCCCGGAAAGCTGCGGCTCCGCTTCGCCTGCGCGCTGCTGTACTACCCGCTGCTCGCCCTGACCACGGTGATCGGCATCATGCTGCCGCCGATCGCGGCGCTCACCGGTGTTCCGTGGATCAACGTCAACTACTTCGAGTTCCTGGCCCGCTTCTGGACGATGTCCGTCTGGCTGATGCTGCTCACGCTGCTGTGCCGCCGGCGCGGCCTGCTGCGCCCGAAGGACTCGCCCGTCGTCAGCTGGGAGATCTGGCTCTTCGGCCTGGCCCGCTGGCCGTACGTGGCCTGGGGCGTGGGCGCGGCCCTGATGCAG
This sequence comes from Streptomyces sp. P9(2023), assembly GCF_032436795.1. NCBI lineage: Bacteria > Bacillati > Actinomycetota > Actinomycetes > Kitasatosporales > Streptomycetaceae > Streptomyces > Streptomyces sp. P9(2023). The sequence continues at coordinate 250,930 of NZ_JAUPWM010000001.1, forward strand.
AAGCTGCGGCCACGTCCGGTCACCTTCAAGGTGACGCCGAAGGAACGCGACGGCCTCGAACCGCTGCCGCTGCGCGCCGTGGCGCCCTACCTGCTGATCACCCTGTTCCTGTCGAGCACGGCCGTCGTCGGCCAGTTCACCGGTCCCGCCTTCGGTTACGTGTTCCTCTGCATCCTCGGCGCCCTCTCGTACGCGGCGGTGACCCTCGCGGTCTGCGCCCTGCACATCGGGGAGACGGCGCGCGCCGCCGGAGTCCGGCGGCACCGGGCTCTGCGCACCGCCGCCGTCCCGCTCACCGCGGGGCTCCTCGTCCTGATCCCGCTGGCGCTCGCCGTCGGCGTCTTCCCCACCTACCTCGCCGGCTTCTACGCCTGGTGACGGCCCCCGGGCCGATCGAGAAATGAGGTCCCCCGTGCCCCAGACGGTCCTGGTGACCGGCGGCGCCGGTTTCATCGGCAGCCACACCTGTGTCGAGCTCCTCCGCTCCGGCCACGAGGTCGTCGTGCTCGACGACCACTCCAACAGCTCCCCCGAGGCCCTCGAACGCGTCGAGAAGATCGCGGGCCGGCCGATCGCCGCGTCGCACGTCGCGGACGTCCGCGACCGGCGGTCCCTGGACGCCGTGTTCACGAGCCACCCGATCGACGCGGTGATCCACTTCGCCGCGAAGAAGGCCGTCGGCGAGTCGGTGCGCATCCCGCTCGTGTACTACGACATCAACATCGGCGGCACCACGGCCCTGGTCTCGGCGATGCACGACCACGGGGTGCGTCGGCTGGTGTTCTCCTCGTCCTGCTCGATCTACGGCGACACGACGACCGTCCCGCTGACCGAGGAGTCCCCGGCCGCGCCGACGAACCCGTACGCCACCACCAAGTGGACCTGCGAGCAGATCCTCGCGGACCTGTGCCGGCACCTGCCCGACCTACGGGTGCTGGCGCTGCGGTACTTCAACCCGGCCGGCGCCCACCCCACCGGGCTGCTCGGCGAGGACCCGCGCGGCGTGCCGAACAACATCATGCCGCTCCTCACCCAGATCGCCGTGGGCCGCCGCGACGAACTCAGCGTCTTCGGCGACGACTACCCGACGCCCGACGGCACGGGGGTGCGCGACTACATCCACGTCGTCGACGTCGCCGAGGGGCACCGCGCGGCCCTCGAACACATCGACGACGAGCCCGGCATGCGCGTCTTCAACCTCGGTACCGGGCGCGGCGCGTCCGTCCTTGAGCTCGTGCGCGCCTTCGAGGAGGCCTCGGGGCGGCCGATCCCGCATCGGGTCACCGAGCGTCGCCCCGGCGATGTCGCGGAACTCGTCGCCGATCCGGCGAAGGTGGCCGGGGCCTGGGGCTGGAGCGCGCGGCGCGACCTGGCCGCGATGTGCCGCGACGCGTGGAACTTCCAGCAGCAGAACCCGTACGGCTACGCCCCCTGACCCGTCCCGTTCGCCCCCCTTCCCCTCCGGCCCCACCTCCGCGCCCCAGACAGGAGAGCAGCACATGCGGTTGACCGTCATCGGTACGGGATATCTCGGAGCCGTGCACGCCGCGTGCATGGCCGACATCGGACACGACGTCCTCGGTGTCGACGTCGACACCGAGAAGATCACGGCCCTCGCCGAAGGCCGACCCCCCTTCTACGAGCCGGATCTCGACGACGTCCTGACCCGGGCGCTCGCCTCGGGACGCCTGCGCTTCACCACCAGCCTGCGCGAGGCGGCGCTGCACGGCGAGGTCCATTTCATCTGCGTGGGCACCCCGCAACAGGCCGGCTCCCAGGCGGCCGACCTGCGGTACGTGGACGCCGTGGTCGACGGGCTCGTGCCGCACCTGCCCGCCTCGTGTCTGGTGGTCGGCAAGTCCACCGTCCCGGTGGGCACGACCGCCCGCCTGACCTCCCGCATCGCGAGTCTCGCGCCGGCGGGGGTACGAGCGGAGGTGGCGTGGAACCCCGAGTTCCTGCGCGAGGGCTTCGCCGTCGACGACACGCTGCGACCGGACCGGCTCGTCGCGGGCGTGACCAGCCGGGAGGCCGACGAGACGCTGCGCCGGGTGTACGCCCCGATGCTGGCGGCGGGGGTCCCGTACATCAGCACCGACCCGAACACGGCGGAGCTGGTGAAGGTCGCGGCCAACTCCTTCCTCGCGACCAAGATCTCCTTCATCAACGCGATGGCCGAGGTCTGTGACGCCGCGGGCGCGGACGTGGTCACCCTGGCCGACGCCCTCGGCCACGACACCCGGATCGGCCGCCGGTTCCTGAACGCCGGTCTGGGCTTCGGCGGCGGCTGCCTACCCAAGGACATCCGGGCGTTCACCGCCCGGGCACAGGAGCTGGGTGTCGGTCCGGCGGTGGCGTTCCTCGACCAGGTCGACGAGATCAACAGACGTCAGCGCACCCGGACCGTCGCGCTCGCCCGTCAGCTGGTCGGCGGCGACCTGACCGGCCGCCGGGTGACCGTCCTGGGCGCCACCTTCAAGCCGAACAGCGACGATGTGCGCGACTCGCCGGCCCTGGCCGTCGCGACGGCGCTGCACCGGCAGGGCGCCGACGTCCGGGTGCACGATCCGGAGGGCTCGGCGAACGCGCGGGTCGCCCACCCGGAGCTGGCTTGCGGCGCGGACCTGCTGACCGCCTGCCAGGGCGCGGAGATCGTCCTCCACCTCACCGAGTGGGGCCAGTACCGCGAGGTGGACCCGGTCAAGCTGGCTCGCGTGGTCCGCGAGCCGGTCCTCATCGACGGGCGCAACGCGCTCCCGCACGACGAGTGGCGGGCCGCCGGCTGGACCGTCAAGGCGCTGGGTCGCCCCGCGCCGTCGGACCGGCCGCCGACCGCCCGGTCCGGGGAGCGGCTGCGGGCCACGATCACGTCCCCGGCCACCGATGCCGATCGGGCCGGGGCCAGGGCCCCGGCGCTGCCGACCGGCAGGGCGTAGCACCGGCTACGAGAAACACACCGGCTCTGCCCTGCCGCACGGTCCTCGACCGTGCGGCGGGGCAGAGCCATGTGACGTGCCGGTTCGGCTCAGTCGGCGGGGCGCGGTTGCGCGGCCCCGACCGTCAGCGCCTCGCGGATCCGGTTGCCGAAGTAGTCGACGGGGCCCGGGTTGACGCCCGACGCCTGCGGGCCCAGGGCGGCGGGCACCTCGTCCTCGCAGCGCGGCACCAGATCCGAGGCGCCGGCCGAGTCGGCGATCGGGGCGGCCAGACCGCGCAGGCACGGGTCGTCGACGGAGCCGGTCGGCTCGCCGTCGAGCGTCTCCTGGCGGGAAGCGGTGCGCCAGCCCGCCAGCGACGCGAAGCGTTTGGCGCCCCACCCCAGTGACCAAGGGCCCGTGCTGTAGTAGTCGTTGCCCTGGAGCCGAAGCGTGGCGGGGGCGTACGACGACTCGGCCTCCAGCAGGGGGCCGCCGTCCGTGGCGAAGATGTTGTTGAGGACGCGCACGCCACGCATGCCGTCGCGCAGCCGCAGCGCCGGCGGCCGGTTCCCCGCGGAGGCCAGGCCCTCCGTCCGCATCACGACCGTGTTGTGGTAGATGTCCAGGTTCCTCATCCGGGTGCCGTAGGCGACGATGCCGCCGTACTGGGGCAGCTTCCGCGCGTCGTCCCAACTCATATTGAAGCGGACGGTGTTGTTCCGGTGGGCTCCGGTCGACTGGCCGGAGTAGACGAGGAAGCCCGGCCCGTCGTTGCCGTACGCGAGGTTGTACTGCATGACCGAGAAGGACACGTTGTTGTCGAGTCCGAATCCGCCGCCGTCGACCCGTGAACCGGTGCGGTTACGGTAGGACCTGTTGTTCTCCAGCACCACGCGGGTGGAGTCGTACACCCAGATGCCCTCGGGCCCCTCCTCGGCGTCGGCGGCGGACCTCGCACCGTTGTCGTGGGCCACCGAGCGCGTCACCGTCACGTCCCGGACGCTGCCGAGTGCGATGCCGCTGCCGGTGTTGCGCGCGCCGCTCTTCGGGTCGCCGGTGTTGGAGTACGCCTTCACCCGCTCGATCCGAAGCCCCGAGTGCGCGTAGGCAGGGTTGTCGGCCTCGAACTCGGGCCCGTAGAAGACGAGTCCGCCCTCGAGGTTGTGGTGCACGGAGACATCGGCGATCCGAACGTCGCCGAAGCCCACGGCGGCGTCCTTCTCCGCGCCGACGCTGATCCCGTTCTGGAAGCCCCTCGCCTCGACGTTCGTGATCGTGACGTGGTCGAGCCGCCGGGAGCCCGGGAGGGTTTTGCGGAAGGCGATGCCCACCCCTTCTCGTAGCGCCCTGCGGTCGCCGACGAGCGCGATGTTCCTGATCTCCACGCCGGCGGTGTCGCGCACGGTGATGCCGGACGTGCCGCGCGGCGCGATCGTGGCGCGGCCGGTGCCGTACGACTCGATCACGACGGGCCGCGTCGCACTGCCCGCCTCGGTCTTGTCCAGGCTGACGCTGCCGCGGAACCGCTCGCCGCCCTTGAGTCTGAGCTGGTCGCCGGGCTGGAAGCGCACGGCGTTCGCATGGTCGAGGGTCTTCCAGGGCTTCTGCGGCGAGAGGCCGTCGTTCTTGTCGTCGCCGTCGGGGCTCACGTAGAAGGTGTACGGACCTCCGGTGGCGGGTCGAGCCGGCCGGTAGATCCCCTGCACGTCGCACCCTGTCAGCAGCAGAAGCACTGCGGCCGAGACTCCGGCGACGGTCTTCGTCGCCTGGCTCCGCTTCACCGCGTTCAAGCGCACCCCTTAGGGACGTTCCTCTGGCACATCAAGCACACAACGCCACAGACTGCCAGAAACCGCGCATACGAAACGCCGCCGGGAGTGCGGCATCCGAGTCACGTGGGCGCGCGATGTTAACCAGCCGGTCGCTGTACTTGGCGGAGGCCCGCCACTTGACCGCTGGGACGTCAGCCGCTAGCTTGCGGTCCACGTCGATCCAGAACGACCGAGAGGAGGCGACCGGCGGATGTACACCAGCTCTGACCTGAGTCGCCTCGCCCACACCACGGTCTGGGTTCCGGGTCGTATCGCGCACGGCTGCTGATTACGCCGTTCTGATGTGCCCGTCCGTGGCGCATTCCAGGTTTCCCTTCCCCATCTCCTGGCACGTCGCTGTCGCGTGCCGTTCTGCGCCCGCTCCTGTCCCGTGGCGCGTCTGAACACAGAAAGCTGCCCGAAATTGGCGAACATGATGAATCGACCGATCGCGCACCGAAACGAAGGCCCGTCATGGTAGGGCCGCGGATCACGGTCAACGGGAACGAAACACCCCTTTCTCCGGCTGCCCCCCAGACCACGGTGCTGGATTTTCTGCGCGAGCGTGGCCTCACCGGAACCAAGGAGGGCTGTGCCGAGGGCGAATGCGGCGCCTGTTCGGTCCTGGTCGCCCGCCCCGGGGTGAACAAGCCCACCGACTGGGTGGCGGTCAACGCCTGCCTGGTCCCGGCCGCGGCGCTCGACGGTCAGGAGATCATCACCTCCGAAGGTCTCGCCACCGCCGGCGAACCCGGCGCACCGCCCACGCTGCACCCGGTACAGGAGGAGATGGCGGTCCGCGGCGGCTCCCAATGCGGCTACTGCACACCGGGATTCGTCTGCAGCATGGCTGCCGAGTACTACCGACCCGACCGCTGCGCGCACGCGGAATCGGCGGACGGCGCCGGCTCGGCCGACGCCACCGACTCCGACTCTGACTCCGAACACGGTCCGAACGGTTTCGATCTGCACTCGTTGAGTGGAAACCTGTGCCGCTGCACCGGTTACCGTCCCATTCGCGATGCCGCGTTCGCCGTCGGTGCCCCCACCGCGGACGACCCTCTGGCGCGGCGTCGCGAGCAGTCCGCGCCCGAACCGGTCGCCACCGAGTACACCCAGGGCGACAGCACGTTCCTGCGGCCGAGCACCCTGAGCGAAGCGCTGCGGCTGCTGGGCGAGCGGCCCGACGCGGTGGTGGTCGCCGGGAGCACCGACTGGGGTGTGGAGGTGAACATCCGTTCCCGCCGGGCGAATTGCGTGGTCGCCGTCGACCGACTGCCCGAACTGCGGGAGCTGCGCGTCGAATCCGACCACATCGAGATCGGCGCGGCGCAGACACTCACCGAGATCGAACGCCGCCTCGACGGCACCGTCCCACTGCTGGCGGAGCTCTTCCCGCAGTTCGCGTCGCGGCTCATCCGCAACAGCGCGACCCTCGGCGGCAATCTGGGTACCGGCTCCCCCATCGGTGACACCCCGCCGGTGCTGCTCGCGCTGGAGGCGTCGGTGGTACTCGCCGGCCCGGACGGTGAGCGCGAGGTCCCGCTGGCCGACTACTTCACCGGCTACCGGCAGAGCGTCCGCCGGCCCGGCGAACTGATCCGCGCGGTGCGCGTCCCGCTGCCGCTGTCGCCGGTCGTGGCCTTCCACAAGATCGCCAAGCGGCGCTTCGACGACATCTCCAGCGTGGCGGTCGCCTTCGCGCTCGACATCGAGGACGGGATCGTCCGCAAGGCACGCATCGGGCTGGGCGGCGTGGCCGCCACCCCGATCCGCGCCCTCGCCACCGAGGCGGCCCTGGAGGGCAAGCCCTGGGCGGCGGAGACCGTCGAGGCCGCGGCCCAGGTGCTGCGGGCGCAGGGCACACCGATGAACGACCACCGCGCCAGCGCCGAGTACCGCTCCGCGATGCTCGGCCAGAGCCTGCTGAAGCTGTACGCGCGAACCACCGAGGCGGTGCCGTCATGAGCCATCTGTCCGAACTCCCCGAAAAGCCTGTCGTAGGCGTCTCGATGCCGCACGAGAGTGCCACCCTGCACGTCACCGGCACCGCGCTCTACACCGACGACCTGGTCCAGCGCACCAAGGACGTGCTGCACGCCTACCCGGTCCAGGTCATGAACGCCCACGGCAGGATCACCGCGCTGCGTACCGAGCCCGCGCTCGCCGTGCCCGGCGTGGTCCGCGTGCTGACCGGTGCCGACGTGCCGGGCGTCAACGATGCAGGCATGAAGCACGACGAGCCGCTGTTCCCCGACACGGTCATGTTCTACGGCCACGCGGTCGCCTGGGTGCTCGGGGAGACCCTGGAGGCGGCCCGGCTGGGGGCGGCGGCCGTCGAGGTGGAACTCGACGAACTGCCCTCCCTGATCAGCCTGCGGGAAGCGATCGCGGCCGACAGTTTTCACGGCGCCCGGCCCGTGATGCTGGCCGGAGACGTCGACGCCGGCTTCGCCGACTCCGCGCACGTGTTCACCGGCGAGTTCCACTTCTCCGACCAGGAGCACTTCTATCTGGAGACGCACGCGGCGCTGGCCCATCTCGACGAGGGCGGCCAGGTGTTCGTCCAGAGCAGCACCCAGCACCCCTCGGAGACCCAGGAGATCGTCGCGCACGTGCTCGGCCTGCACAGCCACGAAGTGACCGTGCAGTGTCTGCGGATGGGCGGTGGCTTCGGCGGCAAGGAGATGCAGCCGCACGGGTTCGCGGCCGTCGCCGCGCTCGGCGCCAGGCTGACCGGCCGGCCGGTCCGGGTACGGCTCAACCGGACCCAGGACCTGACCATGTCCGGCAAGCGCCACGGGTTCCACGCCGAATGGAGGATCGGCTTCGACGACGACGGGCACATCCAGGCCCTGGACGCCACCTTGACCGCGGACGGTGGCTGGAGCCTGGACCTGTCCGAGCCGGTGGTGGCCCGCGCGCTGTGCCACATCGACAACACCTACTGGATCCCCAACGCACGCGTCGCCGGTCGCATCGCCAAGACCAACAAGGTCTCCAACACCGCCTTCCGCGGCTTCGGCGGACCGCAGGGCATGCTGGTGATCGAGGACATCCTGGGCCGGTGCGCGCCGCTGCTCGGCCTGGATCCGATGGAGTTGCGGGAACTCAACTTCTACCGGCAGGGCCAGTCCACGCCGTACGGACAGCAGGTCCTTCATCCCGAACGGATCTCCGCCGTCTGGCAGGAGGTTCACGACCACGGGGGCATCGCCGACCGGAAGCGTGAGATCGCGGCCTTCAACGCCGCACACCCGAACACCAAGCGGGCGCTCGCGCTCACCGGCATCAAGTTCGGAATCTCGTTCAACCTCACCGCCTTCAACCAGGCGGGCGCACTGGTGCTGATCTACAAGGACGGCTCCGTCCTGATCAACCACGGCGGTACGGAGATGGGGCAGGGCCTGCACACCAAGATGCTGCAGGTGGCGGCGACCACGCTGGGCATCCCGCTGCACAAGGTACGGCTGGCCCCGACACGCACCGACAAGGTGCCCAACACGTCTGCCACCGCGGCGAGTTCCGGCGCGGACCTCAACGGTGCGGCGGTGAAGAACGCCTGCGAGCAGCTGCGCGATCGGCTGTTGCGGGTGGCCGGCACCCAGTTGGGTGCGAACGCCTCGGATGTGCGCATCGTCGAGGGCGTCGCGCGCGTCATCGGCAACGACAGGGAACTGGCCTGGGACGACCTGGTGCGCACCGCGTACTTCCAGCGGGTTCAGTTGTCGGCGGCCGGCTTCTACCGGACCGAGGGCCTGCACTGGGACGCGAAGACGTTCCAGGGCTCGCCGTTCAAGTACTTCTCGTACGGCGCCGCCGCGACCGAGGTGGAGGTCGACGGCTTCACCGGCGCGTACCGGATCCGGCGGGTGGACATCGTGCACGACGTCGGCGACAGCCTGTCACCGATGATCGACATCGGCCAGGTCGAGGGCGGCTTCGTACAGGGCGCCGGCTGGCTGACGCTGGAGGACCTGCGCTGGGACACCGGTGACGGGCCGAACCGCGGCCGGCTGCTGACCCAGGCGGCGAGTACCTACAAGCTGCCGAGCTTCTCGGAGATGCCCGAGGAGTTCAACGTCAGGCTGATGGAGAACGCCACCGAGGAGGGTGCGGTCTACGGGTCCAAGGCGGTGGGTGAGCCTCCGCTGATGCTGGCGTTCTCGGTCCGAGAGGCGCTGCGGCAGGCCGCCGCGGCGTTCGGGCCGGTCGGGGTCAGCGTCGAGCTCGCCTCCCCCGCGACACCGGAGGCGGTGTACTGGGCGATCGAAGCAGCCCGCGGGAGCGACGTGCGGCGCGACGGCCACGCTCGCAGCGGCAGCGAGATCCCCGCCGACGCAAGCGCTCTGAGCGATGCCTGACATGACCTGGGTGACCGCGGTCGCGCGGTTGCGAGCCCGTCGGGAACCCGGCACGCTCGCGACCGTCGCGACCGTGCGCGGCCACGCGCCCCGTCGGGCCGGTGCCAAGCTCGTCGTGGGGCTGACCGAGACCTGGGGTTCGATCGGCGGCGGCAACATCGAGGCCGTCGCCATCGATCGGGCGCGCGAACTGAACGTCGCGGCCGATCCGGAGCCGGAGTTGATGGAGTTCGCCCTCAACGACAAGGTCACCGGTCGGCACGGCGTGCAGTGCTGCGGCGGAGCCGTCACCGTCCTGCTCGAACCGCTGCCGGTGGTCCAGGCGGTGGCGGTCTTCGGCGTCGGGCACGTCGGGCTTGAGCTGGCGCGGATCCTGGCCCGCCACGACCTCGATCTGCACCTGATCGACAGCCGCCCCGACGTACTCACCGACGAACGGCTCGGCGTACTCGCGGACGCGGTGGCGCAGATCCACGTGCACCACACACCACTGCTTCCGGAGGAGGTCCTCGGGCAGCTCCCGCCCGGCACCCACGTCCTGATCATGACCCACGACCACGCCGAGGACGCGGCGCTGTGCGACGCCGCCCTGCGCACCGCCGGTCTCGGCTCGATCGGATTGATCGGCTCGGCCGCCAAATGGGCGCGGTTCCGCCACCGCCTGGCCACCGAGGGCGACCACGACGCCGCCACCATCGACCGGATCAAGACCCCGGTCGGAATCGGCGAGATCAGGGGCAAGGAGCCCGCCACGATCGCGGTGAGCATCGCGGCGGACCTGCTCCGGACGTTCGAGAGGGACCGCCGCTGAAGGGGAAGGCTGTTCTTGCCGGACGGCGGTGACGTCGCGCACCGGCGCCGAGGCCGACGGCGCCTCAGCCTGTGAACCCCGGCACCACCAGACCGGACTCGTACGCGATCACCACCGCGTGGGTCCGGTTCTGCGCGCCGAGCTTGGTCAGCACGTTCCCGACGTGCGTCTTGACCGTCTCCAGGCTCACTGTGAGGGACTCCGCGATCTCCGGGTTGGAAAGCCCGGTGGCCACCAGCCGCAGTACCTCCTCCTCCCGCACCGTCAGCGCCGCCTTCGGCAACGCCTCGGCGGACTCCAGCGGACGGGCGGCGACCATCCGGCGCAGTGTCGTCGGGAAGAGGATCGCCTCCCCCGCCGCCACCACTCGTACCGCCTCGGCGATCTGCCGGACCGGAAGCCGCTTGAGTACGAAGCCGCTGGCCCCGGCGCTGAGCGCGGCGGTGACGTAGTCGTCGTTCTCGAAGGTCGTGATCACGACGACCTTCGGCGGTCCTGCGGACTGGACCGGCGCGGCCGACTCGGTCGACTCGGGCAACTCGGTCGACTCGGTCGACTCGGCGAGGAGTTGGCGGGTAGCTTCGATCCCGTTGCGACGTGGCATGCGTACATCCATCAGGACCACGTCCGGACGCAGCCGCCGCGCCTGCTCGACCACCTCGACCCCGTCGGCGGCCTCCCCGATCACCACGATTCCCGGCTGCGCCGCGAGCAAGGTGCGCAGACCGCTGCGGGTCACCTCGTCGTCGTCCGCGACGAGGAGTGTGACGGGCGTGTCCGCCGGGACGGCCGGCTCCGCCGTACCGGCCGTGCTCGCCGTGGGGCCGTTCATGCCGACAACCGTACGGGCAGCCGCACGGCCAGCCGCCAGTGCCGCGGCCCGTCCGGGCCGGCGTCGAAGTCACCGTGCAGCAGCCGCACGCGCTCGGCGAGGCCGGGCAGACCGTGCCCGGATGTCGGGAAGGCACCCCCGCGCTGCGGTCCCCGGCTCGTGCCCTCGCCCGTGCCCCCGCTCGCTCCGGCCCTGGTCGCGTTGACCACGCCGAGCTCCAGTCCTTCCGGTGCCGCCGCCACCCGGACCTCGATCGGACCGCCCGCTCCGTGCCGCATCGCGTTCGTGAGCCCTTCCTGCAGGATCCGGTACGCCGCCCGGGAGAGCGTTCCCTGCACCTGCGCCGGGTTCCCCGAAAGCTCCAGCTCCACCACCCCGCCCGCGTGCCGCACGCGGTCGAGCAGCTCGGGCAGATCGGCCAAGGTGCGAGGCGGCGCGGTCTCGGCCTCCCTTTCGCGCAGCACACCGAGCACGTAGTCCAGGTCTTCGAGCGCGGCCCGGGCCGACTCCTCGATGCTGCGCAGAGTGGCCCGCGCCGCCACCGGGTCGGTGGACATCACCTCGCCCGCCACCGCGGCCTGGATCGTGGTCGTCGTCAGCGTGTGCCCGATCGAGTCGTGCAGCTCGTGGGCCAGCCGGTTGCGTTCGGCCAGACGCAGCTCCCGTTCAGCCGCCAGCGCGAGCCGCTCCGCCGACGACGGCCCGAGCAGCCTGGGCGCCGACCATCGCATGGCCTTCGTCACCCCCGCGCACACGGCCGCCGCAAGGAGCAGGCAGCCGAGCCCGGCCGCCCAGCTCTCCCAGCCGCCCGACACCCGTACCGACCGTCCGAACAGGCTCAGCCCTGCCTCGGCCTTGAGCCAGCCCACCGGGAGAGTCAGGCCCATGAAGAGCAGCACACCGCTCCCCAGGGCCCCCGTCCACCCGAGTGCCACGTGCAGCAGCATCCAGAGCGGAGTCCGCCAACGGTCGGCCACGGACGCCACGGCAGGGCCCGGCAGGCCAGGGGCCGACCCGGCAGCGGCCGACCCGGTGCCGGACGAGCTCGCGGACGTTCGTACGGCAGCGGGATCGGACAACGACACACCCAGCAGCCGGCGGGCGGACACGATCAGCACCCGCCGCGTGGTGCGGGCCAGCCCGACCAGGCCGACCAGCACCGCCCAGACGAGCAGGACCACGACGATCTGCACACCCTCGGGAGCGGACCGCCAGGCCAGCGCGGGCAGCAACGCGAAGGACAGCAGGGGAAGGCTCGCCAGGACGCCGCCATAGGCGAACAACGCACCCGCGTACGTGGATCGGCTCAGCAGCGGCCGCATTGCTCTGATCATGATCAGCCAGTATGTACGGGCGGCTCACCTGCGGCCTCCCCCGATCGGGGGAGCATTTTCTCCCGCCTTCCCGCGATGTGCGCCGGAGCCCCCGGAATCCATGATCGTGTCCTGCCCGGTCGACGGGTGGAGCAGCCGACAGCACCCCACGATTCCAACGGAGTTGACTTATGCGTGAGCAGACATGGCACGGGCCTCGTTCCTCCGAGCGGCGGCACGGCGGGCGACGCGGAGCGATGGCGGCCGCGGCCGCGGTGGTCGTCGCCGTCATGACCACGGGCACACTGGCGCCGTCCCCGGCGTCCGCCGCCGCCCGGCCCGACGCCGTCCAGCAGGGCCTGCAGGCGCTGGTGCGGGACGGCCAGCCCGCCGCGCTGGCGAGCGTCGAGGACCGTGATGGCCGTACCCGTACCTATACGGCGGGGGTCGGCGACCTGGCCACCGGCTCGAAGGTGCCCAGGGACGGTCAGGTGCGGATCGGCAGCAACACGAAGACGTTCACCGCGGTGATCGTGCTGCAACTGGTCGGCGAGGGGAAGATCGCCCTGGACGCGCACGTCGACACCTATCTCCCGGGCCTCGTACGCGGAAAGGGCATCGACGGACGCCGCATCACCGTCCGCCAACTGCTCCAGCACACCAGTGGACTTCCCGAGTACGGGGTGCACATCAGCGACGACGAGCTGAAGTACCGGTACTTCGAGCCCCGCGAGCTCGTCGACATCGCTCTCCAGGACGAGGCCGAGTTCGCCCCCGGGAAGAAGTGGAGTTACAGCAACACGAACTACGTGCTGGCCGGCCTGATCATCCAGAAGGTCACCGGCCGCCCCCTCGCCGAGGAAATGGACCGGCGCATCATCAAGCGCATCGGGCTGCGCCACACCTACTTCCCCACGCCCGGTGACAAGACCATCCGGGAGCCGCATCCGAAGGGGTACGCCAGGAGTTCGGACGGCGCGCCGCCGCGCGACTTCACGGAGATCGACCCTTCGGCGGGCTGGGCGGCAGGCCAGCTGATCTCCACCAACTCCGACGTCAACCGCTTCTTCACCGCGCTCCTCGGGGGCCGCCTCCTCCCGGCGGCCCAGCTCGCCCAGATGCGTACGACCGTCCCGGTCGGGGACACCGGCAGCCACTACGGACTGGGGGTCATGAGCAGGAAGCTGTCCTGCGGAGGCGTCTACTGGGGCCACGGCGGCGACCTCGTGGGCTACGAGACCCGGGGAGGAGCCACGGACGACGGCCGCGCCGCCAACGTCACGGTCACGAGCATCCCGCCGGACGAGGCGGGCACGAACCGTGTCCAGGCGGTCGTGGACACGGCTCTCTGCCGCTGAGACGTCCCTGCCCGGTCAGCAGGTGTGCATCCACGACCGGATCCCTGCCGCGCACGCCGTCGCCCACGGGCATGCCCCTGACAGGATGCGGGGTCACCCTCCCACGGACCACGGAACCGGGCGATCCTGAGAGGTGGGAGGGACGCCGGCCGGCTACTCGACGTCGTCTCGGAGGTGCACCTGGTGACGGTGTCGCGGGGGGGCGGGGGCTGTACCGGCTCTCGTACGCAGACGACCGACCTCGTGAGGAAGTGACCCTCATGGACACCCCGTCCGCCCCGTCCGCCCCGTACCCGCCGGTCGCGGTGACGGCCGAGCTCGACGCCCCGCTCTCCCGCTGGCTGTGGCTGGTCAAGTGGGTCCTGGTGATCCCCCACTGGATCGTGCTGTTCTTCCTGTGGATCGCCTTCTTCGTCGTGACCGTGATCGCCTTCTTCGCCATCCTCTTCACCGAGCGCTACCCACGGGGCCTGTTCGACTTCAACCTCGGTGTGCTCCGCTGGTCCTGGCGCGTCTCGTACTACGCGTACGGCGCCCTCGGCACCGACCGGTACCCGCCCTTCAGCCTGGGCCCGGAGCCCGACTACCCGGCCCGGCTGGACATCGCCTACCCGGAGCGGCTCTCGCGCTCGCTCGTCCTGGTCAAGTGGTGGCTGCTCGCCATCCCGCAGTACCTGGTGATCGCCTTCTTCACCGGCGGCATGCGGACGCACTGGTGGGGCGGCGGGCTGATCACCCTGCTCGCGGTCATCGCGGGCTTCGCCGTCGCCTTCACCGAACGCTACCCACGCGATCTCTTCGCCCTGCTCGTCGGCCTGAACCGCTGGGTCCTACGCGTGGCCGCCTACGCGAGCCTGATGACGGACGCATACCCGCCCTTCCGGCTCGACCAGGGCGGCACGGAACCGACGAGGAGCGACGAGGTCCGCTGACGGCACCGCCCCCGGACCGCGCCCCACGGCCCGCAGCGCACAAGACTCACTCTCAGTGATCCCGCCGTCCCCAGGTGATCCCGACCCGCGAGGGAAGAGAACCATCACCGACAACCCACCATCGTCCTCGTCCACGGCTTCTGGGGCGGCGCCGCCGCCCACTGGGCGAACGTCATCGTCGAGCTGAACAAGCGCGGCTACGACATGATCCGCGCGGTCGAGAACCCCCTCACCGCCCTCGTCTACGTCGCCCCCCCCGACGCGGGTGAGAGCCCCGGCCCCCGGCAAGCCCTACGAGTCACGCCAACGGGTCGCCGCCACCATCCTCGGCGTCCTCGCCGCAGAGGGCCGCAGAACCGGAGCCCTGGGCCGACCGTCTGGTGGAACGGCCGCATCGTCGGAGCCTGGGCACAACACGCCGACGGCGGCATCAACCACCAGCTCCTCACCGACCCCGGCCAAGAAGCCCGCATAGCCACAACAGGGGGACGTGCAAGCGTCAGCCGCTCGGCCCCTCCCCGCGTGCGCGCGGCGAGGGTTCCGGCGAACGTTGATCTGATTGACCAGGCACCCAGGCTTCCGGGAACGAGGTGCGGATCGTGTCGTTGAGGATCAAACGGATCGACCCCTGCAGTGGATCTCTCCACCAGTACGTCACCCTCACCGGAACCCTGCTCGGCACCCGGCACATCCTGTGGGGTGACCGTGTACTGGAGGAGGGCGAGTGGAAGGGTGAGGTTTTCGCCCCCGGGGACGTCACCCTCACCTTCACCATTCCGCAGGGCAGCGGAACCGTGTCCGTGGTCGCCATCGACGGCGAAGAGCGCAGTAACACCGTGCACTTCACGTACATCCGGCCTCCGGTCCAGCCCGATGGTGCGGAAACCCCTGCGCCGCTCCTCGACGGAGAGCCGTCGGTCTTCGACGAACTCGTGAGTTGTGTTCGTGGAGCGCCGCGCGAGCTCGTCGACCGGCTGGAAGAGAGCGACGACGCCAGGATGGCCCGGCTCGGTCGTGCCATGCGGAGTGTCCGTGGGCAACTCCCGCCCGGACCCGACGGATCCGACCGCTCAAGCCTCACCGGCGACGGGCCCACCGTGATCGACCCCGTGACGCACGACCCGGCCTGGTAGCCCCAGTGCCCGGCGCCAGCCCAAGCCCCGGCCCAAGCCCCGGCCCCACGGTCCTTGTCGCTGACCTCGACGGGACCCTCCTGGCCGGGGACCCGGACAGCCGCCGACAACTGCTCCACGCCCTGCGCCGGCACCCCACGATCACGGTCGTCTACGCCACCGGCCGCGGCCTCTCCTCGGTACAGGCGCTCCTCGCTCAGGACCCCCTGCTGCCGCCGCCACGCTGGATCATCGCGGACGTCGGTGCGAGCGTCATCGACGCCACCGACATGCGCCACGTCACCGCTCTGGAGGAGCCGCTCCGTACCGGATGGCCGGGACACGACCACGTACGGAGGGCGCTCAGCCGGTTCCCCGCGCTCGTGTACCAGCACGACGCCGACCAACAGGGCCGCTGCTCGTACTATCTGGCGCCCGAGCACCGCTCACCTGACATCACGGCAGCCGTTGACGAGTTGGGCTGCACCTGGACGTACTCCGCAGACCGGTACTTCGACGTCCTGCCGGCCCGGTCGGGCAAGGGGCCCGCCCTCCGCCGGCTCATGCGTCGCCTCCGCTGGCCCGAGACCGGGGTGCTCGTGGCAGGTGACTCCCGCAATGATCTGTCGCTGTTCCAGATCGGTTCGCACGGTGTCGTCATGCGGAACGCCGAGCCCGATCTGCTGGCGCACGTCAGCACCGACCCGCTGGTGCACCGACCCGCGCTAGACGGCGCGGCCGCCATCCTCGCGGCCCTGGAACGCCTCGGCTGGGTGAAGCGCCTCAAGGGCGTGGTGATCGGCTATCACCGCCCGCCCGTGCACTGGTCGGAGGGAGAGTGGCACGAGCCGTGCAGCCCCAACGGCATCCTGCCGACGCTGGCGTCCCTCCTCGACTCCGGCGCGGACGATCTCGACGCCGTCTGGGCCGCCGCCACCACCGACGACGACGCCGGGGCCGCGCCCGTACCGACGCGGCTGCCCCTGGCCCTCCTCCCCGTGCCGGCCGACCGGTGGAACGGCTACTTCCACCGCGCCTGCAAGGAGACGTTGTGGCCCGCACTGACCTCCCAGGACCATCTCATCCAGCATGACGCCGCCTGGTGGGCCGACTACGAGGCGTTCAACTCCGCCTTCGCCCGCCACATCAACACCCACGCCGCGCGCAACGGGACCGTCTGGCTCCACGACTACAACCTCTGGCTCGTCCCCGGCCTGCTCAAGCGGGAACGTCCCGACCTCGCCGTCGGCCTGTTCCACCACACCCCCTTCCCCCACCCCCTCGCCTTCCGCCGTCTGCCGGCGGCCGAGCAGCTGCGCACGTCCCTTCTCCAGCTGGACTGGGCGGGCTTCCACACAAGCGACTTCGCCGACAACTTCCGACGCGTGCTCGGCGGATCCCCTCGCATACCCCGCATCGGCGTCCATCCGCTGGGCATCGACCGTCACACCGTCGCCGAGCTCGCCCGTTCACGCGTTCCCGCCGCGCCCAGGGACCCGCATGCTCTGCTGGTCCTGTCGGTGGAAAGGCTCGACTACGCCAAGGCGCCCGTACAGAAGATCGACGCCGTCGCCGCGCTCCTCGAACAGCAGCCGGCGCTGCGCGGACGACTGCGCTACCGCCTGGTGTGCCCGCCGCCCGCTCCGGGCATCCACGCCTACGACACCACCCGCGCCCACCTCGAACACGCCATCACCGAGCTCAACTCACGTTGGCACACCCCGGATTGGGCACCGATCGACTACCTGCCCGAGACGTTGTCCTTCCCCGACGTCATCGATCACTACCTGGCCGCCGACGTCTTCTGGGTCACCTCGCTTGCGGACGGCATGAACCTCACCGCTCAGGAGTTCCTCGTCGCACAGGCCGCGACCGAAGGGGCGGGCGTTCTCGTCCTCTCCCGTTACGCCGGTGCGGCCGACTACCTCCGCGGGCCCGCACTTCTCACCGATCCCCAATGCGCCGACGACCTGGTCGACGTCCTGCGCACCGCACTCACCATGACGCCCGCGCAGCGCCGTGCCAACACCATGCGCCTGATCCGTCTCCTGACCATGCCCCCGCCGGCCGAGTGGGCCCGCACCGTCATCGCCGCGATCCGCGACGAGCCCGTGCCCGTACCCGGAGGCGTAGTGTCGAGATGAGGGCAGGTCTCCGTCGTACGTACACGCAGGATGATCGGTGGCCGTGGTCTGCCGGCAGCTGTGTGCTGAGCGTGACCAGGGAGGAGACCGAGCGTGGTCCAGGTGACCTCCGACGTACTCGGCGCCCCGTGCTGGCTGAGCCTGATGGCTCGGGACCGGCAGGCCGCCGAGGCCTTCTACGGGGCCGTACTCGGCTGGACCTTCCGCCGGGCCAGCTTCGGCCGGGCCTTCTCCGTCGCCGAGCTGGACGGCGTGCCCGTGGCCGGCATCGGCGCCCTGGCCGGTGAACTGGCCGTGCCGGTCGCGTGGACCGCGTACTTCGCCGTGGCCGACGCCGACACCGCCGTCGCGCGGATCCGGGAACGCGGCGCCACCGTCGGCGTCGGGCCGGTGTCCTATCCGCCGAGCGGACGGGCCGCGCTCGCCGCCGACCTCGAAGGCGCGAGCTTCGGCATCTGGGAGGGCCGCGTGCGCTCCGAGTGGCGGTTCGGCGACGGCCGGGCACCGGCCTGGCTGGAGCTGCACACCCGGAACGCCTTCGACGCCGCCGTCTTCTACGGCGAGGTCCTGGAGTGGGCGGACGGCAGCGACGGCTGCTGCGACATCTCGTACGAGGAGGACCAGGTCGTCCTCCGCCACGGCGGACAGCCGGTCGCCCGCCTGAACAGCGGTCCGGTCGAGCAGGCCGCCGAGAAACCGCAGCTACGGCCCCGGTGGCTCGTCCACTTCAAGGTCCCCGCGCTGGAGCCGGCCCGCGCCGCCGTGATCGAACACGGCGGCAGCGTCATCAAGGACGGCCCCTGGCCCCGTACCGAACACCAGCTGACCGTCCGGGACCCGGACGGCGGACTGTTCACCCTCGACCAGTCACCGGCGGTCTGAGGCCGGGTGACCGGCGACAGCAGGCGCGGGGCTGTTACGAGGCGTCCCTCGTCGCTCAGCGCCCTCCGTACGGATGACGGGATCCGGGGCCGGTACGGGGCCGGGCAGGGGGCCGGGCTGGGGGTGCGGCTCCGGGCGTGGGGCGGGTGGGGGCTGCGGATCGGGTTCCGGTTGGGGCGGTGCCGGTGGGGTCGGGTCGGGCCCGCCCGGCGAGGGGACCGGACCTGGTACCGGCCCGGGCTGCGGACCGGGGCCCGGGCCTGGTGCCGGGGTGGGGCTCGGGGGTACCGGATCGTCGGGAGGAGTACCCATGGCCGTCTCCCTCGCGGTCGCGGTTCGGTGGGTGGAGGTTCAGGCGGGGCGCGCGGCTCCGGGGTGTACGGGCGTGGTCGCGGCCGGGGACCGACCGTGCCGACGCCTCGTCCCGAGGGCGGCCTCCCCTCGGTGGACGATATGGAAGCGGTGACGTTCCCGGGCGAGTTCCCGGCCGTCGGGGTCGACGATCCGGCCCGTCACCTCGTACGTCCCGCATCCGCGCCCGATGGGAAGCCGCTCGGCCGGCAGCTGGATCTCGTACGGCCCGCCGGCCCGGAACCCACCCAGGACGGTACGGTTCTCGGCGATCACGCGCCCCTCGTGCGACCGCTCCTCCAGGAATGTCAGCCCGTCGACCTCCTCGCCCGTACGGAAGGTCAGGGCGACGCCGATCACCGTCCCCTCCGGCAGCTCGACGGCTTCCCGCCCGTTCGTGTTCAGGGGCACGGTGACCCGGCCGTACTCGTCCGACACCAAGGCCACGTCCATCAGCTCGAAGACCGCCATGGCGGACTCACGACCTCTCGCCCCGGGCGTACGGCGGGATGGCATCCGTCAGGCGACGTTCCCTGTACTGATCCCGGTGGCATCCACGGTACGCCCCGACAGCGGCCACCCTCCGTGTCGCTGCGGCCACACCACGACAGGGCCACGGCGGTTCTCAGGCCTCTTCGTCCCGGGACGGCATGAAGGCGATGCACTCCGCATCGAGCTGGTCGGCGACCGCGCTCAGCGCACCTGCCAGCGTCCCGACCGTGTCCGCGTCAAGGCCGCGCGCGTCCGCCGTACGCAGCCAGCCGTCCGCGAAGTGCCGCAGCAGCTGGGACACCTCGTCGGCGGGGACCAGCAGATGGGCACCGTCGGGGGACACCAGGGAAAGAGCCATCACCATGCCGAATCGCCTCCGGAGGCGCGAGCGAGCGGGAAGTGACTTCCTCCCTCCCACCTTGCCTGTGACTCTCGGGCCGCGCCTACCCGGCCGGCCTGTGGGCACGCGCGCCGCTCGTGGCTGTTTCGGGCGGAGGCCGACGAGCCCGGCTCGGGCGATGGCGCGGCGCATACCGGTCGGTGCCCAGGGCAGGGGCTGACCAGGGGCTCAGGAGGGAGCATGATGAGCGCGGCGCAGAAGGTCCGGGCGGGCAGACACACCGTCGAGGTCAGCAGGCCGGAGAAGGCGCTCTTCCCTGATGACGGCATCACCAAGGCCGACCTCGCCGCGTACTTCCGCACCGTCGCCCGCCGAATGCTGCCGCATCTGCGTGGCCGCCCGCTGATGCTGGAGCGCCATCCGGACGGTATCGACCATGCCGGGTTCATGCAGAAGGAGATCCCCGAGCACTTCCCGGACTGGGTCCACCGCGCGGAACTGCCCAAGGAGGGCGGCACGGTCACGTACGTGATCTGCGAGGACACCGCCACCCTGGTCCTGCTCGCCGACCAGGGTTGCATCACGCCGCACCGGTTCCTCTCGCGGGCCGACCGGCCCGATCATCCGGACCGGCTGGTCTTCGACCTCGACCCGCCCGACCTCGACCCGCCCGACGAGTTCGGCCGGGTCCGCGAGGCCGCCCGGTGGTTCCACGAGCTCCTGGACGAGCTGGGACTGCCGTCGCAGCTGATGACCACGGGCTCACGTGGTCTGCACGTGGTCGTGCCGCTGGACCGGCGCGCCCCCTTCGACGACGTACGCGCCTTCGCGGCCGACGCCGCGGCCGTACTCGCCGACCGCCACCCCGACCGGCTCACCACGGAGGTCCGCAAGAAGGCGAGGCAGGGGCGGCTCTACCTCGACATCCAGCGCAACGCCTACGGTCAGACGGCTGTCGCACCGTACGCGGTACGGGCCCGCCCCGGCGCGCCCGTCGCGGCCCCGCTGGCCTGGGGCGATCTGGAGGATCCGGCTCTCGACGCGCGCCGGTGGACCCTCGCGGACGCGGACGTGCTCCTCAAGGAGAACCCTTGGAGCCCCGCACCCCGACCCCGCTCGCTGAACGCGGCGGCGGACCGCCTCCGTCGCGCCCGACGGTAGGAGGAGGCCATGGCGGCGAGGCAGTCACTGACGGAGTACCGCCGTCGGCGTGACTTCTCCAAGACGGCAGAGCCGAAGGGCGACACCGGCGGGGAAACGAGCGCGCGGCCCTCCTTCGTCGTCCAGATCCACGACGCGAGCGCGCTGCACTTCGACTTCCGCCTCGAAGTGGACGGTGTACTGAAGTCGTGGGCGATCCCGAAGGGCCCGTCCAGCGACCCGCACGACAAGCGGCTGGCCATGCCGACCGAGGACCATCCGCTGGAGTACCGGGAGTTCGAAGGTGTCATCGAGTCGGGCGAGTACGGCGCCGGCACGGTGATCGTCTGGGACGAGGGCACGTACCGCAACCTCTCCACCGACCGCCACGACGAGCCGGTCCCGCTCGCCGACGCCCTGGAGCACGGACACGCCTCGTTCTGGCTGAACGGCCGGAAGCTGCACGGGGGTTACGCCCTCACCCGCATCCGCGCCGACCGCGGCGGAGAACGCGAGGCCTGGCTGCTGGTCAAACACGCCGACGAACGCGCCTCCGCCCACGGCACCCCCGACCCCTGGCGCGCCCGCTCGGCCCGCAGCGGTCACACGCTCAAGCAGGTCGCGGCGTCCGGTGGTGAGACATCATGAACCGGCTGCACGGCCGACTGCCCGCCGAGCAGAAGGGCTTGCCGCGCCGGGTCCGGCGGCGGGGATCCCGATGCCGGCGGCCGCGCAGGCCTGCCACCACCCGACACACCCGACGTGAACCAGGGATGACGGGCCGGAAGGAGCGTCCGATGGAAAGCGCCCGGATGATCGAAGGGCTGCTGCGCGAGCACGGACAGACGTACGCCGACGAAGCCGGCATCACCCTCCGCGACAAGCCCGCCCCGCTGTACCAACTCCTCGTCCTCACGGTCCTGTGCTCGATCCGCATCAGGGCCGAGACGGCCACCGCCGCAGCCCGGGAGCTCTTCGCCGCAGGACTGCGGACGCCGCAAGCGATGGTGGAATCCACCTGGCAGCAGCGCGTGGACGCCCTCGGACGGGCGCACTACGTCCGGTACGACGAGAGCACCGCGACCGCGCTCGGCGACGGCGCGCGACTGGTACTCGACCGCTTCGACGGCGACCTGCGGAAACTCCGTGAGACGGCGGCGGGTGACACGGACGAGCTGCGCGAACTGCTCCAGGAGGTGCCCCGGATCGGGCCGGTGGGCGCGGACATCTTCTGCCGGGAAGCCCAGGAGGTGTGGCCGGAGTTGCGCCCGTTCTTCGACGAACGCTCCCTCGCGACCGCCGCCGACCTCGGACTCCCCCACACCCCTACCGGCCTCGCCCACCACGTCCCCCCGAAGGACCTGGCCCGCCTTGCGGCCGCGCTCGTACGCGTCAGTCTGGCCCGCGTGAGGCGGTGAACAGGGGTTACCGCGGGTACCTCCGAGGGCGTGGCGAAGGGACGCATCCAAAGGGTGCCCGGCGGGAACCCTTCCTCAGAGAGCACCCGCTCGCAGTCCAGAAGGGGTCACCATGAGTCACCCCGCAGATGACCAGCGCATCCTCGCCGAGATGGAAGACGCCCTCGCCCTTGACGATCCCACCCTCGTCGCCGCGATCGACAATCTGAACCGGCAGTTCCCCGAGGAGTCACCACTACCCACGAACACCGCCGCGCCCCGACATAGCCGCCGGGTCGTGGTCGCCGTGGTTCTGGCCATCATCGCCCTCGTGGCGCTGCTGATCACCGTCGCCCTGAATTCCTCGTCCCCCCCGACCGGCGAGGAAGGCGTCTACCCCGCAGCCCTGACCGTGGCCACAGTCCCCTTCGCGCGCTAGGGGCGGTGGCCCGCGGCCCGGGCCACTCCCGCCAGGACCAGCGCGGTGGCGACGAGCGCGGCGCTCACGACCAGCGGCGAGCGGTAGCCGAGGTCGGCACTCAGGGCGAGACCCCCCAGGGCGGGTCCGGCCGCCGCGCCGACGTTGAGCGCGGCCGTGGCGAAGCCGCCGGACAGTGTGGGGGCGTCCGAGGCGGTGTAGAGGGCCTGCGCGATCAGCGTGGAGCCGACACCGAACGAGAGCACCCCCTGGACGAAGACGAGGATCAACGCCACGACCGGGTTCGCGGCCGTGAGGGCGAAGAGGAGCCAGCCCGCCGAGAGCGCCGCACCACCGACCGCCAGCACCCGGCCGGGACGGCTGTCCGCAAGCCGGCCGCCCACGTTGACCCCGACGAAGGACCCGATGCCAACGCATGGACCGGAAGGTCATGCGGTCGCGTGGGAGTTGCCTCGGAGAGAGCTCCGGGCGTGGTCCCGCGCTGCGGTTGATCCGTGGCGGATGCGCGACGTACTGCTCGGCGACGGGGCCGGAGGAAGCAGGGTCGTCAGAGGGTTACGCGATCGGCCACCGGATCACCGGTGGCCCGCTTCTTTCCGCCTCAGGACTCGACATGTCTCGCAACGTAGCAACGCCCGGATCGCCGCGTCCAACGCATTGCACCCCCGGCGTTCCGGCGGATCGACGGCGCCGCCCTGGCCATCGACGCCGAACCCTGGGGTGCAGGCTCCGCCGCCGCGCGCGTTCGGCGAAGATGGTGGGGTCACCCGTGCTCAACACGCGAGGAGTGTTCCCGCAGATGCCCACTTCCGGTTCCGGTCCGAGGCCGCCGACGATCGCCGATGTCGCGCGGGTCGCGGGGGTGTCCCGTACGACGGTCTCGCACGCCCTCAACGGAATCGGCAAGGTCGACCCCCGGACCCGCGAGCGCATCAAGCAGGTCGCCGGCGAGCTCGGCTACCGGCCCAACCTGCGGGCGCAGCGGCTGCGGCGCGGGCAGGCGAAGGCCATCGCGCTCGCCTCCTCCATGCCGTTCGCGGTGGCCGGCGGACCGTCCCGGCTCGGGTTCTACATGGAGGTCGCGGCCGCCGCCGCCGAGAGCGCCCTCGTACACGACTACGCGCTGGTCCTCGTGCCGCCCGTGCAGTCCGGGTCCGCCCTGTACTCCGTCGACATCGACGGGGCGATCGTGGTGGAGCCCGACGTGGACGACGCGGCGGTGGCCACGTTGCAGGCGCGCGGGCTGCCGTACGTGGCGCTCGGCAGGCCCGTGTCGCCGGACGCGGACGTACCGTACGTCGATCTGCGCGGCGGGCTCGTCGCCGAGCTGCTGCTCGCCCACCTGCGCGAGCAGGGTGCCCGGCAGCCGGCCCTGATCATCGGCTCCGGCTCACGGCACTCGTCCGTCGACGCGCGCGCCGCCTACGCTCGGGTCGCCGAGGAACACGGCTGGGCCCCCCTCGTGGCCACCGCTGCCGAGGCGGGCGGTGAACAGGCCGGGTACGAACAGTGTGCCGCCCTGCTCGCCGAGCACCCCGGGATCGACGCGGTCTGCGCGCTGGTGGACGCCTTCGCGGTGGGCGCCGTCCGGGCGGTCCAGGACAGCGGGCGGACCGTCCCGGACGACGTCATGGTCGTCACCCGGTACGACGGGCTCCGCGCCCGCACCTGCGAACCACCGCTGACCGCCGTCGACCTGCACCTGGACCGGGCGGCCGCCGAGGCGGTGGAACTCCTCCTCGGCCGACTGCGCGGCGACTCCGCCGCCACGACGGTGGCATCGATGGCGACGGTGGCGACGGTGCCCGAACCGCGGGTGATCGCCCGGGCTTCGTCGCTGCGGGAACCGGCCGGGCCGTAAGCCACACCGGGTTCGTACGGTCAGATTCCCAGCATCAGCACCGCCCCCGAGACCAGGGCGAAGACCAGCACGAACAGACGCATCCGCCGTGCGTCCAGCCGGTGGTGCACCAGGCGGCTCAGCCACGCCCCCACGGCGATCGCGGGCAGCAGCGCGAGCGCCCACCCGAGGTCGGCGGGGTTTCCCTCCCCCGTCGCGAACAGCAGCAGCAGCGAGGCGACTTCGCCGACGAGGAAGCACGCGGCGACGGTGGAACGCAGTTCGGCGGGCGGCCGGTGCTGATAGACCAGTGCCAGCGGCGGGCCGCCGACCCCCGTCGCGGTCTCCGTCAGACCGGTCACCGCACCCGCACCCACATAGGCGGCCCGGCCGGGTGTGAACGCGGGCGCGGCCAGGCTCACGACGGCGGCGAGCACGGTGGCGATGCCCACGAACAGGCCGATGCTGCGGTCCGGAATCAGCCAGAGCAGCGCCAGTCCGCCCGGCGTGGCCGCCAGCCGCGCGGCCGTGATCCATCCGGCACCCCGCAGATCGAGCGAGGCCCGCTCACGCCAGGCGACGTACACGTTGAGCGGGATCATCGACGCCAGCACGAACACCGGGAGCAGGCCGGGATCCAGGATCCCGGCCACCGGGGCGACGATCAGGGCGAAGCCGAGACCGCTGCTGCCCTGGACGAACGCGGCGACGGTCACCGTGACGGCGAGCACCGCCAGTGTCTCGGTGGTCACCTCGCCGTGCTCCGCCCCCGTGCCGCGGCTTCCCGTGCCGCCGTGGAAGTGGGGTGTACGCGGGTGACGGCGGCCCTTCCCACGGCCGCGCGGGCCAGTTCGGCCGCCCGGCCCACGAGTGCGGGACCGTCCCAGTCGACGGGCCGGCCGTCCCACAGCCGCAGGCGTCCGCCGACGAACACGGCGGTGATCTGGTCGCGGTTGCCGCGCCGTACCAGCTCCCAGGGAAGGTCCCAGGAGAGCGCGAGTTCGGGGGTGGTGACGTCGACGAGGAGGAAGTCGGCGGCCAGGCCCTCCGCGATCGTGCCGGTCCGCGCGCCGAGTCCGACGGCGTCGGCGCCGCCGCGCGTGGCGTGTTCCAGCCAGGTCCAGCCGGCGCCGCAGGACGAGTCGCCGGTGACGAGCCCGTACGCGAGCCGCTGCGCGAACTCGGCCGCCTCGGCGAGCCGGAATCCGTCGCCCCGGGTGCCGTCCGTGCCGAGCCCGAAGCGGACGCCGCGTTCCGCCATGGCGGTCGCGGGTGCGACGGCGTTGCCCTTCCAGGCGCTGGCGACGGGGTTGTAGCTGACCGCCGTCCCGGTGTCGGCGAGCAGGGTGAGCTCGCGGGGTGTGAGGAGGGTGGCGTGCGCGGCGAGCAGCTGCGGGCCGAGCGCGCCGATGCTGTGCAGGTACTCGAGGGGGCGCAGCCCATGACGTACGAGGGAGCGCTCGACCCCCGCCAGGTGCTCGTTGACGTGGATCTGGACGACGGCCCCGGACTCGGCGGCGAGGCGGGCGGTGCGCCGGAGCGTCTCCTCGGTGGCCGCCTCGGGGATGGAGACGGCGAGGGAGGCGTGGACGAGCGGGTCGCCGTCGTAGCGCGCGAGGTGCTTCTCGGCGAGGGCCAGGGCGGGCGTCGGGTCCTCGCTCTCGGCGTCGTTGCACACGAGGCCGAGCACGCAGCGGATGCCTGCGTCGCGGGCGGCGGACGCGACCACGTCGACGTCGACGTCCGCCCGGGTTCCGGCGTCGGCGACGGTGGTGAAGCCGCCGCGAAGGGCTTCGAGCGCGGCCAACTTGGCGGCCACGTACGCCGATTCCTCGTCCAGCGCGCCCTCCAGCGGCACCCACACCCGGCGGAATATCTCCGACGGTTCGCCGAAGGCGAGCGCGGAACCGAAGCTCTGGGTGAGGTGGTGGTGGGCGTCGACGAAGCCGGACATCAGGACGTGGCCCGGCAGACGTATCGGGTCGAGGTGCGGATGCGTCCGTACCAGCTCCTCGGCCGGCCCCACGGCACGGAAGGTGCCGTCGGCGACGACGGCCGCGTGGCCGTCGGCAGGGCCTTCGGGCAGCAGGACGGCGTCCGGTACGAAGAGGAGGGGGCCGGGGCCTGGGTCGGTCAGGAGGTCGCGGGTGCGGGGGTTCATCGGTCGCTTTCCGTACGGGGGGTGGCCGGGCGGGCGGGCGCCAGGCGGGCGGCGATGCCCGGCCTGACGTGGTGGAAGAGGATGTTGAGGACGGCGGCGACGAACGCGCCGACGGCGACGCCGCTTTCGAGGAGGATGCGGACGTTCGGCGGGAAGCCGCCGTACACGCCGGGAACGAGGATCGGCAGCAGGCCGAGCGCGAGGGCGACGGCGCAGATGAACGTGCTCGTGTGCTTGTCGAGGTCGGAGCGGCCGAGCATCTGCACGCCGAGCACGGTGATCACGGCGAAGACGACCATCGCGGTGCCGCCGACGACCGCGGACGGGATGACGCTGATCGCGCGGGTCACGGGCGCCAGGAACCCGATGACGATGAGCACGACGCCGGCCGCGGCGGTCACGAACCGGCTGCGTACGCCGGTGACACGGACGATCCCGATGTTCTCGCCGCTGGTGACCATGAGCGGCAGTCCGAAGAACCCGCCGAAGAGCGAGGTGAGCGCGTCGCCGCGGACGGTCTTCGGGACGTCGGAGCGCTTGTCGATCTCCTTGCCGACGGCTTCGGCGTTGATGACGGTCTGTCCGGTGGCCTCCGCCATGGAGGCGAGGCTGTAGAGCATCAGGGGCAGCGCGGCGACCAGGTTGAACTGGGGCGAGCCGAACGGCATCAGCTGCGGAACGGTCCACAGGCCGCCGTCGGCGGCGCGGCCGAGGTCGATGCTGCCGAGGAACCCGGCGAGAGCGGTGCCGGCGAGGAGTCCGAGCATGACGGCGAGTTGGCGCAGGATACCGCTGAAGAGCAGGTAGAAGGCGACGGTGAAGCCGATGGTGGCCAGGCCGAGACCGAGGTTGAGGGGGTCGGCGAAGCCGGGCCGGCCGGGCCGTCCGGTGACGAGGACCGCGCCGACCTTCACCAGGTTGACGCCGACGATGACGATCATCGTGCCGATGACGAGGGCCGGGAAGAAGGCCAGCAGCCGGGAGAAGACCGGCAGCACGACGAAGTAGAAGACGGCGGTCAGGATCACCGCGCCGGTCGCCGTGCGCAGCCCGTGCTGTTCGGCGATGGCGAGGAAGAGGATGAGCGGCGCTCCTCCCGGCAGCATCACGAACGGGAGCCGGGGCCCGAACTTCCAGGGACCGAGCGACTGGATCAGGGAGCCGACCCCGGAGAGCACGAAGGCGGCGGAGAGCAGGTTGACGGTCAGACCGGGGTCGAGGCGGAGGGTCGCGCTCATCAGGAAGATCGCCGAGATGGGGGTGGCGGCCATGACGAGGACGTGCTGGATCCCGAAGAGCAGAATCCGGCCGAGGGGGCGGGATTCGTCGACGGGGTGGGGAGTGGCGGGTGCGGGTGCGGGTTCGGGTGCGGGTGCGGGTTCGGGTTCGGTTGCGTGCTCGGCTGCGGGTGCGGGTTCGGGTGACTCTTGTTCCGTGCCGGGCAGGGTCGGGCGGGGACTGGACACGTTCAGGCTCCGTTCGGGCGTTGCTGCACGCTCGGATTTCAGCCGCGATCCGGCCCTGGACGGAGAGCCAAATCGATTTGGCCAAATCGATTTGGCCGCCAGTATCGAAGGACGACCGCCGGGCGTCAAGGGTTCCGGCAGGACGGCGCTCGGTGGCGGGGGGCCGCTCCGAAAACCGGTGGAACGGCGCCGCGCTGCGCCACTACCGTGCTGACCGACCAAGCCGTCTAGCCAAGGACGCCCCGTTGTACACCGTGTGAGACCTCCCGAGAGCTGATCTGTCGCGCGTCGCGCATCTGCGCCGCGCTCCTTTTTGCTGCGGACTTCTCACTGGAACCGGTGTACTTCTGTGCTCAATCGCTGGGTGGTCATGCCCACCTGCCTGCCTACCGTTCTCCGCCGCTGCCACGCATGCGCGTCCGAGCGCTTCAGGGCGAACGGCAAGTTTCGCGTCAACGCGAACCACAAGCTCCTCGACGCCTGGCTCCTCGTGCTCTGTACCGCGTGCGGGGACACGGCGAAGCTCACGGTCCTGGAGCGGATGAACGTCCGCTCCGTACGACCTGATCTCCTCGACCGGATGCATGGCAACGACCCTGTCCTGGCAGCCGAGTTGCTCCAGGATCCGGTCGTCCTGCGCCGTAATCGCATCGCCCTCGACTGGGACGACGCCTGGCGCCTCGACACCGGTGGATCGGATCACCTGGCGAACGACGTCATCGACGTCTCGGTCCGCTTCGAGGCGCGCATCCCTGTCCGGCCGGCGCGACTGATCGCTGAAGGCTGCGGTCTTTCGCGGGCCGAGGTCGAGAGACTGATCACCGAGGGCAGACTCGTCTCGGCGGTCCGGCTGAGCGGCAAGCTCTCCGGCGACTTCACCTTCATCCTCAAGCGCTGAGCCCTCCTCGGGACCAGGGGCCTGTCCTGCAAGCTCCGCCGGCCAGGCCCCAGTTCGCCCATAGGGGATGAGCCCGCTGACGACCGTGCCCCTGCCGGATCACCGGCAGGGGCACGCTTCAGTCAGGCCTGTCGAAGCCCTGGCGAAGTCATCGGTTCGCCGCGGGATCCGACACCCGCGCGATCCACTCCTCCACCTCGTAGGAGGCACTCGGCATCGCGGCGGACAGGTTCTCGCAGCCGTCCTCGGTCACCAGCACGTCGTCTTCGATGCGTACCCCGATGCCGCGGAACTCCTCCGGTGCCAGCAGGTCGTCCGCCTTGAAGTACAGGCCCGGCTCGACCGTGAGGATCATGCCCGGCCTCAGCTCGCCGTCCATGTACTCCTCGCGCAGCAGCAGCTGGCAGTCGTGCACGTCCATGCCCAGGTGGTGGGAGGTGCCGTGGACCATCCAGCGGCGGTGCCAGCCGCCGTTCTCCGGGTCGAGGGTCTGCTCGAGCGTGACGCCCTCCGGCAGCAGCCCCCACTCGTGCAGGTGGCGCGCGACGACCTCGTTCGCGGCGGCGTGGATGTCACTGAACCTGTTGCCGGGCTTCACCGCCGCGAGGCCGGCCTGCTGCGCCTCGTGGACCGCGTCGTAGATCTTGCGCTGTACGTCGGTGAAGCGGCCGGTCACCGGAAGCGTACGGGTGATGTCGGCGGTGAAGAGGGAGTCGATCTCGATCCCGGCGTCGACCAGGATCAGGTCGCCCTCGCGGACCTCGCCGGTGTTCCTCGTCCAGTGGATGGTGTTGGCGTGGTCGCCGGACGCGCAGATCGACTCGTATCCGACGCCGTTGCCCTCGTGCCGGGCGTACAGACCGAAGATCCCTTCGACCCACCGCTCGCCGCGCCCCTTGCGCACGGCTTCCGGCAGGGTGGCGATGATCGCCTCGAATCCCTTGTGGGTGGCGGCGATCGCCGTGCGCATCTCGCCGACCTCCCACTCGTCCTTGACGATCCGCATCCCGGACAGGTGGCAGGCCAGTTCCTCGTCGGCCTCCTCCTGTTCCTCGACGGTCAGGGACGTTCCCGCCTGGACGCGGGTGGTGTCGACGAGCTCGGCGAGCCGCGGGTCGGCCGACCGGACCACACGCAGCCGGGCGGCGGCCTCGTCCTTGGCCAGGTCGGCGGGGAGCTCGTCGATGTGGCGTGCGGTGAGGCCGAGTTCCGACTCGACGTCCGCGATGGTCCGGCGGGAGCCGACCCAGAACTCCCCGTACCGGGAGTCGATGTAGAACTCCTCGGTGTCCCGCGGGGCCGGCGGGCGGAAGTACAGGACGGCATGATGTCCGCCCTCGGGGCTTGGATCCAGGACCAGGACGCTGTCGGGTTCGGCGTGTGCGCCGAGCCCGGACAGGTGGGCGAAGGCGGTGTGCGGCCGGAAGGTGTAGTCGGTGTCGTTGCTCCGCACCTTCAGGCCGCCGCCGGGGATGACGAGCCGCTCGCCGGGGAACCGCTCGGACACGGCCGCCCGCCGGCGGGCCGCATGGTCGGCCACCTCCGCACGGGGCGCGGGCGCACGGTCGTCGGTCGCCCATCCGGAGGCCATGAACTCGCGGAACTCGGTGCTGATGGGGATGCCGCGGTGGCCCGCCTTGGGCTGATTCTCGCTCGTCATGCCGGATATCCTTTCAGACCGACCGATCATTCGGACCCCCGTCGATCAAACTGACGATCACTCACACCTCGTGGCTGGACGGGGCGTCGGGAGCCACGTCCGCTCCCTCCCGGCAACGCACCATGAACGACCGCTCGAAGACGATGACGGACTCCCCCGTCGACTTCGTGCCCGTCGTCTCCACCGTGATGATCCCCTGCCCCGGACGGGACCGGGACAGTCGCTTGTCGAGGATCCGGCTCGTCGCGTAGAGGGTGTCGCCGACGAAGACGGGGTCCTTCAGACGGACTCTGTCCCAGCCCAGGTTGGCCACCGCCCGCGCCGACAGCGCCTGTACGGTCATCCCGCCGACCAGGCACAGCGTGATGCCGCTGTTGACCAGGACCCTTCCGTACTCCGCGCCGGCGCCGTAGTGCTGGTCGAAGTGGAGCGGGTGCTGGTTCATCGTCAGCAGGGTCAGCCAGGTGTTGTCGGCCTCGGAGAGGGTACGGCCCGGCCAGTGCCGGATCACCATGCCGGGCTCGAAGTCCTCGTAGTCCCCGCCGTGTTCCTCGGCGTACTCGTTGTCCTTGACATGGCGCAGGGTCATGCGGTTTCACTCCGGTGATGTCGCTGGAGAGGGCGACGCGGACGGCACGTCCCGCGCGCCCGGAAGATGGGCAGAGCTCGACGCGTCCTGCCGTCAGATCGCCACCATCACGTTGTCGGAACTGCTCGTCCCTCCCCGGACGCTGACGATCCCGGCGGAACCGTCGCCGAAGAACCGGCAGAACAGCCCGGCCGGGCGACCACCGAACACCAGGGGGCCGAGGACCGGGGCGACGTCGACGTCGTGGGGCTCGTCGGAACCGTCGGCGATCAGCGCGACCCGGCAGGTCTGCGGCCGTACGAACTCCTGCACCACGCTGGTGCCGGCCTCGACCGCCGCACCGACGGCGGACTCCCACCCGGCCTGGTCGACCTCGCGGCCGATGACCACCTGCTTCCCGCTCTCCCCCAGGCCGGCCTTGAGTACCAGCAACTCCCGGTTCGCCAGCACGAACGGAAGCAGGTCGACCTGCCGGCCCTCGCGGTCGGTCTTCCGCTCCGAGAGGATCCGCGTCCACGGCAGGTACCGCTCGACGAGCCTGCGCTCGCCCTCGGTCATCCAGGGCCTCCCCTCCGACAGCAGGCCCATGGTGAGCTTGCTGTGCATGAAGGTCGAGGTCTGGGTGCCCACCAGCAGGCAGCCGTTGTCGAGGGCGTCCTGGACCGGCGCGGTGTCGAGGCCCACCTCCAGCCAGTCCGGGATGGTGAAGTTCCGCAGTCCGATCGGATGACGCAGATGCGGGGCGCAGTCCCAGGCCTCATGCAGCTCCTCCGGCTCGAAGAAGCGTGCGCTCAGGCCGTGGCTGTTGTAGTAGTCGGCCTCCATCTCGAAGTACCGTCGCTGCACGCCGATCACCCGGGCACTGCCGACGACGGCCACCCGCGGTGCCAGCGCCAGCTCCGCGCTGAGCGACCGGAACATCTCGGCGCGTACGGCGAACGGGCTCGGCGAACGGAACGGGGTCCGGCCCTCCGCGTCGGCGTGGAGCCTGCGCCACACCGCCAGCCGGCTCTGCGTCTCCACCACGCCGCCGAGCGCGCCGCTGACGTTGAACTCCAGGAACTGTGGCCCGTTGGGCCCGATGACCAGATCCGGGCGGACCACGGAGTCGGCGTACCGCTCCTCGATGAAGGGGTCGCGCACCCACAGCCGGTCCTCGGTGGCGGGCATGTCGTAGGCCGTCAGCCTGTCGGCGGTGGTGGGTCCGGTCTCCAGGGCGGTACGGCGCAACAGCTCGATCAGCGCGACGCTCACCCGGAAAACCTCGGCGTAGGCCGCACGCGGGATCGCCATCGGTGCCGCGGGAAGGAGCCGCTGGTGCGGCCAGCCGGTGTCCCGGAGCTCGTGCCGCAGCATCTGCCGGATCGTGTCCGCCGACGCGGCGGGCCGCAGCCGGTGACCACCGAACCACGGATGCCCGTTTCCGGTATGCCCGTTCCCCATATGGCTGTTCCCCGTGTGCCCGTGCCCCGTATGGCCGTTCCCCATACCCAGGTCCTCATATGTGTCCATCCGGCACTCCCTCCCACAGCGCCACCGCGGCGGCGGTGTCCTCGATGGCCATCCCGACCGTGCGCAGCACCGAGGTCCGGCCGACGACGCCGATCTCGCCGCTCACCACCCGGCCCAGCTCGTACAGGTCCTCCGCCTTGATCGAGCCGTCGGCCACTGCGGCCCGGATCTCGCCCGCGCCGTCCTGCGCCGCGGCCCGGTCCTCGACGAGCGTCACGGCGCGGGCCAGAAGGGCTGGGTCGAGCTCGACGGCGTCCGGGTGGGTGCCACCGATCACGTTCACATGCGCCCCGGAGGCCACCCAGTCCGCCTCCACCACGGGTGTGGCGTCGGCGGTCGAGGTGGCCGTGCAAATGATCGGCGCGTCGGTGACGGCGTCCTTCGCGGTGTCGCAGACCGTCGCGCGGACGGGTCCGGGTACGGTCTCCCGGATCCAGTCGGCGAGCCGCTCGGCGCCGGCGCGCGTGCGCGAGTGGATCCGTACGGTACGGATCGGGCGGACCGCCGCCACCGCCCGGATCAGGGCCCGCGCCTGTACCCCCGCGCCGATCACCGCCAGGTCGTCGGCGTCGTCGGGAGTGCACCAGCGGGTGGCCAGCGCGGCGACCGCGCCGGTACGTACGGCGGTGAGCTCGGCGCCGTCGAGGAGGGCGGTGATCCGCCCCGTCTCCAGGTCGGTGAGGGCGACGATCCCGTGGATCAGCGGCAGCCCGCGTGCCGGGTTGTCGGGGGTGAGCGTGGTGACCTTGACGCTGCCCACCCCGCGCTGCTCCCAGACGGCGGGGCTGACCAGGAGGACGCGCTGATCACCGTGTTCGACGACGGTACGGGCCGGGGACCGGGTCCGGCCGGCGGCCAGGTCCACGAACATCTCGCCGAGCACGTCGATCACTCGGGTCATCCGCCGGGTGCCGGACATGTCGGCCGCGTGGACCATCACCGGTGCGGTCATGCCTGCTCACCGTCTCCGCCGAACCGGCTGGTCCAGGCGTCCTCGCGCGCCACCGTGGTGCGGGCCAGCCGGGCGAACGGCGGCCCGACCATGTTGCCGTCCAGGACGGCGATCCCGCCGTTGGCCGCCGTCACGGCCTCGGCCACCTGGCGGGCCAGTCCCAGTTCAGCGGGTCGGGGCCGCAGCATGTGGTTGATCACGTCGAGTTCGCCCGGGTGCACCGTGGCCTTGCCGTGAAAGCCGAGGGCCCGCACCCGGGTGGTCTCCTCGGTGAGGACCGCCGGCTCGGCGAGCCGGAAGTTGGCCGTGTCGATGCAGGCCGCGCCGGACCGGGCGCAGGCCATCGCCATCGCCTGCCGGGCGGCCTGCATGGCCTCCCAGCTGATCTCGACCCCGAGCGTGGCGGCCAGATCGGCCGAGCCGAGCACCAGGCCGTCGGCGGAACTCGCGATGGCGTCGATGTTCGTGATCGCCTCGACCGTCTCCACCGTCACGTAGAGCTCCGGATACGCGCCCGCCGACGCCAGGATCCGGCGCAGCAGGTCGATCTCGACCGCCGAGTTCACCATCGTCATCATGACGATGCCGGGCTTCACCGGACTGTCGGTCAGCATCAGTACGTCGCGCACCGCCGCGAGGCTGCCGAGCTCGTTCATGCGCACGGCGACGTTCTCGGGCCGCGGCGCCTGCTCCAGCGCGGCCAGGCAGACCGCGCGGGCGGCCGGCTTGTCGGCGGGCGGTACGGAGTCCTCAAGATCGATGAGGTGGACGTCCGCGTCGTACGACCAGGCCTTCACCACCCGTTCCAGCGAAAGGGCCGGCGTGTAGAGGATGCTGCGCGGGATCGCCCGTGCCGTGCCCGTCGTCCCTCCCACGCCGGTCGTCCCTACCACGCCGGTCACCGGGGTTCCGGCTCGGGCAGGGCGGCCGCCGGGCGCGCCCCGGCCTCGATCAGAGCCGAGCAGAGCCGCTTGATCTGCTCCTCGGTCTGGCCGGCCCGCAGCATCACGCGCAGTCCGGCGGTGCCGCGGGCGACGATCGGGAAGAACACCGGCGAGGTGTAGAACCCGGCCGCGAAGACCTGCTTGGCGGCGTCGACGACGGTCTCGTCGCTCATCGGCACCACCCGGATCGGGTACGTGCTGCTGGCCTGCTCGGTCGTGACCAGCGAGTCGAACAGCGCGATGTTGGCCCGCAGGCGCCCCTGCAGCCGGGTGAGTTCCTCGGTGCGGTGGATCTCGGCCGAGGCGAGCGCCGCGCCGACCGCGGCGGCGTTCATCTTCTGCGAGTAGCCCAGCGGGCCCGCGAACCGTTCGACGAGCCGCCGCGTGTCCTCTCCGTACCCGTCGAGCAGGATCGCCGTGCCACCGGCGCCGAAGCCCTTGCTCAGGGTCGCCACGGTGATGGTCCGCTCGTCGAGGACCGGGGAGTGTGAGCGGACGTAGCCGATGCCGCGCTCACCGTAGGCGGACAGCGAGTGCGAGTCGTCGTAGAACACCAGGAGGTTGTACTTCTCCTGCAGTTCGGCCAGCTCGTCGACGGGCGCGTAGCCGCCGAGACTGTCCGAGCCGTCGACCACGTACGCGACGCGCTCGTAGGTGCGGCACATGTCCTTGAGGAAGTCGAGGTCGTGGTGGCCACAGCTCACCACCTCGGTCTCGTCCGCGCAGCTCGGCTTGGAGTTGGCCAGCGAGACATGGGCGTTCTTGTCGAAGACCATCAGCGGCCGGGTGCCGTTGCCGAGGTGCCCCGACGCGATCAGCGGAAGCAGACCGGTGCTGGCCGCCGCGGTGGAGACCGCGCTGATCACCATCGCGCCGAACAGTTCGCCCAGCGACTCCTCCAGCTCCAGCAGGACCGGTGTCTGGACGCGGGTGCGCGGGATGCAGTGGTCGAGCACCCCGAAGCGGCGCAGTGAGGCGACCGCACCGTCGATGACCTTGGGGTGGGTGTCCAGGTCCAGGTAGGAGCAGACGGTGAAGTTGACGAACTCGTGCCCGTCGGGCATGTGGAACACGCCGTCTTCGAGGTCACCGACGATGCCGGCGACCCCGTGCTCGTAGGACATGTTCCAGAAGGTGTTGCCGATCCCGATGAGCCTGTCGTTGTTGCGGTACCGGTGGGTGGGAGTGATGGACTTGCGCTCGGTCATCAGGAGTTCACCTCGGTGGGCTGGTAGCTGTAGACGCCCTTGAACCTCCGGTAGGCGTACGTGTACAGCGCGACGCCGAGCACGTGCGGCCTGCGGAGGATCTTCTTGGACTTGAGCCAGAAGTTGACGTTGATGTTCATGTCGTCCAGCGACTCGGCCTGGTGCCACCAGCCGAGCGGCAGGTAGAGCATGTGGCCGGGTTCGAGGACGAAGTCACGGCGCTGGCCGAGCTTGGCCGCCAGCCTGGGGTAGCGCTTCAGGTCGACGTCGTCGAGGTCGACGACCTGGGACTTGTCCCCGAACCCGCGCAGTACCGACCTCGGGTAGTAGTCCCGTACACCGGGAGGCGCGATGATGAACCGCTTGCGGCCCTCCAGCGCGATGTTGAAGTTCTCGAACTCGTCGAAGTGGTTCTTGGTGAACACACCGCGGTGGCTGATCCACAGGTTGGCCGCGTACAGGCTGTCGCCGTAGCCGAAGAACTCCTCGGCGTCGAAGCCTATGACGGCGTTCACGTCGGCCGGACTGCTGCGGATGTTCGACACCACCCGGTGCCAGGTGTCCGTGCCGGTCAGGTTCCGCTCGTCCGCGAAGAAATCGCGGAGCTTGATGTCCCGTGTCTCCCAGCGCCCCGGGTGGTTCTTGTCGCCCGGCTCGGTGAAGAGGGTGACGGTCATCTCGGCGAGGCGCGCGGCCACTTCGTCCCGGCCGAGTCCCTGCACGCTGCTCGGCAGCTTGATCACCACGGGCCGGTCGGCGTTGTAGAGCCCCCGGGGGCCGACGGCCGTGAACTCTTCGAACGACATACGGGTGACCTCGACACCCGTCGCCCCGTTCGACTCGGGCACAGCTTCCGGAACTGCCATGTCGTTTGTCCTCCTTTCCTGAAGGCCGGGCATTCTTGAAGGGCGGGCTTCTTGAGGGCGGGCTCTGCTGAAGGCGGTCTTCTTGAAGGGCAGGCTTCTTGAGGGTGGGTCAGATGCCCCGTCAGCCGTCTGTCTCGCGGCCGCTCAGCTGCGCCACCACGTCCACGATCAGGTCCTCCTGGCCGGCGATGGCCTGCCGCCGGCCGAGTTCGAAGAAGACGTCGCGCGGGTCCACACCGGCGGCCGCGGAGAGTTCGACGACCCGGTGCTTGAATCCGGAGAACACTCCCGCCAGGCCGCTGACGATGCTCATCGAGGCGGTCACCGGTGGTGCGGGCATGAGTTCGCGCTCGGCGAGGTCGGCGGCGTCGAGGAGTGCGTACAGGTCGATACCGGTGGCGTACCCGCTCCGCTCCAGCACCGGGACCACCACTTCGAGCTGAGTGTTGCCCGCTCCGGCGCCGAAGCCACGGGCGCAGCCGTCGATGATCAGGGCGCCGGCGTCGGCCGCGGCCACCGAGTTGGCGACGGCCATGCCGAGGTTGTTGTGTCCGTGGAAGATCACCGGGACGGAGTCGGCCGCCTCGACGATCGCGCCGATCCGCGCGGTGACGTCCGCGGGGAGGAAGTGGCCCGCGGAGTCCATGATCCCCACGGCCTGCGCCCCGTATCCGACGGCCCGCGCGGCCTCCTCGGCCAGTTCGTCCGGGGAGGCCATGTGACTCATCATCAGTACGCAGTGGGCCTCTGCGCCTTCGTCCCGTAGGAAGCCCAGGTGGCGCTCGGCGAGTGACGTCTCGGTGGCGTGTACGCCGATGCGGAAGACGTCGACCTGGTGGGCGATAGCCCGCCGCAGGTCGTCGGAGGTGCCCCAGCCGGGCAGCATGAAGACGCCCATCCGGCTGTGGCGCAGCGACTCCCGTACGGTCGAAAGCATCTCGTCGTCGCTCGCCGCGGCCTGCCCGACCTGCAGCGAGGAGGCGCCCAGACCGTTGCCGTGGCCGACTTCCACCACCGGAATCCGCGCCGCGTCCGCGGCCTCCGCGTATCGGCGCAGCGCGGTCACCCCGAGCTGGTGCCGGACCGCGTGCTGGCCGTCGCGCAAGGTCGGGTCGTGGATCACGAGTCGCTTCATGAGGTCACCCCCGTGCGGGACGCCCGGTCCGGCCGGGCCGCGTACTGCTCGGCGACCATGACGGCGGCGGAGTTGATGATGTCGAGGTTTCCGGCGTACGGCGGCAGGACGTCGCTGTGCGCAAGGACCTGGAGAGTGATCGTCACCAGGTCGCCGACCGCGGTGCAGGCGGTGACCTCGTACCCGGGGGCGAAGGACCGCACTTCCTCGGCCACCCCGTCGACCACCGCGCGCACCGCGGCCGCGTCGGCGCCGGCCATGCGGGCGTGGACGGCCGTCCGGAAGGTCGCCGGCGGCACCGCCGGACTGATGTTGAGGATCGCCTTGACGTCGCTCACGCCGGAGAACGCCGTCACGGCGTGGCCGGTGGTCGCCACGTACTCGTCGAGGTTCAGCCTGGTCGCACGGCCCGCGACGTCACTTGCCACGGTCGAGACGACCTCGATGTACGTCACCGGGAAGCGGGCCGCGAGCGCGTGCGTGACCGGGACGGACGCCTGACCGCCGCAGCTGATCAGATTGACGTTGCGCCCGGTCGCCGCCGACAGGCCGGTCACGGTGGGCGCCACCATCTGCCCGACCTTGCTGGGCGTCAGATCGATCACCAGCGTCCCGAGCGGCTCGAGGAGCGGCCAGTGATCCCGGTGGGACGCGGCACTGGTGGCGTCGAAGACGACGTCGAACGGGCGCGGGGCCGCCAGTACGGCTTCGATGCCGTCGGCGGTGGTGGCGTAGCCGAGGCTCTCGGCGTACCGCAGGCCCGCCGACTCCGGGTTACGTCCGGCCACCAGCCGGCACTCCAACGCGGGTGACCGGTCGATCTTGCTGACCAGGTCGCGGCCGATCGCCCCGGTGCCGATGACGGCGACCGTCACAGGTTCGACGACGTCCGGGCGGACTTTCGTCAGGCTGGCCGTGAGACTCAACGTATGCCTCCGTCAGGCCGGAGGTGGCAAGTTCCCATGAACGTCGTCCTCAACCCTTCGACGTGCGCGCGGCCGCTTGTGGCGGCCCTGACTCAGGCGAAGCGTGAGGAAGCCGACGTGCGGCGGGACCGGAGACGGAGAATCCGCGGCCGCGGGTCGGCGCGCCGAAACGATTCATCCCCAAGTCGGACCAGGGGCCCTGACGGAGCGTACGAATGCCCCGACGACGGCCTGCCCTCCCCCTGCATACACCGTGCATACACCGTTGCTGACCACCGGTTCAGCGCCCAGCGGCGGCGAACATATCAGAAGACCGCGGGACGCAAACCCCCTCTGCCATACGGAATTTGATCTTCCTCGGACGAGCTCGGGCGACAGGTGTCTCGCCGCCCGACGGACCTGATCTTTCCCTCGACGCCGCCGCACGGCG
The DNA here is from genome assembly GCF_032436795.1 of Streptomyces sp. P9(2023). Taxonomy (NCBI): domain Bacteria; kingdom Bacillati; phylum Actinomycetota; class Actinomycetes; order Kitasatosporales; family Streptomycetaceae; genus Streptomyces; species Streptomyces sp. P9(2023). Next base: position 290,153 of record NZ_JAUPWM010000001.1, read on the forward strand.
CCGTCTATCCTCGCCGAGACCGGCACGCCAGGCGTACGGGTCTCGGCGAGCGACGGCGGGCCGATGGGGGTCGCCGACCGGCGGCATGTCGAAGGGGGAGACGGTGGACTGTCGGCTGCGCTGCCGCATGGCGTCATGAGCACATCGACGACCGACAGGACCAGCGCGCAACGGCCGCGCCTGGGCCGCGACTTCTCCCGGCTGTGGTGGTCCGCCGCCGTGTCCTCGCTCGGCGACGGGGCCACGATCGCCGCCGCCCCGCTGCTGGCCAGCCGGCTGACCGACGACCCCCGCCTGATCGGCGCGGCCTCGGTCGCCTTCACCGCGCCGTTCCTCCTGTTCGGCATCCCGGCCGGGCTGTTGGTCGACCGCGTCGACATCCGGGCGATGATGGTGCGCGTCGACATCGCCCGGGCCACCCTGCTCGCGGTACTCGCCGTCGGGATCCTCGGCGGCTGGGGCGGGCTGCCGCTGCTCTACGTGTGCATGTTCCTGCTCGGCGTCGGCGAGGTCCTCTGCCGCAACGCCGCCCAGGTACTCGTCCCGTTCATCACCCCGAAGGCCGGACTCTCCACCGCCAACGCCCGCATCATGGCCGCGCAGGAGGCCGGCACCGGCTTCGTCGGCCCGCTCCTGGGCGCGCTGATGTTCGGTGTGGCGATGGCCCTGCCCTTCGCCGTGGACGCGGCCACCTTCCTGTGTTCCGCCGTCCTGGTCAGCCGTATCCGCCGCACCCGGCCGATCGAGCGCGGACCGGACAAGGCCGGCTCCGGGGTGCTGTCGGAGATGCTCGCCGGCGCCAAGTGGCTGTTCTCGCACCACCTGTTGCGCAGCCTCGCCCTGGTGTCGTGCCTGATCAACCTCGCCGGGAACGCGATGCTCGCCGTGCTCGTGGTGTACAGCGGGAAGGTGCTCGGCCTGGGCCCGTTCGGGTACGGAGTCCTGCTCGCCTGTCAGGCCGTCGGAGCCGTCGCGGCCTCTCGATTCGCTCCCGCCCTGACCGAACGCCTCGGCCGGGAAGGAGCGTTGGTCGCCACCGCCGTCCTGATCACCATGAGCGAGACGGTGCTGGCCACCGTGGACTCGGTGTACGCGGCCGGCGCGGCCCTCGCGATCTTCGCGTGCGGGACGGTGACGTGGAACGTCGTCGTGGTCGTGCTGCGGCAGACCCTGGTGCCGCAGCACCTGCTCGGGCGGGCGAACAGCGTGTACCGGCTCGTCGCCTGGGGCGGACTCCCCGTCGGTGCGGCGGCCGGCGGCATCCTCGCGGCCGAGGTCGGCACCCGCGCCGTGTTCGGCGCCGGCGCGGTCGTCATGGCGGTCGTCGCGGTGGGGCTCCTCGTGGGCGCCCGCCGCCATTGGATCACCCGAGCCGAACAGAACGCCGAGCAGAGCACCGAGCAGGCACCGCGACCGACGGACACGGACTGATCGGCGCGTCGGCGCGTCGGCGCGTCGGTGCATCGGTGCATCGGTGCATCGGTGCGTACCGGACCCCACAGTCAGCTCCGGAAAGGACATGCGATGACGACCACCAGCCTGCCCACGCCGCCCAGGTCGCGGTTGGGCCACGCGTACGCGGAACAGCTCGCGCGGCATGCGTGGACGGGTCACCCCACGGCCGCCGCCCGGGAGTCGGCCACCCTCACGCTCGCGTACCAGGACCGGTTCCTGAACGGCCCGGCCTTCCTCGCCGAGGCCGAGCGCCGCACCGTGGTGGAAGACCTCCACACCGTCTACGAGCTGCTGCGCTCGCTGCCGGAGCGGGTGTTCGGCGGCAGCATCACCGCACTGGCCGCGGCGGTCGGCATGGATCCCCTGCAATCCGCGCTGATCACGCGGAGCGCCCGGACCGGAGTGCTGCTCCCGCTGGGGCGGGCCGACCTCTATCACGACGGTACGGGGTTCAAACTCCTCGAATTCAACATCACCAGCGCGCTCGGCGGCTTCGAGAACGCGGACATCAACCGGGCGATGCTGACGTACCCACCGCTCGAGGAGTTCGTACGGCGGCACGGGCTCCGCTACCGGGACACGCTGGGCCTCATGGTGCGGACGATGTACGCCGAGTGCGCCGCGGCCATCCCCACCGACCGGGCGCCCGTCGTCGCCGTGGTGGACACGGTGGAGAACTTCGCCGTCGTGGGCCCCCGGCTGAAGGTGTTCGCCTCGATGCTGGCCGACCACGGAGTCGAGGGGATCGCCTGCGACCTCGGCGAGCTCACGTACCCGAACGGCCGTCCGACGGTCTCGGGCCGGGCCGTCGACGTCGTCTTCCGGTACTTCCTGGCCGAGGACCTCACCGACCCCGCGTCGGCGGCCCAGCTGGAGCCGCTGCTGGCCGCGGTCGAGCAGGGCAGGGTGGGCCTGTTCAGCCGGCTGGACGCCGAACTGTACGGAAACAAGGGCACCCTGGCGATGCTCTCCGACGAGCAGCACCGTGACCTGTTCGACGCCGCCGAACTGGCGTGCATCGACCGGGTCCTGCCCTGGACACGGTACGTACGCCCCCGCACCGCGGACCCCGGCGGCACCCAGGTCGACACGCTCGCCCACGCCCTTGCCCACCAGCACGAGCTGATCCTGAAGCCGACCCTGCTGCACGGTGGCAACGGAATCATCGCCGGCTGGAAGGTCGCCGCCGCGGAGTGGGAAGGCCAGGTCACCTCGGCGATGAACGGCCCGTACGTGCTCCAGCACCGGGTACGTCCCGCGGCTGAGCCTTTTCCCGACGGCGTCGGCGGCGTACAGGAACTCTTCCTCAACTGGGGCCTCTACCTGGGTGCCCGCGGCGCCGACGACGACGGCTACGGCGGCGGCTTCGTACGAGCCGGCACCGACCCGGCCGTGGGCGTGGTCAGCATGGGCAGCGGCGCCACGGTCGGTTGCGTCTTCGACGGTGGTGACCGCTGAGGACGCGTGGACCAGGGGTCATACGAGTTCCGGCCCGCCGTCGACGGTGAGGATCTGGCCGGTGAGCCAGGTGGTGCCGGGGTCGGCCAGGCGCAGGATCCACTCGGCGACCTCTTCGGGTTCAGCGCGCCGGCCCAGCGGGATCCGGGCAGCCTCGTGCTGCACGAGCGCGCCAGCTGTTCGAGGGCGGCCTTGGACGCCCCGTAGGCCTTGGACGCCCCGTGGTGGGTGGCCCCGGGGTCCGGCCGGTGGCCGTAGGTACTGGAGACGTTGACGATCGCGCCCCGACTCCGTCGCAGGTGCGGCAGAGCCGCGTGCGCCAGCAGGCTGGGCGCGACGACGCGCAGGTCGAACCGGCCTCCTCCAGCGCGGCGACCCGGCGACCCACGCGCCGCCGGCGTCATCCGCGGCCGGCAGGAAGGCACCCGCAGCTTCGTCCGGCTGCGCCGGGAGGACCTCGACGCCCGGTTCCCGGGACTGCTCGACGCCATACTCGCCGCCGACCGCGACGGCGTAGGGGCCCAGGCAGGCATCGCCGACGACCCGACCGCGTCCTGGCTCGCGTCCACCGGGGAGTCGCCCAGGCCGTCGGCGGAGATTCGCCTAATCTGCCAGAACTGACGCACCATCACGAAGGGATGCATCGTGCCTTCTCGGCTCAACCCCTACATCAGCTTCGACGGCGACGCCCGGCAAGCCATGGAGTTCTACAAGACCATCTTCGGCGGCACTCTGACGATGAGCACCTTCGGTGACTTCGGCGAGAAGGAGGCCGGAGACGCCGCCGACAAGATCATGCACAGCATGCTCGAAGCCGACAACGGCTTCACGCTCATGGGCGCCGACACCCCGCCCGGAATGGGGCACAAGCCCGGGAACAACATCTCGGTGAGCGTGAGCGGGGAGGACGACGCGGAACTGCGTGGCTACTGGGACAAGCTCTCCGCCGGCGGCACGGTGTCCGTCCCGATGGAGAAGCAGATGTGGGGGGACGTCTTCGGCATGTGCACGGACCGCTTCGGCATCACCTGGCTGGTCAACATCAACCAGCAGCCGCAGGCCTGAGCGCTCGCGGGCTCTGTCCCTCCGGACCAAGCCCCTCGTGTCGGGGGCTCCGGAGGGTCGGCCTCGCTTCGCGGTCACGGTGAGAGAATTGAGATGTCGCGGCCGCAGGTGTCTCCGGGAGGTCACCATGGACGCATTGGTACTCATCGGGCGCATTCTCTTCGTCCTGCTCTTCTTCGCGTCGGCCTTCGGCCATCTCACCAAGACCCAGGCCATGGGGGCCTACGCCGCCTCGAGAGGCGTACCGGCCGCCGTCCCGGCCACGATCGCCAGCGGCCTCCTCATACTGGCCGGCGGGGTGAGCATCGCCCTCGGCATCTGGGCGGACCTCGGCGCCCTTCTCATCGCCGCCTTCCTCTTCCCCACCGCCGTCCTGATGCACGGCTTCTGGCGGGAGGAAGATCCCCAGGCGCGGCAGATGGAACAGGTCCACTTCCTGAAGGACATCGCCCTGGGCGGTGCGGCGCTGATGCTCCTCGCGTTCTTCTCGTACGTCGGCGACGACCTGGGCCTGACGATCACCTGCCCGCTCTTCGACATCAGGTGAGGGCGCGCCCCGTGCGCGAGGAGCGCCTCCAGGGAAACCCTGAGGCGCTCCTCGGCGGGGTCGCGACACGGCGCGTCAGGCGCTGTCCGCCGCGCCGGCCGCCCTCGCGGAGCGCACCACGGTCGAGCCGGCCAGCATGACCACGGCCACGGCGCTCAGCAGCGCTGCCGCCTTCGCCCAGGTGTACGTGAAGGCGAGGCCGCTGTTCAGCAGATGGACCATGCCGCCGCTCTCCAGTGCGTGGAGCACGATGACGCCGACGGCGAGCCCCGTGGCGGCGGCCCAGACGATCATGGTGTCCCGTACCGCCAGCCATACGCCGCACAGCAGACAGAGCACGGTGACGACCACGGACAGCGTCTCCGCCTGGCCGCCCGCGCGCAGGTCGGCGAGATCCGTAGGCACGTGGACGAGGCCGCAGACGAGCAGGGCGACCGCGGCCGGCCAGCGGAACACGGACCGCAGCGCCGAGGAGGCGGTGTGGCTGCCGGGACCTGCGGCCAGGGCGCCGTCCAGGGCCGACCTCGGCCACTTCGCGGATCCCTCCGGCCGCTTCGAGGCCTTCGAGGCGGCGGCGTCGCTGCCGACCCGCTCGCCGTCGTCCTTGCCGCGCCCGGCCTTCCGCTCCTCGGCGTCCGCGCCGGCGGAGCGCCAGTCGCTGCCGTCCGTTCCGAGGATGTTGACGAGCGCCACCACGTCCTCGATCGGCCGCCCCACGGCCGCGGCGCGCAGCGTGGTCTCGGCCTGGTGGAGGTCGTACCCCGATTCGTTGAGCAGCGCGACGAGCTGCCGTACCTCGTCCAGGGGGCGGGTGACGGCGGCCGCGCGGAGCGCCACGTCGGCGGGGCTGGACAGCTCTCCGGTCGCCTGGAGGCGGGCTACCAGCGAGGCGACCTCTTCGACCGGCCGCTCGGTCGCCGCCGTCGAGAGAAGGGTGTGTATCGCCTCGTCGCCGGTCTCGGACCTGTCCGCCTGCTCCGAGGCGTCGGCTGTGTCGGCTGCGGCGGGTGCGGCGGGTGTGTCGGCTTCGGCGGGTGGGGCGGGTGTTTCCGCTTCGGCGGGTGGGGCGGGTGTTTCCGCTTCGGCGGGTGGGGCGGGTGTTTCCGCTTCGGCGGGCGTTTTGGCTGCGGCGGGCGTTTCGGGTGTGCCCGCTGCCCGCTCGTGGCCCGGCGGCGCCGGCCATACGGCAGCGGGAGGGGGCGTACTCGGAGCCGGGGGGACAACGAACTGAGGGGACGGCGTGGGGGCGGGCCCGGCGATCCGGTCTCCGTCGTCTTCGGCCCGATTGCTGGTGAAGGGGTAGGGGGTCATCGCGGGCTCCGTTCGTGGAACAACCTAGGCGTCCACCGTGGCTGTCTCGTGAGCACCAGAAAGCGCACACTTGATTACCAGTAGTGCGCAGCCGGTGATACTGCGCCATCCGGGAACGTCCCCGCTGGGCCGACGGAGCGAATAACACGTCCGGGGAGCAGTACTACGAGGTCGATCCCGGGTCTCCCCCGCCCCGGCACCGGCACCGGGCACTGCCGGGGTCGCCGTACCGCCGCGATGTCACGAGCCCTGGATACGCCGGAACGGGCGCTCGGCCTCCAGCGCGAACGCGGCCTCCAGCAGCGTCCGTTCACTGCCGGGACGGCCGGAGAGCATGACGCCGACGGGCAGCCCGTCCTCGGTCGCGCCCGGCGTGGGCACCGAGATCGACGGGGTGCCGACGACGTTGTCGATCGGCGTGAACGCGACGTACGCGAGGATCCGTTCGATCAGCGTCGGGTAGGGGACGGTGGGGCCGAGGTGACCGATCGGGGGCGTGGTGTGGGCGAGTACGGGGGAAAGGATCAGGTCGAGCCCGCGGAACGCCGCCGCGTACGCCTCCCTCGTGCGCTTGAGCCTGCGCAGCACGCCCGGAGTGCGCCGCCAGTTCTGGAGGTACGCGTCGCGTAGCCCCCGGCTGAGGCCGTCCATGCGGTGCCGGTCGAAGTCGGCGCCGAGGGTCCGCCCCGTGGCGCCGATGAGGAACGACAGCATGCCCCAGTAGGTGAGGAAGTCCTCGGTGAAGCGGGGTTCGATCGCGAGCTCCACCGGCTCCACGGTGTGCCCCAGGCGTTCGAACGTCGCCACGGTCTCCGTGACGGCCGTACGGGTGGCGGCGTCGGAGTGGACCCCGTTCGGCGAGTCCAGCAGGAACCCGATGCGCAGCCGCCGCTCCGAGGGGCCCTCGACCCGGCCCACCGGCGGCAGCTTGGGGTTGCGCCAGTACGTCTCGGCGGCGGCCAGGAACGCGGCGGTGTCCCGCACGGAACGGCTCACGATGCCGTCGGAGATGATGTCGAGCGGCAGTTGCCGGCTCTGGGCGTTCGCCACGACCCGGCCACGGGTCGGCTTGAGACCGACGAGACCGCAGCAGGCGGCGGGGATACGGATCGAGCCACCACCGTCGTTGGCGTGCGCGATCGGCACCGCGCCGGCGGCTACGAGCGCGGCGCTGCCGCCCGACGAACCACCGGCCGAGTACGCCGTGTTCCACGGGTTCCGGACCGGCTCGGCGCCTTCGTACTCCGTGGTCGGGCTGAACCCGAACTCGGGCAGCCGGGTCTTGCCCAGCACCGTGACGCCGCTGCCCAGGAACTGCCGGGCGAACGGCGCGTGCCGCCGCGCCGCCCTCGGCGTGAAGGCCGCGCTGCCGTGACCGGTGGGCAGGCCCAGGTAGTCGGTGTTGTCCTTGACGAAGGTCGGCACTCCGGCGAAGGCACCGCCCGCTTCGGAGCCGCCCGCGTCGGCGCCGGCCGCCGGGACGTCGACGTACGCCTGTACGGCGTTGAGGCGCGCCTCGACCGCCCGTACCCGCTCGGCCGCATCCCTGGCGACCTCGGCGGCTCCGACCTCGCCCCGCCGGATCGCCGCGGCGAGACCGACGGCGTCGTGCTCTCCCAGGGCGTCGTCCCGGAAGGCGTGCACCTTGGTCCGCTCGTCGAAAGTCGTCACCGCTACCTCAGCCCCCCGCGTATGGATGGTTGTCCCCACATCATCGCTTACCGATGAGTAACACGCGAGGGGTTCACCGCTCAGGGCGAGGGCCGGGTGCCGGCGTCGGCGAGGTGGAGGAAGCGGTCCGGGAGGGCGTGCAGCCAGTCGGCGCGTTCAGTGGCGATCTCCTTCAGCCGTGCGTGGTCGCTGCGGGCGACGAGGTGGCCCATGTAGCGCTCGTTGAACCGGCCGTACTCCTGGTGAAGGGTGCGCAGCGCCTGCGCCACTCTGCGCTCAGGGGCGCCGACCAGCCGCGCGAGCGTGGCGGTGTGTTGCTTCCAGCGGCCTTCGACGGCCTGGCGGAGTATGCCGTCGAGTTCGCCGGCGCGACCGATGACGCGCAGCAGTTCGCCCGGTTCGAGGCCGAGGGCGTCCGCCAGGAACAGCGTCTGCCGGTCGGTTCCGCTCCAGTCGTGGTCGTTCTCGGCCCGGGCGTACGTGTGTACGTCCATGCCGATGCGCTGGGCCAGGCGCTCCGCGGTGAAGTGCCGGGCCAGGCGATGTTCGCGCAGGGATCTGGGCTGCAACGCCATGAGCTCCGGTACGGAGCACCACAGGGCGTCGGCCAGCGCGAAGAGTTCGGTCTCCGAGGGCGCCGCCACCCCCGTCTCCCAGGAGATGACGGTCTGCGCCAGGTGGTGCACCCCCAACTGGGCCATGGCCGCCACGACCTGTTCGGGGGTCAGGCCGATACGGAGACGGGCGGCCCTGGCCTGGGCGGGAGAGAACGGAGGGTGGGACACGTGCGGATCACCTCGGTGGGCGGCTCCGCAGAGCGACGGGCTCTGCGGAGCGGAGACGGGTCAGCGGGCCGCGGCGGTCAGCGGGCGGCCGCGGCGGCCTGCGGACCCGCCCCGTCGTCGTACGCGGCAAGCCCGTCCCAGTCGATCGCCTCCCGCTTGCGGCGGCTCTCGAACACGTGGAAGAACAGGTTCAGCAGGACCGCCGCCAGCGTGCCGAGGGTTATGCCGCTGCCCAGGACGGCCCGCACCTCGGTGGGCATGCGCTCGAAGAACGGCGCGACCGCGGTCGGGAGCATCGCGGCGCCGAGACTGACGGCCAGGATGATGGAGTTGCGTTCCTCCCGCAGGTCGACCTTGCCGAGGATCTGGATGCCGACGGTGGCGACCATGCCGAACATCACGACCGCCGCCGCGCCGAGCACCGGGTGGGGTACGGAGGCCACGACGGCGCCGGCCTTCGGCACGAGGCCGAGCAGGATCATGAAGACACCGGCCGCGACGATGACGAACCGGCTGGTGACGCGGGAGATCCGGACCAGGCCGATGTTCTCCGCGAACGCCACGTACGGGAAGGAGTTGAGCACGCCGCCGAGCACGGTGGCGACGCCGTCGGCCCGCAGCGCACGGCTGACCGTGTCCCCGTCGACCTTCCGGCCGGTGATCTCGCCCATCGCGTACACGTCTCCGGTGGTCTCCACCACGGTGATGAGCATGACGACGACCATCGCGAGCATCGGGAAGACCGAGAAGTGCGGCATGCCGTAGTGGAAGGGCGTGCTGACACCGAGCCAGTCGGCCTGGTCGACCGCCCCGAGGTCGGCGTCGCCGAGGAGCCAGGCGACGGTGGTTCCGCCCACCAGTCCGAGCAGCACCGCGACACTGCGCAGGAACGGGCCGCCGAACCGGATCACCAGCAGGATGAAGAGGAGAGTCCCGCCCGCGTAGGCGAGGTTGACGGGGTCTCCGTAGCCGGGCCGGCCGAGCAGCGCCGAGCCGCCGCCGACGTCCTGCAGCGCGACCGGGATGAGGACGATGCCGATGACCGTGAGGAGGGTGCCGGTCACGATCGGCGGGAAGTACGCGGTCAGCCGCCCGGCGAACGGGGCGAAGAGGAAGGCCGCGACTCCGCCGGTGATCACGGCGCCGTACACCACGAGCAGACCGGCGGTGCCGCCGCCCGCGCCCTGGCCGATGGCGATCATGGGCGAGACGGCCGTGAAGGTCGCGCCCTGGACGAGCGGCAGCCGGGCTCCGATCCGCCAGAAGCCCCACGCCTGGATGATCGTGGCGATGCCGGCGGTGACCAGGTCGGCGTTGATGAGGTAGACGAGTTCCTGCCGCGAGAGTCCGAGGCTGTTGCCGAGGATCACCGGTACGAGCACCGCGCCGGCGTAGAACGCCAGGACGTGCTGGAATCCGTAGAGCGCGAGGCTGGGGAGCGGAAGGACCTCGTCCACCGGGTGCGGGGTGGTGCGGGGTCGTCGGCGCGCGGCCAGTGGTGCCATCTCTGCCTTGCCTTGAGGGTAGGTGAATGAGAGGGAGCGCGACGCGGGTCGCGCGGCGAGCCTCGACAGGTCGTCCGGGCGGCCGCGCGGATCGGGCGGTTCACCGGCTGGCGGCACGGGGTTACCGGTGCGCGGCCAGGCGTCCAGACATGGAGGCGTGCGGGGGCCAGGGCGAAACGGCCCGGGCAGGACTCAGATACTTGCGGACAGGTATGGCACCACGCAAGCCGAAGAGCCATGCTTTTTTAAGCAAAACCCTTGAGTAACATTTGAATCGATGGTCGAGAGCCATCTCAAGTGCGGATTTCGTTGCCTCCCCGAGAGGGTTCGGCGGCCGGTCGGACCGGGACGCGGACGCGTGCGAGCAGCCCGACGCCGAGCCGCCCCTTGAGCAGGCCGCGCAGGGTGCCGGGGACGAAGGTCGCCGCGCCGACGAGCAGCGCCGCCAGTCCGGCGGCCGTGTCCCAGGGGCCGGGCAGGAAGAGGGAGACCAGCAGCAGGACACCGGAGACGGCGGCGGCCTGGAGCTCGCGGACCTGCCATATCGCGGCCGGCGGCGCGGCAGGCTCGGCGGCGGCGGGAGCCGGGGCGGGCGTGTCGGTCCCGCAGCACGCGTCAGCCATGAAGGGCCTCCTCGGCCGTGGTGGCAGCGGTGGTCGCAGTGCCCTCTCCGCCGGGGCGGGCGCAGTCGTCCGGGGCGCACACCTCCTCGGCCGCACCCTCGGAGTCGACGAGCAGGACCAGGGCGGCCAGCTCGGCGAGGGCGTGCGCGAGCTTGGGGTCGGCCAGTTCGTAGCGGACCCGACGGCCGACGGACACGGTGCGCACCAGGCCGCAGCCGCGCAGACAGGACAGGTGGTTCGACACGTTCCCGCGGGTCATCCCCAGCGTTTCGGCGAGATCCGAGGGATACGCGGGGGCCTCCAGCAGGGCCAGCAGCAGCCGGCGCCGGTTCTCGTCGGCGAGCGCCGTCCCGATGCGGGCGAGCGCGGCGGCGTTCACGGCGACCGCGGGGGCGCCTGCGTGACTCATCTCCATGAGCCGAACAGTACAGTCGATCCTGAATTAAGCCCAGCCTGAATCGGATTGCAAGCGCTTGGTGGCGGCGAGTCCGAGCCCCACCACGGCCGTACGCAGCAGGACACCGCACACCGCGGCCAGCAGGACGGGGGTCGCGGACGGCGGCAGTGGCCGGAGGGCGGCCAGGACGACGCCGACCGCGGGGCTGATCCCGGCGACCAGCAGCCAGGGCGCGAGCCGCCCCTCGGCCTCCTTGATCAGCGTGGCCAGGGCGAGTCCCTCGCCGACCGAGTGCAGCACGAGCCCGAGGATGACGGGCAGTGATACCGACAGACCGAGAGCGGTGCCCTCGATCACGCGGTGGGTGACGAGGGCGGCAGCGGTACCCGTAACGCCGAACACGGCCGAGGGCCGCGGAGGCCTGGCCCGGTCGGGACCGCATCCGCAGCCGGGGCGGGTGACGGGGGCGATCACCAGGAACCCGGTCGCGGCGGCGACCGCGCACCACCACAGCGGTACGCCGCTTTCGACGGCCCCCCGCCAGACCTCCGGGCCGATGTCGGTCAGCGCGGTCACCAGCATCACGGCGGAGCCGAGCGAGAGCCACAGGGCCACGCTCCGTTCGTACCGGCGGACCAGCCAGGCGCCCAGCAGGGTCGCGGCGCAGATGAGGGCGGCCGCCGCCCACGCACCCTCTCCGGGGGAATTTCCTTCATGGGAGTCGCCGGCGAAACGCAGGAACTCGTGCGCGGTCGGCGCGTGCCGCCGGGAAGCAACGATCATGCGACCGTCCGTACCAGAGAACGGGCGGGTATACGCGCAGGCCGGGCGGGTCGAGCGTCAGGTTCGGCCCGTGACGACCACCGTGCGGCCGCCACCTCCAGCGCGCCGCACCAGGGGGCAGCCAGGTCGGTGAGCCGGTCGGCGGTCCTGCCGACGCGGCCGGGCCGCAGATGCCGGTGGTCGCCCACCGGCCGACCTGCGGCTCGCGGTCCGACGACGAGGGCCGCGGTGGTGGGGAGGTTCCTCCACCACCGCGGCCCTCAGGCGTCGTCGGCTGTCCGGTCAGCCGTTCGCCTCCGTCCCGAGCCGGTCGACCGTCGTCGCCAGTTCCGCGATCGTGCGGCAGGTGAACATCTCGCGCAGGCTGATCGGGACCTGGAACCCGTCGCGGATGCGGACGACCAGTCGGGTCGCGGCCAGCGAGTTGCCGCCGAGCTCGAAGAAGTTGTCGTGGACGCCCACCTGCGGCAGGTCCAGGACCTCGCACCAGAGGATGGCGAGCCGTTCTTCGGTCGAGGTGCGTGGCGCGACGAACCCGGGCGCGTCGCCGGACTGCCTGGGGGCGGGCAGAGCACGGCGGTCGAGCTTGCCGTTGGGGCTGAGCGGCCAGCTGTCCAGGGTCAGCACATGGCCGGGGACCAGGTGCGCGGGCAGCCGGTCGCCGAGCCACTCCCGGAGCCGTTCGGTGAGCGGCCCGGCAGGCCTCGCAGGCTCATGCGGCCGGGCCGGGGCGCTGCGGTCCACCCGGCCGCCCAGCAGGGAGTGCACCAGCACGTGCCGCTCGCCGAGCGCGAGCAGATGCCTCACCGGGTCGAAGGAGAGCGCTCCGATCGGGCAGAGGCCGATGACGTCGGTGCGCGCCGCCCGGTCCATCAGGGCCTGGCCCATGTACCCGGCTTCAAGCAGGCACAGATCGCGGGCGATCGAGCCGTACATGGGCTCGATCGCGTCGAGGTCGGCGACGAGGAAGACGCTGAAGCCGGCGGCCTCGAAGACCGCGCGGTTGTGCGCGGCGTGGATCCCGGCGTCGACCGTGGCGCTCTCGTCGAGGGTGACCAGCGCGTTCTCCCGCGGGTCCAGGTAGTACGTTCCCGCCGGCAGGCCGGACACCGCGCCGGCCTTCACGTACAGGTACGTCTGGACCGGGTAGAGGCCGCCGCCGGACGGGTAGCGGCACTTGGCCAGCCCGTCCACCTCGTCCTGACGCAGTACGCCCAGGCAGTCGGCCAGTTCGGCGAGGCCGATCGGCTCGGCGAGGAACGCCCGGTCGCTGCGCCGCCGCGACGGCTGGTCGGGGACGCGCGGGAGGGCGACCCGGGGCCGTTCGGGTTCGCGGCGCAGTCCGTTCCGGGCGAGCTTGAACGCGGCGCGGTCCACCGGGTCGAGCAGGGTGACGCCGCTACGGCGGGCCTCCTCGATCTCGGCCGCGTCCGGCTCGGCGGCATCGAGCACGGCGGCATCGAGCACGGCGACGCCCGGCCCGGGGCCGCCGGCCGACGGCTCGGCGACGACGTAGGCGACCAGGCCGTCGTGCCCGGGCCGGTCGGGGCGGCCGGTGGCCGTGACGACGGCCGAGGCGACGGCGGGGTGCGCGAGCAGCGCCGCCTCGATCTCGCCGAGTTCGATGCGCTGGCCGCGGATCTTGACCTGGAAGTCGGCCCGGCCCATGAACTCGATGGTGCCGTCCGGCCGCCACCTGCCGAGATCGCCCGTGCGGTACATCCGCTCCCCGGTGTCGGGGTGGGCGAGGAACACCGCGTCGGTGCGCTCGGGGTCGCGCCAGTAGCCGTCGGCGAGGCAGGCACCGGAGACGTACATCTCGCCGGTGACCCAGTCCGGGCACTCCTGCAGCCGCTCGTCGAGCACGCGGTAGCGGACGTTGGCGAGGGGGGTGCCGTACGGGATGCTCCGCCAGGCCGGATCGACCTCGGTGACGCGGTGCCAGATGCTCCAGACCGTCGTCTCGGTCGGGCCGCCGATGGAGACCACCTCGACGCCCGGCGCCGACCGCGCCAGCCGGCCCGGCACCGTCAGCGGGATCCAGTCGCCGCCGAGGATGGCCAGCCGGAGCGAGGCGAGCCGGTCGCCTTCGCCGGCGCTCTCCAGGAGCATCTCCATCATCGCCGGCACCGAGTTCCACACCGTGATCCGGTGGGTGGCGATCAGCTCGGCCCAGTGCGCCGGGTCGCGGCGGCCGGCGGCGGCCGGTACGACCAGCGTGCCGCCCGCGCCCAGCACACCGAAGACGTCGAAGGCGGACAGGTCGTGATGGAGCGCGGTCACCGCGAGACAGCGGTCGCCCTCGGCGATCCGGAACGCCTCGATGGTCTCCACCAGGCAGTTGACGAGCGCCCGGTGGTTGACCATCACACCCTTGGGTTCGCCCGTCGAGCCGGACGTGAACATCGTGTACACGAGGTCGGCCGGGCTGCCGCCGGACGGGAGCGCCGTCCCGGTGGCGTCCGGGCCCGTGGCGGGCAGCGGCCGGTCCAGGCAGAGCCGCAGCGGTCCGGTCGGCCAGTCCAGGCTGTCGTCGAGCCGTGACTGGGTGAGGACGAGCTCCACCTCGCCCTTGGCGAGCAGCCGGCGCAGGCGCGGGCCGGGCAGGTCCGGGTCGATCGGCAGGTACGCCGCGCCCGAGAACAGCACCGCGTAGGCGGCGACGGTCTGCTCCCAGCCCTTGTCCATGACGATGGCGACCAGTCGGCCGGGACGGGCGCCGTGCGCGCACAGCCAGTCGGCCACCTGCCGGGCGGCGGTGTCGAGTTGGGCGTACGAGAGGGTCCGGTCCGGGGCGATCACCGCGGGGGCGTCGGGACGGGCGGCCACCTGCCGTGCGAACAGGTCCTGCACCTGGAGGTCCGGGACGGCGCGGCTCGGGCCGGCGCTCCTGTGGCGGCGCTCCGCCTGCGCGGCCGGCAGGGCGAGCGGCAGCTTCCGCGACCAGGTGTTCTCGTCGGTCGCGAGCCGGTTGAGGAGGGCCGAGTGCGCGGCGAACATGTCGTCCAGCAGTCCGTCGGGGAAGAGCTCGTCGACGGCGTCCCAGTTCAGGAGCAGCGCGCCCGCCTCTTCGTGAACCTGCTCGTCGAGGGAGACCTGCGGGGTCTGCGAGACGGCGAAGACCGGGGTGAGCAGCTCCTCCAGCGGCGTCCTCACCGCGGTGGCGAAGGCGAGGTTGCTGGTCATGACCACCGGCATGAGCGCCTGGTCGAATCCGCCCTGGAGCCGCATCAGTTCGCGGAGCACCTCGACGCCACTGACGTCCTGGTGGCGTAGGTCGGACCTGAGCTGTCGCTGCAGCCCGCGCGCCCGGTCCTCGAAGGTGGCGGCGGTGCGGAAGTCGACCTCAAGGAGCGTGAAGGACGCGAACTGGCCGAACACCTCGTGGTACGCAGGGTCGTGCACGGGCCGGGTGAGGCGCGGCACGTTGAGCGTGAAGTGCCGGCCGGTGCTCCAGGTGGCCACGGTTTCGGCGTAGACGGCGAGCAGCAGTCCGGTCGGTGTCAGCCCGGCCCGGCCGGCCCGCTCCTTGAGGCCCTGCCACAGTTCGGCGGAGAGTGTGGTCTCACGCCGGGTGAACCGCGGCCGGTCGACCGATCCCGCGCGGGCGGCGGCGGGCAGCTGCGGTGCCGGGGGCAGTTGCGGCAGCCTGCTCCACCAGTAGTCGCGCGAGCGCAGGTAGGCGGCCCCCTCGCGCCGCTCCGCCTCGGCACGCACGTGGTCGCGGAAGGACTTCCGCGGTGCCGACGGCCGGGCGTCGGGCTGGTCGTAGAAGCGGGACAGGTCGTCGAAGAGCAGCCGCCCGGAGGAGAAGTCGGCGATCAGCGAATCCACGCTGAGGTGGATGCGCAGGCCGCCGTCCAGCCTGGTCGCGGCGACCTCGAACAGCGGCCACTCGTCGGCCGGACGTACCTCGTGCGACAGCCGGTCCCGGGTTGCCGCCAACTCCGCCTCGGCCTCGTGGCGTTCACGGCCGCGCAGGTCGGTGACCTGGATCTCGTACGGGGGCACCTCGGGGAGGATCCGCTGCTCGTTGCCGTCGGGCAGCATCACGGCCCGCAGCATCTCGTGCCGGTCGATCACCCGCCGCCAGGCGTGCTCGAAGCGGGGCAGGTCGAGGTCGGGGGCGTCGAACTCCAGATAGACGTGGGTGGAGACGTTCCCCAGCTCGAAGGCGCCGGTGCGTCCGAGGCAGTAGGCCTGCTGGGTGTCGGTCTGGGGGAAGGGGGTGTGGGGGTCGGCGGCCTCGGCGGCCTCAGCCGGCTCGGCATCCTCGCTCGTCCCGGTGGCTCCGGTGGCTCCGGAGGTTCCGGGGGTTCCGGGGGTTCCGGGGGTGAGCGGGAGTCCCGACGGGCGCCGCTGGACGATCGTGGCGGCGAGCGTGGTGATCGTCGGATCGCCGTCGAACACGGCGTCGGAGACGTCCACTCCCAGGTCGCGCTCGATCCGGCCGACGAGCCGGAGCGTGGCCAGGGAGTCCAGACCCAGGTCGAGCAGCGGTCGCTCCCGGTCGGGCGCGCCCGTGCCGGCCGGCACCAAGGTCGCCACCAGGCCGCTCAGATAGGCCTCGACGGCGGGGTGCCGGTCGTCTGCGACGGGTTGCGCCGGGCTCGTGTCCGCACCGGCGGTCCACTCTCCGACGACGGTGAGGGTGCCGTCGAGGAGGGCCTGCCGGGTGGCCCGCCGCTGGATCTTGCCGCTGGACGTCTTGGGGATGGTGCCGGTACGTACGAGGACCAGGCGGTGGAGGCGGACGTCGAACTCCGCGGCGATCGCCCGGCCGAGGTCCCGTGCGACCTCGGCCGCGGGCGGCAGCTCCGCCCCGCGCCGGACCTCGGCGATGAGCACCAGCTGTTCCGCCCCGCCGTCGTCGACGGCCACGGCGGCAGATGAGTTGGCCTGCAGGGCCGGATGGCCGCGCTCCGCGCAGCGTTCGATGTCCTGCGGGTAGAGGTTGCGGCCCCGGATGATGATCAGGTCCTTGGTGCGGCCGGTGACGAACAGTTCGCCGTCGCGCACGAACCCCAGGTCTCCCGTGCGAAGGAACGGCCCTTCTCCGGTGGCCAGTTCGGCTTCGAAGACCGCCGCGCTCTCGTCCGGCCGCCCCCAGTAACCGTGGGCGACGTTCGGGCCGCTCACCCAGACCTCACCGACGTGCTCGGGGCCACGGACGGCCCCGGTGGCCGGGTCGACGACGAGTAACCGCTGCCCGTCGACGGCCGAACCGCACCCGACGATGTCCCGGCTGCTGCAGGGCGTGGCGTCGGCCGCGCCAGGCGCGCCAGGGACGACGGGGACGATGGGCAGGACGCGGTGCGCCTCCAGGGCAGAGGCGTCGAGCGTGACGGCGGACGAGCGGGTGAGGTGCTCCCCGCAGGACACCATCAGGGTGCCCTCGGCAAGGCCGAAGCTGGGCCGCAGCACTTCCCGGCGCAGCCCCCAGCGGGCGAAGTGGTCGGCGAAACGGTCCAGCGTCGCGGCCCGTACGGGCTCCGCGCCGACGATGACGGTGGCCAGAGTGCTCAGGTCCAGGGGCTCGTGGTCGGCGGGATCGACCCGGTCGACACAGAGGTCCAGGGCGAAGGGGGGTGTCGGGGAAGTCGTGGCGCCGTAGGTGGAGATCGCGCGCAGCCATTGGACGGGGTCGAGGACGAAGGTGCCCGGCGCCATCAGGACTCCGGGGAACCCGGCGACGAGGGGTTGCAGAATGCCGCCGATGAGTCCCATGTCGTGGTACGGCGGCAGCCAGCTCACATTGAGGGAGTCCGCCGACGTCCGCGTACGCCGCTGGATCTGGGCGGAGTTGTGCAGCAGGTTGCCGTGCGAGACCATCACGCCCTTCGGCGCGGCGGTGCTGCCGGAGGTGTACTGCAGGAACGCGAGGCTGTCGGTGCCGACGAGCGGATCGGTCCACTGCCCGGCGTCGGCGGTGAGGGCGCCGGTCGGCAGCCAGATGACGGCCCGCAGCTCGGGCGCGTCGAGGAGCTGCCCGCGGACGCCGGGCGCGATCCGGTCACCGGTCAGGGCGGCGGTGGGTGCCGCGTCCGCGGCGACGGCCCGGAGCCGGGCCAGGTTGCGGGAGTGCGGCGGGTAGCACGGTACGGCGATGGCCCCCGCGTACAGGCAGCCGAAGTACGCGCTCAGGTAGTCGGCGCCCGGCGGGTGCAGGATCAGCACCCGGTCGCCGGTCTTGCTCTCCCCCTGGAGGGTCGCCGCCACCACCCGTGCGCGGTGGTCGAGTTGCCCGTACGTGAGGCGGGACTCCTCCTCGCCGTGACTGTCGAGGAAGACGTACGCGAGGCGGTCGGGCTGCTGCGCGGCCCGTGACCGCAGCAGGTCGACGATGCTGCTCGGTCGACGGCCGTGCACCTGCGGGAAGGGTACGGAGAGGTTCATGACTGCTGCGTCCCGTCTCGGTCGTCGTCACCGGGGTGGGCGGCCGGCTTCTCGGCGCTGACCAGCAGGGTCGGGATCCAGGGGCCGCTCCACCACATCCGGGGGCCGGCGTCGGTGCAGGAGGTGTTGACGGCGCCCGCCGCGAGGAGGATGTCGAGGTAGCGGCGGGCGTGGAAGATGTCGGCGATGAGCAGCCGGCCGCCCGGCTTGAGGACCCGGTAGGCCTCGCGTACGGCCTCCTCGCGTCCACGTGCGCTGGTGATGTTGTGGATCGCCATGCTGGACACGACGACATCGAACTGGTCGTCACCGAGGGGTAGTTGCCGCATGTCGGCGGTGACCAGATCGACCTGGTCGGCGACCTGTTCGCGCTCGGCGTTGCCTGCGGCGGCCTGCTGGTTGTTGCCGGACTGGTCGACCGTGCGCCAGATGTCGACGCCGGTGACCCGCCCCTTCGGCACCCGGCGGGCCACCGCGGTCAGCACCGCTCCGCGCCCGCAGCCCAGGTCCAGGATCCGTTCGTCGCCCCGCAGGTCGAGCGCGTCCAACTGCTCTTCCCAGACGAGGAACTTGCCACGCACGGTCGCGTGCAGGTACAGCCCTGCCGGGACGGCCAGGACCGGCGGGATCCGCAGCAGCCAGCGGGGGCCGCCCGCGGCCACCGCCGCCAGCGGGGCCACGACCCCGCCGCCAAGGGCCAGCAGCCAGCCCGGCCCGTCGACGCCGTAGCGCCCTCGTCGCAAAGATGTGTTGCTCATGAAAGACATTCCTTGATTCCCGAATTTCATAAGGTCGGAGTGCGGATCGGAGTGCGGATCAGCGGGTCCGGCAGGCGGCCGAAACGAGAGCGAGGACCTGGTCGGCCTGCTCGAAGGGGAAGAAATGGCCACCGGGGAAGGTCCGGACCGTCACATCGGTGCCCAGCTCCCGCCAGCGTTCGACCTCGGCGGGCGAGGCCGCCGGGTCGTCGGCGCCGCCGAGGGCGATCAGCCGCACACCGGCCGACAGCGCGCTCGGGGTCCGATAGGTCTCGGCCGCCTCGAAGTCGGCGCGCAGCACCGGGAGGAAGAGATCGAGCCACTCCTTCTCGGCGAGCAGCTCCGGCGGAATGCCGCCCAGCGCGCCGAGACGGTCGCGGAACTCCTCGTCCGGGAGCAGATGCATCGCGGGGGTGCTGCGGGGTACGTGCGGCGGAACGGTGCCGGAAACGACCACCGCCGCCGGTGGGCGGGGACCGTCCTGGAGGGCGAGGCCGAGTTCGTAGGCGAGCAGGGCGCCCATGCTGTGGCCGAACAGGACGTAGGGAAGGTCACCGGCCCGTTGGGCGATCGGCTCGGCGAGCCGCTCGCGGAGCCGGACGATCGAATGGTCGGCGGGCTCCGCCAGCCGGATCCCGCGCCCCGGCAACTGAACGGGAACGACCTCGATCCCGGGACCCACCAGGCTGTGCCACGGCTGGAACACCGACCCGTCCGCTCCACCGTGCGGAACGCAGAAGAGCCGGGCATCGAGCGGGGACGTCACGGAACGTTCGGGTGGGAACCAGAGGTTCTGGGAGATGACACTCACGGATGGCACGCACTTTCGATTTACTGGTGACACTTAGTCACCCCAATGGATCTTTGAGTGCAACGAACGCTCCGACCGAAGGAAACGGTGATCTTGATGGCGGCGGTGCGGCGCAGGCGGCGAGGCGGAGCTCCGGGTAGGTCGCGACGGTGAACCGCTGAACATCCAGGGTGAGTTCGCCGACGACAGGATGAACCGGAACCGACGCGCGGGCCGTCGAGTACGGACTGCCGTCGGGTTCCGTGGTCCAGAAGACTGGCACCGGGCTCCCGCAGGTGAGCTCGTGAGGCCGGCTCCAGGAGGCGGCCACATGGGGCCGGTGAGCCGATCGGCCGACTTCGGCGAGGACTACCCGGTCGAGCTCGTCGACCACCCGCAGCGGAGGCACAGCGATGACGCAGGTCACGGGGTCAGCGCCGAGTCACGGATCACCGGTGGCACCCATTCTCGTACCGGTATAGTATTGCCGGTATAATTATTGGTTGCATGAGAAGGGCGCCGCGTGATCGAGATTCTGAACCCCACCCTGCTGGCCCGAGCGAAGGACACCGGCGCCCTGGTCGCTCACATCCTGCAGACGCTGAAGAGCCGAAGCACGACCGGCACGAACCTTCTGGACATCGACCGGTGGGCCAAGGCCTTGATCGTCGAGGCGGGGGCGCAGTCCTGCTACGTCGACTACGCGCCCTCCTTCGGGCGTGGCCCGTTCGGCCACTACATCTGCACCGCCGTCAACGACGCCGTGCTCCATGGCCGGCCGTACGACTACACGCTCGCCGACGGCGATCTGCTGACCCTCGACCTCGCCGTCTCCCAGGGCGGAGTCGCCGCGGACGCCGCCATCAGCTTCGTCGTGGGCGACGCGAAGCACCCGGAGAGCGTCGCGATGATCAGCGCGACCGAACGCGCGCTGGCCGCGGGGACCGCCGCCGCCCGGCCCGGGGCGCGCATCGGCGACATCTCCCATGCCATCGGCACGGTCCTTCGCGAGGCGGGGTACCCGATCAACACCCAGTTCGGAGGCCATGGCATCGGATCGACGATGCACCAGGACCCGCACGTGGCGAACACCGGACGGCCCGGACGTGGCTACAAGCTGCGCCCCGGGCTGCTCCTCGCCCTGGAGCCGTGGGTCATGGCGGACACCGCCGAACTCGTCACCGACGCCGACGGGTGGACGCTCCGCAGCGCGACCGGCTGCCGGACCGCACACAGCGAGCACACCATCGCCATCACCGACGACGGAGCCGAGATCCTCACCCTGCCGAAGTAGGCGCAGCCGTCACGGTGATCGACCTGACGAGACGACTCGGCGCCAGGGCCGAGTGCTCGTCAGGTGTCGGCGCCTGCCGGTGTGTTCAGCCGCGGACCGCCTGGCTGGTCAGGGCGGCGACGGCGGCGGGCTGCGGGCCACCTCGACGGTCCTCGAGTCCGGGCTGCTCGCGGTCACAGCGCTGGAGAACCCCTACCGCGCCCGGGGTGGCTGGCCACTGATCCTCGTCCTGCGCACCCGGCCCGACCGGACCCTGCGGCTTGCCCGCCATCTCGCCCAGATGTACCCGGTGAAGACCGTCTGGGTGCTGGACAACAACGAGACTTTCGCGCTCGTGCACCCCCGCGACCGGGACGAGCGCACCGAACTGACGCCACGTCATCTTCCGATCGCCGCCGATCTCCTCGACCCGCGGACCCTGCCGGTCCTGCGCGCCCACACCCTCGCGGGGCCGCCGCAGCCGCCGCTGCTCACCGGCGCACAGACCCGCGCGATCCGTCACCCCTACGGCGATCCGAGCCTCGAACCCGGCGCCCGGCTCGGCGCGGCCACGCACACCTCCGCCGCTACGGCCCAGCGGCGGCTCCACCGGTTGCTGCTGACCGGCGGCGCGGAGATCGCCACCGTCTTCGACCGCTGCCAGGGCGGCCTGCCGAGCGCGCATGACCCTCGTCTTCGGCAGGGCCTGAACAGAAGGGCATGATGGGACGGTGTCCCGAACCAACGCACCGCACGGCCGTGTCGGCCGACCGCCCGTGACCTCCCGTACGCAGATCCTGGCCGCCGCCCGTCGGCTCATCGATCGGGACGGCTGGGAGAAGCTGACGATCCGTCGGCTGGCCGCCGAGATCGGCATCGGGGCGACCACCCTGTACCACCACGTGCAGAACAAGGAGGACCTGCTGTTCCTCCTGATCCAGGAGTACGCCGAACAGATCCCGCACCCCGGGCTGCCCAGTGAGCCGCGGGACCGGATCATCACGGCCATCACCGCGATCCACGACGCCCTCGCGGACTGGCCGTGGGCGGCGGACGTCCTCACGGCCCACGGGTTCCTCGTCCGGCTCGGCGACTCGGCCCTGTGGCTGGTCGAGACGATCGTGGCCGGCGCGATCGACTACGGCTGCACACCCGAACAGGCCGTCTACGTCGTCCGCAACCTCTGGTACTACACGGTCGGCGAGATCCTCGCCCGCGCGCACTCCGCCCGCCGGCGGGCCGACGACGAACAACCCGCCGACCGCGACGCCCTGTCCGGCATCCTCGACGCGTCCCAGGTGCCGAGGCTCGCCTCCCTCAGCGACCAGTGGTCCGCGCTGGCCTCGCGGGACGACTACCACCGGGGGCTGCAGGCCTTCGTCGACGGCCTGCTCGCCCAGGCAACGGCGGCCACGCCCCCGCGCGACAAGGCCTGAGGAGCGCGACCGGAGTCGTCAGCCGTGCGCCGGGGGCCGGCCGGTAGGTCTCGCCCAGACGGTAGTGGCTCGCGCCGCCGCCGTGCGGGAACAACAGCACCCGGGCCGGGGTTTACGGTGGCGGCGCGAGGCGGATCGGCGTGACCTAGTCCCCCGCTACCGGTGCCATGGAGATGTTCCAGAAGTCCGCGTACCGGCCGCCGCGGCGCAGCTGTTCGTCGTGGCTGCCGTCCTCGACCACCCGGCCGCCGTCCAGGAAGACGACGCGGTCGGCGCGCTGGACGGTCCGCATCCGGTGCGCGACCATCATCACGGTCCGGCCCGCCATGAGGCGTTCGATGCCCTCGTGGACGGCCGCCTCGTTCACCGGGTCCAGTGCCGAGGTCACCTCGTCGAGGAGCACGACCGGCGCGTCCTTCAGCAGGGCGCGCGATGGAGACGCGTTGGCGCTCACCGCCGGACAGCAGCGCGCCGCCCTCGCCGACGTTCGCGCCCCATCCGTCGGGCAGCCGCTCGACCACCTCGTCGAGGTTGGCCGCGGTCGCCGCCGCCCGTACCTCGGCGTCGGAGGCGTCGGGCCGGCCCAAGCGCACGTTCTCCTCGATGGTGCCGTCGAAGAGATACACGTTCTGGAAGACGATGGCGATCTTCCCCATCAGGACCTCGGGGTCGATCCGGCGTACGTCCACGTCGCCCACGCGCACCGCGCCGGCGTCCACGTCGTAGAACCGCGCGAGCAGCTGCAGCAGGGTGCTCTTGCCCGCGCCGGACGGGCCGACGACGGCGAGCCGCTGTCCCCGCGGTACGGAGAGCGAGGCGTTGTCGATCACCGTACGGTCGCCGTGCTGGAAGAGCACGGAGTCGAACGTCGCGTCGTGGCGTACCGGCCGGACCGGTTCGGCGGCCTCCGGAAGCGGTTCGGTGCTGAGGACCGTGTCCAGCCGTGCCAGTACGGAACGGGCGCCGCGGAGCTTGCCGCCGATGTCCGTCAGCGACAGCAGCGGATCGGCACAGCGGGCGGCCAGCACCAGGATCGTCAGGATCTCGGGCACGCCGATGTTCCCGTCGAGGGCGAGGTAGGCGCCCAGGACGAGCAGCGCGGTGAACATCGCCTGCACCGTGAGCGTCAGACCCACCGCGCCGGGCAGCGCCGACAGGGTGGAGCGGCGGGAGGCGCGCTGGACCTCCCGCAGCGAGTCGTCGAGCAGCCGGAGGCGCTCGGAGGTCCGGCCGCCGGCCCGCAGCACCGGCTGGGCCTGGAGGAACTCGATGACGCGGCCGGTGGCCTCGTGGTCGCGTTCGTCGCGCTCCGCGTCCTCGGCGGCGGTCGTACGCCCCGTCCAGACCTGGATCGCCGCCACGATCGGTACGGCGACCAGCGCGGCGAGACCCATCTGCCAGTTGAAGGCGAGCATCACGACGACGATCGTCAGGGGAGTGACGGAGGCCGAGATGAACGGGGCCAGCAGGTGCGCGATCACGCTCATGGCGTCCAGGACGCCGCGGCCGGCGAGTACGGACACTTCGCCGAGCCGGCCGGCGCTGTACCAGCCGATGGGCAGCCGGGCCAGATGGTCGCCGAGCCGGTGGTACATGCCGCGCAGCAGCGCGGCGCCGACATGGAAGCCCGACAGATCGCTGACGTAGCGCAGCACGGCGTAGAGGGCGATGGCGACGCCGAAGGCGATCAGCCAGGGCCAGACGTCCTCGGGGGTGCTCCCGAACAGTTCCCGTAGCACTGGAACCAGCAGTGCGTAGGACAGCCCCTCGACGATCGAGGTCACCGTCATCAGGGTCAGGGCGCGACGCAGCGGCTGGGCGAACTCGCGCCCCAGCACGCGGAGCAGCATGCGGATCATCGGGACTCGTCTCCTTGCAGTACGCCACCGCGCGGGTCGGTCTCCTCCGCGACGGCCGACCGGTGGGATTGCCAGAACGACGCGAACCTGCCGTTCC
The DNA here is from genome assembly GCF_032436795.1 of Streptomyces sp. P9(2023). Taxonomy (NCBI): domain Bacteria; kingdom Bacillati; phylum Actinomycetota; class Actinomycetes; order Kitasatosporales; family Streptomycetaceae; genus Streptomyces; species Streptomyces sp. P9(2023). The sequence continues at coordinate 314,362 of NZ_JAUPWM010000001.1, forward strand.
GTGCGAGCAGTTCGGAGGGCCTGCCGCGTTCGACGATCTCCCCGTCGTCCAGCATCACGACGGTGTCGGCGTCGGCGATCGTCTCCAGGCGGTGGGCGATGACCAGGATGGTCCGGTCGCCCTCCAGCGTCGCCAGTGCCTGGCGCACCGCCTGCTCGGTCTGGGGGTCCGCGAAGGCGGTGGCCTCGTCGAGCACCAGGACGGGCGCGTCGGCGAGCAGTGCGCGCGCCAGCGCGATCCGCTGCGCCGCGCCACCGGACAGGCCGGCGTCCTCGCCGATCACCGAGTCGTAGCCGCGGGGCAGTTCCAGGACGCGGTCATGGATGTTCGCGAGCCGGGCGGCCCGCACCACGTCGGCGTGGTCGGCGTGCGGTACGGCCAGCGCGATGTTGTCCGCGACCGAGGCACGCAGCAGCCGGACGTCCTGGAAGACGAAGGAGACCGTCCGGTAGAGCTCCTGGCTGCCGAGCTCGCGCAGGTCGACGCCGCCCAGCACGACCGAACCGTGGGTCGGGTCGAAGAACCTCGGCAACAGCGCTGCGCGCCCTGCATCTCGTCGAAGCCGTGGCCGAGGGCCGCCACCGGGGCGGTCAGGCCGAGGCCGAGCAGCAGCAAGGGCAGCAGGTCGGCCGGGGCCAGGGAGCCGTCGGTGATCAGGGCCGCGCCGCCGATCAGCACGACCAGGAGCACGAACGGCGGGGACAGGACGAACTGCATGCCCGCGGCGATCCTGGAGATGCCGTGCACCCAGCGGTTGAAGGTGCCGACGAAGTCGTCCGCGGCGGTGATGAACATCCGGTGGGCGCGGGTGGATCCGCCGAACGCCTTGACGACCGCGATGCCCTGCACGAACTCGACGACGGAGGTGGAGATCCGGCCCATGGCCGTGTCGAACTCCTCCTGCTCGCGCTGCCGCGTCGGGGTCATCATCAGGGGAACGAGTGCCATGGCGAGGACCACCGGGATCAGCGTGATCAGGGTGAGCCGCCAGTCGACGGTGAACAGGTAGATCAGGGACGCCAGGGGCACCACGAACGCGGAGACGAGCTCGCCGGGGGTGTGGGCGATGAACGGGTGCACGGCGCTGACGTCCTCCCCCACCACCTTCGCCAGCTCGCCGGTCCTGCGCCTGGAGAACCATCCGACGGGTACGCGTCCCAACTGCGCGGCCAGTTGCCGACGGAACGTCAACTGCACCTTGCTGTCGAGGAGATGGCCGATGCCGGACGACGCGGCGGTGCAGACCAGCCGGACGAACAGGCCGACCGCCCAGGATCACGACCGTCCAGACGTGATCGCGGTCGACCGTGCCGGGCGCGAGGAGGGTGCGACCGAGTTCGACGACGGCGAGCAGGGGTGCGAGGCCCGCGAGAGCGCCGACGACCTGAAGGATCACCACGGCCGCGAAACTCCCGAGGTGGGGACGGAGGAGCCGCCCCATGCTCGGTTTCTCCGCGGATTCGGCTTCGGGTAACGGCATGGACCGCTCCTTCACCTCAGCCAAGTCGATCGCATTCATCGGACTCCCCTGAGTTTTGAAACGCGTTCCGATATTACGTTGGCGCGCACGGGCCCATGGGGCCACACATCTCCGTCAGTCCAGGAGTTCCGCGAGGCCTCGGCGGGTGGCGGCTATGACGACGCGGTCCTCGGGGTGGAGTACGTAGCCGGGGTGGAGGTCCCAGAGCAGCTGGTGCTGTTCGCCGTCGTGGTGGGTGGAGGCGAGGTCGGGGCGGCGGGCTCGGGGGGAGGCCGTGTCGAGGGCGAGGAGCCGCCAGGCTCCGGGGCGGGAGGCCTCGGCGACGGTGCGGCCCTCGAACTGGGGGTGCGCGGCGACCAGGAGGGCGGCGAAGAGCAGGACCTTGCGTTCGACCGGTATCGCGCCGAGGATCTGGCGGCCCATCATGGCGCCGGCGAACGCGGGCGCGGCGAGGTGGGTGACACTGCGGCTGCGGGTGAGGGCGCCGGGGTGCGTGGTGCGCAGGGTGCGGTAGACGGCGGTGGCGAAGTCGTCGTCGTACAGCCGTAGGGCGACGCGCAGGTCGGCCTTGACGGTACGGGCGTAGAGGACGGCCTCCAGGTTGGTGGTGTCGGAGCTGGTGAGGGCGAGCAGCGCGTGCGCGCGGTGGATCTTCGCGGACTCCAGGACGCCCTCCTCGGTGACGTCGCCGAGGACGACGGGGACACCGAGGCCGCGGGCGACGGGGATGCCGCGGGCGTCCGGGTCCTCCTCGACGCAGACCACGGGGATGTCGAGTTCGCGGAGCCGGGCGAGGACCCGGGTGCCGATTCTGCCGAGCCCGAGCAGGACGACGTGCCCGGCGAGGCCCCGGGGCGGGCGCCGCAGGGCGCCGGCGCCCCGGAAGGTGCCCAGGGCCTCCAGCGCGGCGGCGACGAGCAGGGGCAGCAGCGCGAGGCCGACGAGACCGGACAGGAGCTGGAGGATCTGGTGGGTGGTCCCGGCGCCGAGCGCGGGGTCGTTGATGGAGAACAGGTCGAGCAGCGTGATGTACGCGGCGTGGACCGGGTCGGCGTCGGTGAGCAGGGTCGTGGTGAGGGTCAGGGCCACCACCGAGGCGACGATGCCGGCCAGCGCCCAGCGCAGTCGGCTGGAGAACAGCTCGCGCAGAGGAGCCCCGCCGCGGGCGAAGCGCCGGACGGGCAGGGTCGGTCCGGCGTACCGCACGGTCTCCAGGACGATGCTGCCGCGCCCGGTGCTGCCCGCCACGGTCCGGTCGTCGGGCAGCAGCAGGGGGCCTTGCAGGCCGCTGGCCTCCGAGCCCTCGGCGCCCGCCGGGTCGGCGGTCGTGGACGACAGCAGCGCGAGGGTGCACAGGCCGGGGTCGGGCACCTCGCCGCGCCCGGGCGGGGTGCGTTCGGCCGCGCGCAGGAGGAGGCCGTCGGCCTGGACCACCTTGCTCGTGCCGGCGACGGCGGTGGCGGCGAGGGCGGGGGCGGCGGTGTCCGCGTCGGACAGGACGGTGGTGGAGGCGTCGAGGACGGCCCGGTCCATGCCGGGGGCGTGCACCAGCGCGGCCTGGTCGAGCAGCTCCTCCAGGTGCTGGCCGAGCCTGCGGTTGTACATACGGACGACGAGCCGGATGCCCGGGCTGAGGCGGCGGGCGGCGAGCGCGGCCCGCAGGTTGGTCTCGTCGTCCTCGTAGAGCAGCGCCAGCGCGCTCGCCCGGGCGACCCCGGCCGCGAGCAGCGCGTCCTCCGTGGGGGCCTGTGCCGTCATCACGCGGACCGGCGTGATCGCGCCGCCGCTCGTGGTGTTCGAGGTGCCGTCGCTCGTGGTGCTCGCGGTCGCCTCGCTCCGTGCGGTGGTCCGCTCCTCGGCCGGATCGCCGCTGACGACCAGGACGACGCGCTGCCGGTAGACCTCCCGTAGTTCGTCGGCCAGCCGGTACGCGAGCCCGTCGTCGCCGCACACCACCATGTGCCCACCGGCGTGTCCCGCCATGTCTGTCTCCCCCTGTGACGTCATGACACCCGCCCCTGGAGGAATCGTTCCATCGAGTCGACTCCCGGTGCACTGCGGGAGTCCGGCAAGATTCCGCCCCTGACAGGTGCGTCGATAGCACAAGCCCCTGACCTGCGAAAATAAATGCACCGTGAACGGATACGGGTGTTCGGATAACGGTCACATCACGAGTGCTGGGCTTTCCCTTGATCACACTCCGTGGTGTGGGATGCGTCACACAGGATGCGCGGGGTGTCGTGGTAGGAATGCGCAACTTCGCAGGTGGCACCACCCCCAGCCACCTCGCGCAAGGCCGGCACCATCCCCGGCAGCACGACGCACGTGATCACGGTCCGAGAACGCGGACCGTCGACGCCGGTCGCAGATCGGACGACGGCGTTCGCTCTCCCAGACCGCTCTCCCAGATCGCTCTCCCCACCAGTGCGGCATTCAGCGCGCCGGTCCAGCGCCACTGAGGTAACCCACCGTGTCACTCGATTCCTTCACCCAGTCCGTCGACAAGGCGGTGAGCGGGTTCTTCGAGCCCATCGCCACCTGGCTCGTCGACGTCGTCTTCTACTCCGTACCGGTCGGCGGGACCGAGGTTCCGCTCATCGTGGCCTGGCTCGTCGTCGCCGGTCTGGTCTTCACCGGCTGGTTCGGCCTCGTGCAGGTGCGCAAGTTCAAGCTCGCCGTGAACGTGGTGCGGGGCAAGTACGACGAGAAGGGGTCGGCCGGTGAGGTCAACCACTTCCAGGCGCTGACCGCCGCCGTCTCCGGCACGGTCGGCCTCGGCAACATCGCCGGTGTGGCCGTCGCGGTCTCCATCGGTGGCCCCGGCGCCACGTTCTGGATGATCCTGTGCGGTCTGCTGGGCATGGCGACGAAGTTCGTCGAGGTCACGCTCGGTGTGAAGTACCGCGAGGTGCACGCCGACGGCACCGTCTCCGGCGGCCCGATGCACTACCTGCCCAAGGGCCTGGCCGAGCGCTTCGGCAAGAACGGCAAGACGCTCGGCAAGGTCCTGGCCGTGCTCGCCTCGTTCTTCGTGCTGTTCTTCGGCCTGTTCGGCGGCAACCTCTTCCAGGTCAACCAGTCCTACGCCCAGCTCGTCTCCGTCACCGGCGGCGAGGACGGCATGGTGGGCTCCTCCGCCGGCGCACTCTTCTTCGGCATCCTCATCGCCGCCCTCGTCGGCATCGTGCTCCTCGGCGGCATCCGCTCCATCGCCTCGGTGACCAGCAAGCTCGTGCCCGCCATGGCCGGCATCTACATCGCTGCCTGCCTGGTCGTCATCCTGGTCAACGTCAGCGCCGTCCCGACCGCCGTCTCCTCGATCATCGAGGGCGCGTTCAACCCCGAGGGTGTCGCCGGTGGTGTCCTCGGCGCGCTGATCGTCGGTTTCAAGCGGGCCGCGTTCTCCAACGAGGCCGGTCTGGGCTCCGCCCCGATCGCGCACTCCGCGGTCAAGACCAAGCACCCCGCGAGTGAGGGCCTGGTCGCCCTGCTGGAGCCGTTCATCGACACGGTCGTCATCTGCACCATGACCGCCCTGACCATCGTCATCGCCAACCCGGCCAGCTGGGCCGAGGCCCGCGCGGGCGAGTCCATCGGCGGCGTCACGATCACCTCGGACGCCTTCGGCACGGTCCTGCCCTGGTTCCCGTACATCCTCACCATCGCGGTGATGCTGTTCGCGATCTCCACCGTGCTCACCTGGGGTTACTACGGTCTCAAGGCGTGGACGTACCTCTTCGGCCGTAGCAAGGCCAGCGAGATCACGTACAAGGTCGTCTACACCGTCGTCGCCGTCGCGGGCTCGCTGCTCACGCTCCAGACCCTGATCGACATGGCCGACGCGGTGCTCTTCATGCTCGCCGTCATCAACATCATCGGCCTCTACCTCCTCGCCCCCGTCGTCAAGCGCGAGTTGAACTCCTTCCTCGCCTTCGTCAAGAAGCGCGACGCGGGTCTCGACACGGACGAGGCCACGGACGGGGACACCGACCAGGAGCCGGTGAAGACCACCGTCTGACCCCCCCTGCGGTACGGCTCCCGAGAGGGCCCGTCCTCACCTCGCGCCTTGGTGGGGACAGGCCCTCTCACCCGTCCTGTACCGGCACGCCCGCCACCCGATAGGGTGTGAAGAACGCGTCAATACGACGCTGGTGTGCCGGGAAGTCTGGTCGGCGTCCGAGGGGCTGTGCGCCCATCTGTCGACTCGCCCCGGAGGTTTCCTTCCCATGGCCCAGGCACGCCCGCCACGCAGGACCGTCCTCGGTCTGCTGCCCTGGCCCGAGCGCCAGGCGGTCGCCGAAGCCCTGCGCACCGAGACGGTCGGCGGCCTGGTCCTGCTCGCCGCGGCCGTCATCGCCCTCGTCTGGGCGAACAGCCCGTGGAGCGCGGCGTACGAGTCCGTTCGCAACGCCCACTTCGGCATACCGGCCCTCGGGCTCGACCTGTCCGTCGGGCACTGGACGGCCGACGGTCTGCTCGCCGTCTTCTTCCTCGTCGCCGGCATCGAGCTCAAGCGCGAGCTCGTCGTGGGTGAACTGCGCACCCCCGCCAACGCGGCGCTGCCGGTGATCGCCGCCTTCGCCGGCATGGCGGTCCCCGCCGCCCTCTACACCTTCACCGCCGCGGCGGGCGGCGGAAGCCTCGACGGCTGGGCCGTCCCGATGGCCACCGACATCGCGTTCGCCCTCGCGGTCCTTGCGGTCATCAGCACCCATCTTCCGGCCGCCCTCCGGGCGTTCCTGCTCACGCTCGCGGTCGTCGACGACCTCGGTGCCATCCTCATCATCGCGATCTTCTTCACGAGCGACCTCAACTTCTGGGCGCTGGGCGGCGCGTTCGCGGGACTCGTCGTCTTCTACGGCCTCCAGCGCCTCCGGGTGCGCGGCTGGTGGTGGTACGCGCCGCTGGGCATCGTGATCTGGGCGCTGATGTACAACTCCGGGGTGCACGCGACCGTCGCGGGCGTCGCCATGGGCCTGATTCTGCGTACGACCCGTGACAAGGGCGAGGAGAAGTCCCCGGCCGCCCGGGTCTCCCACCTCGTGCACCCCTTCTCGGCGGGCATCGCCGTCCCCGTCTTCGCGCTCTTCGCAGCGGGCGTGAGCGTGTCGGGGGACGCCCTGGCCAGGGTCTTCACGGACCCGGAGCCGCTCGCGGTCTTCATCGGCCTGGTGGCGGGCAAGATCCTCGGAGTCTTCCTCGGCACCTATCTGGCGGCCCGCTTCACCCGCGCCAGGCTCAACCCGGACCTCGCCTGGGCGGATGTCCTGGGACTCTCGGTCCTCGCGGGCATCGGCTTCACGGTCGCGCTGCTCCTGGGCGAACTATCCTTCCCGGACGCCACCCAGGCCGAGCACGTCAAGGCCGCCGTCCTCCTCGGCTCCCTCGCCGCGGCGGCCCTCGCCGCCGTACTGCTGCGCCGCCGCAACCGCGTCTACAAGCGCCTGTACGAGGAAGAGGAAATCGACGCGGACGCGGACGGCATCCCCGACATCTACCAGGGCGCCGGCCGCGTCCCGGGATCCGGGCACCCCGAAGGCTGAAGCGCGCCCCGGGCGGCTCCCTCACGCCAGGACGACGCACCCCCGCCGCTCCAGCTCCCCGACGAGCGGCTGGGAGGGATCGACGTCGTTCCAGCGCAGATCCAGCTTCTCCAGCGAGGGCATCCGGGCGAGCCAGTCCGGCAGCCGGCGGAGGCGGTTGGAGCGCACGTCGATCTGACGCAGGCGCGGAAGGCCGGCCAGTGAACCCGGCAACTCGGTCAGCGAGTTCTCGCGGAGGTCGAGGTGGCGCAATTCCAGCAGTCCGGCCGCCGACGACGGCAGCTCCTCGATCGCGTTGCCCCGGAGCCACAGCTCACGCAGGTCACGGAGGTGCCCGATGCTGTCGGGCAGGGTGGTGAGCCGGGTGTGCTGCGCCCTGAGCTCGACGAGGCCGGTCATCGCGCCGATGGTCTCCGGGAGGGTGGCGAGCGGGTTCTCACCGACGTTGAGATAGCGCAGCCGGGTCAGCTCTCCGAGAGCGTCGGGGAGCCGTGACAGCTGGTTGTCGTGCAGGTAGAGGAAGCCGCTGAGCCCGGTCAGCCCGCCGAGTTCCTCCGGCACCGACGTCAGCGCGTTGTGGCCCAGGTCGAGGGTGGTGAGGCGGCACAGCCGCCCGATGTCCGGGGGGAGGGACGTCAGTCCGTTGTCCGCGAGGATGAGCACGCGGAGCTCGGTCTGGTGCCAGACCTCCTCCGGCACCTCTCCGAGCTGGTGACGCCAGAGGTTCAGTGCATGCCGCACGGCCTCTCCCCTCCCCTTCGTACGTGTCGAATGCCGAGGTCCAGCTTTACCCCATGGCTGGGCGGCCTAGGCGGGCCCGCCTCCCTCATGGCGAGTCGAATCGAGCCGAGTCGGTCCGATTCGACGGATATCCCCCGTTCGCGTTCCAGGCATCAACCTGCCGTGCAGCATCTTGATCGGCTGCGTCCGCCGCGCGGTGGGCGGGTTGTGTCAGCGTGTTCTGCGCCGACGAGCCGACGTGACAGGGAGAGACGCGTGACCGTGAACACGGCGAACACCCGGCGCGGGGTGGAGCAGGTCCGGTTCCTGGACCGACCGGGTCCGGGGAGGCCGCGCTGTCGACCGGCCTCGCCCAGGGCGAGGTCTACGCGGCACTGGTGACCGGCGCGACCCTGGTCCTGGTCTCCCCCGAGGACGCCTCCTCCGCCCCGGCGCTCGCCGCTCTGATGCGCGAGCAGCGGGTCACGTACGCGGGCCTGTCGGTGCCCCGGCTGGACCAGCTCGACAGCGGTCCGTACCCGCACCTGCGCCACCTCACGGGCGACGGCGAGGTGATCCCGGCGGAGCTGGTCAACAAGTGGAACATCCCGGGCCGTAAGTTCGTGAACCTCTACGGAACTGCCGAAACGGGCGTCGCCTCCACCCGACACCTCTGCGCCCACGTCAAGTGGCAGACGCCACCGCCGGTCGGCCGGCCCGAACCCGGTCGGCGCCACTACGTGGTGGACGTGCACGGCGACCTGCTGCCGGCCGGGGTCGCGGGCGAACTGCTCGTCGGCGGCGAGGGTCTGGCCCGCGGCTACCTCAACCTGCCGGAGCTCACCGCCGAAAGGTTCGTGCCCGATCCCTTCGTGCCCGGCGGCCGGGTGTACCGCACGGGCAGGTCGGCCCGCCGGACGCCCGGCCTCCGACTGGAGCTGCTGGACAGCCTCGACCGGTAGCCACGGCACGCACGCACACGATCAACCCCCGCCGCCCCGGCGGGGGTTGATCGTGTGTGGGTGCCGGTCAGGCGGCGAGGTCGCCGACAACGGCCCGGGCGAGCAGGCCGATCGGCGGCATGCCGAGCGCAAGCAGCGCGTCGTGGAACCGCCGGTGCGTGTAGCCCGCTCCCCAGCCGCTCCGCGCCAGGCTCCGAACCCGCGCGATCTCCAGCTTGCCCAGCACATAGCGGCCGTACGTGGACTCCACGGCGCCCCTGAGGGCTTCCCCACGCGCGGCCCGGCCGCGCAGGAACGCGTCGGACTCGAAGCGCGCCGCGGCCTCCTCGACCGTCATGGCTCCCGTGTGGATGCCGACGGAGCACGTCAGCCGGGTGACCCGCAGCAGGGCCTCGACGGCCATGCCGATCGCGTACCGCGGGTCACCGCCGCGGAACCCCTCCTCGGCGTACAGCTCCTCCACGTAGTGCGCCCAGCCCTCGACGAACGCGGGCGATTCGAGCGACCGGCGTACGTCGCTGGTCAGGGCCCGCAGGGCGCGGCCGTGGGCGTAGTGGCCGGGGGTGACCTCGTGCACGGTGATGGCGGGCAGCGACGTACGGCTGAAGACCGCGAGCCACTCCGCCCGTTCCTCGGCCGGCCAGGCGGGGTCCGGCGGCACGACGTAGTACCAGCTCGGGGCGTCCGCCTCGTAGGGCGCCGACCACGACATCATGGCCTGGGCGAAGGCCCGTGAGGCGGGGGCGGGTCCGACGCGGCACAGGCCGCCGGGCTCGCCGATCAGGTTCCGTTCGCGCGCGAAGTCGCTGACCTCGCCGATCAGGGCGGAGGCCTCGGCGAAGACGCCGTCCACGGTCACCGGGTGATCCCTCATCAGGGCCGGAACGACCTCGGCGGCCTTCTCGCCGGGGGCGTACCGATCGACGGCCTCGTCCAGGATCGCCCGTAGGCGGGCCGTCTCGCGTTCGGCGGTCTCCGTCAGCCCGGCGAGCTCGTAGGCGATCCCCTCACCGGCGCCGAGCAGCCGCAGGAACGTGTCGGCGCCCAGCGCCGCCGAAGGCTCGCCGTCGCGTTCGGCCGCCTCCACATGGGCGACGAAGCGGCGCACGGCGGCGAGGGCCTTCGGGTCGTCCACGCCCTCCGCGAGGCCGCGCACGGCGGGCAGCGACGCGGCGGCGACGGGGGCCGGCACCCGGTCGAGGGCCTCGACGGCGTGGTCCACCGCCGCCGGCCAGGCCGCCAGGTGCCGTTCGCGGGCGCGGCGACGCTCCTCGGCCGGGGCGTACTCCCGGTCGTAGCAGGCCAGGTCCATGGCGCCGACGTGCAGCAGCGGATCGCGGCGGTGCACCTCGGCCTCGGCGAAGCGGGCGCGCAGCCCGTCCTCATGGATCTCCGTGACGGCCGCGTCGAACGGGTCCCGGGGCAGCGGTCCGGTCCCCAGGGCCGCCAGCGCGGCCGTCACCCCGCTCGGCGACAGGTCCTGGACGCGCCCGTCGTACGTGTGCAGCCCGACGTACTCGCGCGCCCGCGCGACATCGAGGTCCAGGGCCGCGCGGACGCGTGCGCCGGGGGCGTGCGTCATGGCCGGTGCCTTCCCTCGGGTCGGATCCGCGCGCTCATCCGGTGTCCCCGTCGGGCCGGCGGGTCTCCACCCGCAGCAGGCCCCGGACCTCGGCGAGCGCGGCCTCCAGCTCGTCCCGGCGCGGCGCGGCGAGGACGACATGCCCGACCCGCCCGGCCGACGAACGTACGGGGGCGATGGTCGCGCCCTCCGCGACCTCCACCTCCGCCTCGACCACGCGGGGATGGGCGAGGACCTCGGCGAGGCCGTGGACGGCGGTCACCGTCCCCGGGTGCGCGGTGGGCAGATAGCTCGCCGTGTGGCGCAGCGGTCCCTGGGGCGGCGGCGGGAGTTCACGGCCGAGCGCCATGCGGACGACCATCTCGTACCAGTCCGTCCCGTACGCCAGACCGAGCAGGTCCATGAGGCGGTCGCCGGGGGTGCGGACGGCGACCTCCATGACCGCGGGCCCGTCGGGGGTGAGCCGGAACTCCAGGTGGACGATGCCGGTGTCCATGCCCATGGCGTCGAGGACGGAGCGGCCGAGGGCGTCGACGATGTCGCGCGTGGGGCCGTCCACCTCGGCGGCTGTGCGGTGGGCCGTCTCGACGAAGTAGGGCGGTCCGGTGGTCTCCTTCCGCGTCAGGTTGGCGAACCACACCTTCCCGCCCCGGACCAGCGCCTCCCAGCTGAACTCCGGCCCGCTGACCGCCCGTTCGACGAGCAGCCGGCCCTCCGTTCCCCGGCGGGCGACGACCTCGTCGTACGCCGCGTGGTCCGCGACGAGTTCGACGCCCGCGCTGCCGGCCGAGGAGAGCGGCTTGACCACCACGGGCAGGTGCGCGGACGCCCAGGCGCGGGCGTCGGCGAGGGCGTCGGTCACCAGGTGGTCGGGCTGGCCGATGCCCGCCGCGGCGAAACGGCCGCGCTGGAGCGCCTTGTTCCGCGAGAGCGCGGCGGCGCGCAGCGAGGGTCCTGGCAGTCCGAGCTCGTCCTGGACGAGTGCGGCGGCGAGCACGTGCGGTTCGCTGAACGCCACGACCCCGTCGGGGCGGGCGGCGCGTACGGCTTCGCTCGCGGCCTCGTACCACAGTTCGTCCGAGCCGCCCCGGCACACGGTGACGTCGTCGACCTCGCCGGCGAGCGTCGCCGCGCGTTCGGCCGTCTCCACCGCGTGCACCCGCACGCCGAGCCGTCGTGCCGCGGCGACGTAGGGGCGTCCGGTCAGACCCACCCCGATCATCAGCAGCCTCTGCATGGGTCACCTCTCCTGTGACAGCTCGTCCGCGGGCGTGCGCGACGCCTCGCGTCCGGCGGCCACCGTCTCGTCGGCCGATTCGGTCTCGTCCTGCGCCGGTTGCTGGTTCGCGGCCGTCGCCTGGGCGCGCCCCGCCCGACCCGCGATCAGCACGATCGCGAAGCCCGTCAGGACGAAGCAGCCGGCCAGGCCCACCCAGCCCGCGGCGCCGTTCTCGATCACGCCCCAGGTGATCAGCACCGGTCCCGCGGCCGACGCCCCGCTCGTGCCGAGCTCGTAGACCGACAGATAGGTGCCTCGCCGCTCCTTCGGGGACAGCGCGTAGGACAGCCGCCAGGCGCCCACCGACTGCCAGATCTCCCCCAGCGTCAGGGCCGCCGTGGCCGCGAGGAGTAGCACCGTGGCGGTCACGGCGCCGCCCTGGGCGGCCAGCGCCACCAGGACGCAGCAGGCGGCCAGGCACAGGCCCGACCACTGCTGGCGTCGCGCCGCGCTGCGCAGGTCGGTCGATCCGCCGCTCAGCCGGACCTGGGTCAGCACGACCATCCCGGTGTTGAGCACGACGACGACACCGATGACCGCGGGCGGGGCGTCCGTCCGGGTGCTGATCCACAGCGGAAGGGCCGCGGTGAGGAGGACGGTGTGGAGGAACAGCACTCCGTTGAGCACGGCGAGTGCCAGGAACCGCGGGTCGTGCACCTTCATGCCCGGCCGGTCCGCCTTCGCGCGTCCGGCCCTGACGTTCGCCACCGCGGGCAGCCGCGAAAGCAGCACGGCGGCGGCGAAGAACGTGACGGCGTCGGCGAAGACGAGACCGGAGAACGCCCTGGTGCTCTCGGTCGCCAGCGCGCCGGCCGCCAGGACCGCTCCCAGGCTGAAGCCGACGTTACGTACGGTGGCGATCACGGCCATGGTCCGCACGCGCGCCGCGTCGCCTTCGACGGCGCCGACGATGCTCTGCACGATCGGCCCGCCGCCCCATTCCGCGATGCCGATGAGGAAGGCGATGACGTAGAAGAAGGCGGGCTCGGCGGCGAACGGATAGACGGCGAAGCAGAGCCCCCGCCAGGTGTAGAGCGCCACGATGGCCTTCTTGGCGCCGATGCCGTCGGCGAGCCTGCCCAGCGGCACCATGCCGAGGAATCCGGCGAGTCCGGCCAGCGAGAGTCCCACGCCCACCTGGATCGTCGACAGTCCGAGGCCCCGGGTGAAGAAGAGGGCCGAGCCGGCGATGAACAGGCCCGTGCCGACGGAGTCGACGAACGACGCGGCGATGAGCCGGCGGGCGCTGCGGCCGGCGGGCAGCCAGGAGCGCAGCCGGGCGCTCAAGGGCGTGGTCATAGGCGGGTCGACCTGTCGTGAGGGGGGTGGGGTCAGAGGAAACGGGCCTGGTCACAGGCTGGCAGGACGCGGGCCGACCAGGTCCGTCCGCGGCGGGCATCAAGCTGCACCGCAGCATCCTGCCGGGCGGTCATCCCTGGATTTGTTCGGACTTTCGGGGCCGGGCGTCCTCGTGTCGGCCGGCCCGCTCGGCGCCGATGCCCACGAAGCACATCAGGGCCGGGCGGTCACCGCGGTTGTGCCAGGCGTGGCGGGTGCCCAGCTGTACGACGCAGGTCCCGGGGGTCACCCGTACCTCCTGGCCGTCGTCCAGCTCCAGATGCAGCTCGCCTTCCAGGCAGATCCCGTAGTCGAGCGTGTCGGTGGTGTGCATCCCGGAGTCACCGGACTCGAACACCTCAAGCAGACCCGGGAGTTCGCGCTCCACCTCGGCGGCGAGCTCGTCGGGGTCGCCGACCGGCGCCGGGGCGGAGGATTCCGGCTGGTAGCGCGCGAACAGCAGCCGCGTACCGCCCTTGCCGGCGAAGAACGGCATGGTCGTCGGGGTCGGCGGTCCGCCGTCGAGCTCGACGGAGCCCTCGGTGCCCCACAGCAGGAAGAACTCCGAGCCGGGCCAGGCACCGACCGTGACCGGGCGCACCTTCTCGTCGAGGGTGACGGCGGAGCCGCCGTCGTGGCCGCGGGCCGCCACGACGAGCCGTGGTTCCAGGGTCATCGCGGGTCCTCCGTGGGCTCCACCCGGACCGACGCGAAGAACTCGGTCAGGAACCGTTCCAGTACGGCCGCGGGCGCGGGTCCGACGACGCCGGCGACGGGTACGTCGGCGTCCGCGTAGGTGATCGTGGTCTTGATCGGCTCGTCGGCTCCGCGCTGCACCCAGCGCTGGACCACCGGGTCCTGGCGGAAGGGCTCCTCGCCGGTGATCCGGCAGTACCGGGAGCCCAGGGTGTGGCCGGGCACCACGAACCAGCCGTAGCGCTCGTCCGGTTCCGGCGTACGGACCTCCGGCCGCTCGGCGGCCCCGTCGACGATCAACCGCACCTGTGCGGACGGCATGTGGACGCCGGTGGCCAGCGCGAACGTGTCGACCACGTCGGCACCTCCGACCCGCGCCCCGACCTCCAGGAACACCGGACCCTCGTCGGTCTCGATGGCCTCCAGGTGGAACGGGCCGTCGTGGATGCCGACCGCGCGCAGGCAGGCCAGCGTCCAGTCGACGGTCTCGGGCGGGGTGTCGATCTGTACGGAGCCCAGCGGCCGGCCCTCGGCGTATCCCAGGCAGGTGCCGACGTACCGGCTCGCCTGGACGACGATCGGCTCGCCGGCCGCGACCAGCCCGTCGACGTGGATGATCGGTCCGGTGACGAACTCCTCGACCTCCAGGGAGCCGATGTCGATGCCGGGCTCCGCGCCGCGCACCGCGTCGAGCGCGGCGGCCGCCGTCGAGTACGTCGTCACGCCCTCGCTGGACGCGCCCGCGACGGGCTTGAGGACCGTGCGGCCGCTCCAGGGGAGGGCGTCGGCGCCCTGGCTGAGCGCCTTCAGGAGCGGGGCGTACCGCGGTGTCCGCAGTCCGGCCGCCGCGACCGCCGCCTTCATCACGACCTTGTCCCTGGCCGGAAGCACGTCGTCGGGCCGGGGCCCGGGGACACCCAGCGCCTCGCGTATCCGGGCCGCCGGGATGAGGTCGTACTCGGACAGGGCGATGACCACGTCCGGCGTCGGGAGGCCGGCGACGGAGGCGAGCACCTCGGCGACGGTGTCCCCGATGCCGGGGCGTTCGAGCCGACGGGCCTTCACGTCCGCGGGGAGCGTGGCGGTCCGGTCCACGGCGCTCACATACGTGACGTCGTGCGCGTCGTGGTCGATGTTCTCGGCGTACCGCACGAACGAGTCCGGGATGCGGTGCAGGACGAGGATGCGCAGCGAGGGCCGCTCGGCGGCCGGAGGGCGCGGGGACGGTACGGAGCCGGTGGCCCCCGTGGCCCCGCCGACCGTGAGCCGCAGCGCGCGTTCGGCGTGGGCCAGCGCGGCCTCGCAGTCGGCGTCCGTCTCCGCGACCGCCGTGGCGAGGGCGATCCGGCCGTCGATCAGGCCCTTGCGCGGCGGCGAGACCACGTCTCCTGGGCCCACCAGCGGGTCCAGCAGGTCGAGTTCGGCGGGCAGGCCCTCCGGGTCGAAGGCCACCGAGGCGATCAGCGTGTCGTTCTCGCGCGGGTAGAAGAAGCGCACCCCGGCGAAGGCGGCAACGGAGGGCGCCACGTCGGGCGCCACGCCGCAGGCCACGTCCGCGGCGGCCAGGCCGGGGTCGATGCCCGTCGCGCGCAGGCCGAGGTACGGGATGAGGTCGCCGCCGAGTCGTCCGTTGACCTCGATGAGCTTGGGTCCTTCGGGCGTCAGCTTGAGCTCCGCGTGCGTCCAGCCGTCCGTGCAGCCGAGCGCCCCGTGGATGTCCGTGAGCGTCCGCAGCAGCTCCGGGTCGGTCAGCAGCGGGTCGGCGCCGCTGACCCGGTGGCCCGTCTCCTCGAAGTACGGCGGGAAGCCGACTTCCTTGCGGCCGACGAAGACCGGGGTGACCCGGCCCTCGTGGACGACGGAGTCGACGCTGATCTCCGGCCCTGCGAGGTACTCCTCCACCAGGACGACCCGGTCGAAGTCGGGCGCGTGCGGGACCGGGACGTCCCGGGTCGCCTCGAACTGGTCGGCCAGCTCGGCCGCGTCGCGGACCAGCACGACGCCCTGACTCCCGCCCGCGGCGCGCGGCTTGAGGACGACCGGGTAGCCCAGCCGGCCGGCGGCGGACAGCGCCTCGGCGACCGTCCCGACCAGGGCGAAGGCGGGCTGCGGGAGCCCCGCCGCCGCCAGGGCGGTCCGGGTCTCGAACTTGTCCCGGCAGCGGCGCACGGCGGTGGCGCGGGTGCCCGGCAGGCCGAGTTCCTCGGCGACGAGGGCCGCCTGGACGATGTGCTCCTCGTGCCAGCTCATGACCCCGGCGACCGGCTGCTCGGCGGCGATCCGCCGGGCGGCGGCCGACACCGACCGCTCCCCCGTGTCGGGGACGACCGTGGAGCCCGCCAGGTACGGCAGCTCCCAGGTGGGCGCGACGGAGTCGATGAGGTGCACGCGGTAGCGGGTGGCGATCGACCTCAGCAGGTACTCGCGGTAGCGCCGGAGTCCGCTGGTGATGACCAGCAGCAACGGCTTCTCCTCGTCCAGCGGTGTCATCGGGAGGTGTCCTTGGTCTGGAGGATGGGCGGTCGGTGGGAGGCGGAAGCGGAAGCGGAAGGAAGGAGAGCAGCAGTGCGTACGCCGGTGGTCATCCCGTCCCGCAGACGCAGGAGTGCCTCGCGCATCAGGGGCTCCTCGTGGACGAGGGCGATCCGGACGTGCCCGGCACCCGGGTTGACGCCGTCGTGCCCCACGGCCCCGAAGTAGCGGCCCGGCATCACCGACAGGGCGTGGTCGCGCCACAGCCGCAGGGCGGTGGCTTCGTCGTCGTCCACCGGCAGCCAGAGGAAGAACCCGGCCTCGGCCCTTCGGTAGTGGGGGACGTCGGCCAGGATCTCGTCGGCGAGCTCCCAGTTCCTGGCCAGTGCCTGGCGTGTCAGCTCCACGTGCTCGTCGTCCCGCCACAGCCGGGCGGCGATCGAGCAGACCGGCAGCGGGGTCGACACGCCGCAGACCCGGTTGTGGTACGCGTAGTCGGCCACGGTCTCGGCGTCGCCGGCCGCGAACCCGCTGCGCAGTCCGGGCGCCCCGGACCGTTTGGACAGGGTGTGGAGCACGAGGAACCGGCCGTTCGCGGCCTCCGACCGCTCCACGAGGGCGAGGTAGCCGGTCGGGGTACGGCCGAACGACAGGTCCGTGTAGCACTCGTCGACGACGAACAGGGCGTCCGCGGCGCGGGCGGCCGCCGCCGCGTCCCGCAGGAACGCCTCGGACAGCAGGTCGCCGCGCGGGTTCCCCGGGTTGCAGACGATCAGCGCGGCGACGGGGACGCCCGCCGCCGCGACGGCTTCCTCCACGGCGGCGGCGCCCCGGTCGGGGTCGTAGAAGACCGGGCGGGCGCCGGCCGCCAGCGTCGCGGCGTGGTAGGTCGGGTAGAAGGGGTTCGGCATGACCACGGCACACCCACCCCGCCCGCCGCCGACCCGGCCGCCGGCCTCGCCGGAGACCCCGGAGGCTCCGGCGGCCCCGGCCCGCCCCACCGCCCGGGCGAGGGCGAGCGCCACCGCCTGCTTGGTCCCCGGGGTGGGTTCGACCGCGACGGTCCCCCGGGCCAGTGCCTCCCGTACGCCGAAGCGCCGCTCCAGCCAGTCGCGGTAGGCCGCGCGTAGCTCCTCCGTGCCGCCGAGCGGCGGGTACCGGGACCAGCCGCCGGTGGCGAGGAGGGCCAGGTCGTCGATGCCCGAGCTCGGCAGCCGCGACTCACCGAGGTGGAGCCGGACCGGGGTGAGCCCCGGCGGTGTGGGCACGCCGTCCTGGAGGGCGCGCAAGCGGGCGAAGGCGCTACGGGCCTGCTGCATCGGTCAGTCCCGTACGAGGTCGTTGAGGGCCGTCTTGCCCCGGGTCCGCTCGTCCGCGTACTTCACGATCACCGCGGCGTACGTGGAGAGTTCGGGCCGCTTGGGGTCTGTGCGCGCGCCGGGGACGACGACCGCGTTCTCGGGTACCTCGCCCCGGGTCACCTCTCCGGTGGCGCGGTCGACGATGGGGGTGGACGCCCCCAGGTAGACCCCCATGCCGATGACGGCCCCGGTGCGGACCCGTACGCCCTCGGCGATCTCGCTGCGCGCGCCGACGAAGACGTCGTCCTCGATGACGACGGGGTTGTCGCCGATGGGTTCGAGGACGCCGCCGATGCCGGCGCCCCCGGAGATGTGGCAGCGCTCGCCGACCTGGGCGCAGGAGCCGACCGTCGCCCAGGTGTCGATCATGGTCCCGGCGCCGACGTACGCGCCGATGTTGACGAAGGACGGCATGAGTACGGCTCCGGGGGCGACGTACGCCCCACGGCGGACGACGGCGCCGGGCACGACCCTGATCCGGGCCTTCTCGAAGTCGGTCTCGTCCCACTCCTCGAACTTGAGCGGGACCTTGTCGTAGGTGGTGGGCCGGCCGTCGGCGGACCGGGCCAGGGTGTTCCGGCTCAGCGGGAAGGACAGCAGGATCAGCTTCTTGACGAAGGTGTCCGCGGCCCAGCCGCCCTCCACCGGGTTCGCCGCGCGCAGTTCACCGCGGTCGAGGGCGGCGAGCCCGGCCTCGATGTGCGGGGCGAGCGCCGCGAGGTCCGCCGGCGTCAGCGCGTCGCGGCGTTCGAAGGCGTCCTCGACGAGGTGCCTGTCGTACATGGCTTTCACTCCCGTACTCATGCGATGGGTGCCGCGTGCCGGTGCGCCGGGGCGGCCAGGACGGGGACCGGCTGGGGCGCGGTCGTCGCGACGTAGTCGGCGAAGGTCTCGGCGCGCCGGATCTCGACGACGTCGCCGTCCTCGGTCAGGAGGAGTTCGGCCGGCCGCAGTCGCCCGTTGTAGGTGAAGCCCATGGCGTGACCGTGCGCGCCGGTGTCGTGGACGAGCGCGATGTCGCCCTCGCGCGGCTCGGGCAGCGGCCGGTCGACCGCGAACTTGTCCATGTTCTCGCAGAGGGCGCCGACCACGTCGTACGCCGACTCGGGCCGCCCTTCCGCGAAGGGGAGACTCACGTGGTGGTAGGCGCCGTAGAACCCGGGGCGCATGAGCGCGGACATCGAGGCGTCCACGCCGACGATCTCCCGTCCCTTGCTGCACCGGTTGATGACCGAGGTCACGAGGACCCCGTGCGGGCCGGTGACGTACCGTCCGCACTCCGTCAGGATGCGGGGCGTCGAGCGGGGGAAGAAGCGGCGGCGGGCCGCCACGATCGCGTCCGCGTAGACCTGGAAGTCGAGCGGCCGGTCCTCCGGCCGGTACGGGATGCCGAGACCGCCCCCGACGTTGACGTAGTCGAGTTCGATGCCGGCCCGGTCGGCGACGTGGGCGCCCAGCTCGATCACGTCGACGGCGGCCCGGACGGCCCGGTCCACGTCGAGTTCGTTGGCGCAGATCATGCCGTGGATGCCGAAGCTGGTGGCGCCGCGCGCCTTGGCCTCCCGGTAGGCGTCCACGAGTTCGCTCACCGGCACCCCGAACTTGGTGGCCCGCGCGTCGCCCATGAGGCGGGAGCCGGCGGAGAGTCCGTGGGGCGAGACGCGGAACGCGACGGTGGGCGGCAGGGGGTCCGCCTTGTCGAGGAAGGAACGGTCGTCGAAGGTGACGAGCGAGCCGGTGGCGAGGGCGAGCCGGTACTCCGACACCGCGGTGTTGTTGGAGGTGAACACGGTGTCGCCGGGTCCGACGCCCAGGCCGCGGGCGAGTTCGAGCTCCACCGGCGAGGCGCAGTCGAGTCCGCTCCCCTGCTCCCGCAGGAGCGCCAGCACATGCGGGTTGGGCAGGGCCTTGACGGCGAAGTACTGGCGGTACGGCTCTCCTGCGAAGGCGTCCGTCATGGCGCGGTAGGTGTCGACGATGCCACGGGCGTCGTAGAGGTGGAACGGGGTGCCGTAGGCCGCCACGAGCTCGGTGAGCAGCGGCGTCAGGCGGCGCGAGAACCCCTCGGATATGGGCACGGTCTCCCTTTCTGGGGCAGGAACGGCACGCTGGGGCTACGGGACGCGGGCGACCACGACGGTGCGGTTCCGCAGCCCGCTGAGGGGCCGCAGGTACGGGAAGTAGTAGCTCTCCACCGGTATGTGGCCGAGCGCCGAGAGGCGGTCCGCGAGGTAGTCCTTGGAGAGGAACCAGAAGTCCTCGACCCGCTCGTGCTGGGCGAACGCCGCGTGCCGGTCCGCGGGCGCGTCGTTCGAGAAGACGAGCAGGGTGCCGGACTTCAGCTCGAGCTCGGCGAGCTTCGCGAGCGCGGGCGTGATCTCGCGTTCGCCGTCGAAGAGGTGGCCGAGGAAGCCGTCGGCGTAGACGAGGTCGGCGCCGGCGACGTCCGAGGGAAGCAGGGCGAAGTAGTCGGCGGCGAACGCGTCGACGCCCTTCTGCCGGGCCAGTTGGACGGCCTCCTCGTTGAAGTCGATCCCGCGGACCGTCCGGTTCTGCGCCGCGAGCACTCCTTCGACGGCGGCGTTGCCGCAGCCGAGCGAGAAGATGCTCCCTCCGTCATCGGTCAGCGAGAGCAGCTTGAGCGCCATGTGGGAGCGGTACTCGGGCACGTACGTGGAGGGGGTGATGGAGTCGTTGAACGCGCCGCCCTGCTCCCAGATGGCGTAGATGCTCGCCTGCTCCTCGCCGACGGAACGCTTCACCGTGTAGTAGTCGCGGACGCTGCCGAGGTTCTGCTTCGTTTCCATGATCATCGTGTCCCACTCTCAGGAGGCCGAGGTGCCGGTGGCGTGGAGGTGCTCTTGGGTGTACTCGATGGACTTGAGGGGCTCCTGACGGAGGATCTCGACCAGCGAGGACAGCGGGGCGGCGGTCGTCGGCCCGTACCGCTGGTGCAGCCGGACCGAGCGCTGGGCGTCGCTGGCGAGCAGGCTGTCCGCGAGGACGCGGGCCAGCGAGCGCAGGCCGGCCAGCACGGTCTCGGTCTCCCCCGCCAGCCGGGGACCGTTCTCGTCGACCGGTTCGAGGGCGCCCAGCTGCGTGAGGTAGGAGAGCTGGAGGAACATGCCGTCGCTGTCGGGGAAGCGGCCGAGCCCCCGGTCCACGTACCGCAGGCACTCCGCCAGGTAGTACGCGACGCAGTCGGCGGGGTCGATGCCGAGGCGCGGCGCCCATACGTCGGCGAGGATGAGGATGCCGAACACGTCGGCGGCGACTTCCTGCAGGACGACCGAGGCCCAGCGGTCGGCCGCGTTCAGCTCCTTGAAGTCGGTGGCGGGGCGGTGGACGAAGTGGCCCAGCTCGTGGCTGAGGACGCCGAGCGTGGGGATGGCGGCGCACCGCGGCGCGGCCGGGTCGAACCGTGCGTCGAGCCGTAGGTGCTGCTCGGCCAGCGGCACCGACACGCTCTCCAGGAGCGCGTGGTGGGTGTTGGCGAAGTAGTACGTCTTCTTGAACGGCGAGTACTTGACGCCCTCGTCCTCGGGGAGGAAGTAGGCGATGTGCTTGGGGTGCAGGTTTCCCTCGCCGGCCATGAAGAACAGCTCGGCCGCGCCGAAGGCGGGCAGCTCGCCTACGCGCAGGTCGGCGTGGAGCCTGCCGAGGCGGGCGGCGACCTCGTCCGGGGCCGCGAGGGCTTCGGTGACCAGGCGTTGGCGGGTCTCGTCGGCACGGCATCCGAAGGCCGTCGGCAGGCCTCGCACGTCCTTGCCGTACCAGGTGGATATCTGCCCGGCGACGACCGTGAACTCCTCCTGCAGGGTGGCGAGTTCCTGGAGGATGGCGTCGTCGTAGCCCTCCTGGACGGCGTGGGCGCGCAGTTCGGCCGCGCGCCGGTCGTCCTCGCCCGGCAGGTGCTTGGCGACCTCGCGCATGGCCTCCGCGACGGACTCGGGCTCGTTGAAGCGGCGACGGGCGGGGATGCCGAGCTCCTTGACCCGCTGCCACTCGGCCTCGACGGCCGTCTTCAGCGCCGCCAGGGCGGCCGGGAACCCGTCGCCGAGCGCGGGGGTGGTGTCGGCCAGGTCCAGGCAGGCCAGCGCGTAGGAGCGGGACGGCGGCCAGAAGGCGCTGCGGTGGGCGCGGTACGAACCGGCCGCCGCGAGGTTGGATTCGTATGCGAAGCGATCCGCCGTGAGCTTGTCAGACATTGGGTTTCCACTTCTGGAATCGAGGTTGAGCGACCATCGATGGGACTCCGTGGGGCTTCAGGAGCGGGCCCACTCCTTGTGGTCCTCCAGGACCATGGCGGCGCCCTTTTCGCCGATCATCAGGCTCGCGGCGTTCGTGTTGCCCGAGACCATGGCGGGCATGACGGAGGCGTCGATGACGCGCAGGCCGTGCACGCCGTGCACGCGCAGCCGCTCGTCGACCACCGCGCCCGGATCGTCGCCCATGCGGCAGGTGCCGACCGGGTGGTACGAGGTGTCGCCGTGTTCCCGTGCGTAGGCGAGGAGTTCGTCGTCGGTCCGTACGTCGGCTCCCGGCGTCAGTTCGAACGCCCGGTAGCCGTCGAGGGCCGGCTCCTCGACGATGCGGCGGCCGATGCGCATGCCGGCGACGAGCGTGGCGCGGTCCGTCTCGCTGTCCAGGAAGCGCGGGCGGATCGCCGGAGCGGTCAGCGGGTCGCGGGAGCGGATGTGCAGGGAGCCCTTGGACTCGGGGCGCAGCGGATAGACCCCGAGGGTCATGCCGGGTGACGTGTCGAGGCGCCTGCTGGCGCCGGCTCCGTAGCTCGCGGGCGCGAAGTGGAACTGGATGTCGGGGCGGTCCGGGCTGCGGTCGGTGCGGACGAATCCGTACCCGAGGGCGATCGGCAGGCTGAGCAGGCCGCGCCGCTCGCGCAGGTAGTGGGCGACCTCGCGGGCCAGTCCGAGACCCCGGGACCGCTCGTTGAAGGTGATCGGCCGGCGCACCCGCCACCTGAGGCGGGCCGCGAAGTGGTCGCGGAAGTTCTCCCCGACACCGGGCAGGTGGTGCACGACGGGGACTCCGGCCTGGCCGAGGACGTCCGCCGAGCCGATGCCCGAGAGTTCGAGCAGCTGCGGCGACTGGACGGCGCCCGCGCTGACGATCACCTCACGCCCGCAGCCGGCGCTGTGCTCGGTGCCCCCCTGCCGGTAGTTCACCCCGGTGCAGCGGGTGCCCTCGAAAGTGAGCGCCGTGACGTGGGCGTCGGTGATCAGGGTGAGGTTCGGCCGGCGCCTGGCGTCCTTCAGGTAGGTGCCGGCGGCCGAGGAGCGCCGCCCGCCCTCGTGGTTCACCTGGTAGTAGCCGAAGCCTTCCTGGTCCCCGGAGTTGTAGTCCGGGTTCTCCTGGTAGCCGGCCTTGACCGCGGCGGCGAGGAAGGCGTCGGTCAGCTCGTCGCGGTCGCGCGGCGGTCCCACCGAGATCGGGCCGCTCCGTCCACGGCCGGCGCCCTCGATCCCGTGGACGCGCTCCATGGAGCGGAAGTACGGCAGGACGCCCTCCCAGGACCAGCCGGGATTCCCCAGCCGCTCCCAGTCGTCGTAGTCCTCCCGCTGACCGCGTACGAAGATCATCCCGTTGATCGCGTTCGAGCCGCCGAGGAGCCGGCCCCGGGGAATGCGCACGCTGCGGCCCAGGACCGTGGGGTCGGCGTCCGTCTCGAAGCACCAGTCGTACTTGGGGTTCCCCATGAGCACGGTCTCGGCGGCGGGGATGTCGAGGAGCGGGCTGCGGCGTTCGCTGCCCGACTCCAGGAGGAGCACCCTGATGGCCGGGTTCTCCGTGAGCCGTCCGGCGAGCACGCAGCCCGCGGCGCCCGCGCCGACGACGATGTGGTCGTATCGCATCATCGGCCGGTCACGCCTCGCTGCCCGTGCCGGCGGCGGACCGCACGCCCGAGATGGTCGTCCGGTGCATCAGACGCCGGTGCTTGACGTGGTCGTAGTACGTGGCGCGGTGCATCGCGCTGCGGTTGTCCCACAGGACGATGTCGCCCACGCTCCACCGGTGGCAGTACGTGAACCGCGGCTGGACGGAGAACTCCTGCAGGAAGGTGATGAGCGGCGCGCTCTCGTCCTCGGAGAGACCCTCGATGCGCCACGGCACGTTCCCGCCCGCGTAGAGCGCCTTGCGGCCGCTGACCTCGTGGACGCGCACCAGGGGGTGGGTGACGTCGACCCACTCGGCGCGTTCCTTCTCGGTGGGCGCCGGACGGTCGGGGTAGTTGTACGGCCGCGACTGGACCCGGCTGATGACGACCTTGAGGTCGGCGATCCGCTCCTGGACGGCCGGCGGCAGCGCGTCGTACGCGGCCATCATGTTGCCGTACCAGGTGTCGCCGCCCTCGGGGGGAACCTCGCGGGCGTACAGCATGGAACCCACCGGCGGGTCGGTCAGGTAGGCGCCGTCGCTGTGCCACACACGGCCGCTGTAGGCGGAGCCGATCGGCTTCCCGTCCCGGGTGATGTTGGACAGGATGAGGATCTCGGGGTGTTCGTCGTCGTTGAACTGCGAGCGGGTGTAGGTGAAGACCTCGCCGAAGTGCCGGGTGAACTCGACGTGCTGGGTGGGGGTCATGTCCTGGCCGCGGAACACCAGGATCGTGGTGTCGATCCAGGCCTGGTAGATGCGCTCGAGGTCAACGTCGGAGACGGGCCGGGTCACGTCTATGCCGCGGACCTCGGTGCCGATTCCCTCGGTGATGGGGACCAGTTCAAGCATGAAGGGGACTCCCTGGGAGTTCTGTCGTTTCGTCGGGCGGCTCCGTCAGGGGAGCGCGACCTGGTACTCGTCCATCCAGTTCCGCAGTTCCACGAGCTGGATCAGCAGGGCCGCCGGGTTGGAGCCGCCGGGCAGCTCCTCCCGGATCGCGTTCGCACCGATCTGCCGGATCAGCCCGTTCAGCCCGTCGCCGTCGAACATCCAGGACAGCGGAGAGGCCTTGTCGTTGACGATCCAGGACGCCTCGCGGACCAGCGTCCGGTCGTACTCGGGGTTCTGCACGTGCGGGTAGGCGCTCTTCTTGCGGTTGACCGTGCTCGGCGGGAGCACGTCCGCCATGGCCGCCTTCAGCAGGCCCTTCACGCCGCCCCGCGACTTCATCGCCCAGGGCACGTTCCACACGTACTGGACGAGCCGGTGGTCACAGAAGGGCACCCGCACGTCGAGACCGTGCGCCATGCTCATGCGCTCCTTGCGGTCCAGGATCACGGCGAGCGGCCCGGAGAGGCCGAGGAAGAAGACCTCCCGCATACGGGCGTCCCCGGCGCTCTCGCCGGCCAGCCGCGGTACGGCGGACAGCAGTTGGGAGTAGCGGGCGCGTTCGTCCTCCGCCGGGTCGAGCTCGGCCGTGAGGTCCGGCGAGAGGAAGCGGGAGAGCTTGGGGCCGTCGCCGAGCCAGGGGAACCCGTCACGTCCGGTGATCTCCGGCTTGAAGAAGTACGGGTAGCCGCCGAAGACCTCGTCCGCCGCCTCGCCCGTCAGGGCCACCGCGCAGTTGCGGCGGATCTGCTCGAAGATCAGGTACATCGACGCGTCGAACTGGCCCCAGCCGGGCAGGTCGCGGGCGCGCCGCGTCGCGGGGATGACGTCGAGGAGTTCGCCGACCGTCGCCGTGAGCGTGGCGTGCCGGGTGCCGAGGAACTCGGCCGCGGCCGCCGCGTAGGGGGCGTCGACGTCCGGCCTGAGCTCGGTGGAGACGAAGTGGGCCGGGTCGCTCTCGAACTGGACGCAGAAGGTCTCCAGTTCGCGGCCGGGATCGCGGGTGGCCAGCGCCCGGGTCGCGAGGGCGGCGACGGAGGTGGAGTCCACGCCGCCGGACAGCATCGCGCCCAGCGGTACACCGGTGACCAACTGCCGGCCGACCGTGTCCTCGAGCAGCTCGCGCACCCGCAGCGCCGTCTTGTCGAACGAGTCGTCGTGCGGTGCGCTGACGAGCTCCCAGTAGCGCCGGCGGGAGGATCCCGACTCACCGTAGGTGAGGACGTGCGCGGGCGGAACCTCGTACAGCCCCTTCAGCGGTGTCTCACCGGGCAGGGTCAGCCTCGGCTGCAGGACGACGGGGAGTGCGGAGATGTCGAGGCGCGCCTCGAATTGCGGATGGGCGATTATTCCCTTGGGCTCGGACGCGAAGAGAATTCCACCGGGATACTCGTGGTAATAGAGCGGCTTGACACCCAGGTGGTCCCGGCCGAGGTGCAGTTTCCGGGTCCGGCCGTCCCAAATCGCGAAACCGAAGGCTCCGTTGAGCCGGTCCACGCATTCGGCACCCCAGAGCAGGAATGCCTGCAGGAGGCATTCGGCGGTGGACGCGTTCCTGAGCCTGCCGCCGGCCGCCTCGATGTCCCGCCCGAGCTCCGCCGTGTTGTACAGCTCGCCGGTGTGCGCCACGTACACGGTGCCCGTGGGCGCGTCGAACCGCGCCGGCCGTGCGTCGTCCGCCTCTCCGGTGGTCGCGAGTCCGCGGTGGCCGATGGCGGCGCACGGGGACAGCCAGACGTCCCGGGTGTCCGGGCCACGGTGTCGCAGGGAATCGGTCATCGCGTCCAGAACGGCGTCCTGACGGCCGATGTCGCGCCGGAAATCGATCCAGCCCACCACGCCACTCATTTGTTCTCTCCTGATCGGTCGAAGCAGAATCTTTTGTTCCGACAAGCTGCCGCGCATGTGAATTCGGGCTGGCTGCGCACGCCTGGGACAACCGTGCCACGCAAGGCGGCCGGAAAGGCTCGGCACTTCGGCACATCAAGCTGCATGGCAGCTTGATGAACGCGAGAGGTAGAGCAATAAATCGGGCATACCGATTCTTGTTAGGGGGTGCTCCCCGACGAGGCGGACACGGCGGCGCGGCCGGGTTCGGGGCCTGGTTCCGGCTCGGCCGGGCCGGCGGTGTCCGGCCGGGCGAACCACCGGAGCAGCGGGCCGGTCATCGCCGTGGTGAGCACAGCCATGACCACGAAGAGCGAGAAGAGCCGCTCGTCGATGAGTCCGGCCTCCAGGCCGATGCCGAGCGCGATGAGCTCGGTCAGTCCCCTCGTGTTCATCAGACTCGCCAGGACGGCGGCGCTGCGGGACGACAGCCCCTGCGAGCGCGCGGCCACCCATGTGCCCCCGAACTTGCCGGTGGTGGCCACCAGCAGGATCAGTCCGAGGTGGACCAGACCCTCGGCCCCGATCCCGGACAGGTCGACCTTGAGCCCCGCGACGACGAAGTACACCGGCAGGAGGATCGCGGTGGTGTGCTCGGTGCGCCGCACGAGGTCCTCGCGCAGGCCCGGTATCTCCTGCCGGGGCATCACCAGGCCGAAGAGGAAGGCGCCGATCACGAAGTGCAGCCCGAGGAGCTGGGTCACCGCGGCGGAGACCAGCGCGCCGGTGAGCGCGATGACGAGCGGCCCGGCCGACCTCCCCGGCCCGGCCGACTTCCGGTCCGGTCCCGCCGAACTCCCGTCCGGGCCCGCCGACTTCCCGTCCGGGCCCCTCCGGGCCAGGACCTTCCGTAGCAGGGGCCGGACACCGAAGACGAGCAGGAGCACGTACGGGACGACCAGCAGGACCTTCCACGGGCTCTGGCCGCCCGTGCCGGCCAGCACCTGGATGCCGACGAGCGCCGTCCACGCGGCCAGGTCGCAGATCGCCGCCGTCGAGAGGGCCAGGGTGCCCAGCAGCGTGCCGCCCATGCCCCGGTCGGCCAGGATGCGAGCGAGCACCGGGAAGGCCGTGACCGACACGGCGACCCCGATGAAGAGCGCGAACGCCGTACTGTTCACCGGCTGGTAGTCACCGACGAGGTACCAGGCGAGCAGCAGCCCGAGGCCGAACGGAAGCAGGGTCGAACCGGCGACGGCGGCGCCGGCTATCCGGCCCGCTCCCCGGAGCCGGCCGAAGTCGAACTCCAGGCCCACCAGGAACATGAAGAGCACCAGGCCGAGGTTGGCCAGGACTCCGAGGTGGGGACGGATCTCCACCGGGAAGAGGGTGTCCGCGACGGCTCCGTCGAGGAGGGTGGGGCCGAGCAGAACCCCCGCGCCGATCTCGCCGATGACCGCGGGCTGGCCGAGGGCCCGGGCGAGCCGGCCGGCGACCCGGCAGACCGCGAGGATCAGGGCGAGATCGACGAGCAGGATCGCGACCTGGGTCTCCGTCATGCCGCCTCCCGGGCGCGGGTGACCTCCCGCAGCCCGTGCAGCAGCTCCGTCTCCGCCGTCTTCAGCCCGAGGCAGAGGGCCGAAAGCCGGTCCACGTCCAGCAGGCCGGTCACCTTGCCGAGCAGCAGCTGGTTCTGTGCGTCCGCCGTCCGCGCCACGATCCGGTCCAACACCGCCGCGACCTCCGGCTCGGCGGCCGAGCCGGGTATGGACGGGGCCGAGCCACGTATGTACGCGGCCAGGCCGGCCCGCGACCCCTGATAGATCGAGAACACGTCGTGCAGGGCGGCGATGGCCCGCTCGGGGGCGATCCAGCGGCTGGCGAGGAGGTCCCCGACCCCGGTCAGCAGGGTGTGGCTGTCCTCGTACCGGTCCACCCGGTCGGCGAACGCCCGGCGGGCCGCCTCCCGGCCCTCGTCGGCGTCGAAGGACGTGGTGGTGTAGTACCGGACGCGGCGCAGCTCGTTGTTGTCGAAGCCGGCCGCGATCACGTCCTCGGGGTACGCGTACGAGCACAGGACGCTCGCCGGGTTGTCGTCGATGATCGACCACTGTCCGGTGTCCGGCTCGAAGCCCTTGAGCACGATCGTGTGGACCAGGTGCTTGGAGGTGTACTCCGGGCAGTGCGGCCAGTAGAAGACATCACCGACGAGGATGGCGGAGCCTTCCCCGGCCACGACGTCGAGCAGCAGCCGCCGCGCCTCCGCGTAGGTCTCGAAGGCGACCTCCTCGGCGACGATCCCGATGCCGGCCAGGTCGTCGGGGGCGAGCAGCTCGCTGTCGAACGCGTACTTGGGACGCTGTTCCCGGACGATCTGCCGCAGCATGTCGTCCGTGCTGACCAGGCAGCGGTGCAGCAACTGGGGCACCGGCGCCCCGCGTTCGGCGAGCATCACCAACGACTGGCGCTGGAAGCAGTTGAGAAACAGCCGGCTGTACAACCCTTTGTCGTAGGGGTACACCATGTCTTTCACGTACCGTCCCCTTGGGTGTCGAGCGGGGTTCCCGCTGCGGGGCTCCGCTAGAGCAGTCTCGTCATGAAGGCGCTGTTGGGGTCTTCCTTGTACTCCGCGAACGGCGCGCAGGGCTCGAAGCCGAACTTCGTGTACAGGGCCCGCGCGGGTGCGAAGAACTCGGTCGAACCGGTCTCCAGGCTCAGCCGCTCGTATCCCGCCTGCCTGGCCTCGGAGATGATGTGGTCGAGGAGCCGGGACGCCACTCCGCCGCGCTTGCGCGCCGGGTCGGTGCGCATCGACTTGATCTCGGCGTGGCCGGCGTCGAGCCGCTTGAGGGCCCCGCATCCGACGAGGGTTCCGTCGTCGGTCATCGACCAGAAGGTGACCTCGGGCCTGCGCAGCCCGTCGAGGTCGAGGGCGTGCTTGCTCTCCAGTGGCGTGACGGACCGCATCTCCAGGACGTGCGCTTCGAGGAACGCGGCGATCTCGGGGCCGGAAAGGTCGTCCACTGCAATCTTCATCCGTCTCACCTTTGCTTGGGAGGAGGGGGGTCAGGCGCCGGCGAGCAGTCCGCAGGCGAAGAACCCTGGCGCCGAGGACTGGGCCAGATACAACTCTCCCGCACGGATGCCGACGGCTTGGTGATAGTCGACGAGGTTGATCATCCAATCCGAATTGCCGCAATGGCCATAGGCGGCGAGCGTGTCGGTGAAGTGCAGCCGGTCCCGGTCCACCCCCGCCATGGTGGTGTTGAAGAGCGTGACCGGTGCGTAGAGGTTGGTGGGGAACACCTTGGTGACGTCGTCGAGCCGTCGTCCCTCGCCGAGGACCCGGGCGTACGCGGCCTGGGCGACCTTCTGGCGCGACAGGAAGGAGTCCTGGCCCAGCAGTCCGGCGTGGTCGAGGCCGACCGCCGACGACAGCAGGCGCACCGGGCCGGTGCCGTCCAGGGCTGCCTCGCGGGTGATCAGGCAGCTGACGACGGCGTCGCTGAAGAGCGCGAAGGGTCTGACCCGGTCGGCGTCCTCGGGAGTGAAGTCGAGCGAGACGACGACCACGTTCCGCACCGCGGGGTCGCGGAGTTCGGCCCAGCCCTGCGCCAGCGCCGTCAGGGAGCCGCAGCACTGCTGGAAGGAGATCACCTGCGGAACGCAGTGGACGAGTCCCAGGCCGTCCAGCACGCGCGCGGCGAAGTCGGGCCCGAGCGAGCCGAGTCGGGCGTCGCTGGTGGCGAAGACGATCCGGTCGACGCGGTCGGCCGGAACGGAGCCGGTCCGCAGGGTCGCGCCTACCGCCTCGCGCACGTACTCCTCGATCGGGCGCGTCATCGTACGGAAGGTCCCGCAGCCCATCGCGGTGAAATCGGTGTCGGGCGAACGGTCGTTCCACAGGCGCTCGAAGTCCGGGATGTCCTGCGGCTTCCGCTCCCGTTCGCCGAAGGCGCGGGCGAACGCGCCGATGACCACGCCCTCGTGGCCTTCGGTCGAGGGCTGTGCGGGGTCCCGGGTCCCGGCGGCCGGGGCGGCCGCCGGGCGGGAACTGCCGGAGGCGTCGACGGTCACGCCGGCGCCTGCGCGAGGTCGGTCTCATCGATCTCGCGCAGCACGGAGGCGATTCCGTCGATGTCGCTCAGCCGGGAGACCCATTCCGGCTTGATCGGAACCTGGTCGTTCTTGTGTTCCTTGATGTAGTTCACGACCACGAGAATGATGTTCAGCGAACTGATCCCGAGCTCTTCCCGGGTGGTCGCCCGCATGACGTCCTCGTGGCTCACGCCCTGACCCATCGGCTGTGTCAGGAGGAAATCGGCGAACTTCTTCCGGTATGCGTCAGCGCTCATCGATGTCGACCTTCTCGAAGGGGAAGCCGTTCAGGTTCTTCTCGTGGATCCGGTTGTGCCCGTAGTTGTCCTCGCCGGACACCAGGACACTGCCGTGGTAGTCGAGGCTGATGGTGTCGCCGAACTCGCTGAGGCTGTCGACGTCCTCGTAGACCTTCACGGACGGCGACACATAGCGGGAGGCGAATCCCAGCCGGGTGGTGTCGCTGACGTTCGGCAGGGAGCCATGAATGCACTTGGCCAGGAAGATGACGAACTGGCCGGGCTTCATCTCCATGTCGACGATGTCTTCGTCGTTCGGGTCCCAGTCCTTGTCGAGCTTGAGCTCCGAGTAGTCGTACCCGAAGAAGTCGTGGGACTTGCTCTCGACATCACGGGTGAGCGGCTTGCTCTCGTCGTAGTACCACTTCTTGTGACTGCCGGGGATGTAGCGGAGGCAGCCGTTCTCCTTGCCGGCGGGCGAGAAGGCGGTCCAGACGGTGAGCTCCTGCGTCACCTTCTCGCTCTCCTCCGTGTACTTCAGGGAGGGGGAGGAGGTGGTGGTGGTCTCGCCCACGACGAAGGTCTCGACCTGGTGCCAGCCGGTACCGGCCTCGCCGGGCGCCTTCTGGAAGATGTTCGTCTTCCAGCACAGGACGTCGTCGCCGATCAGACTGCGCAGCTTGTGCACGATCTCCGGGCGGCTGATGTGCCGGGAGAGGGTGTTGCAGTCGAGGTGACGGTCGTAGTTGATGATCGTCGAGTTGTGCGGCTTGTTCTCGGAGGTGACCATCTCGATCATGGCCTGGTTCCACAGCATCGGAGCCTCGTCCTCCGCGTACAGGTCGAACGGGCCGACGAAGCCGTTCTCCTGGAAGAACTCGAGCTGCTCCTCGGTGAGGCCGAGGAACTCTTTCCCAGTGGTGCTTTCAGTCACGTTCAGGCCTTTCTCGATGACACGGGTGACGGAGTCGACGTGGGCGTCTTCAGCTTGTTCTTCGCGAGGAGCCGCGCGGCGTTCTTGTGGAAGAAGAGTTCCTTGTCCGCCTCGGACATGGACTCCGGGAAGGCGCCTTCCTTGTACAGCTTCCCGACCAGGCTCTCCTGCCGGCCCTGCAGCCGGAACACCGGCCAGTCGGTGCCGAAGAGGATCTTGTGGTTGATCCCCCGGCGGAACAGCGTGTTCAGTGCCGTGGCGCCGAAAGCCTCGTATCCGCTGACGTCGACGTAGACGTTCGGCCGGTTGTTGCACAACATGGCGACCTCGTCCGGGTAGTGCACACTTCCGTGCGCCAGGACGAAGTCGATTCCCGGGAAGTCCCTTGCGGCCTTGTCGACGTAGATCGGCTGGGCGATCTCGAAGTCGAGCACCGGAGATGTGGCCCCGATGTGGGAAAGGACCGGCAGCGCGTACTGCGCGCAGATCTCGTAGTACGGATAGAGCAGGTCGTCGGAGAGCTTGTAACCGCACGGCGGATACAGCTTCATGCCGTCGAAGCGGTAGTCGACGATCGCCTTCTCGAACAGGGCCAGACCGTCCGCGCCCCAGCGCGGGTCCACGCCCACCAGCACCCGGAAGCGGCCCGGGTGGCGCTCCACGACCGCCTTGTGGTGGTCGATGAGCTCCTCGATGGTGTGCGTGCTGTCCTTGAGCGCGTACGTGAAGTCCGGCAGCAGGAGGACGGACTCGGAGATGCCGGCCTCGTCCATCTGCCTGACCAGTTCGTCGCAGAGCGGGTCGGTCAGCGTGCCGCCGTGCATCCGCGCGACCTTGTCCCGGGTCACGGGCAGACCCCGGCTCGCCAGCGCCACCGTCATGTTGTCGACGACGCCGTCCTGGAACGACTTCGGGAAGCACATCTCGGACGCGATGTGGCTGTGGAAGTCGATGATCGTGGGCTTGTCGCTCATGGTCGCGGACCTCAGCTCTTCCGGACGATCGCGATGAGGTCGGAGACGGACTCGGCGCCGACGAACTCCTCGACCCGGCTGAAGGCGTCGATGCCGGCCTGCTCCTCCAGGACGAAGACGATGCTCATGAGTCCCAGCGAGTCGATGCCCAGATCACCCCGCAGGCTCATGTCCGGGGAAATACCGTTCCTGGCCGACTGCTTGGGTAGCGCGCCGGCGATGATCCGGCAGATGTCGTCGTCGCTCACATGCTCTCTGTTCATCGTCCCGCCCGAGTGCCGTCGTCAAAGATCCGCCGCATGACCGCGTCTCTGTCGACCTTGAAGTTCCTGGTCAACAGGCCGTTCTCCACCGTCAGTTCATCCTCGGGACGGAAGACGACCCGAGAGATGCGCTGCGCGGTCTCCCTCTTCTTGTTCGACTCGCCGATGTACGTCTCCACCTCTGCGGTGCGTTCGGAGGACTGCCAGTCGTCCAGCCAGACGACACAGGTCAGCAACCCCTCCTGCCCGGGAGCGGCGACCATGGCCTTGGCGACCCGGCAGCCCTTCTCCACCGCCAGCTCCAGTTCCTCCGGATTGATCTTGACGCCGCTGCGCGTGACGATGATGTTCTTCTTGCGTCCGATGAGCCGCAGGAAGCCGGCCCGGTCGAATCTGCCCAGGTCACCCGTGGCGACGACGCCGTCGGGCAGGAAGACCGCGGCCTGGGTCTCCTCGCCCTGGAAGACGTAACCCAGGCACTGCGGATACTCCGTGCGGACCAGGACCTCGTTGTCTGCGGCGATCTCCACCTGGATCCGGTCGACGGGGCGCCCCGCGCTCGCGGTCCGGTGCCGGCCGGGCAGGTTGAAGGCGATCCACCCGATCTCCGTCGAGCCGTACACCTCGAAGAGCGGCGCCCCGAGCCGCTGGAACAGCCGCACGGTCCGCGGCGGAACCGGCGCCGACCCGGTGAGCATGAGCCGCACCCGCGAGCCGTACATGCCCAGCCACTTCCTGCCGAGCCGTGCCCGCAGTCCGCGGCTCAGCCACCCGGGGGCGATGCCCTGCAGTACGCCGGCGAGGACGTACGGCAGACGGTCCTTCAGGCTCCCCGAGGTGACGCGGTGGTACGCGACCTCGAAGAACGACGGAGGCCCGAGGATGATCGTCGGCTCGAACTCCCTGAGCTTCTGGAACATGCGCTCCGGCGCCACGACGGTGATGTCCGCCCCGTGCCGTACCGCCATGTACATCAGGTACCGCTGCTGGAAGTTGGAGAAGGGCATGACGATCAGCACGTTGTCGTCGCCCGAGACCTGCCAGGCCTCCGCCGAGGTCCGGATGGTGTTCTCGACACCCTTCCCGGACATCAGGAGACCCTTCTTGCTCCCCGAAGTCCCGGACGAGAAGGCGATGGAGAAGACATCGTCGGCGAGCGGCGGACGACCACTCGACTGCTTCCGCCTGTCGAGGACGAGCGGACGCTCCTCCAACACCGCCACTCCCCGGGGGAGTTCGGATCCCACCGGCAGCGCTCGCGTGATCAGCACGGCCGCGAGCCCGTACGTCTCGGCGAGCTCCCCCACGGTCGCCGCGTCGGTCCGGCGCTCCAGCGGCAGTGCGACCGAGACGCATTCCAGTCCCAGCAGCGCGAGATCCCCGACGACCCATTCGTACGAGTTCGGTCCGGCGATTCCCACGAGATCCCCGGACCCGAGGCCGCTCGCACGCAATTCGGCCATCAGCCGGATAACGTCTGCGTGAACCTCCGCGAAAGTCTTGGTTACCAACTTTCCGTCGATGGACAGAAATCTCATCCGACGGTCCGGGTGTTCCGTCAGATTCTCGTAGAGGCCGCTCAGCCCGTGCTTCGACAAGGACTCATCCCCAGCCGGTGTCGTCGTCGGCGACGACGACCCGGTCCAAGGCGCCGGCCTGCCCCCCGGCACCGGCCGTCCCCCAGCCTCCGAGAATCGCCACGGCGATCGCACCCATCAGCACAACGGACCTCTGAAAGCCCTTCACAGCCTTTCCCCCCACCTGTTCCGTCCTCGCCTTTCTCGACTCCGTGCGACTGCCGCGACGCTGCGGCAGCGGGGAGTCGACCTGCACTCAAGGTGCCAGGCCGGGGGGAGTTCAGGGAGCATCTCCAGGGAGCATCAAGCTGCATGGCAGCATGATGTCCACCGGAAGAAACCGGCATAGGCGACGCGACGACACTGGCGCGTCGGTGAAATGGGGGACGCGACGACACCGGCGCGTCCGGGGAGTTACGCGGAATGCTCGCGCTGGGCCAGCAGATAGCCGGCCTGGAATCGGCTCTCGGCGTCGATGGTGGCCATGATCTCCGCGACGTGACGCCGGCAGGTGCGGACGGACATGCCGAGCCGTCGTGCGACGGCCACGTCCGTCATGCCGGCGGTGAGCAGCCGGACGATGGCCTCCTTCAGGTCGTCGGTGATCTCGGGCTGTGCCTCGGAGTCCGCCACGAAGGGTTCGGCGGCCAGCCAGAGCCG
This sequence comes from Streptomyces sp. P9(2023), assembly GCF_032436795.1. Lineage (NCBI taxonomy): Bacteria > Bacillati > Actinomycetota > Actinomycetes > Kitasatosporales > Streptomycetaceae > Streptomyces > Streptomyces sp. P9(2023). The sequence continues at coordinate 349,153 of NZ_JAUPWM010000001.1, forward strand.
CTGATACGCGTCGACCATGAAGGCCACCACGTTGGGATCCCGCACGATCGCGGCGACGTTCGGGTCGGCCGACGTCGCGAACACCGCGCACTCCCGGTCGAAGATCAGCAGTCGGGTGAACTCGTCGTTGGTCGTGCGGACATGGGCACCGAGCCCGGTCACCTGCTCGACGTAGGCGTGGGTGCCCCGGCTGGAGCGCGCCGTGTGCTGGTAGAGGATGCGCATCGTGACGCCTCTGCGCAGCGCCTCGTAGTCACGCGGCGCCGCCTCGACGAGCACCTCCTCGCGACGGCCGCCCCCCGGTTGGGCCGTCAGGATCTCCTCCCGGCACTTCGCGGCGAGTTCGGCGATGATCATCCGGACGTCGGTGAGGCTCTCGATCAGGTCGACCTGCCTGCGGTCGCCCTGCCGGGTCAGGCTGGCGTCGAAGACGGGCGCGAAGGACGTGAGCCGACGGCGGGTCTCCTCGATGTGCACGCGCCGTGCCTGCAGTTCGAGCTCCAGCGGCCCGACCACCCGGCTGACGGCCTCGTCCGGCGACACCGCGACGATGCCCCGGCCCGACTGGGTGCGCAGGAGCCCTATCTCGGTCAGTTCGGCAAGTGCGGTATGGGTGTCCATGACCGGCAGATCGAGCTCCGCGGCGATCCCCGAGACGTCGATGACGTCCCCGAGGGGCTGGCCGAGGACGCAGGCGTAGACGCGGCGCAGCAGTTCACCGTCGACCGCGTTCCGCCGGAAATAGGAGTCTGCTTCCACTCTTGGCGTTCTCCCCCCTGTGGCAGCTTGTTGCAGCTGCACGTTGTTGCTGTGCGAGTCGCAGCGTTCGGCACGGTACCGACCGGTCACATTCTTGTTAAGGAGCTGTCCGGCTGTCGGACGTGGTGGAGCGCGACATCCCCCTCCCGCCGGGGGAAAGCGAGCCGTACCGTGGAATCCGTACGAGAGCGAGGAGGCCCCGTCATGAGCGCGTCGCCCCGAGAGACGCCGGTGCCGGCGTACGCGAGTCCGTACCGGATCGAGGCCCACGAGGGCCCGCAGACGCTCGCCGAGCTCCGTGCCGCCCTGGCGGTCGTCGACCCCGTCGAACTCACCGCGTTCACCGCGAAGTTCGACGCGGCCCGCTTCGGCGTCGAACAGGCCGCGGTCATCACGCACGCCCGCCACCTCGTCGCCCTGCGGACCCGCCCCGAGGTGACGGAGGCTATCCGGGCGTCGCTCGCCGGCGAGACCGAGCTCATGAGCGCGGACGACCTGTGGGCCGAACTCGACAAGGGCGCCGCGTGACCCAGTGGGCGGTCCAGGTGCCCCGCCGGCTGTACGCCGAGTTCGCGCACCTCTCCCCCGCCGGCCGCCGCGCGGTCCACGACGCCCTGGCCCTCCTCGCCACCGACCCCCGCCACCCCACCTCGACCGCCGGCCCCGTCCAGTCCGCCGAGATCCGCCACCTGACGACGGCCCCGACCCCGGACACGGCGGTCACGATCACCCTCCTCTACCGCGTCCACGACCCGAAGCCCCAGACCCCGGGCCGGGTAGAACTCCTCTTCATCCTGACCGGCCCCTGAGCATGTACGAAGGCGCTAGGCCGAAGCCGTCCCCCTGATCGCCGGGCCGCCGCCCCCGTTCATCGGGGGGTAGCCCGGGCGGGCCGGGATCGGCGCGGCGCCGTGCGGCGTGGGCAGGGGCGGCAGGGCCGGCTCGTACAGCCAGGCCGTGAACAGGTCGTTCAGCGGCTCGTTGGCGTAGCCCGTCGCGTGCCCGGTGAAGCCGGCCGTGGTGACCACGCCGTGGCGGTGCACGGTGGCCCAGTCGCGCAGCATGCGGAAGAACGCGCCGTCGCCCAGGGCGCAGCGGACAGCGTGGACGGCGAGGCCACCGCGCTCGTACAGGCGGTCGTCGAACATCAGCTTGCGGCCCGGGTCGGCGAGCTTCAGGTCCTGGGGCTGGGTGGTCAGCAGCCGGTGCGCGGTGGCGGCCATCTCGTGCGCCGTGCGGCCGCCCGAGCGCTCGGACCAGAGCCACTCGGCGTACTTGGCGAGGCCCTCGTTCAGCCAGATGTGCCGCCAGTCGGCGATGGTCACGCTGTTGCCGAACCACTGGTGCGCCAGTTCGTGCGCGATCAGGCGCTCGGAGCCGCGCGCGCCGTCCACGTGGTTGGTGCCGAACAGGGAGAGGCCCTGCGCCTCCACCGGGACATCGAGCTCCTCGTCGGCGACGACGACCGCGTACTCGCCGAAGGGGTAGGGCCCGAACAGCTCCTCGAACAGCTGCATCATCGCGGGCTGCCGGGCGAAGTCCCGGGAGAAGTTCGGCAGCAGGTGCGCCGGTACGTGGGCGGTCTGCGGCACACCGCCGAGACCGGGGTCGCCGAGCAGCACCGTCTGGTGCATGCCGATGGAGAGCCCGACGAGGTAGCTGGAGGTCGGCGCCGGCTGCTCGTACACCCACGTGGTCGTGGAGGCCCTGGTCGTACGGGTGAGCAGCCGGCCGCCCGCCACCACGGTGTACGCGGAGGGGGTGTTGACCGAGATCAGGTACGAGGCCTTGTCGGCGGGCCGGTCGTTGCAGGGGTACCAGGACGGCGCGCCGACGGGCTGGCTGGCGACCAGCGCGCCGTCGGTCAGCTCCTCCCAGCCGAGGCCGCCCCAGGGGCTGCGCACCGGCTTGGGGTTGCCCGCGTAGTGCACCTCGACGGTGAACGCGGCGCCGGCGGGCAGCGGCTTGGCCGGCCGGACCCGGAGCTTGCCTCCGCGGTGGGCGTAGTGCGGCGCCCGGCCGTTCACCAGGATCCGGCCGACCTTGAACTCGCCCAGGTTCAGCTGGAACTCGGTGAGCGGGGCCCGGCCCACTATCGCGCTGAGCCGGGCCGTCCCGGCCAGCCGGTTGGGGCCGGGACGGTACTCCAGCCCCAGTTCGTACCGGTGCACGCGGTACCGGGAGTCGCCGTTGGCCGGAAAGTACGGGTCCGACGCCGTTGTCTGCTGGCCGCTCACTGCCGCTTCCGCTCCCTGCCCTGTGCTGTGCTCGTACCGCCCGTTCAGGGTCGCCACGCCTCGATCGGATTGCCCAGCCAGCGGGTGTCGGCGGGGACGGTTTCCCCGGCCATCACGAGCGAGGCGGGACCCAGTGTGCTGCGGGCCCCGACCGAACTGCCCGGCAGGACGATTCCGCCCGGGCCCAGGGTGGCGCCCTCGCGGAGGACCACAGTATCCGTCCTCAAGATCCGGTCGTGGAAGAGGTGGGTCTGCAATACGCAGCCCCGGTTCACGCTGACCGCGTCGCCGAGGACCACCAGGTCGGTCTCGGGCAGCCAGTAGCTCTCGCACCACACGCCCTTGCCGATCCGGGCCCCGAGCCCGCGCAGCCACAGGGACATCACGGGGGTACCGGGCACCGAGCCGATCAGCCAGGGCACGGCCAGCACCTCGACGAAGGTGTCGGCGAGCTCGTTACGCCAGACGAAGCCGCACCAGAGCGGATGCTCGCCCGCCCGGTGCCGGCCGACGAGGAGCCACTTCGCGGCGGCCGAGACCACACACGCGGCGACACCTGCGGCCAGCAGCACCGCCCCGGACAGCAGCGCGGCGCCCGCGACACCGACACCGCTCGCCATCAGGGCGCAGAAGGCCGCCACGGTCAGGACGGCGAGCGCGGCGGAGCAGAACACGGGAAGGATCCGGCACAGCTCCACGAGGCCGCGCGCCCAGAGCAGCCGGGCGGGCGGGTCGTACGTACGGCTCTGGTCGGAGTCGGCGGCGGACCTCGGCAGCTTCACCGGCGGCAGGCCCAGGTACGAGCTCCCCTTCTTGGCCTTCTTCGGGGTCGCGGAGAGCACCCCGACGAGGCCGTCGTCGGGCACCGTACGACCCGGCGCGGTCATGCCGGAGTTGCCGAGGAAGGCCCGGCGGCCGATCTCGGAGTGGCCGATCCGCACCCAGCCGCCGCCCAGCTCGTACGGCGCGGTGAGGGTGTCGTCGGCGAGGAACGCGCCTTCGCCGACGGTGGTCAGGCTCGGCAGGGCGAGCACCGTGGACACCTCCGCGCCGCGGCCGATCTTCATGCCGAGCAGCCGCAGCCACACCGGGGTGATGAGCCCGGCGTAGAGCGGGAAGAGGGTCTCCCGCGCCAGGTCCATCAGCTGGGTGACCGTCCAGGCCTGCCAGGCGACCCGGCTATGGGTCGGGTGGCTTCCGGTCCGCAGGCCGAGGCTGAGCAGCCGTACGGAGACCAGGACCAGGGCCGCGTACGCGAACCCGTAGGCGAGCGCGCCGGGGACCACGGCGAGCAGCGCGCCCCGCAGCGCCTCGGCGAGCCCGGCGCCGGCGGGTACGAACCGGCTGACGACGAGCAGCGCGGGCAGGGCGGCGAGCACGGGCAGCGCGGTCAGGCAGAAGCCGGTCGCTCCGTATATGGCCCGCCAGTGGACCGCGCGCGGCGGCCGTTCCTTGGGCCAGTTGCGCTTGGCCTTGCCGAGCTTGCCGGCCGGGGCGCCGGCCCAGCGCTGGCCGGTCGGGATGGTGCCGACGACGGCGGAGCCGGGGGCCACCTCGGCCCGCTTGGCGACCCGGGCCCCGGGGAACAGCACGCTGCGGGTGCCGACCACGGCGCCCGCGCCGACCTTGACCGGGCCGATCTCCAGCCGGTCGCCGTCGAGCCAGTACCCGGAGAGGTCCACCTCGGACTCGACGGCGCAGCCGCGGCCGAGCTTGAGCATGCCGGTGACCGGGGGCAACGAGTGCAGGTCGACGTCGGGGCCGACCTTGGCGCCGAGAGCCCGGGCGTAACGTTCCAGCCAGGAGCCGGTGAGCGCGGTCGCGCCGACGCACTCGGCGAGCCGTTCGGCCGTCCAGAGCCGCAGGTGGACGCTGCCGCCGCGCGGGTGGCGGCCCGCCTTCACGCCGCGCAGCAGCAGCCGTGCGCCGCCGGCCGCGATCGCGAGGCGGCCGGGCGGGCTGAAGAGCAGCGCGGCGCCGGCGGCGACGAGCCACCAGGAGGCGGTCGGCGCCCACGGGTAGGGACCGAACCAGTGCAGGACGTTGCTGAAGGCCAGCAGGGCCACCGTCCAGCGCAGGCCGACGACGGTGAAGAGCGGGAGCAGCAGGATCGACTGCGTCACCTTGGCCCGGAGCGGGACCGGGGCGACGGTCCGGGCCGCGCCGTCGTCCTGGACGGACTTCTCCAGGCGCCGGGCCAGCTTGCGCAGGGTGGGCTGCTGGTAGATGTCGAGGACGGCGGCGCTCGGATAGCGGGTGCGCAGCAGCGTGGTGAGCTGGGCGGCGGCGAGGCTGTTGCCGCCGATGGCGAAGAAGTCGTCGGTGGCGCCGGCGACGGTGGTGCCGAGGGTCTCGTTCCACTGCTCGGCGAGCCAGGCCTCGGTGCCGTACAACTGCTCGACGGGGCCGGTCTTCTCCAGCTCGGGCTGGGGGCCCCTCCCAGCGGTAGCTGGGGGAGGCCAGGGCAGCGCGTCCCGGTCCACCTTGCCCGAGGTACGGGTCGGCAGCTCGGCGACGGGCGCGAGGAGCGGTACGAGGGCGGCGGGCAGCTCGGCGCGCAGCCGCTCGACGGCCGCCGAGTGGTCCCAGCCGTCCTGGGTGACGAGGTAGCCGACCAGCAGCTGGTTGCCGCTGCGCGCGGTGCGGACGGCGGCGGCCGCGCCGGCGACGCCGGGCAGGGCCTGCAGGGCCGCGTCGACCTCGCCGAGCTCGATCCGCCGGCCGCCGAGCTTGATCTGCTCGTCGCCGCGGCCGAGGAAGACCAGGCCCTCCGTTTCGGCGCGGACGAGGTCGCCGCTGCGGTAGGCGCGCTCCCAGCCGAGGGATTCCAGCGGCGCGTACTTCTCTGCGTCCTTCACCGGGTCGAGGTAGCGGGCCAGGCCGACGCCGCCGATGACCAGCTGGCCGCTGCCGCCCATCGGCACCGGCTCGCCCGACTCGTCGACGACGGCCAGCTCCCAGCCGTTCAGCGGGAGGCCGATCCGGATGGGCTCCTCGCCGGTCATGAGGGAGGCGCAGGCGACGACGGTGGCCTCGGTGGGGCCGTACGTGTTCCAGACCTCGCGGCCCTCGGTGACCAGCCGCTGGGCCAGCTCCGGCGGACAGGCCTCGCCACCGAAGATCAGCAGCCGGACCTCGTCCAGTGTCTCGGGCTCCCAGAGCGCGGCCAGGGTCGGCACGGTGGAGACGACGGTGATCTCCTGCTCCACCAGCCAGGGGCCGAGGTCGGCACCGCTGCGCACCTGGGAGCGCGGGACGGGCACGAGGCAGGCGCCGTAGCGCCAGGCCAGCCACATCTCCTCGCAGGAGGCGTCGAAGGCGACCGAGAGGCCTGCCATGACCCGGTCACTGGGGCCGATCGGCTCCTCGACCAGGAAGAGGGCGGCCTCGGCGTCCACGAAGGCGGCGGCGCTGCGGTGGGTGACGGCGACGCCCTTGGGCTTGCCGGTGGAACCGGAGGTGAAGATGATCCAGGCGTCCTGCTCGGGTCCGGGGCGCGCGGCGGGGGCGCGGTCGTCGGCGCTTCCGGTGAGTTCTCCCGCGGTGACGTCGACGCGCTGGTCGGCGCCCAGGACGGCGCGGACGCCGGCCTCGCCGAAGACCAGCTCGGCCCGCTCGTCCGGGTCCTCGGCGTCGACCGGCACGTAGGCGGCGCCCGCCGCGAGGACGGCGAGGATCCCGACGTAGAGCTCGTTCGTCCCCGAGGGCACGCGGACGCCGACCCGGTCGCCGAGGCCCACCCCGGCGGCCGCCAGGGCGCGCCGTCGGCGCTCGACCTCGCCGGCCAGCGCGCGGTACGTCAGCTGGGCGCGGCCGTCGTCCAGGGCGAGCTCGTCGGGGTACGCCTGGACGGAGGCCTCGAAGACGTCGATCAGGGTGCGCGCGGGGGCGGCGGGCCCGGCGGCGAACCGGGCGTGCTTTCCGGATTCCTCACGGGTGTCCGCGTCGTCGAGCAGAGTGAGCTCACCACTCCCAGGTGTCGCTGCCATCGGCCCTCGCGTTTCGTTCCCGGGCACTATCCGGGGTGCCGGGCGGAGCCCGGGTCTGCCCAGGTTGTTCCGTTCCGACGCCAAACAGCCCGCCAGTCTAGTCCGTCACGGTGGAATTTCTGGTGGACGCCTTGCGCATGGCCGGGAAGGGGCGGTATTGGGGGCCCGCCGTCGTAGGCGTCGAGGCGGTCATCGCGGCGGGTTCCAGGCGTCGTGGGCCCTGTCCAGTTCCTCGTCCAGGGCCATGGCCGCCGTGATCAGGGCGAGGTGGGTGAACGCCTGCGGGAAGTTCCCGAGCTGCTCGCCGGTCGGGCCGATCTCCTCGGCGAAGAGGCCTACGTGGTTGGCGTACGTGAGCATCTTGTCCATCGCGTAACGCGCCTGGTCGAGGCGGCCCGCCCGGGCCAGCGCTTCGACGTACAGGAAGCTGCAGAGCGAGAAGGTGCCCTCGGAGCCGCGCAGGCCGTCGGGGGACGCCTCGGGGTTGTAGCGGTAGACGAGGCTGTCCGTGACGAGTTCGCGGTCCATCGCGTCCAGGGTGGACAGCCACGAGGGCGCCTTCGGCGAGATGAAGCCGACCAGGGGCATGAGCAGCAGGGACGCGTCGAGCACCTCGCTGTCGTAGTGCTGGACGAACGCCCCGCGCTCGGCGTTCCAGCCGCGCTCCATCACCTGCGTGAGGATCGCGTCACGCTGCGCGATCCAGCGCGGCAGGTCGGCGGGGCGGGCGTACTGGGTGGCGAGGCGGATGCCGCGGTCGAGGGCCACCCAGCACATCAGCCGGCTGTACGTGAAGTCCTTCCGGCCGCCCCGGGTCTCCCAGATGCCCTCGTCGGGGCGGTCCCAGCTGTCGGCGAGCCAGTCGAGGAGCTTGGCGAACCCCTTCCAGGCCTGGTAGCCGGCGAGGTCGGCGAGGTCCGGGGAGTGGGTCATCGCGTAGGCGAACTCGCCGTAGATGTCGAGCTGGAGCTGGCCCGCGGCCCCGTTCCCGGCCCGTACGGGAGCGGAGTCGCGGTAGCCGGACAGGTGCTCCAGGATCTCCTCGGACAGTTCGGGGTCGCCGTCGATCCGGTACATGATCTGCATGGGCTCGCTGCCGGGCGGGCGGGGCGCGCGGCCGCGCTCGCCGAGCCAGCGGCGGAACGCGTCGGCCTCCTCGACGTAGCCGAGGTCGAGCAGGACGCGGACGGAGAAGGACGCGTCGCGGATCCAGGTGTAGCGGTAGTCCCAGTTCCGCTCGCCGCCGACCTGTTCCGGGAGGCCCATGGTGGCGGCGGCGATCGGGGCGCCGGTCGGGGCGTAGATGAGCAGTTTGAGGGTGATGGCGGACCGGTTGACCATGTTCTGCCAGCGGCCCCGGTAGCGGCAGCGGCGGATCCACAGGTGCCAGAAGGCGTGGGTCCCGCGCAGTTCCTCCTCCAGCGTCGGCGCGGTGACGGGCGCGGGGGCGGGGGCTCCCGGGGAGGAGGTCTCCAGGACGATCCCGGCCCGCTCGCCCTGCCGGAGGGTGACGGTGGCGCGGACGTCCTGGCCGTCCGCGTCCAGCGGGACGGAGCTGCGCAGGTGCACGTCGAGGCCGGGGCCGTGGAAGGTGGCGGCGTCACCGTCGAGGGTGAGGGTGTGCCGGGCGCGGCCGTAGTCGAAGCGCGGCCGGCACTGCACGTCGAAGGTGAGCGTGCCGCGTACGACGCGCAGGGCGCGGACCATGCGGTGCCGGTCGGTGGCCACTCCCGGCCGCTCGTCCACCGGCATGAAGTCGACCACTTCGCCGACGCCCTCCGGGGTGAGGAAGCGGGTGATCAGGACGGCCGTGTCGGGGATGTACAGCTGACGGACGGTCACGTCGTCGCCGGCGGGCGCGATGGTGAAGTGGCCGCCGCGCTCCCGGTCGAGGAGGGCGGCGAAGATGCTGGGTGAGTCGAAGCGGGGCGCGCAGAACCAGTCGACGGCGCCGCCGGCGGAGATCAGCGCGGCGCTCTGGAGGTCGCCGATCAGTCCGTGGTCCGCGATCGGTGGGTAGCCGGGCACGAAGGACCTCGCTTCCGCCGCGCGCGGCTCGTGGGTCCGGTACGGCTCGTCGACTCGGCTCCACGGAACGCGCCGCCGTCCGTCTCGGCAACCCGGGGGGCCCGACCGGGCGAACGTGGCGCGGCGGGGCCGCGTGGCCGCGCGGGGTCGGTACACACCCTTCCCGCCGGTCCGACCAGTCGGTATGTTGCGGGGACTGCCACGCGCCGAGCGCCCCTGGAGGCCCCATGTCCGAGCCCGACCCGGTCCGTTCGCCGGCCGCCACGATCGAAGGGCAGTGCGACCCGCGTTTCGCCGCCGTACGGGACGCCTTCGAGGCCAACTTCCGTGACCGGGACGAACTCGGCGCCGCGGTGACGGTCCAGGTGCACGGCGAGACGGTGGTCGATCTGTGGGGCGGCTGGGCGGACGCCGCCCGTACCCGCCGCTGGGAACGCGACACCGTGGTCAACGTCTGGTCCACGACCAAGGGCGCGACCGCGCTCTGCGCCCACCTCCTCGCGGACCGCGGGCTGCTCGACCTGGACGCGCCGGTCGCCACGTACTGGCCCGAGTTCGGCGCGGCGGGCAAGGAGACGCTCCCCGTACGGTTCCTCCTCTCGCATCGCGCGGGGCTTTCCGGCCTGCGCGAGCCGCTCTCGCTCGCGGAGTTCTACGACTGGGAGACGACGACCGCCCGGCTGGCCGCGATGGAGCCGTGGTGGGAGCCCGGCACGCGCTCCGGATACCACGCGCTCACGTACGGCTTCCTGGTCGGCGAGGTGATCCGGCGTGTCACGGGACAGCTGCCCGGCGCCTTCCTCCACGAGGAGGTCACCGGGCCGCTGGACCTCGACTTCACCATCGGCCTCCCGGAGAAGGAGGCGCCGCGGGCGGCCGAACTGGTGCACCCTCGGGTCGCCTCCTCCAGTGAACAGGCCGCTCTCTTCGCCCAGTTGGATCCCGCCGCACAGGCCGCCCTGGCCAACCCGCCGGTCGGCGCGACGGAGGCGAACAGCGCGCCGTGGCGTGCGGCGGAGGTGCCGGCGGCCAACGGTCACGGCACGGCTCGCGCGGTCGCGGGGCTGTACGGCGTGTTCGCGCGGCGCGGCCGGTCCGGGGAGCGGGTGGTCCTCTCGGAGCGGGCCGCCGAACGGGCCCGCGAGGGGCAGGGCTCCTGCCGTGACCTGGTGCTGGGCGCGGGCTTCGCCCACGACACGGAGTGCGCCCTCGGCCTCTGGCTCAGCGGCCCGAACGCGTCGTACGGCCCCAACCCGCGCGCCTTCGGCCACGACGGCTTCGGCGGCTCCTGCGGCCTGGCGGACCCGGAGGCGGGGCTCTCGCTCGGCTACGTGATGAACCGCATGGGCCCCCGCATCGCGGACGACCCCCGCAAGATGGCCCTGGTCGAGGCGGCGTACGCGGCGCTGTGACCCGGCGAGCTCACGCCGCCGGTCGAAGCGATGCGCTCACGGCCCCGTCGTCGGGGGAAGCGGGGCCCGGCGACGGCGCTCAACGCGACGTGACGGGCCCCAAGGGCGCTCGGGCGGCCTACGGGGCGTCGATGATCTTGCCGTCCTTGTCGAGCGTGTGGGTGTTCCAGTAGATGTCCCACTTGTCGTCGACCTTCAGCGGGACCTTGCCCTCGGGGTAGCGGGTGTAGCCCTCCGGCGGCTGCTCCTCGTTCAGCACGCACGCGGAACCCGTGGCGCCCACGGTCATCACCGGGTACTCGCCGCTGCTGCAGATGTCCTCCTCGTAGGCGCAGCCGGTCAGCACCCAGGCCGCCGCCACCGCCGTGACGGCGGCGGCGACGGTCGTCCGCCGGCCGCGCCGTGCGGCGGGGCGGGGCGTGGACATCGCGGGCTTGGACATGGTGGTGGCTCCTGTCGTCGGTGTGGGCATCAGATTCGCCCACGCCGACCGCCCTGCCATGAGTACGCGTACTCAACCCGCCTCACCAGGTGACGGGCAACGACCTCAGGCCGCTGAAGAACTCCCGGGATCGCCAGCGCAGTTCGCCCTCCGGGACCGCGAGGCGCAGCCCGGGAAGGCGGGTCGTGACGCGTTCGAGGGTGATCTGGAGTTCCAGCCGGGCCAGGTGCGCGCCCAGGCAGTAGTGGATGCCGTGGCCGAAGCTGATGTGCGCGGCGCCCGGCCGGTCCAGGACCAGCCGGTCGGGGTCGGGGAAGACGGCGGGGTCGTGGTTGGCGGCCGCCTGGGAGACCACGACGGCCTCGCCCTCGCGGACGACCGTGCCGCCCAGTTCCACGTCCTCCAGGGCGTAACGGGGCAGGGTCAGTCCGTTCAACAGCGGTACGTAGCGCAGGAGTTCCTCGACCGTTCGGGGGATGAGTTCGGGCCGGGAGCGGAGTGCGGTGAGGCACTCCTTCCCGTCTCCCCCGGCCTCCCCCGGGATCAGCAGGACGGCGAAGAAGTTGGCGATCTGGTTGGTGGTCGTGACGAAGCCCGCGATGAGGAGCTCGCCGAGCAGGCCGAGCAACTCCTCCTCGGTGAGCGCGCCGTCCTCGTCGTGCGCGCGGACGAGGAGGGTGAGCAGGTCGTCGGCGGGGTTCCGGCGGCGTTCCTCGATCCAGCCGTGCATCCGGCCGAAGAAGTCCTTCCCCTGCTGCTCGACGGTCTCGGCCGGCACGTCCCCGGCGCAGATGACGTCCGCCCACGCCCGTACGGAGGGCACATCGCGGGCGGGGACGCCGACCATGTCGCAGATCATCGTCATCGGCAGCGGGAACGACAGGTCCTCCACCAGGTCGGCCGGGGGCCCGGCGTCCTCGATCCGGTCGAGCAGCCCGTCGGCCACCTCGCGGATGCGGGCGCGCAGTCCCTCCATCCGGCGGGCGGTGAACGCCTTGGCCAGCAGGGCACGTACATGGGTGTGCCGGGGTGGGTCGAGGGCGATGAGGCCACCGCCCGCGCGTGGGGTCGGGTCGATGCGGGGATGGTCGCGCAGCAGGGACTCGGCGAGGGAGAAGCGGGCGTCGGACAGGACGGCGCGCACGTCCTCGTAGTCGGTGGCGAGCCAGGCCTCGTCGCCGTACGGCAGGCGGACCCGGGTCAGCGGCCGGCCGCGCAGCGGCGTGTACCCGGTGGACAGTCCGAGCCCTTCGTCGGTCCAGAAGGGGTACGGGAGGGGGGTCGCGGTCATGGGAGGAGCCTTTCTCGGCTGAGGGGTGCCAGGGGTGCCTGCGGGCCGTCCGGGCCCACCGGGACGAGGACGTGCGTCGGCAGGGGTGCGCTGGTGTCGACGGAGGCCGTGAAGTCGAGGCCGTCGTCCCGGCAGACGAACTGCATGACCTGGCGGCCGGCCGCGGCGGCCCGGATCAGGCCGCCGGTCGTGGCCCACACCCCGGAGAGGTAGAAGTTCCGCAGGCCCGGCAGGACGGGGCCGTTCTTCTTGACCAGCTCCTCCATCGCCTCGCCGCTCTCCACGAACGGCTGCCAGCCGAGGAACGTCCCCTCGTAGCTGCCCGTGTAGCGGATCTGGGTGAGGGGCGTGCTGGTGTCCCGTACGGCGACGGAGTCCTTGAGGCCGGGGTAGCGGGCGTCGAGGAAGTCGACGACGGCGTCCCGCGTACGGCGTTTGGCGAGGGCGTACGCCTTGCCGCGCCGGACCGGAAGGGTGTGCAGCTCGGTTCCCCGGCGGGGGCGGGTGAGCCGCTCGGGGCCTTCGGCGAGCTCCCGCCAGGGCGCGGTGTCGGAGAAGTAGGTGGCGTAGATGACGGTCGTGTCGTCCGGCGACAGCTCGGGGTAGAACCGGTTGCGGAACTGGATGTTGAGGCTCGGATGCCGGATGCCGGTGAGCCGTGCGGCCGTCGCGTCGTCCAGCAGGTGAGTGGTGGTCGGTTCGGCGTCCGGGAAGGAGCGGCGCAGACCGAGGAAGACGCTGACGTAGCCGGGGAAGACCATGCCGGGCTGGTGCAGGGTCTCCCGGTAGAGCGTCGCGTAGTCGTCGTCCAGGTAGCGGCCGTCGAGGAGCTTGAGGAGGGTGGCCGGGCCGTCGCAGGCGGAGACGACGATGTCGGCGTAGTGCTCCTCGCCGTTGGCGAGCCGGACGCCGATCGCACGGTCGTCCTTGACCAGGATCTCCTCGACCAGGGCGTTGTACGTGATCTCGCCGCCGAGCCGCAGATAGCGCTGCTCGATGGAGCGGGCCAGGCCGAGCGAGCCGCCCTCGGGGACGCCGGCCGACCGGTGGGCCTGCGCGGCCATCTGGAAGTAGAACGGCAGGACCGGGAAGCCGGGGTGCTTCTCGTACAGGATGTAGTTGAACGCCTCCCTCAGCAGCGGGTCCTTGAAGCGGGTCGAGTACTCCGTCATCAGCGTGGTCATCGAGGTGCGGAAGAGGTTGAAGTACGGGACGAAGCCGGCCAGCATCCGCCAGCGTTCGCGGCGGGTCATCAGCGGCACGGGCTTGAGGAAGGGGTACGAGGGCAGGCAGGCGATGAACTTGCGCAGGCCCGCGCAGAAGGCCCGGACGGGGTGGGCGTCGGCGGGCGAAAGCTCCAGCAGATGCGCTTCCAGCCGGTCCGGGTCGCAGTAGAAGTAGACGGCCCGGCCGTCCGCGCCCCGGACCGTGTTGAAGACGTCGAAGTGACGCATCTCCTTGCCCTGGAGCGCCCCGAGTTCGAGCCAGATCTGGTGCATCTCGTTGCCGGGGCCGTTGCCGAGGAGCCAGCTGATGCACGCGTCGAAGGTGTAGTTGCCCCGGTCCCAGCCGGTGCAGCAGCCGCCCGGGATCTCGTGCATCTCGAAGATCCGGGTGCGGTAGCCGTTCATCCGGGCGTACGCACCGGTGGAGAGGCCGCCGAGGCCCCCACCGATGATGATCATGGATTCCCGGCGCTGCGAGCGCTGGGGGCGTCGAGTCTTCGTCACGGTGGTCACCTGACCCTGCGGGATTCGAGCTGCGGCAGCCGGCCGAGCCGGCCCGGGTGCCACGGCGTGGTGTCGGTGGACTCCCAGGCCCGGAACTCCAGGCCGAGGTCCTTGCACAGGTACTGGGTGACGAACCGGCCGCTGGCGGCGGCGCGGATCAGGCTGCCGCCACCGAACCACTGGCCCGCCAGCGAGAGCCCGGCCAGGCCCGGCAGCCGCATCCGGTCCTTGTTGATCAGGGCGGTGATGACGTCGTCGGCCTTGGTGAAGGACTTCCAGCCGAGGATGGAGCCGCCGTGCACCCCCGTGTACCGCTCGGTGGTCACCGGGGACGCCACGTCGACGACCTCGATGGCCTGGCCGATCCCCGGGTGGTGCCGCTCCAGGAAGCCCCGGACGAAGTCGGCGACCTCCTGCTTCCGCGCCCAGTAGGCCTTGCGGTCGGTACGCCGCAGCGCCTTCCAGGAGTCGTAGTCGCTGAAGTACGTGCAGTGGACGACGGACTTGCCTGGCGGGGCGAAGCCGTCGGAGTAGCGGGAGCGCATCTGCACGACGAGGCTGTTCTGCAGGACGCCCGGCAGGGCCTTGCTGTCCTCGTCGGAGAGCAGGTAGGTGGTGCTGTGCCGGGCAGTGGGATCCAGCTCGTCCTTCAGACCGACGAAGGCGGAGACGACCCCCGGGTAGAGGACGTCCGGGCTCTCGGCCAGCTGTGAGAACAGCTCCTCGACCCGCGGGCTGGTGTAGCGGCCGCCGAGCAGGCCGTGGATGGTGGTGGGGCCGTCGCAGGCCGCCACCACGTGGTCGGCGAAGTGCCGTTCACCGCCGCGCAGTTCGACGCCGATCGCGCGGTCGTTCTCCACCAGGATCCGTTCCACCCGGGCCCGGTAGTCGATCCGCCCGCCCAGCGCCGTGTAGCGGTCCTCCACGGAGCGGGCCAGTCCCAGCGAACCACCTTGCGGGAAACCGGCGTTGAGGTGGTAGGCGCTGGCCATGTTGAACAGGTACGGCAGCAGCGGGAAGACCTCGTGGTCCTGGAAGAAGATGAACGGGAACGCCCGGCGCAGCAGCGGGTCCTGGAACCGCTCGCAGAAGGTCTCCATCCGGGTCACCGCCGTCCGCCACAGCAGCACGAACGCGGGCAGCACCTCCCGGAGCGTCGCGAGGCGCTCGCGCGGGGACTGGAGCGGCGACGGGGTCATGAACGGGTAGAGGTTGATCCGGGTGAAGCGCCGCAGGTCCCGGCAGAACGCCCGGATGGGGCGAGCGTCGGCGGGCGACAGCTCCAGGAGGTGCGCTTCGAGCCGGTCGGGGTCGTTGTAGAAGGTGACCGAGCGGCCGGTCTCGTCGGTGACGGTGTTGAACATCTCGAAGTTCGCGATGGACTTGCCGTCGAGCGCGCCCAACTCCCGCCAGAGCCGGGCCGCGTCGTTGCCGCGGCCCGTGCCGGTGAGCCACTCGATGCAGTAGTCGAAGACGTAGTCCTGGCGCGACCAGGCGGTGCAGCAGCCGCCGGGCAGCACATGCCGCTCGAAGATCCGCGTCTCGGCGCCGCTCATCTGCGCATACACACCGGTGGAGAGCCCGCCGATGCCACCGCCGATGACGATCACCCGGGGCGCCTCGCCCGGCGCCCGGGACTCCCGCCGCTCCCATACGGGCCGCTTCTCACGCGACATCGGACTCCCCCTCGGTGGAGGCCCCGGGGCACGTCGCCGTCAGGAACGTGACGCCTTCCCGCGCGGCGGCGGCGATGTCGTCGTCGAGGGCGGCCCGGGCGAGCGCCGCGTTGCGCGCCGCCGGCTTCTCGTCGAGCATCTCCGCGTGCGGCCCCGAACCGCGCACCAGTCGGTTGCCGGTGGTGGAGGCGGCGGCCCAACTGCCACGCAGGCCCACCGCGTACAGCTCCGCCTTCGCCTCGTCGGCGATCACCGTCACGGCCGCGGTCACCGTCCCCAGGTTCGGGGTCCGGCCGCAGAACTCCAGGTAGTCCCTGGCCTGCCGGAGGGTCTGCGCGGTGACGGTCTCGGAACCGGTGTGGCGGCGCATGTGGTCGCGGAGCTCGTGCTCGAAGGCCTCGACGTGCTCCGCCCCGATGCCGTACGCCTCCTCGATCCGGTACGAGTCCAGGATCACGACGTGCGGCACCTCGCGGCCCCGCCGCTCCAGCTCCTTGGCGACCTCGAAGGCGAGGTTGCCGCCGAGGGAGTAGCCGAGCAGCGGGCAGGGGCCGGTGGGCCGGAGCTCCTCGACCAGGTCCGCGTAGCGGCCGGTCTTGTCGCCGTCGACATGGTTGAAGGCGATCAGCTCGTACGAGGGCAGGTGCGCGGCGAAGTGGCGGTAGACCAGGCCGTGGCCACCGGCCGGCGGGAAGCAGAACAGAGCCGGTCCCGCGCCCGGGTTGAACGTGAGGTGCGGGAGGGTGCCGTCCACGCGGCCGGTGACGATGTCCTCGACCGTGCGGGCCATGCCGTGCAGCGTGGTGACCTTGAAGAGCAGGCCGACCGGGATGGCGATGCCGAACTCCTTCTGGAGGTGGTGGATGAGTTCGATGAGGGTGATGGAGCTGCCGCCGGAGGCGAAGAAGTCGCTGCGCAGGCCGATCCGTTCGAGCCCGAGCACCGCCTTCCAGTGGGCGGCGACCCGCTCCTCGTAGAGCGTCACGGGCGGTTCGTGGTCCTCCTCGCCGGCGTCGGCCGTGGGCGCGGGGAGCGCGGCCGGGTCGACCTTGCCGTTCGGGGTCAGGGGCAGCGCGTCCAGGACCGTCAGATGGGCCGGGATGAGGTACGTGGGGAGTTGGGCGGCGAGATGACGGCGCAGGGCGAGCGGGTCCGGCGCGTTCTGGTGGTCTTCGGGCGTCCCGACGACGTACGCGCAGAGCGCCGCCTCGCCCGTCACTCCCGTACGGACGGTCACGAACGCCTCGGCGATGCCGGGGAGTTCGAGCAGCAGGGACTCGATCTCGCCGGGTTCGATGCGGTGGCCGCGCAGCTTGATCTGGGCGTCGGCGCGGCCGAGCAGGTGGATCCGGCCCCGGTCGTCCCGGCGGGCCAGGTCACCGGTGCGGTAGAGCCGCTCGGGGGCGGCGTCCGGATCGCGGTCGAGGGTGAGGGGGACGAAGCGCCGGGCGGTCTGCTCGGGGTCGCCCGCGTAGTCGAGGGCGAGGCCGGGCCCGCCGACCCACAGTTCGCCGACGACGCCGGGCGGTACCGGCTCCTGGCGGGCGTCCAGGACGTGCAGGACGCAGTTGGGCAGGGGCGCACCGATGGGGACGGTGCCGTTCGGGTCGAGCCCGTCGGTGGGGCCGTCGAAGCAGGCGCTGTCGACGGTCGCCTCGGTCAGACCGTACGAGTTGATGACGCGGGTCTCCTCGCCGCAGAGCCGCCGAAGCCGTTCGTACTCCGTGACCTTCCAGGTGTCGGAGCCGACGATCAGCAGGCGCATGAAGTCGAGCCGGTGGCCGCCTTCCTCGCAGTGGGCCGTCAGGGCGCGGGCCGTGGCCGGCACGAACTCGGCGCAGTCGACCCCCTCGGCGGTCATCGCCTCGTACAGCCGGGCCGTGTTGAGCAGCAGCTCGCGGTCGGCGAGGACGAGCCGGCCTCCCGAGCAGAGGGCGCGGACGAGGTCGCCGGTGAAGACGTCGAAGGAGACGGCGGCGAGCTGGAGATGGACCCCGGGCGCGGCGGCGAGACCGTACTCCTCGCGCCAGGCTCCGTAGAGGGCGGCCAGGGCGCGGTGCGAGACGCGGACGGCCTTGGGGCGGCCGGTCGAGCCCGAGGTGTGGATGACGTACGCGGGGGTGTCGGGGTCATCGGGTGTGTTGGGGCCGTCGGGCGTGTCGGCCGGTGTTCCCTCGGCGCTCCCGGCGAGCACGTCCGTGAGGAATTCCGTTCCGAGCATGGCGAGCCGCTCCGGGCCGTCGGGCTCGGTGATGACCAGGCTCGCGCCCGCGTGGCCCGTCATGGCCGCCAGCCGGTCGACCGGGTGGCCTGGGTCGAGCGGCAGGTAGGCGGCGCCCGCGCGCCATACCGCGAGCAGCGCGACGATCAGCTCGGGCGACTTCGGCAGGCAGACGGCGACCACGTCACCGGGGCCGACCCCACGCCCCCGGAGCCGCCGGGCGAGCGCTCCGGAGGCCCGGTCCAGCTCGCCGTACGTCAGGTGGCGGGACGCGCCCACGGTCCCGGCGGCGGGCACGGTGACCGCGACCGCGTCGGGTGTGCGGGCGGCCGCCTCCGCGAAGAGCAGGTGTACGGGACGGTCCTGGGCGATCTCCGGCCCGCGGGCGCCCCGGCCGTGCAGGATTTCGTGGCGCTCGTGCGCGCCGAGCATGTCGAGCGCGGCGACCGGCCGGTCGCCGGGGGCGCGGGTCAGGGCGTCGAGGAGCGTGCGGTAGTGGTCGGCCATGCGGCGGACGGTCTGAGGCCGGAACAGGTCGGTGTTGTACTTCAGGACGCAGTGGAAGCGGCGCTCGGCCTCGTCCTCGTAGGCGGAGAGTGTCACGTCGAACTGCCCTTCCTCCTCGGGGAGTTCGATGTAGTCGAGGTGGTATCCGTACTGCTGCGACGACACCTTGTGGGCGAGCAGGATGAACATCGCCTGGAAGACCGCCGAGCGACTCGGGTCGTGCTGGAGGCCCAGCTTCTCGACGAGGAGCACGAACGGGTACTCCTGGTGGTCGAGGCCGCCGAGAACGGTCCGGCGGACCTGGGCGAGCAGTTCGCCGACGGTCGGTTCGCCGGCCAGGTTCACGTGCAGCGGCAGCGGGTTGACGAAGTACCCGTAGACGGAGGCGAGTTCCTCGTCGGTGCGGCCGGTCACCGGGCTGCCGACGACGAGGTCGTCCTGCCCGGAGTGCCGGTGCAGCAGCAGGTAGTAGGCGCACAGCAGCACCATGAAGGCGGTGACACCGTGCTCCCGGGCCAGGGCGTGCACCCGGGCGCTGAGCTCCTCGTCGAGGACGAAGAACTCCGACGCGCCGTTGTGCGTCTGCACCGGCGGCCGGGGCCCGTCGGTGGGCAGCGCGAGCGGCGGGATCTCGGCGGGTAGCGCCCCGCGCCAGTACTCCAGCATGCGGTCGGCGTCCGGGGAGGCCAGGAAGCGGTTCTGCCGGTTGAGGAAGTCGAGGTACCGGGCCGGGACGGGCTCCAGCTCGACCGGCCGGCCCGCGCGCATGCCCTCGTAGAGCGCGAGCAGTTCCTCGATGAAGGTGAAGGTGGAGATGGCGTCCGAGACGATGTGGTGGACCGCCTTCATGATCACCCAGCGGTCGGGGCCGCGCCGGAACAGCCGGAACCGCATCAGCGGGTCGCGGGCGAGGTCGTACGGCCTTCGGTACTCGGCGACGATCAGCTCGCGGATCTCGTCCCAGGGCAGGCCCTCGACGTCGAAGACCTCGAAGTCCGGCTCCATGGTGTCGGAGACGGTCTGCACCGGCCGGCCGTCCTCCAGGACGAAGTTGGCCCGCAGGACGGGGTGGCGGGCGACGAGCGTGCGGACGGCCGTGGCCATCAGCTCGGGCTCGATGACGGTACGGACCTCGACGGCGCCACCGATGTTGTACGCGAAGCCGTCGGGGTTGAGCTGCTTGAGGAACCAGAGCGCCTTCTGGTTCTGGGTGAGGGGGTGGCGGCTCGCGTCCTCGTGCAGCTCGATCGTCACCGCGTCGCTGCCCTCGGGCCCAGCTCCCTGGGCCGCGAGCGTCTCGGTGGCGGTGTGCAGCTGGGCGATCAACTCCCGTACGGGAGCACCGCTGAGCAGCGCCACGACAGGCAGCGCGACACCGGTCTCGGCCTGGATCCGGGCCCGCAGCTCCATGGCGAGGAGCGAGTCGAGACCGAGTTCGCCGAGGCCGGCGTCGGGGTCGATCCGGTCGACGCCCACGCGGAGGACGGTCGCGGCGGGGGCGAGGAAGTGGTCGGCGACGAGCCGACCGCGCTCCTCGCCGTCTGCGGCGACGAAGCGGGCGAGATAGTCGCCGTGTTCCTCGCCTCCGCCTACGCTCGATGAGGACGCGGCCTCGGCGGCGAGGCCCGTGACCAGCGGGGGCGGGGCCGGGTACCAGGCCAGGAAGGTCTTCCAGTCGCTGATCGTGGCGATCAGCAGCTGGGCCCGGTCCTGGCCGAAGACCCGCTCCAGGACGGCCGTTCCGGCGGCCGGGGAGAGCGAGCTCATGCCCCGGACGGTGCGGTAGTGCTCGACCAGGCTCAGCTCCTCGATCATGCCGGTGGCCCACGGGCCCCAGTTCAGGCTGAGGGCGGGCAGGCCCTGGGCCCTGCGATGGTGGGCGAGGGCGTCGAGGAAGGCGTTGCCGGCGGCGTAGTTGGTCTGCCCGGTGGTGGTGAGCAGCGCGGCGACGGAGGAGAAGAGGACGAAGTGGTCGAGCGGCTCGTCGCGCAGATGGTGGTGCAGGAGCCAGGCGCCGGCGGCCTTCGGGGCGAGGACGGCGTCGAAGGAGGCGCGGTCCATGTCCTGGACCGGGATGTCCCGTACGTGCCCGGCGAGATGGAACACCCCGCGTACGGGAGGGGCGTCCCGGTCCCGGTAGTCGGCCAGCCACGCGGTGAGCGCGGGCTCGTCGGCGATGTCGAGGGCCGCGTGCACGGGGTGGGCGCCGAGGGCCTCCAGCTCCTTGACGAACCGGGCCCCCGAGCCGGCCGGGGCCTCCGGGTCGAGGGCCCGCCAGGTGGCACGGTCGGGCAGTTCGGTACGGCCCACCAGGATGAGGTGGCGGGCGCCCTGGCGGACGAGGTAGCGGCACAGCAGCCGGCCGAGCGCGCCGAACGCCCCGGTCACCAGGTAGGCGCCGTCGGGGCGGAGCCGGGGCCCCAGGGGGCGGGTGAGGCCCTCGGGGCGGGCGAGGCCACTGACGAGCCGCCGGCCTCCCCGCAGGGCGACCTCGTCCTGCGGGTGGGCGGGGGCCACAGGCGCGAGGACCTCGCGGAGGAGGGCGTGGGCGTCGGCCTCGGGGGCTGTTCCTGACGTGCCCCCCTCCAGGTCGATCAACGTGCCGGTGTGCGCCGTCAGTTCCTGGTGCCGTAGTACGCGGCCGATGCCCCAGACGGGGGCACCGAGGGGCTCCACCGCGTCGCCGGGCACCGCCGCCTGCGCGCCCCGGGTGACCAGGTGCAGGGCGGCGGGCGCGGCGAGCTGCCCGGGGTCCTCCCGTAGGGCCTGCGCGAGCGCGACGACCGAGTAGGCGCCGAGAGCGCTGTGCTGGTCGAGGTGCGCGCGGGCGGTGGCGTCCAGCGCGGGGAGGTCCAGGTTCCACAGGTGGACGACCGTGCCGACGGGGCGCCCGTCGCGGGCGGCCAGCTCGGCGAGGAGCCGCCGCAGGTCGTCGGCGCTGCCGGGCGTGACCGCCGAGCAGGTCCCGGCCGAGTCGAAGGCGTACGCCTCGCCCGGCCGGACGAGGTGGCAGGTCCCGCCGTGCGCGGTGACGAGCTCCGCGAGCGCGTCCGCCACTCCCCCGGGCCGGTCGGCGAACAGCAGCACGCTGCCGGGGTCCTGGGTCTCTGGCTCGGCCTCCAACGGCGCCTCGGTCCACGTCAGTTCGGCGAGCCAGCCGTCGATGGTGGCGAGTCCGACCGTCGCCGACGCCTGCTCGACGTCCGCGGCGCGGAAGCCGTGGACGTGGCCGACGGGCTCGCCCTCCTCGGTGCAGAGGGCGATGTCTCCGACGAGTTCGTCGTCCTCGCGCCGGGTGATGGTGGCGTGGGCCCACAGAGGCCGGTCGCCGATAGGCGTCGTCCGTACCTCCTCGACGGAGAGCGGCAGCAGGATGCCCGTACCGGAATTCCGCTGGTCCGTGAGCCCGAGCCCGGCGACCAGCAGGGTCTGGAAACAGGCGTCGAGGAGGACCGGGTGCAGCTGGTGTCCGGCCGCGCCGTCGCCGACGCACGCGGGCGGCCGGATCAGCGCCAGCGCCTCGCCCCGCCCGTGCTCGCCACGTCCCCGCCAGACTTCGGCGATGCCCTGGAACGCGGGTCCGTAGTGGTAGCCGCGCGCGCCCAGCGTCTCGTAGGCCGTGGTGGCGTCGAGGAGCTGCTCGCCGCGCTTGCGGATCGCCGCCAGGTCCAGGGCCGTGCGGCCGGTCGCGGTTGTTCCGGTGCGGACGACTCCACAGGCGTGGACCGTGGCGGTGTCGCCGCCGCCGGTCGCCACCGTGAAGGCGGCGGACCGGGCGGAGAGCGACAACTGGACGGCCCGGGGAGCGTCGTCGGGCAGGAAGAGGGCCTTGCGCAGCTCGATGTCGCCGAGCACGACATCGTCGGCTCCGGTCACCGCCCGTACCGCCTGGGTCGCCATCTCGATGTATCCGGCGGCGGGGAACAGGGTCCGCCCCTGGATGCGGTGGTCGGCGAGGTAGGGCTGCGTCTCGACGTCGAGCGCCGCTTCCCAGGCGGGCTCGGCGGTGGCCAGGCGCCGGCCGAGGAGGGGGTGGTCCATCTGCCCGAGGCGTACCTGCGCGACGGGCTCGGGTTCGGCCCAGTAACGGTCGCGCCGCCAGGGGTAGCGCGGCACGGGCACGGAGCGGCCCCGCGGATGGAGGGCGTTCCAGTCGACGGGGCAGCCGAGGGTGTGGAGGGCGGCGAACGAGGTGGTGAAGCGGAGGGTCTCGTCCTCGGCGCGGCGGATCGACGGCAGCGTGGTGACGGTGGCCTCGGCCGGGTGAGCCGGGTGGTCCACGTGGTCCGCATGGTCGAAGCACTCCCTGATGGAGTGGCCGAGGACGGGATGGGGTCCGATCTCCAGGAACGTGCGGTAGCCGTCCGCGGCGAGCGCGTCGACCGCCGAGCGGAAGCGGACGGTGTCGCGCACGTTGTGCCACCAGTACTCCGCGTCGAGTTCGGGGCCTTCGGCCCGGCCTTCCCGTCCCGTCAGGTAGAGCGGCAGGCGGGCGGGGCGCGGCTCGATGTCGGCGAGTTCGGCGAGGAGTTCGTCCTTGACTGCCTCCATCGCGGCGGAGTGGTACGGCACTTGTACGTCGAGGAGCTTGGCGAACACACCGTCGGCGCGCAGGGAGGTGGCGTACGCGGTGAGCGCGTCCTCCTCACCGGCGAGGGTCAGCGCGCCCGGGCTGTTCACGGCGGCGACGGACAGCCGGTCGCCGAAGGGCGCGGCGCGGCGCAGCGCCTCCGCCTCGGGCAGGCCCACGGCGAGCATGGTGCCGGCGCCGGCCAGCCGGTTCTGGAGCCGGCTGCGGTGCAGCACGATCCGTACGGCGTCGGGCAGGCTGTACACCCCGGCCTCGTAGAACGCCGCGACCTCGCCCGTGCTGTGGCCGACGACGGCGGCGGGGTGGACCCCGTGCGCGCGCCAGAGCGCGGCCAGGCCGACCTGGACGGCGAAGTTGGCGGGCTGGGCCAGCCAGGTCTCCGCCATGCGGGAGGCGTCCTCGGTCGCGTTCAGCTCGGCGACGAGGGACCAGCCGGCCTGGGCGGCGATCTCCCGGTCGACGGCCTCGACGGCCTCCCGGTATACGGGTCGGGTCGCGAACAACTGCCGCCCCATCGCCCACCATTGGGGGCCCATGCCGGTGAACACCCAGACGGGTTCGACCGGCCGGCCCTCGCGCCGCTTGCCATGCAGGACGCGGGGGTGCTCCTCGCCCCTGCCGTACGCCGCCAGCGCCTCGTCGAGCTCCTCGGGCGAGCCGTAGACCACGGACAGCCGGACGTCGTGGTGCTGGCGGCGCCGGGCGAGGGAGTACGCCAGGTCGGGCAGGGACGCGTCCGCTTCGGGGGTGGCCAGTTCGGTGCGGACGGCCTCGGCGAGTACGGGCAGGACGCCGGCGTCACGGGTGCTGAGCGGCAGCACGGAGGGCAGCGGGTTCTCGGTGTCAGCGGGCTCCGGCACCTCGGCGGGGGCGGGCGGGGCTTCGAGCAGGACGTGGGCGTTGGTACCGCCGAAGCCGAAGGAGTTGACCCCGGCGCGGGCGGCTCCGTCGTGCGCGGGCCAGGGGGTGAGCCGGTCGGGGATCTCGTACGGTGCGGCCGCCAGGTCGATCGCCGGGTTGATCCGCTCCAGGTTGATGTGCGGCGGGATGAGCCGGTGCTTGAGGCTGAGCGCGGTCTTGATGAGCCCCGCGATGCCGGCGGCGGATTCGGTGTGCCCGATGTTCGTCTTGACCGATCCGACGTAGCAGGCGTCGCCCGCCTTACGGCCGATGGCGAGGACCCGGGCGAGCGCGCCCGCCTCGACCGGGTCGCCGACGGGCGTGGACGTGCCGTGCGCCTCGACGTACTGGAGGTCTCCGGGCGTGATGCCGGCCCGTGCGCAGACCTGCTCGATCAGCTCGACCTGGGCGTCGGCGCTGGGGACGGTGATGCCGTTGGTCCGGCCGTCCTGGTTGACGCCGGTCTCGGTGACGACGGCGTGGATCCGGTCCCCGTCCCGTACCGCGTCCGAGAGCCGCTTGAGGACCACGATCCCGACACCCTCGGCGCGGACGTAGCCGTTCGCGTCCGCGTCGAAGGTGCGCGAGCGGCCCTCCGGGGAGAGGAAGCCGCCCTTGGTCTCGGCGATCGTGTACTGCGGCGTCAGGTGCAGCAGGGTGCCGCCGGCCAGGGCGAGCGAACTCTCGCCCCGCCGCAGGCTCTCGCAGGCGAGGTGCACGGCGACGAGCGAGGAGCTGCACGCGGAGTCGACGGAGAGGCTGGGGCCCCGGAAGTCGAAGCAGTGCGAGAGCCGGTTCGACACCATCGTCATCATCGTGCCGGTCGCGGTGTGCGCACCCAGGGTGTCGAACCGCAGGTCGGCGAATTGCAGGATCTTGTAGTCGAGCGTGAACGCGCCGACGAAGACACCGACGTCGCGTCCGGCGAGCTCGGCCGGCTTCTGTCCGCCGTCCTCCAGCGCCTCCCAGCTCACTTCGAGCAGCTTGCGCTGCTGCGGGTCCATGGAGTGCGCTTCACGGGGGCTGATCCCGAAGAACTCCGGGTCGAACTCGTCGACCCCGTCGATGTATCCGCCGCGCCCGCCGACGAGCCGACCGGGTTTGGACTTGTCCCGGCTGCCGAGCGAGGCGACGTCGTAGCGGTCGAGCGGGGTGGGCGTGATGCAGTCCTTCCCGTCGACCAGGTTGCGCCAGAATTCGCGGTGATCGTTCGCGCCGCCGGGGAAGCGGCAGCCGATCCCGATGATCGCGATCTTCTCGGCGCGCCTGGGGAGCGCGGCCGAGGTCACATGGGCATGGCGAGGCGATTCAGGCATGAGCGGTCCCTTGATTCGCGTGATGAGAGAAAAGAAGAGACGAAAGGAAAGGAGACGAAGCGAGCGAGAAGCGGCCGAAGGCAGAACGGCCCGGGGAGAGAGCCTCGTTGGGGACACGGGGGCCCGCGGAACGGGTCCGGGGAGGGCAGGCCCAGGGACGGACCCCCGGGACAGGCCCCCGAGACAGACTCCGGATAGGACCCCGGAGTCGGACCCGGGACGGACCCCGGTAGGACCCCGGGTACGGGAGACCCGCGGACGTGACCCGTCAGACGGTGGAGCGGGAGCGCCGCCACGGGTGGACGAGCGTGGCCAGGACGGCGCCGGTGTCGGGGAAGGCGCCGGGATCGGTCAGTCCGACGGACTCCGGTTCACGGCCGGGACGCCAGGTGAACGTGCCGAACACCCGGTCCCAGACGGACAGGTCGGAGGCGTAGTGCCCGGCTTCGGAGAGGTCGGTGCTGTGGTGCAGCCGGTGCTGCTCGGGCCCGGAGAGGACGTGGTTCAGCCGCCCGAGCCGTACGCGGATGTTGGCGTGCACGAAGTACCCCTGGGCGACGACGAACAGACCGACCGCGAACACCGTCCGCTCGGAGAACCCGACCGTTGCCAGGGCCAGTTGGACGAAGCCCTGGGAGATGACGACGTCGAGCACGTGGTTGACCCCGTTGTTGCCGGCGTTGACCTTGGTGGGGACGTGGTGCACGCCGTGCAGCCGCCACAGCCACGCGTAGGTGTGGCCCGCGCGGTGCACCGCGTAGCTCGCGAGCGAGCCGAGGAGCAGGGCGACGGGTATCTCGGCCCACAGCGGAAGCCACCCGCCCCGGGGCGCGACCTTGCCCACGCCGAACATCACCAGGTGCTGCCCCAGGGTGCCGCCGAGCGCGGTGAGGACGTAGTAGACGGCGTACCACCCCCACTCCCGGCGCCCGGGCTGCCAGGAGCGGTCGTACGGGATGAGGAACTCGAGCAGCACGAGGTATCCGAGCACCGAGAACTGGAACAGCAGGATGGCCTGCCCCGGCTCCCATCCGCGCCCTTCGGTGAGCAGGAAGACGGCCGCGACCGCGAGCAGCAGGACCGGCTGAGCGGTCACGGCCAGGACATCGCGCGCCGAGAACCGGGGCATAACACTCCACTTCCTTGCTGGGACACCTACACACGCGGGAGTGCTCCCCGACGGAAGAGGGAGGCACCGGGGAGCTTGATGACAGTATGAATTTGCATGACTACGTACCGCAACGGCTGCCGACCGGCGCACGGTGTCGAACGCGCCGGTTCCAGTGATCCGGAAACCCCCCGCGCGCGCCCCAGAAGATCGTCTCAACCAGGCTTAATCTCCTGGGGAGTTGATCGCTCCGGTTGGCGGATCGATTCGCCAACGACATGGCGAGGCCGCCGGCCCGAACGGGCGGACCGGCGGACACAGTTGAGTCAGGCGTTCAGGAGTTCAGGAGTTCAGGAGTTCAGGCGTCAGGCGCAGGGGCCGTCGTCGCGCCAGACCGCCCAGTGCGACCGGCGGGCGCGGGCAGGGGCGGGGCGGGATCCGGGTCGCCGCCGCCGGAGCCGACGAACTTCCAGGTGATGTCCCGCACCAGGCCGGTGCCCAGCGGAGCTAGCTGCTGGAAGGCGGTCTCGCTGAGGTCGATGTGAGTGGATGCGCAGGACGGGCACTTGTCCCTGACCGGCACGGTGATGGTCTTGCCGCCGTAGCTGACCTCGACCGAAATGCCCGCGCACAGCTGGTCGTTGTTCGGATTGGCGGCGGTCCACCAGGCGGCGGAGACGGCCACGAGGTCCTGGGTCGTCGGGTCGATCTGCGTCCCGCAGGCGCCGTAGCCCCTGTCGTTGTAGTGGGTCATCCGGCCGGTCATCGGCTGCCCAATGGGTATCTGGGCGAAGGCCGTTCCGGTCCCGAGGATCAGAGTCGCGATGGTGGCCAATAAGGCCAACAGGGCATGCCCTGACCGTCGGAGCAGTCTCGCGCGTTGCACGCGTCCTCCCCTGACTGGGTTCGTTCGGAAACCTTCCTAACGATAGAGTTGACCGCGCACACTCAACAGACGGCGTCACGCGTGACGTCCGCCACGAAGGCCAGGGCGCATGGGCAGCGGCCGTCGGCGGCTGCCCGATCCGGGCAGGGGCAGCTACGTACGGCCCCGCCTTCGTTCGGATCGTCGTCGTCAGCTCGGGCGGCGCAGGCCCGCGACGAGGAGCGCGGCCAGGCGGCGCGCGTCGTAGCGCGGGTCGTTCTCGGCACCGATACAGAGGTTTCCGATGCCGCGCATGAGTTGATAGGCATCGAGGTCGGGGCGGATCTCGCCCGAGGCGACGGCGGCGTCGAGGAGCTGGGTGCACACCGGCACGAGGCGTTCGAGGAAGTAGGCGTGCAGCGCGTCGAAGCCGGCGCCGTCCCCCTGCATCGCGGCGGCCAGGCCGTGCTTGGTCACCAGGAAGTCGACAAAGAGGTCGACCCACCGCCCCAGCGCGGCGTGCGGAGATGCGGCGCTCTCAAGCAGGGCGGGGCCGGCCTCGGCGCAGGCGTCGACCTGGTGACGGTAGACGGCGATGACGAGGTCCGCCCGGGTGGGGAAGTGCCGGTAGATCGTGCCCATCCCGACGCCCGCCTTGGCCGCGATGTCGCGCACCGGCGCCTCCACGCCCGACGAGACGAACACCGCTGCGGCCGCGTCCAGCAGGATCTGCTGGTTGCGCCGGGCGTCCTTGCGTGGGGACCTGGCCGAACTGCCCGGACCCTGGCCGCTGTCGTGCACCGCGGCACTCCCTTCCCATCGCCGGTCTTGCGAAGCGGAACCGTGTTCCGTATCGTTAGCGGAGCAACGTTCCGTTTCACTCATCATGGCAGACCGGAACGCGGGCGACCAGTCCGTGACGCCCGCCCTCTCCCGCCCCTCGGCGAACCCACGTCTGCGAAAGCACTGATCGGAAGGCACCTCCATGTCCGCAGCCGCATCCGTATCCGCATCCGTATCCGCATCCGTATCGAAGCCCACGACAGCGCTGGTCTCCGTCAAGCCGGTCGTCCTGTCCGCGCCGGGCCGCGGCGAGGACCTCCAGGTTCGGGTGTCCGCCCCCGCGACCGGCCGCGACCTGCCCGTCGTCCTCTTCTCGCACGGCTTCGGCTGGTCGATGAACGGCTACGCACCGCTGGCGGACCACTGGGCCGCGCACGGCTTCGTGGTCGTGCAGCCCACCCACCTCGACTCCAGGACGCTCGGCCTGCCCGCCGAGGATCCCCGTACGCCGCGGATCTGGCGCATCCGCATCGAGGACCTCACGCGCGTCCTGGACGGACTCGACGTTCTGGAAGCCGCCGTGCCCGGGCTCGGCGGGCGCGTCGACCGCGGCCGTGTCGCCGTGGCCGGCCACTCCTGGGGCGCGCAGACCGCGAGCACGCTGCTGGGCGCGCGGGTCCTCGACTCCGACGGCGTACCCGGCGAGGACCTGTCCGACCCGCGCGTCACGGCGGGCGTGCTGCTCGCACTGACCGGCCTGGGCGACGACCTGACGCCGTTCGCCGCGGAGCACCTCCCCTTCATGAGGCCGTCCTTCGCCACCATGACCGCGCCGGCGCTCATCGTCGCCGGGGACAAGGACCAGTCCCATCTCTCCACGCGCGGACCGGACTGGTTCACCGACCCCTACACGTACAGCCCGGGCGACAAGAGCCTCCTCACGCTGTTCGGGGCGGAGCACTCGCTCGGCGGCATATCCGGCTACGAGGTCGCCGAGACGACGGACGAGAGTCCGGCCCGCGTCGCCCTGATCCAGCGGCTCAGCACGGCCTTCCTGCGCAGCGCCCTCCACCCCGGGGACAACAGCTGGCAGGCGGCGGCCACCGCACTGGCGGAAGAGACCGAGCCGCTGGGGCGGCTGAAGACCAAGTAGGCGGCGCGGGGCAAGTCGGCCCATGCGTCCGTCGGACATGGCCCTAAGGCCCTACGGACCTAAGGGCCTAAGGGCCTAAGGGCCTAAGGACCTACACGCGTTCCAGCGGTCGGTGCGGACCCGGCGGGAGCTCGACGTCGATCCGGTCGCCCGGGCGGACCGTGCCGCCGTGCCGGACGACGCCCATGATCCCGGACTTGAAGGAGAAGTCCCCTGTCGTCGGGTCGAGTTCGAAGACCTCCTTCAGGAGGCCGGTGCGGAACTGGTCGATCTTCGAGCACGGGTTGCGCAGGCCCGTCACCTCGACGACCGCCGTCGCACCGAGGTGCAACAGGGCGCCGGTGGGCAGGCCGAGGAGGTCGATCCCCCGGGTGGAGACGTTCTCGCCGAGCTGGCCCGCCGCGACGGCGAAGCCCTTGGTGGCCAGTTCGTCGAAGAGTTCCTCGTGCATCAGGTGCACTTGGCGCAGGTTCGGCAGGTCCGGCTCGTACGTCATACGGAACTGGTGCCGGATCGTCTCCCCCGCGTGCACGTCACCCTCGACACCGAGGCCGGCGAGCAGGGTGATGTCCGGGCAGTTCGGCTTGCTGAAGGAGTACGTCCCGTTCCTGCTCACCGCCGTGACCCGCGCCATGCCCATCCCCACGCCTTCCCCCCAACGCACCCGTCCTCGAACCCGGTCAAGTCTACGGGTCGCGACTTCATAGACTGTCGCCATGACGACCCCGCCGCGCCCGCTCCCCCGCGTCTCACGGCAGGACCCGCTTCCGCCGCCCGGCCCCGGCGACGCGCCGCACGTGTGGCTCGCCAGGACGCCGGACGACGAGGTCGACGCGGAGCGCGCCGGCGTGCTGGACGCCGGGGAGGTGGCCACCGCCAGGGGGTTCCGCAACGGCTCGGACCGCCGTACGTACGTCGAGGTGCACGTCGGGCTGCGCGTCCTGCTCGGGGCCTATCTGGGGATGAGCCCCCGCGACGTCCCGCTGGTGCGCCGGCCGTGTGTCCGGTGCGGTGAGCCGCACGGACGGCCCGCGGTCGAGGGCGACCCGATCCACTTCTCCCTGTCGCACACCGACGGGCTCGGGCTGCTCGCCTTCGCGGCGAGCCCGGTCGGGGTGGACGTGGAGAAGGTCCCGACCCCGGAGACGGTCGCCGAGATCGCGCCGAGCCTGCACCCGCGCGAGACACAGGAGTTGACGGCGTGGCCGCTGCCGGACCGCCCCCGTGCCTTCGCCCGGACCTGGGCCCGCAAGGAGGCGTATCTGAAGGGCATCGGTACGGGACTGAGCCGCGGGCTCGCCCTCGACTACCTGGGCTCGGCCGAGCCCTGCGCGGCCCGGCTGCCCGGCTGGCACATCACCGACATCCCCGTCGGCCCCACACACGTCGCGGCCGTGGCCCTGGCCGTTCGGCCATGAAGTGAAGTTCAGCGCAGTGCCGTGCAGTGCAACCACCCCGCGCTCACGCGGTCACGCGCTCGCCCGGACCATCAGGAATCGCGTGCCGGGAGGGGTCCCGCCGTGCGCCAGAATGACCGGATGACCAGCAAAGACGAGGGTGGAGAGCAGGCGATCTGGAACCCGCAGCGCCTGCGCAGCGGGAACGAACGGTTGCTGCTCGCCCTGCTGCGCTCGGGCGGGCCCGCCTCCCGGGCCCAGCTCGCCCGGACCACGGGACTGTCCAAACCCACGGTGTCCAGCGTCCTTGCCTCGCTGGAGAAGACCGGACTCGTCCGGGAGGCCGGTGTCCACACGCCCGAACGCGGCCGGACCGCCGTGCTCTACGCCCCCGATCCGACCGCCGGCTACGCGCTCGGCATCGACATCGGCCGGGCCTGGCTGCGCGTCGCCCTGTCCGACCTCGACGGCACGGTCGTGGCCCGTACGGAGGTCCGCAACCAGGCCCGGACCTCAGGGCCGATGGCGGACCTGGTGGTCGACACCGCCCGGCAGCTGGTGGGCAGTTCGGGGGTCGCACCGGACAAGGTCGTCCAGGCCGTCGTCGGTACGCCCGGCGTGTACGACGAGGAGCGCCGGAGGGTCCGGCTCGCGCAGCATCTGCCCGGCTGGGGGCGCCCGGGACTCTTCGACCGGATGCGCGAGGGGCTCGGCCTGCCGCTGGCCGTCCACAACGACGCCAACCTCGCGGCGCTCGGCGAGTACACGGTCGGCGTCGGCGCGGGCAGCAGGCTCTTCGTCTACCTGATGATCGGCACCGGCCTGGGCATGGGCGTCGTGAGCGAGGGCCGGCTCTTCACCGGCGCGCACGGCGGCGCGGGCGAGATCGGCTTCCTGCCCTGGCCCGAGTGCAAGGGCCCGGGGACCCATGAGGAGCAGGTCGCGGGCGACGCGGTGGTCGCGGCGGCGCGGGCCCACGGCACGACCGGGCCCCTCACCGCGAAGGACGTCTTCGACGCGGCCCGAGCCGGCGACCCGGCGGGTGTGAAGGCGGTCGAGCTGGAGGGCGAGCGTCTCGCCCACACCGTGGCCGCCGTGTCCGCTGTCCTGGACCCCGACCTCGTGGTGCTGGGCGGCGGCGTCGGCCACAGCGCGGATCTGCTGCTGGGTACGGTACGCGGCACCCTGCGGACCCTCACCCCGATCCGCCCTCGCGTCGCGGCGAGCACCCTCGGCGAGGACGCGGTGCTGCACGGCGCCCTGGCCATAGCCCTGGACACCGCGCGCGACGTCGTGTTCGAACGGCGCCCGCACCCCTAGGGGTGTACGACGGGGTCGGCCTCCTGCTCAGCCGAGCTGGTTGAACGAACCGCCCTTGAACAGGCTCGTGCTGACGCGCCGCAGGTCGAAGGGGGTGTCCCGGACACCCGTGCCCGCGAAGGTCTTCGTGGCCGGCTCGTAGGCGATGAGGTCGTTCTTCCGGTCGCCGTCGTAGTCGCCGGAGCCGATCAGCTCGCTGTAGCGGCCCCAGCCGCCGCCGACGCGGATGCGGCCGGTGAAGGTGCCGTCGCCCTTTTGGCGCCGGCGGGCAGGCCGGTGACCTGGCGGCTGGCGGTGGCGGTGTGCGTCCACAGCGTGGCACCGGACTCAGGGCTCAGGGTGGTGAAGACGGCCCGACCCGCGATGCCCATCGCGTCCGTATTGCTCCCGGGGAGAGTGAACGTGGCGCCTGTCGCCATGTTCACGGCGGACCTGGTGTTCTCCTCCAGGTACAGGTCCCCACCGACCGTCTCCGTGAAGCCGATCCGGGAGGTCGTGCCGTCGGCGTAGCTCGTCCAGTAGATCGGGTCGCCGGTGCCCTCGTTCTCGGAGAGGAAGCCGGCCGTGCCGGCGCTCAGGACCTCCGAGTTGAACTCCATCCGGGCCACGCCGTCCTGGACTTGGGACGTCCCGGCCGACGGGGCGGAGACCGCGCCCGGGACCGCCACGGCCGCGGGGACGGTCAGCACCCCCGGCGCCGAGGGTCACGGCGAGGACGGTGGCCACCGAGGCGGCGACGCGGCGGCGCGGAGTACGTACGGAAACCAAGCTTCCTCCTGGGAAGAACCGGTTGCCACGCGCTTGGGCGCATAGCCACCGTCATGCCACCTGACCAGGGGAAAGGGTTGTACGAGAGATCACGTCCAGGGGCCGAGACGGTGACTCGCCGATGAACCTGGGGTGTACGGACACGGCGCTGCGGCGGACTGTCGAGCACAAGGGGGAAACCCGCCAAAGGCCACCATCGGGGCCCCTCCTGACGATCGGTCACCTGTTCGCGCCCGGTGCTAAGATCACCACGCTTGCGGACCGGTACGTGGGTGCAAGCATTTGACGGAAATTCAGCAACGACCGTCAGTCGCCTGAAGAGAGCCTTATGACGTCTTACGTACAGAACCCAGTCCTCTGGGTCCTCGTGGCAGCCACCATTGGCGCCGTAGCCGTAATTGTTCGCCAGCGCAAGGCGATACGGACTTTACGGCAGGCCGCCGAGGAGCTCAAGGCCCACTACTCCGAGTTGGAGAACAGCTACTCGAAATCCGTCGAGGACGAGAAGGAACGAGCCCAGGACTCGACCAAGTCGGTCCTCAAGTCCGCGATGCGGACGCTCCAGGGTCTCGCCGCCGAACAGCAGTTGGTCATCTCCGGACTGCAGAACAAGTACGGCGACTCCGTCATTCTGCGGGACCTCCTGGAAATCGACCACACGAACTCGCAGTTCGGCCGGCGCGCCCAGTCCATCGCCGTGCTGTGCGACGGCTGGCTCGGCCGTCACCGCGAGATCGCCTCGGTATATGACGTGGTCCGCAGCGCCCAGGGCCGGATCCGGCACTTCCGGCGCGTGGAGATCCTCTCGCAGGTCGACTTCGGCATCACCAGCCGCGCCGTCGAACCGGTCGCGCTGGCACTCGCCGAACTTCTCGACAACGCCACCAGCTATTCCAGCCCGGACACGGTGGTCGAGATCAATATCCGTACCGTGCCCAAGGGCATTTGCATCGTCGTCGACGACGCCGGTGTCGGAATGAACGACGAGGAGCGGGCCCGGGCCGAGAAACTCCTGTCGACCGAGCGGGTCTCCGGTGTCTCCGGACTCGGCAGCCCGCCACAGTTCGGTTTCGCCGTGATCGGTGTGCTCTGTGAGCGCTTCGGATTCGAGGTGTCCGTGGATTCCAGCTCTCCGTACGGAGGCGTCCGCGGCGTTCTCCTCGTGCCGCACGACCTGCTCACCGGAATGCCGGAGAAGAAGGCCCCGGCCCCCGCGCCGGCCGCCACCGCGGCCGCGGTGGTGACGGAGCCGAGCGGCCCCGCGCCCGTGGCGGCCACGGCCACCACCGACGACGGTCTGCCGCGGCGCCGCCGCAAGCGGCCGATGGCCATCGTGCCCGGCGGCGAGCCGGCCGCGGCCGCGCCGTCGCGCTCCGGTGCGGAGACCGCCGCGATCATGGGGGCCTTCCAGCGGGGCACGCAGTCCGGTCGGGCCGCCCGCCCGGACTCGGCGGACCAATCGAGCGGCACACGTGATGCGAGCAGCGAAGGGCATGAGGTCTCGTGAACGACGATCTGTCATGGATGCTTGACAGCGCCTTGGAGATACCCGGGGCCCTGCACGCGGTCCTGGTCTCCGCGGACGGCCTGCTGATGGCCCGGACGAGGGACTTCGAGAAGGACAACGCGGACACCGTCGCCGCCGCGATGAGCGGCATGCAGTCGCTCAGCCGCTCGCTCGGATTCTTCGTCGAGCCGGGGCGACTGCAGTGGCGTCAGACGCTGGTCGAGTTCGACGGCGGCTGGGTCTTCCTGATCTCCGCGGGTGAGGGCGCCTATCTCGGTGTCTCGGCCTCGCCGGACGTCGACATGCAGGACATCACCTTCCGGATGCAGCAGCTCGTCGGTCAGCTGGGCAAGGCCCTGACGACCCCGCCGCGCGAGAACCTCGGCGTCCGCTCATGAGCCGATTCGACGAACGGGAGCCCGAGGCGGCGGAGTTAGTCCGTCCGTACGTCATCACCAAGGGGCGCGGTCTGCCCGACGAGGAGCAGCTGTCCCTGGTGACCCTGGTCACCGCGTCGGCCGACCACCAGCAGCGCCCGACCAGGCTCTCCCCCGAGGAGCAGAGCCTGCTGGACCTGTGCACCGCCGGCTATCTCTCGGTCGCCGAGGTCGCGGGCCACACCCGGCTGCCGATCGGCGTGGTGCGGATCCTGCTCTCCGCCCTCACCGAGGGCGGCTACCTCATCACCCGCCCTCCCGTGCAGCGTGCCGCGCTCGCGGACCGAGACATCCTCGAGGAGGTCCTGAATGGGCTCCGCGCCAAGTTTGGGTGAGCAGGCGTACGTTCGGGACGGCGCGACGCAGACCGCCGTCAAGATCCTCGTCGTCGGCCACTTCGCCGTCGGCAAGACCACGTTCATCGGTGCGATTTCGGAGATCCCTCCGCTGACCACCGAGGAGACGATGACCCGCGCCGGCGAGTCCTTCGACGACCTCAAGGGCGTCCGGTCCAAGACCACCACCACGGTGGCCATGGACTTCGGCCGGCTGACCATCAGCGACCGGGTCGTGCTGTACCTGTTCGGGACGCCCGGTCAGCAGCGTTTCGTCCAGATGTGGGAGGACATGGCACGCGGCGCGCTCGGCGCGCTCGTGCTCGTCGATCCCGAGCGGCTCGCGGACTCCTTCGCCGTCATCGACCTGATCGAGCAGTACGGCCTCGACTACGCGATCGCCGTCAACCACTTCGACGGCACGCGGGACCGCGAGGACCGGGCGCTGCGCGAGGCGCTGGACCTGCTCGACGACACACCGATCGTCACCTGCGACGCGCGCGACGAGAAGTCCTCCGCCGACGCCCTGATCACCCTCGTCCGCTACTTGCTCGAACGCGCCCCCTAGGAAAAGACATGGAAGCTCGACCCACCACCCCCGTACCTCCGCCCGGGTGTCCCGCCCACGCCGACGGCGGCCGGGTACCGCTGCACGGGCCGGAGTTCCAGGCGGATCCGCAGGCGTACTACGCGTATCTGCGCCACTTCGGCCCGACGGCGCCCGTGGAGCTCGCTCCGGGGGTGGAGGCCACCCTCGTCACGGACTACGCGACGGCGCTGCAGCTCCTCCAGGACTCGGGCTCCTTCCGCAAGGACGCGCGCCGCTGGCGGGATCTCAACGAGGGCCACATCAGCCCGGACAACCCGGTCGTTCCGGTGCTGGCGTACCGGCCCACCTGCATGTTCAGCGACGGCGCCGAGCACCTGCGGCTGCGGCAGGCGATCACGGACAGCATGGCGCGCGTCGACTCGCGCAAGCTGGGCCGCATCACGGAACAGGTCTCCGAGTACCTCATCTCGCAGTTCGGCGCCCGCGGCTCCGCCGATCTGCTCGGCGACTACGCCAAGCAGCTGCCGCTCCTCGTCTTCAACGAACTCTTCGGCTGCCCGGCCGACATCGGCGACCGCGTGCTGTTCGGCATCAGGGGCATGTTCGACGGCGTCAACGCCGAACGGGCGGTCGAGGTCCTGTTCGGTGCCGTCGGCGAACTCGTGGCGCTGAAGCGTGCCCGGCCGGGCGAGGACGTCCCGTCGTGGCTGATGCAGCACTCGGCGCAGCTGACCGACGAGGAGATGGTCCATCAGATCGCGCTCCTCCTCATAGCGGGCAACGAACCGCTGCGGAACCTCATCGGCAACACCCTGCACCGGCTGCTCACCCATGACGCGTACGCCCACAAGGGCGGGCTGATCGACGAGGCGATCGACGACACGCTGTGGGAGAACCCGCCCATGCAGAACCTCGCGGCGCACTATCCGGCGGCCGACATGGAGTTCGCCGGGCAGAAGCTGCGCGCGGGCGATCTCGTGCTGGTCAGCTTCGCGGCCGCCAACACGGGGCCGGCGCTGACGGCCGCGCGCCAGTCCGGCAGCAACCGGGCCCATCTGGCGTGGAGCGCGGGCCCGCACGCGTGCCCGTCCAAGGACCCCGCCCGGCAGATCACCGTCACCGCCATCGAGAACCTCCTCAACCGGCTCCCCGATGTCGAACTCGCGGTGCCGGAGGAGAGCCTCGTCTGGCGCCCGGGCCCGTTCAACCGAGGCCTCGCCGTGCTGCCCGCCCGGTTCACGCCGGTCGAGACCGTGCGCCGGAACACCGCGCAGGCGCACCCCGAGGCGCCCGCGCGCCCGGAGGAGGCGGAGGCGGGTCGCAAGCGCGAACGCGGGGGAATGTGGAGCCAGTTCCTCACCTGGCTGGCGAAGTGACAGACGCAACTCCCGTTGTCTCCCGCCAGGGCATGAACGCTTTCCCACGGGGGTAGTGAGCACGGCGTTGTTCAGGCGTGCTCATGAGGCGAAGGAAGTGTCGTGGACCACATATCCACTGATACCGGTTTTGTTCCAGGCTCCACCCCGTTCGACCCCCTCGATACCCGCCCCTCCGGGCGGGTATCTTCCTGGGCTCTCTCACGCGTTACGGAGACGCTCGGCGGTCACACCGCGAGACAGACCCTGCGGCTCTGCGAGGCCGCGGGGTTGAGCGGGTCCGACTCCGCCGAGTACGCGCGGACGCTGCTCTCGGCACTGGGCCCGATCGGCGAGCGGCCGCTCGAATTGCCCGCCCCGGACGACTCGTTCCTCTCGGACGACCACACGCCGGTGGAGTTCTCGCTCGCCCTCACACCGGATGGGAACCCGACGCTGCGGGTACTGATCGAGCCGGGATGCGGCGCCCCCGGCCTCGCGCAGAACGGCCGCAGGGGGCTTCGGGCCGTCCGAGAGATGGCGCGGCGCTGGGGTGTCGACACCTCGCGCCTCGACGACCTGGAAGACCTGTTCTTCCCACCGAACCCGCGGGGGCCGCTGGCGCTCTGGTGCGCCCTGGAGCTGGTCCCCGGCGGCGTGCCCAGGATCAAGGTGTATCTGAACCCGGCGGCGTCCGGGCAGGAACGTTCCGCCGACACGGTACGGGAGGCCCTGCGCCGGCTCGGCCACCGGCGGGCGTTCGCTTCGCTGCCCGAGGGCGACCGTCTGCTGTTCTTCGCCCTGGATCTGGGCGACTGGGACGAGCCCCGGGTGAAGGTCTACCTCGCGCACCACGACCTGTCGGCCGCGGAGGCGGCGGACCTCTCCCGGGTGGACGGTGGTCCCGGTCCGGCGGAGATCGCGTCGTTCTTCCGCCTGGCGGCCGGCCACGACATCGACGGGCCCGAGTCCCCGGAAGGGCGGGACCAGCGGCTCGACCGCCGTCCCGTCCAGTCCTGCCACGCCTTCACCGAGACGGCGAGCGGCCGGCCGAGCGGCTTCACGCTCTACATCCCGGTCCGCGACTACGCCCGGCACGACGGCGAGTCCCTCGACCGGGCGGTGGCCGTGCTCGGGCGGCACGGCATGGACCCCGACCCGCTCGTCCGCTCGCTGTCCGCCGTGACCTCGCGACGGCTGCGGGACGGCGTGGGCCTCATCGCGTACGTGGGGCTCGCGCACCAGGAGGGCAGGCCGCGGCGGGTGACGACCTACATCTCCTCGGAGGCGTACGACGTCAGGCCGCCGGCCCTCGCGGCCGTGTCCTCCCCCGGGCGCGGGGCGTCCGCCGGGACACCCGCCACCCGACGCTAGACGTTCTGCGGCACCCGGAGTTCCTGCAGATAGGCGCCGACATCCACCTGGACGGAGGCGCCTTGGGTGCGACCGTAGCGCTCCTCGATGCCGTTCAGGTACGTGGCGATCTCGTCGCGCATGACGTCCGCGGTCGGCAGGGGGACCTCGCCCTCGACGGCCCGCGCCACCCAACGCGCCTGGGCCTCCACCAGGCGCGTGATCGCCCCCACGGGACGGATCAGGCCGACGAAGTACAGGCCGGGCCGGCCGGGTGCCACCACGCGCTTGTAGAGCTCGACGACACCCTCCTTCCCGTCCGTAGGACACCCCGCGGGCAGGAAGGGGAAGGCCATGCGGAACCCGGTGCAGTAGACGATCGTGTCCGCCTCCTCCACGGTGCCGTCGGTGAAGGTCACCCGGTCGCCGTCCAGGCGGTCGATCTCGGGCTTGGGGACCACCCCGCCGTGCCGTATGCGGCTGAGGATCTCGTCGGAGATGGTCACGGCCGAGGAGAAGAGCGGGTGGTCGGGCTCGGGCAGCCCGTAGTCCGACAGCCGCCCACGGGCCACGAGCAGCGCCTGCCCGACGAAGGCGCGCTTCTCGGGGAGGGTCATCTCGTGCCACCACGGCGCGTCGGCGATCAGGTCCACGGACATGCCGAAGAGCTGCTTGGGCACGATGTGCAACGCACGGCGGATGGACAGCAGCGTCCGCGCGGCGTGCCGGGACAGGTCGGACGCGATGTCCACGCCCGAGGCCCCCATGCCCACGACGACGACCCGCCGGCCCGCGTAGTCGCTGCCGTCGAGGTAGTCCATCGAGTGGAGAATCGATCCGGCGAAGGAGTCGGCGCCGGGCGGAAGCGGCCGGGGCAGCACCGCCTCGGTGTTGTGGCCCGAGGCGACGACCACATGCGGGAAGCGCCGTTCCGTCACCTCTCCTCCCGCGTCGCGGCTGGTGACCGTCCAGGCGCCGTCGCCGTCCTGGCGCACGGCGAGCACTTCGGTGCCCAGTTCGACGCGGTCCAGCAGTCCGGCCCACTCGGCGAACGACCGCAGATAGGTGGCGACTTCGCGGTGCCCCGGATAGAGGGGCATGTCGGCCGGCATCGGAAAGTCGGTGTACCCGGTGAGCTCTTTGGCGTTGTTCAGGTGCAGTGACAGGTAGGCCGGGCCCCGTTCGCCGGCTCCCGGCTGACGCCAGATGCCACCCACGTCCGGTGCCTTCTCCAGACAGACGAAGTCGATCCCCCGGGCCGACAGCGCGTGCGCGGTCGCAAGCCCCGACAGGCCCGCGCCGATGACACACACGGTCGGGTCGGCGGGGCCGCCGACGCG
This sequence comes from Streptomyces sp. P9(2023), assembly GCF_032436795.1. Classification (NCBI taxonomy): domain Bacteria; kingdom Bacillati; phylum Actinomycetota; class Actinomycetes; order Kitasatosporales; family Streptomycetaceae; genus Streptomyces; species Streptomyces sp. P9(2023). Next base: position 388,523 of record NZ_JAUPWM010000001.1, read on the forward strand.
TGAGTCGACCACGTATCCCTCCACAAGCACACCATCCGTCCTCACACCGGGCCACAGCCACGGCCGCGCCCCCGGGCGGGCGCCCGGAGTGATCACGATACCGATCAGGCTTTCGGGGCGAGTTGCCGCGGTGGCGGGGAGCGGCGGCGGGCCGTGCCGTATGCGAGAACGTCACGAAAAAGCCTTCTCCGGGTTACACGACGGCTCCCGAACCCGTGCGACGCTCCCGCTTGCACGAAGTCAACACGCGTAGATCGCCGCGGCGTTGAGCAGATCGCCGCGGCCGGCGCGTGCCGCCCCCCGCGAAAGGTCCCCCCATGTCCGTTCTGCGCATAGGCAGATGGAAGGCCGTGGCCGCGGCGATATCCGCCGTGCTCGTCGGCCTCACGCTTCCCACGGTCGCCGCGACGCCGGCGAGCGCCACCACCACCGCGTACGACAGCACGTACTACAAGAACGCGATCGGCAAGACCGGCCCGAGCCTCAAGTCCGCGCTCCACACCATCATCAGCGGCAACCAGAAGCGGATCTCGTACGACGCCGTCTGGAACGCGCTCAAGGTCACCGACCAGGACCCGAACAACAGCGCCAACGTGATCCTGCTCTACAGCGGCACCTCGCGCAGCAAGTCGCTCAACGGCGGCGACGTGGGCGACTGGAACCGCGAGCATGTGTGGGCCCAGTCCCACGGCAACTTCGGCACCTCGGCCGGCCCCGGCACGGACCTGCACCACCTGCGCGCCGCCGACGTCCAGGTCAACAGCATTCGCGGTAACAAGGACTTCGACTTCGGCGGCAGCGCGGTGAGCGGAGCGCCCGGCAGCTACACGGACGCCAACTCCTTCGAGCCGCGCAACGCCGACAAGGGCGATGTGGCCCGCATGATCCTCTACATGGCCGTCCGCTACGAGGGTGACGACGCCTGGGCCGACCTGGAGCCGAACGAGTCCACCTCCAACGGCAGCGTCCCGTGGCACGGCCGGCTCTCGGTCCTGAAGCAGTGGAACGAGCAGGACCCGCCGAGCGCCTTCGAGGAGCGCCGGAACGACATCATCTTCGGGACCTACCAGAGCAACCGCAACCCGTTCATCGACCACCCGGAGTGGGTTGAGGCGATCTGGTAGCCCGCCGCCCACAGGCCGGGCCCGCACCTCGGGCGTGGGCCCGGCCCCCTGGCGGACACGCTCTGCCCCGCTTGGGCCCGTATAGCCCACTGCACGGAGTGTTCCGACGGTTCGTGCGGAGCTTCCCGCCATAGTGCGGGCATGACACACACCCCCACCCCGAGGCGCCCGCGCGCTCGTGCGGCCACCCGTGCGGCCCTCCTCTGCGCCGCCCTCGCCGGCCTCACGGTCCAGGCCACCGCCGCCGCGCCCGCGTTCGGCGAGGGCCCCGACGGTCGCGGCGGACGCGACTGCGTGCGGACCGAGCGCCCGCGCGACCCGAAGGCCCGGCAGGTCCTGGACGTCACGCGCAAGGCCAAGGACGACCTCGACCTGAACTCCGTGGAAGTACGGGTCACCGTCGACGGGCGCGAGGTCGTCACCGACGCGCTCGGCGAGTCCATGACCGGCGTCCCGGCCGAGCCGGGCATGCATTTCCGCGCCGGATCCGTGGCCTTCGCCCACATCGCCACGGGCCTGCTCCAGCTGGTCGAGGAGGGCAAGGTCCGGCTCGACGACACCGTGGAGCGCTGGCTGCCCGACCTCCCCAAGGCCGACAAGATCACCCTGCGGATGCTGGCCACCAACACCACCGGCCTCCACGACTACGTCACCGACCCGAAGTTCCTCGCCGAGCTGGAGGCCCGCCCCTTCCGCGCGTGGACCCCGAACGACCTGCTCGCGTACCCCCTGAGTCACCCGTTCTGGTACGAGCCGGGGACCAACTGGAGCTACTCCCACGCCAACTACCTGCTGCTCTCCCTCGCCCTGGAGAAGATCACCGGCGCCGGGATCGACACCTTCATGAAGGAGCGGGTCTGGAAGCCCCTGGGCCTTCGTGACACGCAGAACAACTTCACCCCGGAGATCCCGCGCCCGGCCCTGCACGCCTTCACATCCGAACGTGGGCTCTACGAGGAGTCCACCTTCTGGAACCCGTCGTGGACCACGGCGCCCGGCGCGGTGATCACCACCGACATCTGCGACCTGGCCCGCTCGGCGCAGGCCGTAGGCAGCGGTGAACTCCTCTCGCCCGATTCCTACCGCACGCTGCTCGATCCGGGCACGGTCGGCCTCGGCCACGCGACCGACACCTGTCCCGCCACGATCTGCCTGACGCAGACGGAGGCCGCTCACTTCGGTCTCGGCGTGCTCGTGGTCAACGGATGGGTGGTCCAGAACCCGTCGTTCTCCGGGTACGCGGCGATCCAGGCGTATCTCCCGTCGAAGGGGCTCGCCATCGCGGTCTCCACCACCAAGACCGCGACCGCGCCCGACGGCAACACGGCCGAGGTGATCGCCGAGCGCATCTCGGACAAGCTCGCCCCGGGCAATCCCCTGATCCTCGGCTGACGCCCGCGCACGGCTTCCGTCCGCCAACTCTATCTATATAGAGTTAGTGGCATGACCCGTTTCCGACGCCCGTCCGCGCAGACCACGGCCGTGGTGCTCGCGCTGGCGGAGCAGCCCGCCGCCTGGCGGTACGGCTACGAGCTCTGCCGCGGCCTTGGCATCAAGCCCGGCTCGATGTATCCGATCCTGATGCGCCTGACCGACCGGGAACTGCTGGAGACCGCCTGGGAATCCGACGTCCCGGCCGGCCGGCCGCCACGCCACCTGTACCGGCTGACCGGGGCCGGCCGGGCGCTGGCCACCGAGCTCGCCGCCGGCGCCCCCGCGCCCGAGCCCACCACCGAGAGGGCCTCCGGCCCGGCCCGGCTGAAGACGGGGTGGCAGGGGGCGTGAGCTGGACACTGCGTACCTTTCAGACCGTCACGACCTGTGCCATCGCCACGGTGTGGGCGGCCTTCTTCGTCGTCGCTCTCCTGACCGCCGATACGCTGCCCACACCGGACACGGCCGTCGCGCAGCTGGTGCTCCCGCCGCTGCTGTGGGTCCTCGCCGCACGGTTCGTCCTCCGCCACTGGTGGTCCGCGACCGGCGCCCGGATGGCAGCGATGGACGGGCCCGAGCGGCTGCTCACGGCCGCCGCCGCGGCCCTGCCCGCAGGCCGCCGCGAGTGGGGCGTGGCGATGGCCGCCGAACTGGCCGGGGTGGAGGGGCGGTCGGACCGGTGGCGGTTCGCGCTCAGCAGCCTCCGGGCCACGCTGTGGCTGCGACCGGCAGGCGGACGGCCGGTGCTCGCTCTCGTCACCGTGGCCGTCGTCGCCGCCACGGTGGCCGTCGGGCCGATGGCCGGCGCCGCGGTGCCGGGGCTCGACGTGTTCGCGGCGACCTTCACCGGGCTCGTCGGCGCGATGGTGGTCCTGGCCGTCGCCCGCACCCGCCGACCGAGGCTGCCGGTGCCCGTACCGACCCTCCTGGTGACCGCGGGCGTGGCAGCGGCGATCACCGTGACCGTGGTCTTCCTGCGCCGGGAGCCGGCCGCGGCCGCGCAACTACCGCCTGCGGCGGCGGTGTACCTCGCCGCCGTCCTGGCCGGTTGCCTGTGGATCGCCCTCGCGTCCCCCCGTTGGCTGGGCACGGACCGGCTCGCGCCGCACCTCGGGGCCACCGCGGCCGTTCTGTTCGTGGCCTGGTTCCTGCTGCTGATCCGCACGGAAGGCGCGGAACCGCCCCTCGCACTCGTCCTGTTGCTCGTGGTCGTCCTTCCACTCACGCCGGTCGCCGTCTTCCTGATCCCGGCCTTCGCCGCGCGGCGCGGCGGCCGGTCGTTCCGCTCCGGGGTGCAGGCCGCCGTCTGGACGGCGGCCGTCGCCATGCCCCTCACGTACGCCCTCTGGCTGCCGGCGGCGTTGCGCCAGTACGCGATCGACGGCACGCTCCTGGTCGGCGAACGTGCCCCCGTCGGGGCGAACCTGACCGATGCCCTGATCTTCGCCCTCGGCATCTTTCCGGTGCTCGCCCTCACGCTCGGGGTGATCGGCGCCGGACTCGGCGCCCGTGGGAGAGCGACGTCGCAACCGGCGCCCTGGTAGGACCCGCCGAACGTCGGGGCCGGAATTCCGGTGGATCCGGTCCCGACGGCGTTCACCTGCGGGAGGGTCGCTTCGGGCAGCATGGGCACCATGAACTCGGAGCTCCCGCCGCCGCACGGAATGAACGTCGCCCATCCGGCCACCCTGTTGCACTCGGCCGACGTCATGAACGCGAAGACGACCCTCCTCGAACTCCTCGCCCGCACGGGCGTACCCGTGGACGAGGCCGGGCAGCTCGTCACGCTCATCGAGGCGGGCGCCCTCGCGGAGGCGTACGGCGAGATCGCCGGGGCGGGGGCGAACGTCCCGGCGGGGCAGGGGCAGCGGTACGCCTCCGGGTGGCTCGACGGCGCCCGGACCGTCGGCGACGCGCTGCTCCGCAGGGCCGACCGCGCCGTGCGGGAGGCCCTCGGCCCGGAGGTGCCCGTCCCCGAAACCTCGCACGTCCACCCGCCGGTCGGCGGGGTGGAGGTGGAACGGGCGAAGGTGGCGGTGACCCAGCTCTATCTCACGCTCTCGCACGTCTCGGAGCTCGACCCCGAAATGTCGGACGACGTCCTCGTCACCGTCCTGTCCACGATGAGCACCGCCGAGCGGGCCGGCTACACCGGCCGCCTCGACGAGTTCGCCGAGGCCCGGCGTGAACGGCTGACGTGGCTGTACGCGGAGTACGGACCCGGCAGTGACGTCTCCATCCACGGCCGGTACTCCCTGCTCCACTCCCCCAGCAGTGTCGCCGTCCTCGAACGCCTCGTCGCGGCACCGTCCGCGCTGCGGGAGGAGTGGGAGAGCTCGGAGCTGCCGCCCGTCTGGCTGGAGGGTCTCGCGAAGGCCTGGGACGCCTCTCCCGGCGCGGATCCGTCAGCGTGAGGCCACGTCCTGGTCGGAGAAGCGGAGGCAGGAGGCGACGACCACGAAGGGCCACACCGACTGCATGCAGGTCACGAAGCGTTCGGCGGCGCCGGGAGTGCCCCCGCGGTGGATCTCGACCAGGAACCAGAGCGCGCCGAGGGCCATCAGGCCGGTCGCGGTGAGCGCGGGCACCGGCCGCAGCCCCCAGGGCGCGGTTCCGTGGCGCCGGGCGGCCAGGACCGGCCACATCGCCAGGAGCGCGAAGCCGATCGCGGCGACCGAGCCGTGGCGCAGGGACCCTCCGCTGCTGGGCGCCGGAAGCAGCGCCACCACCAGGGCCGTCACCCCGCCGGCCGCCAGCGTCAACCGTCCGGCCCGCGCGGCCGGGCGCAGCGCCCAGGCGGTCAGCAAATGGCAGATGCCCAGGGCGAGCAGAGCACCGGTCATCACCCAGAACCCCTCGGCCCCGTAGGCGGCCAGGACGCTGATCGTCTGGGTGGCGGGGTCGTACGTGGGTCCCTCGAGCCGGGCCGCGATCAGCCAGCCGCCGGCCAGCAGGACAGGGGCGCACCCCGAGGAGACCAGAGCCCACCGCGGAACAGGTCGCATCGGCCCACCGTAAGCCGATCGGTCGCCGCCACCGCGCGGACGCGGGCGGGCCGGAGTCCGAACGGGTGGCGCGGAGTCCGTACCCCCTCCCGGTGTGCCCGTCAGGCAGTCACGTTTCTGCGGAACCAGCCATGGAACTCACGCTCCTCGGCTTCGGTGGCGGCGCGCTGCTCGGCCCGCTCCAGCACCTTCTCCGCCTCCGCCCGCCAGGCCGCCGCGTCCGCGCGCGGCGGGGGCAGGTAGGGGCCTCGGTCGGTCGCGTCGGCGGCGGAGCCGAAGAAGTCGCCGCCCTTGCGCCGGTAGTCGTCCGTTCCCCAGGCGCGGCCGCCGCCGGTCCGGTCCACCTTCTGGAGATGCGGGATGTGCTTGGCGCAGTGGATGTACGCCTCCTCGACCGCGACCTCCACCCACACCAGGGCGCGCCGCCCGGGGACGGGGTCGTACGGCAGCCCCGGATGCGCGCCGCGCATGGTGTCGTCCGGCACGATCCGCGCCCGGCCGTTCACGTGCAGCCCGATGCGGTCCCGCAGGAAGTCCATCATGAGGAGGCCGACGTGGGCGTTCTCCTCGATGTTGCCGAGGCTGGCGTGCACACCGTTGCCCCGGTACTCGGGGTACGCGAGGGTCCGGTCGTCCAGGACGTGGAGGAAGCCGGGCGGGCCGGCCCGGAAGGTGTTGTCGCACTCCCCGTGCCGGTCGGCGGTCGCCAGGAAGAACATCTCCTGCCGGGCCACGAACTCGCGCATCCGCGGGTTGAGCCGGTCGAGGACCTGCTCGTCGTAGAACTTGTCGGCGCGGTCGGCGGTCCCCATGCGTTCCTGGACCATGTGTTCGCCGTCGCTGCCCGGGCGGACGGCGCGGACCGGAGTCGGCTGCCGGTACCCGGTCTGTTCGAAAGTGCTCAATTCCGTGCCCCGACCAGTTCTTCGATGGAGTCGTGCCGTATGCGGTGGGTGGGGATGCCGATGCCGACCAGGGTGTCCACGCCGCGGCGGATCATCCCGGGCGGCCCGGAGAGGTAGGCGTCGTAGGTGTGCCAGGGCCCGTACTGGCAGACGGCGTCCGGAAGTTGGCCGCACAGCTCGCCCTCCGGGCCGTCGTCGACGACCGGCCGGACCGAGAGCCAGGGGTGCGACTGCTGGAGCCGCAGCATGGTGTCGATGTCGTACAGGTCGTGGTCGCGGCGGGCCCCGTAGAAGACCTGGACGGATCTCCGTCTGCCGTGCTGCGCCACGTCCTCGACCAGGGCCTTGATGGGCGCTATGCCGGTGCCGCCGCCGAGGCAGAGCAGTCCGTTGTCGGTGGTGTGGTCCACGGTCATGGAGCCCATGGGCGCGCCGAGCCTGATGACGTGGCCGGGACGGGCCCGGTGCACGAGGGCGTTGGAGACCCAGCCCGCCGGGACGGCCTTGACGTGGAAGGAGAGCAGTCCGTCGGAGCGGGGCGCGGAGGCGAAGGAGTAGTGCCGCCAGACGCGCGGCCACCATGAGGTCTCCAGGGCGGTGTACTGCCCGGCGAGGAAGGGGTACGGCTGGTCGGGGCGGACGGTCACGACGGCGACGTCCGGGGTGCGCATCTCATGGGCGACGACTTCCGCCTGCCACCAGGCGGGGGCGCGCAGCTCGTCCTGGGCCGCCGCGTCGATCATGATCTGGGAGATCGCGGTGTAGGCGCCGACCCAGGCCGCTTCGGTCCGCGGTCCCCAGCTCCGCGGGGCGTAGCGGGCGAGGGCGCCGATGAGGCACTCGCCGACGGCCGGATAGTGCTCGGCCTGGGTGCCGTACTTCCGGTGTCCCCGGCCGAGCCGGGTGAGGTACGCGGTCAGGGTGGCGGGGTCGTCCACATGCGTCGCGGCGGTGAGCAGCGCCGTGAAGAGGCGGTCGCGCTGGGTGTCCATCGCGACCGGGAACATGTCGCGCACTTCCGGGTGCTTGAGGAAGAGCAGCGCGTAGAAGTGCGAGGTGACGGTGTCGGCGATCGGCTCGATCTCGGCGAGCGTGCGGCGCAGCAGCGCGGCGTCGGACGTGTCCTCGGGCGGCTCGGGCGCCGTGCGGCTGGGCTCAGGACGGCTGGGCTCAGGACGGCTGGGCTCCGGCGCCGTACGAGGGGGCGCCGGCTCCGGCGCCGTCCGACGGGGCGGGGGCGCGGGTGCCGTACGAAGGGGCGCGGGCGGGGGCGTCGTCCGGCTGGGCGCGGGCGGTGCGGGCGTCGTGCGGATGGGCGTGGTGCCCGGGCTTCGCCCGAACCAGCCGCCGTCCCGGCCTATGCCGCCTGAGCGCTCGTTGTCGGCCGACGTGGGGGTCGGACCATCCATCGGTTTGCCTCGCCTCGAACGTCTTTCGGTCGGTCTTCGCACATGGGGTCCGAGTGTGCCCCGATTTCCCTCTCCCTTTCGGAATTCGTGGTAAACACCCCCGTCCGCCAGAAAGCACTGCTATATGCGGCTCTCGACAAAGGCACGGGCGTGCGACGGGCTCGACCATACCTCGGGGGCCGGAATCCATAAAGGCACTCCCCGGCCGCACAAAATCTTCGCGGTGTGTTCACCTCCCCCCGAGTCGCTGCCACAGGAAGGTGTGCGTCAGGGCGTTGTTGTGGGCGGCCTGTTCGTTGTCGCCGGCGCCCGCGTGGCCGCCGCCGACGTTCTCGTGGAGCAGTACCCGGTGGCCGAGTTCGCGCAGCCGTGCGGCCGTCTTGCGGGCGTGGCCGGGGTGGACGCGGTCGTCGCGGGTGGAGGTCATCAGCAGGACGGGCGGGTAGCTTCGGTCGGCGGCGAGCCGGTGATAGGGGGAGAGCGCGCGGAGGTGGGGCAGGTCGGCCTCGTCGTCCGGGTCCCCGTACTCGGCGATCCAGGACGCGCCCGCGAGGAGCCGGTGGAAACGGGTCATGTCGAGCAGCGGCACCTGGGCGACGATCGCGCCGAACAGCTCGGGCCTGCGGGTGAGCATCGCGCCCATGAGCAGCCCGCCGTTGCTGCCTCCCGCCGCGCCGAGCATCGCCGGGGTGGTGATACCGCGCGCGACGAGGTCCTCGGCGACGGCCTCGAAGTCCTCGAAGGCGCGCGGCCGGTTCGCCCCGAGGGCGGCCTGGTGCCAATCGGGGCCGTACTCCCCGCCGCCGCGGATGTTGGCGAGTACGTACGTGCCGCCGCGCTCCAGCCAGGCGCGGCCGCGCACGGCTCCGTAACCGGGGGTGAGCGACACCTCGAAGCCGCCGTAGCCGTACAGGAGGGTGGGCCCGGGACCGGATCCGCCGGCCGCGCGGTCGGGGCCGACGACGAAGTACGGCACCCGCGTGCCGTCCTGGGAGGTGGCGAAGAACTGGTCCACCGTGAGGCCGGCCGTGGCGAAGCGCGCCGGGGACTGCTTGAGGATCTCGGTGTCCCCGCCGATCCGGCCCCGGTAGAGCGTGGAGGGCTGCAGGAACCCGGACACGTCGAGGAAGTACTCGTCGGAGGCGTCGGGGTCGGTGTCCACGACGGTGACGGCGGAGAGCGGCGGGACGTCGGTGAGCGGCTCGCGCGCCCAACCGCCGCCTCCAGGGGTGGGGGTGAGGATCTCGATGTGGGTGCTGACGTCGCGCATCGTCTCCAGCAGGAGATGGTGACGGGTCCATGAGTGCCCGGCGAGAGCGGTCCGCTCGTCGGGGGTGAACAGCACCTCCGCGGTGCGGTCGCCCGCCAGGAAGGCGTCGAAACCGAAGGCGAGCAGGGAGCCGGCCCGGTGTCCGAGCCAGTCGGACTTCAGGGTGACGATCAGGTACCGGCGGTGGGCGTAGGCCCGGGCGTCGTCGGGGACGTCGATCTTCACGAGGTCGCCGTCGGCGGTCAGGAGGTACGTCTCGCTGTGGAAGAAGTCCGTCGCGCGGCCGACGAAATCCCGCTCGAAACCTGGGGTGGTGTCGCGCATCCCCCAGGCCGACACGTCCCCGGGCTCGGCCTCGAAGACCACGGCAGCGCTCTCCAGGGGCGTACCGCGGCGCCATCGGCGGACCGTACGGGGATAGCCGGAGTCGGTGAGTGAACCCGGTCCGAGGTCCGTACCGACGAATACGGTGTCGGCGTCGATCCAGCCGATCCGGGTCTTCGCCTCGGGCACGCGGAACCCGCCCCCGACGAATTCCCGGGCGGTGAGGTCGAACTCGCGGACCTCCACGGCGTCTCCGCCGTCGCGCGACAGACACACCAGCGCGAGGTCGTCCTCGGGCCGGCGCACCCGCGCACCGGCCCAGAGCCACTTCTCGCCCTCGGCGGCGGCGAGCGCGTCGATGTCGAGGAGGACCTCCCAGTCGGGTTCGTCCTTGCGGTAGCTCTCCAGCGTCGTCCGCCGCCACACCCCCCGTACGTGCTCGGCGTCCCGCCAGAAGTTGTAGAGGAACGCGCCGCGCCGCGTGGTGTACGGAATGCGGTCCGACGCGTCCAGCACCTCCCGCAGCCGCTCCTTGAGGGCGGCGAAGCCGTCGTCGGTGGTGAGGGCCGCGGCGGTCTCGGCATTGCGCTCGGCCACCCACGCCAGGGCGGCCTCGCCCTCGACGTCTTCCAGCCACAGGTACGGGTCGTCATCGGTCACATCCCGCATTGTGCAGGGGTTCACTCCCCCGCACCTGCCGAAAATCTGCACAACGTGCGCGTGTTGACGTCGGCCCCCTTCACCGTTCCTCGACCGGGGCGGCACGGGGCGCGCCCGGTGGGCCCCGGTCTGTCCGTTAGGTTCCCCGGGCGTTCCGTCACTCCGGAATGTGTTACTCGATCCTGCGAAGAAGATGTCGGTGTTCCGTGAAATTGGCTGCACGGCCGTTTCCCTAGAGACACATCCATTCACGTGTCAGCGTCAACCGAATTGGTCCGGCCACCCGTTCGCATGCTTTGATCGGCCACCTGCGGCCGCAGAAACGGATTCCCCCCAACCAAATGAAGGGTGCGCATCATGCGTCACGACATTGAGACCGCCGAGATCTCCGACGCCGACCTCGACGCCGTTTCCGGCGGTCTCGTCTCCGTCTCCGGTGGCCTCGCCGGCGCCGCGACCAGCGACGTCACCGGCCTGCTCGGCACCGTCGGTTCGCTCCAGACGGTCCAGGGTGTCGAGGCCATCGCCACCGGCGTCCCCGGCCTGGCCCAGGGCCTCACCGGCGTCTCGGTGAACACCTCCGGCATCACCGGTCTCGCCGGCCTCTGAGCCTCAGAGCCTCTGAGCCGAAATACCGCCCATGAACCCCGGAACCGTCCCGGTTCCGGGGTTTGTGGGCACCCCCCTTCCGCGCACCCGCGCGCCCGCCCGATCCGAATGCAGTCGAGGGAATAGTCCGTGCAGTTCCGCCAGAAGGCGCTTTCCAAGCTGCAATCACCCGAAGAACTCGACGTACCCGTGCGTTTCGCCCGCCCCCAGGGACGTCTCGTGCTGGCCGTCACGGTCGTCGTCATGGCCGTCGCGGGCTACTGGGCCCTCACCGGCACGGTCGCGTCCACGCTGAGCGCGCCCGGCGTCCTGACCCACGCCGAGGGCAGCTACCTGCTGCAGAGTCCGGTCGCCGGACAGGTCACCGAGGTCCTCGTCGAGGAGGGCAGGCCCGTCTCCCCCGGCGCGCCGGTGCTGACCGTCCGTACGGACAAGGGTGACCGGCCCGTGCGCGCGGTGGCCGGCGGCCGGGTGACCACGCTGTTCGCCCGGATGGGACAGGTCGTCACCACCGGCGCGGACGTGGCGACGGTGGAGCGGGTGACCGACCCGGACGCCCCGCTGGTCGCGATGCTGTACCTCCCCGGCGACAGCGCCTCGACGGTCCAGGTGGGTGCCTCGGTCGACCTCGCCGTCCAGTCCGCCCCGCGCGGCCGGTTCGGCGTGCTGCGGGGCAAGGTGAAGGCGGTGAGCCGCACGCCCCAGACGAAGGCGCAGATCGGCTCCTTCCTCGGCGACGGCGGGCTCGCCGCGCAGTTCTCCCAGCAGGGCAACCCGGTCGCCGTCCTCGTCTCCCTCGACCGCTCGTCCGCCACCACCTCCGGTTACGCCTGGTCCTCCGAGGAGGGCCCGCCGCACGCGCTCGACTCCGGTACGCCGGTCACGGCCGCCGTCCGCCTCGCAGCGCAGCGCCCCGTCGACTGGCTGCTGCCGTGAGCGCGCCGCCGGAGACCCCGCAGGGGCGGGCCCGCTCCCGCGCCGAGGCCCGCGCCTCGGCGCGCCGGCTGCCGCCCGCGCGACGCCGCCGCCCGCCCGTCCCCACGGGCCGCCGGACCAGGACCGTGCGCACCCCCACGGTGCTCCAGATGGAGGCCGTCGAGTGCGGGGCCGCCGCCCTCGCGATGGTGCTCGGCCACTACGGCCGCTTCGTCGCCCTGGAGGAGCTGCGCATCGCCTGCGGCGTCTCCCGCGACGGGTCCCGGGCGAGCAACCTCCTGAAGGCGGCGCGCGGCTACGGCCTCCAGGCCAAGGGCATGCAGATGGATCTGGCCGCCCTCGCCGAGGTGGCCGCCCCGGCCGTCCTGTTCTGGGAGTTCAACCACTACGTCGTCTACGACGGCATGGGGCGCCGCTTCGGGCGCAGCGGCGTGTACGTCAACGACCCCGGCAAGGGCCGCCGGTTCGTCCCCATGGACGAGTTCGACACCAGCTTCACCGGGATCGTGCTCACCTTCGAACCCGGCCCGGGGTTCCGGCGCGGCGGGCGCAGGCCCGGCGTCATGGGCGCCCTGCCGGAACGGCTGCGCGGCACCTCGGGCACCATGGCCGCCGCCATCGTCTCCAGCCTCCTGCTTGTGGTCGTCGGCGCGTGGGTGCCCGCGCTGAGCCGTACGTACATCGACATGTTCCTCATCGGGAACCAGACCTCGCTGCTGAGCGTGCTGTTCGCGGCGATGGCGACCACCCTCGTCCTCACCGCGACGCTGACCGCCGTGCAACAGGCCAATCTGCTGCGCGGGAGGATCATCGCCTCCACCCTGGGCAGCGCCCGCTTCCTGCGTCATCTGCTCAGGCTCCCGCTCACCTTCTACGCCCAGCGCAACCCGGCCGACCTGGTCCAGCGGCTGCAGACCAACGACGCGGTCGCCGAGACCCTCGCCCGCGACCTGGCCGCGGCGGGCGTGGACGCCGTCGTCGTGCTGCTCTACGCCGTGCTGCTCTGGTCGTACGACCCGCAACTCACCGTCGTCGGCGTGCTGATCGCGCTGCTCAACGTGGTGGCCATGCGGATCGTGATCGGGCTGCGGGCCACCGGCACGCAGAAGCTGCGCGCCGAGAGCGCCCGGCTGACCAACACCGCGTACAGCGGTCTGCAGCTCATCGAGACGATGAAGGCGACCGGCGGCGAGAACGGTTTCTTCCGGCGCTGGGCGGGCCAGCACGCGACCACCCTCGACGTGCAGCAGCGGCTCGGCGTGCCCACCGCCTGGCTGGCCGTCGTGGCACCGACGCTTGCCGCGCTGAACAGCGCGCTGATCCTGATGATCGGCGGGCTGCGGGCGGTCGAGGGTCATCTCTCGGTCGGTCTGCTCGTCGCCTTCCAGGCCCTGGTGACCAGCTTCACCGCGCCGATCACCCGGCTCAACGGCGTGGCGGGCCGGATCCAGGACTTCGCCGCCGACGTCGCCCGCCTCAAGGACGTCGAGAACTTCCCCGTCGACCCCGTCTACACCCGGCGCGAACCACCGGCCCGGACCCGCCGTCTGACGGGCCATGTGGAACTGGACGGGATCACCTTCGGCTACAGCCCCCTGGACGCCCCGCTCCTGAAGGACTTCTCGCTCTCGGTCGGCCCCGGGCAGCAGGTCGCGCTCGTCGGCGGTTCCGGCAGCGGCAAGTCGACCGTGTCCCGGCTGATCTCCGGACTGTACGCCCCGTGGGAGGGCGCCGTCCGGATCGACGGGATGCGTCTGGAGGACATCCCGCGCGGGGCGCTCGCCGCCTCCGTCTCCTTCGTCGACCAGGACGTCTTCCTCTTCGAGGGCACGGTCCGCGACAACATCGCGCTGTGGGATCCCTCCGTCCCGGACGAGGCCGTCGTGGCCGCCCTGGAGGACGCGTCGGTGTACGAGGTGGTCGCCCGGCGGCCCGGTGGCATCCACAGCCGGGTCGAGCAGGACGGCCGCAACTTCTCCGGCGGACAGCGCCAGCGGCTGGAGATCGCCCGCGCGCTGGTGCGCCGCCCCAGCGTGCTGGTCCTCGACGAGGTGACCAGCGCCCTGGACGCGGCGACCGAGCAGGTCATCATCGACAATCTGCGGCGCCGCGGCTGCGCCTGCGTGGTCATCGCCCACCGGCTGAGCACGGTGCGCGACAGCGACGAGATCGTCGTGCTCGACCGGGGCACGGTCGTGGAGCGCGGCCGCCACGCCGAGCTGGTCGCCGCCGGGGGCGCGTACGCCGAACTCGTCAAGGAGCACTGAGGTGACGTTCCCTCACCAGCCCACGGTCGTCGCCGCCCCCGTGGACCCCGTCGTCGCGGCCCTGGGCGGGCTGGGCACGGGGGTCGACTGCGCGGGACTCGGCAGCGTCCCCCTCGAAGGCCCGCACGTGCTGTGGCTCGTCGTCCACGGCGCCATGGACCTGTTCGCCGTCGACGCCGCGCAGCTCGGTGCCTGGCACTTCCTGGGCCGACTGGAGGCGGGCACGCTGCTGCTCGGCCCGGCGCAGGGACCCGAGCACACGCTGATCGGCCGGCCCCTGGAGGGGTGCGTGCTGCGGCGGGTGGAGCTGCGCGAACTGGCGCTGCCGGCCGGTCAGGCGTACGGAGGCCAGTACGGAGACCAGGCGTACGGCGGGCAGTGGTACGACGGTCAGTGGTACGCCCACCAGTCCGCCCCGTACGGAGCCGTCGAGCCGCAGCCGAGCCCCCTCGAGCACGCCTTCGCGCTCGGCATCGGGCGTGGCCTGCGCGTCCTCTACCAGGCCCCGCTGGACGGCCGCGCCACCGACGACCCGAGCGGCGCGGACGACGACATCCTGTGGATGCACGTCGCCCCCGGCAGCGTCGTCTACGGCGCGGCGTACGAGGGGTACGGGGACGACGCCGCCGGCACCCTCCTCGTCGAGCCGGCGATGTGGCAGGGCATGGTCGACCAGCAGTACCGGCTCCTGTACGCCCTGGACAGCTGGATCGAGCAGCTGGAGCGCGCCCACGAGGACCGTACGGCGGCCGGGATCGAGGCCGGCCGGGCCGCCCGTACGCAGGCGGACCGGGCGCTGCTCGACTCCATCGGCCGGTCCGGCACACCGGGCGCCTCCGCCCGGGGCGGCCACGACCGCGCGCAGGACGACGCGACGTACGACGTCTGCCGCCTTGTCGCCGAGGAGGCCCGGATCACGCTGGCCGGTGCGGACGAGGCGAGCGCCCTTCCGGGACGGCTCGACCCCGTCGAGCGGGTCGCCATCGCCTCCCGGATCCGTAGCCGGGTCGTCCGGCTCGACGGACGCTGGTGGCGTGAGTACAGCGGGCCGCTGGTCGGGCGGCGCGAGGCGGACGAGGCGCCGGTCGCGCTGCTGTGGCGGCGCGGCCGGTACGAGGCGGTCGACCCGGCGACCGGCACCCGCGAGCGCGTCGGGAAGGCCAACGCGGCCACCGTCGCGCCGCGTGCCGTGATGCTCTACCGTCCGCTGCCCGACCGCCCGTTGGGCCTCCTCGGGCTGCTCCGGTTCGCGGTGCGCGGCACGCGCGCGGAGCTGCGGACGCTGCTGCTCGCCGGTCTCGTCGCGGTCGGTCTGGGCGCGCTCGTGCCGATCGCCACCGGCAAGGTGCTCGGCGAGTACGTGCCCCGGGGCGAGAACGGTCTCATCGTGCAGACCGCGCTGGCGATCGTCGCCACGAGCGTCGTCTCGGCGTCCTTCATGCTGCTGCAGAACGTCTCCATCCTGCGCCTGGAGGGCCGGATCGAGGCCACCCTCCAGCCCGCGGTGTGGGACCGTCTCCTTCGCCTGCCGACCCGGTTCTTCGCGGGCCGCTCCACCGGGGAGCTGGCCAGCGCGGCCATGGGCATCAGCGCGATCCGCAGGGCGGTGTCCGGCATCGGTCCGGTCGTCGTGCAGGCGGGCAGCGTCGGCACCATGAACCTGGTCCTGCTGCTCGTCTACAGCGTGCCGCTGGCGCTGGTCGCGCTCGCCATGCTGCTGGTCGTCGCGGCGCTGTTCCTGAGCCTGGGGCTCTGGCAGCTGCGGTACCAGCGGCGGCTGATCCGGCTCGGCAACAAGCTCAACAACCAGGCGTTCCAGACCCTGCGGGGGCTGCCCAAACTGCGGGTCGCCGCGGCCGAGAGCTTCGCGTACGCGGCCTGGGCGGGCGAGTTCGCCCGGACCCGAGATCTGCACCAGCGCGTCGGGCGGATCACGAACCTCCTCACGGTCCTCGGCGCGGTCTGTCTGCCGCTGTGCACGCTCGTGATGTTCATGCTGCTCGCAGGACCCGCGCGGGGGTCGATGTCCGCCAGTGAGTTCCTCACGTTCAGCACCGCCGTGACGATGCTGCTGTCGTCGGTGACCCAGCTGACCGGGGCGCTCCTCTCGGCCGCCGCCGTGCAGCCGATGTTCGAGCAGGTCAAGCCGGTGTTCCGGGAGGCGCCCGAGGTACGGGGCTCCAGCGCCGCACCCGGGGAGCTGAGCGGGGCGATCGAGGCCGAGAACCTGTCCTTCCGTTACAGCGACGACGGCCCGCTGGTCCTCGACGGCGTCGACTTCCAGGTGCGGCCTGGTGAGTTCGTGGCGGTCGTCGGCGCCAGCGGCTGCGGCAAGTCGACGCTACTGCGGCTGCTCATCGGCTTCGACCGGCCGTCGTCCGGCGGTGTGCGGTACGACGGGCAGGACCTGGCGGCGCTCGACCAGGCGGCGGTGCGGCGGCAGTGCGGTGTCGTGCTGCAGAACGCGCAGCCGTTCTCCGGCACGATCCTGGACTGCATCTGCGGCGCGGAGACGTTCCCGCTCGACGACGTGTGGGCGGCGGCCGCGATGGCGGGCCTGGCCGAGGACATCAAGGCCATGCCGATGGGGCTGCACACGATGCTCTCCGACGGCGGCGGCACGATCTCGGGCGGGCAGCGGCAGCGGCTGATGATCGCCCAGGCGCTGGTCCGCAGGCCGCGGATCCTCTTCTTCGACGAGGCCACGAGCGCGCTCGACAACGAGACGCAGCGGGTGGTGATCGAGTCCACCCGGGCCCTGAACGCGACCCGGGTGGTGATCGCCCACCGGCTGTCCACGATCATGGACGCCGACCGGGTGATCGCCATGGCGGACGGCCGGATCGTCCAGCAGGGGTCACCGGCCGAGCTGCTCGCCGACACGACGGGACTCTTCCACGAGCTGGTCCGCCGTCAGCTGCGCTGACCCGGCTGATTGAGGACTCGTGCCAGGTAGAGGCCGGTGGTCGCGGCGAGCAGGGTCACGCAGCCGGTGAAGACCAGGCCGGCCGTGTCCAGGCCCAGCCACATCGTCAGCGCGCCGACCCCCACCACGGGCAGGGAGATGCCCGCGTAGGCGACGACGAAGAACGAGGAGACGGTCGCCGCCCGGTGCGCGGGCGGGGCCGCATCGCCGACGGCGGTCAGTCCGGCCCGGAAGGCGAGCCCCTGGCCCGCCCCGCCGCAGACCGCGCCGGCCACCAGGAGCGGCAGCGTCTCCACCCACAGGGACGCGCCGACCAGGAGCAGCCCGACGACCAGCACGAAGCAGCCGAGCGGCAGGGCCACGCGCACGGGCAGCCTGGCCGTCCAGGACTGGCCGAAGGTGGAGGCGAGGAAGACCGAGAAGACGATGACGCCCGAGACGGCGTGGTTGGTGATGTCGAGGGTCTGCGCGACGAAGCTCGGTGCCACGGCGGTGAAGAGGCCGAGCAGCGCGAACCCGGCGAAGGCGGCGAGGGCGGCGGGCGTGAAGACAGCACGGACCTCGGGCGGTACGTACAGCCCCGGCGGGCTCGGGCGGGCCCGGAGGCGTCGGTGCTCGACCGTCTCCGGCAGCAGCGCGACGATCACGCAGGCCACGGCGACGAGCCCGAGGTGGACCAGGAAGGGCAGCACCAGCGGCTCCGGGGCGTACTCCGCGAGGAAGCCCGCGAGCAGCGGTCCGCAGCCGAGGCCGCCCATGTTCGCGGCCGTGGCGGCGAAGCCCGCGCGGGACTTCCGTTCCGGCGGTGCCAGTTCGAGCACGGTGACCGTGGCCGCCCCGCTGAGCAGTCCGGCCGAGAAGCCCGAGAACAACCGGCCGGCGAACAGGAGCGGCAGCCCGCCCTCGAAGAGGAAGCAGAGCGCGCTGGCGGCGGCCATGCCGAGCGCGGTCCACAGGACGGGGCGGCGCCCCACCACGTCCGAGTGGTTGCCGACGAGGAGGAGGGTGGCGATGACCCCGATGGCGTAGCTGGCGAAGATGACCGTCACCATCAGCTCGGAGAATCCGAGTTCCTCGCGGTAGATCCCGTACAGCGGGGTGGGCAGCGTCGTGCCCGCCATGCCGATGGCGAAGACGACGGCGGCCGCGAGGTAGCCGAGGTGGCGGCGGGTGGTTCCGCGCACGGAGGGAGCGGCGGCACGGGTCACGTCGACGCCTCGGCCCGCGCCAGCGCGAACACGCCGAGGACGATCAGGCCGACACCCACCACTTCCGGAACCAGCCACCATCCCACGCGTACGTCCTCCTCGTAGATCAGGATGCCGAGCATCAGGCTCACCGTGGCGTCTCCCAGGGTCAGCGCGGGCTGTGAGGCGACCAACGGTCCGCCCTGCATGGCGTGTTCGAGCAGCAGCAGGGCGGCGATCCCCGCCCCGCAGAAGGCGTACGTCTGCCAGGCCGTCAGAAAGGCGGTCAGGCCGTCGTCGTCCAGGATGTGCATGGACGTCTTCATCAGGCCGGCGGTGAGCGCGTAACAGATCGCCGTGGCGGCGCCGAGACAGGCCGCGCGGGCGCGGCCGGACGGTCTGCGCAGCCCGGCCACCGTCAGGGCCACGACCGCGGCGGCGGCGATCACGAGCGCCGGAATCCAGCGGTCCAGGGCCACTTGGGTACGGTTCCCGTCCGGCGAGGCCGCCATGAGCGCCACCCCGAGCCCGGCCACGACCGCGGCCACGGCCACCCACTGCGTCTTGGGCAACCGCTCCCGTGTCATCAGGGAGGCGATCAGCAGCGCGAGGGGCAGTTCGAGCACGAACAGCGGCTGTACGAGCGACAGCGGACCGGTCGCCAGGGCGGCGGCCTGGCCGACACCGGCGACGATCACGGCGAGGATGCCGGCGAGCCAGAGCGGGCGCCGCAGCAGATCGAGGATCAGGCCGGGCCGGAACGAGTCGGTCTGACGGACGGTGAGCGCGGCACGGCGTTGCAGCACCGTGGCGAGCGCGTTGCTGAACGCGGCGCACACGGCGAAGAGAACCGGCAGAACGACGCCCATCCCCCGATGGTCGGCGGAGCCGGTGGACGGCCGGGTGCCGACACCGGCGCGGGCGCGCGGTTCACCCGCCACGCGCCCGTCCTGCCGCCGGTCGGCCGAATACCGGGCCGTGGGCGTGGACGGCCGGGCCCAGGGTGGTACGTCGTCGGGCATGCAGCCAGGCACACCGCCGCAGGTGATCCCGTTCCTCCGTACCGCCGCCGCGTACGCGTGGCGGCTGCTGGTCGTGGGCGCGGTGGTGTACAGCCTGTTCGCCCTGCTCGGCCGGTTCCACGAGATCGGGGTGGCCGTCTTCCTCGGCCTCGTGGTCACCGCGCTGCTGCGTCCGGTGGCGAACGTGGCCGCCCGGGGGCTGCCCCGGCCCCTGGCGGTGGCCCTCACGCTGCTCGGGAGCATCGCGCTGGTCCTGGGCGTGCTCGCGCTGGTCGGCGAGGCGGTGGAGGGCGATCGGACAACGCTGGTACGGGAGTTCCGGGAGGGCATCGGCCGGATCGAGGACTGGCTGGAACGGCCGCCGTTCCGGCTGAACCCGGAGGCGCTCGGGGACGTGCAGAGCAGGATCGGCCGGTTCCTGTCGAGCCATCGCTCGACCCTGGTCAGCGAGGCGGTGAGCGGGGCGCACCGGCTGGTGGAGGTCCTCACGACGCTGGCCCTCGCACTGTTCTGCTCGGTGTTCTTCATCCACTCGGGAGACCGTCAGTGGGTGTGGCTGCGGGACCAGCTGCCGGGGACGGTACGCGACCGCATGGACGTCGGGGGCCGGGCCGCATGGCGTACGTTCACCGGCTACACGCACGGGATCGTGCTGGTCGCGGCGGTGAACGCTGTCCTCGTCGGCCTGGCGCTCTGGCTCCTCGGGGTACCGCTGGCGGTCCCGCTGGCGCTCCTCGAGTTCGTCGCCGCGTTCGTCCCGCTGATCGGTTCGCCGATCGCGCTCGCGGTCGCCGCCGTGGTGGCGCTGGCCTCGCAGGGGCCGTGGGTGGCGGCGATCGTGGTCGGCCTGATCGTGGTCATCGGTCAGATCGAGGGACATCTGCTGCACCCGCTCGTGATGAGCTGGGCGGTACGGCTGCACCCGCTGGTGGTGGCGATCTCGGTGATCGCGGGAGCGATCGCGGCGGGTGTGGTGGGGGCGGTGGTCGCGGTGCCGCTGGTGTCGGTGATCTGGTCGGTGTGGACGGCGCTACGGGACACGGGCGGCGGGGCGGACGGCGAGGGCGCGGCGGACGGCGACGGGACGGCCGGCGATGCGGCGGCCGGTGACGGGGCGAAGGGAGACGGCTGAGGTGATGGACGTCGAGCAGGTCATCGACGAGCTGTACGGGGTGGAGCCGGGCGAGTTCGTCGCGGCCCGGGACGTTCGGGCGGGCGAGGCGCGGAGCGCGGAGGACCCGGCAGCCGCGAAGCGGATCGCGGCCCTGCGGCGCCCCACCCTGGCCGCGTGGGCCTCGAACCGGTTCGTACGGGAACGGCCCGAGGAGGCCGAGCGGCTGCTCGCGCTCGGCGCGACGCTCCAGGAGGCCCACCGGCTCCTGGACCCGGCGACGTTCCGCGAGGCGTCCGGGCAGCAGCACAAGGTGATCGCCGCCGAGGTCCGTACGACGGCGGCGCTGGCGGAGGAGGCGGGCCACCCGCTGAGCGCCTCGGTCCAGCAGGAGGTGGAACAGCTCTTCCGCGCGGTGCTCGCCGACCCGGAGATCGCGGCGGAGTGGTCGACGGCGCGGTTGTCGAAGCCCCCGGAGGCCCCGGTCGGCTTCGGCGCCATCACCCCGGAGGCCCTCCCGCCCCGGCCCGAGTCGCCCGAGCCGCCAGACCGCCGCGCCCGCGAGGCGGCGAAGAAGGCGGCCGAGAAGGCGGCCGCCGAAGCCGCCCTCAGGGACGAGGAACTCCGCGCGGCGAAGACCCGGGCGGACGAGGCGGACGCCCGCGTGGCGCACCTCGAAGAGGAACTACGCCAGGCGAAGTCCGACCGGAAGGAGGCCCGGGCTGCGGCGACCAGAGCCGCGACCGAGGCCCGCGAGGCCCACGCCAAGGCCGACGGAGCCTAGGCCTTCGGCAACGCTTCGTACCCTTCGAACCCGGCGAGGCTGAGCCGCAGGCGGGTCTGGTCCTCGGCCTCGACGGTCACCTGGCGCCCCCAGTACGTGGTCAGCCGCTGCGCGACGGCGACAAGGCGCCGGCGCTCCTCGGGCGTGTACGCCGGGAACCGCGCCCAGCCCCGGTCGGCGATCTCGTTGCCCAGTTCGCTGAACAGCACGGCCCGGACTCGCTGCTCCTCCTCTTCGGTGAGCGGCGTGGTGGCGCCCTGCTCGGGCCGCACCCGGACGTTGTGGAGGTCTCGTATCACCGGCGGCTCGCAATCTGCTCAAGGTCCTTCGCGGGAGCCTATCGGCCGAGGTGCGAGGATCGTTGTCATGGATCAAGAAAACGCAGGGGGCGCGGGGCGCGCGGATCTGTTGGGGACGGTCGGGTCGGCCGCCCGCGGGGTGCCGGGCGGGCGGGTCGTGACCGCGTCCGTCGTGTGCCCGATGTGCGGTTCGCCGGACTCCGAGTCCGCCGAGTTCGAGGCCTCCGGAGGCGAGTGCTTCTGCGTGGCCTGTTGCCTGCCGATCGGCATACTCGACGGGGACATCGCCCGCGCCTTCGGCAGGGCCGACGCCTCCCTGTGGAAGCTCACGCCCGGCCCCTCCGCTGAGCCCGCCGCCCTCGACAGCTGCCCCGACGGACACGGGGTGTTCCAGATGGCCGTAGCCCTGTGCCTCGACGCGGACGACTCGGTGCGCGGCGTCACGGTCGGCCTGCGGTGCGTCGAGGACGGCGGACTGCACCTGTACGTCGACAACGCGCGGGTGACGACGCCAGGGGCCTGACCCGACGGCACCCGGCCGTCCCCCCGTCAACCTCCGAATGCGACGCCCGGCAGGCCCTGACCCGCCCCGCGCAGTACGAGGAGCGAGCCGGTGAGCGGGTGCGGGTGGGGCAGGCCGGTGCGGGCCGTGGTGATGTACAGGTCGCGGAGGTCCGGGCCGCCGAACGCGCAGGCCGTCGGGCGGCGCACCGGCAGCGGGACGACGCGGTCGAGGGCGCCGTCCGGCGTGTAGCGGCGGAGCTGCGCGCCGTCCCAGAGGGCGACCCAGACGCAGCCGTCCGCGTCGACCGTGAGCCCGTCGGGGAAGCCCGCACCGGGTTCGATCGTCGCGAAGGGGCGGCGGTGCGTGGCGGGTTCGGCGTCCGCCGGACAGACGTCGACACGGCGGGTGGGGCTGTCGACGTAGTAGAGGAGGGAGCCGTCCGGGCTCCAGCCGATGCCGTTGCTGACCGTCACCGAGGGGAGCATCTCGCGCGTGGTCCCGTCGGGAGCGAGGCGGATCAGGTTGCCGCCGCCGGGAGCCTCGTCGTAGCGCATGGTGCCCGCCCACAGCGCCCCGTCCGGGGCGACGGCCGCGTCGTTGCCGCGCCTGCCGGGCACCGGCTCGCGCAGGAGCCAGGTGAATGCGCCACTCGCGTCGTAACTCCCCACGCCGTCCCGGAGGTTGACCACCAGGCCGCCGTCCGCCCGTGGCTTCGCCGCGCCCACGTGCTGCTCGGTGGCCATGACCGTACGGCGGCCCGTCGACGGACTGTACGTGTGGACGCGCGAGCCTAGGATGTCGACCCAGATCAGCCGCCCCGCGGCCGGATCCCAGGTGGGGCCCTCTCCCAGTGCGGCCTGTTCCCGTACGGCGACGGCGAGTTCGGCCCTCATCGGGCGCCCCGGTGGCCGAGTCGTACGGAGAGGTCGGCGGCGCCCTTGGCCGCCAGCTCCACGAGCTCCCGCTCGCGCTCCTCGCTCCACCGGATCACCGGGGCGGAGACGGAGAGGGCGGCGACGACCCGGCCGGCGCCGTCGCGGACGGGGGCGGCGACGCAGCTCACGTCGGGGTTGGACTCGCGGTGCTCGACGGCGACGCCCCGCTCGCGGATCTCGGCGAGGGCGGCCCGGAGCGCGTCGTGGGCCGTGATGCTGTCCGGCGTCATGGCGACGAGCTCGCGGCCGTCGATGCGCCGGTCCAGCTCGGCCGGGGTCAGCGAGGCGAGCAGCATCTTGCCGACTGCGGTGCAGTGGGCGGGGAGCCGGCGGCCGGTGGCGGAGACCATCCGGACCGCGTGGGTGGAGTCCACCTTGGCGATGTAGATGACGTCGGCGTCCTCCAGGAGGGCGACGTGGACGGTCTCGTCGCAGACCTCGGCGACCTCGCGGGCGACCTGCAGCCCCTCGGCGGCGAGGTCGAGCTGCTCGGCGTACCGGCTGCCGAGCTGGTACGTGCGGACGCCCAGCCGGAACCGCCCGGGCTGCTCGGGGGCGGGCACGAGGTAGTGCCGGGCGGCCAGCGTCGTGAGCAGTTCGTGCACGGTGGTGCGCGGCAGCCCGAGCCTGCGGACGACGTCCGGGGCGGCCAGCGTCTCGCCGTCCGTCAGGAACAGCTCCAGTATGTCCAACGCTCTCGCCACCGCTGGAACCTGGCGTCCCATCGCCACTCACCCACCCCTCATGTCGCCCGGTGTTCGGCATTCCGGTCGATGGCCGATATGACGAACACAGGCTAACCACAGGCACGTTGGTCGGGCAATGGTCGCGCGATCCGTTGACACGCCCCGGACCGGCCCCCTACGGTCACGCCTACATTTCGAACGCATGACGAAATCTCGAACGAGATCGAGGGGCAACTGCCGTGCGCATCACGGGAATCAGCACTCATGTCGTCGGAACTCCCTGGCGCAATCTCACGTACGTACTCGTCCACACCGACGAGGGCCTGACCGGTGTCGGCGAGACCCGCATGCTCGGCCACACCGACGCGCTGCTCGGCTACCTCCGCGAGGCGGAGGCCAACCACATCGCCGGATCCGACCCGTTCGCCGTCGAGGACCTCGTCCGCCGCATGAAGTACGGGGACTTCGGGCGGGCCGGCGAGATCGTGATGTCGGGCATCGCGGTCGTCGAGATGGCCTGCTGGGACATCAAGGGCAAGGCGCTCGGCGTGCCGGTCTGGCAGCTGCTCGGCGGGAAGGTGACCGACCGGGTCAAGGCGTACGCCAACGGCTGGTACACGACGGAACGGACCCCGGAGGCCTATCACCGGGCCGCCCGTACGGTGGTCGAGCGGGGCTACCAGGCCCTGAAGATCGACCCGTTCGGCACCGGACACCTCGAACTGTCCCACCAGGACACGCTGTACGCCGTCTCCCTGATCGAGGCCGTACGGGACGCGATCGGGCCGGACGCGGAGCTGATGCTGGAGATGCACGGCCGGTTCGCGCCGGCCACGGCGATCCGGCTGGCCCACGAACTGGCCCCGTTCCGCCCGGCCTGGCTGGAGGAGCCGGTCCCGCCGGAGAACCTGAAGGCGCTGGAGAAGGTGGCGGCGAAGGTGGACATCCCGATCGCGACCGGTGAACGGATCCACGACCGCGTCGAGTTCCGCGAGCTCTTCGAGAGCCAGGCGGTCGACATCGTCCAGCCGGACGTCGGCCACCTCGGCGGCATCTGGGAGACCCGGAAGCTGGCCGCGACCGCCGAGACGCACTACATGCTGGTCGCCCCGCACAACGTCGGCGGCCCGGTGCTCACCGCCGCCTCCCTCCAAGTGGGCTTCACCGCCGCGAACTTCAAGATCCTCGAGCACTTCAACGACTTCGCGGACGCGGAGATCGCGAAGGTGGTGAAGGGTGCCCCGCAGGTGGTGGACGGGTACTTCCGGCTCTCGGACGCGCCCGGTCTCGGTGTCGAGCTCGACGTCGACGCGGCGGCCGAGTTCCCGCAGCAGCAGGCCCGGTTCGACCTCTGGGCGGACGGCTGGGAGCGCCGCGCCCCCGCGACCCGGGGCGGCGCGACGTGAGCCGCCCGCCGGGTGACGTGAGCCGCCCGCCGCGCGGCTCCGGGTGCGCGGTCGTGGTCGACGGGCCGGGCAGACACCGGCTCGTCCCGCACGAGCCGGTGCCGCCAGGACCCGGCGAGGCGCTGGTCCGGGTGTACGCGAGCGGGGTCTGCGGCAGCGACCGGGAGGTGTACGCGGGCACCCGGCCCGAGGGGTACGTGCGGTATCCGCTCGTACCCGGTCACGAGTGGTCGGGGAAGGTGGCCGAGGTCGGCGCGGGCGTGCCCGAGGGGCTCATTGGCAGCAAGGTCGTCGGCGAGGGGTTCCGTAACTGCCAGTTGTGCGAACGTTGTCATTCGGGCGACACCACGCTCTGTACGGCCGGATACGACGAGACCGGCTTCACCCGGCCGGGTGCGATGGCGCCCACGCTGACGCTGCCGGCCCGACTGCTGCACGTACTCCCGGACGACGCCGACCTGACGGCGGCCGCCCTCCTGGAACCGGCCGCCTGCGTGGCGGCCGCGACGCTCGCCGGGGCGCCCCGGCCGGGCGAACGCGTTGCCGTCGTCGGCGCCGGAACCCTCGGGCTGATCGCCGTCCAACTGCTCGCCGCCTGCTCGCCCGCCGAGCTGTACGTGGTCGAGCCGAGGCGCGAACGGGCCGAGCTGGCCCGGGAGTTCGGCGCGACCGCCGTGGTCGAGGGCGTGGACGTCCTTGAGGGCCGGTGCGATCTGGTCCTGGAGGCTGCCGGGGCGCCAGGCTCCGCCCGTACCGCCGTGGACCTCGCCCGGCGGGGCGGCAGGGTCGTCCTCACCGGCATCCCGGCGCCGGGGTCGGCCGGCCTCGATCCGACGGCGCTCGTCACCGGCCGGCTGACCGTGCACACGGTCTTCGGCGCGCCGCCCGCCGCCTGGTCCCATGCCGTACGCGCCTTCGGGGCGGGCCTGCTCGACCTCGGCGCGCTGGTGACGCACGAACTGCCGCTCGGCGCGTTCCCGCAGGCGATCGAGCTGGTCGGCTCCGGGGACCCCAAGGTCGGAAAGGTGCTGCTACGGCCCTGACACACCCGGGAACGACGACCGGATCCCCGCACGCCTGCGTCTCCTCGGGTGCCCTGGATCCCTCCTACCCACCCATCCGAACCATGTCCGACATGCCGAACACAGGAGGACCGTTCGTGACCGAAGCCGCCCCTTCACCGCCCCGCCGCCCCGGCGAACCCGCGCTCGCCGTCCTCGGGCTCGGGGCCCCCGCCCTCTCCCCCGCCGACACCTCCCCGCACGCCTTCCCGGACGGCGGCACCTGGCGTACCGAAGTGCCGTCCGTGGAAGGCCCCGAGGCGCTGGAGGCGGTCCTCGCCGAGTCCGCCCGGCTCGACGTGCCGGTGCACCGGGTCAGCCAGGGCAGCGGGGTCTGGATGCTCACCGACGACGAGATCGCCGAGATGGTTCGCGCGTCCTCCGAACGGGCCGTCGAACTCTGCCTGTTCACCGGTCCGCGCGGCACCTGGGACATCGGCGGCTCGGTCCGTACCGACTCCCGTGGCGGCGGCCTGCGCGCCCGTGGCCACGACGCGGTCGCGGGGTGCGTGGAGGACGCCGTCCGCGCCACCGAACTGGGCGTGCGGTGCCTGCTGGTGGCCGACGAGGGCGTGCTGTGGACGCTGCACCAGGCGCGGTGCCGGGGCGTGATCCCCGCCGACACCACGCTGAAGGTCTCGGCCCTGATCGGCCCCGTGAACCCCGCCGCGTACGCCGTCCACGAACGACTCGGCGCCGACTCGGTGAACGTGCCCAGCGATCTGCCGCTCGCGCACCTCACCGAGATCCGCCGGCTCAGCGCCGCCCCGATGGACATGTACATCGAGGCGCCCGACGACCTGGGCGGCTACGTCCGGATGTACGAGGTCGCCGAGCTGATCCGGCGAGGCGCCCCGCTGTACCTCAAGTTCGGTCTGTCGAAGGCCCCTTCGCTCTACCCCTCCGGTCTGCATCTCCGCGAGACCGTCCTCGCCACCGCCCGTGAGCGCGTGCGGCGGGGCCGGCTCGCCCTCGATCTGCTGGCCCGGCACGGCGCGGACGGCGGGATGTCCCCGCTCGGTGCCCGGCTGCCCGGCACCCTGAACCGCTTCCCCGACCCGATCACCCACCCGGACAAGGACTGATGACCATGCGCACACTCCGCCGAGCCGCCACCGCCACCGCCCTCGCGACCTGTCTCGCCCTCGCCCTCTCCGCCTGCGGGCAGAGCGGCTCGGGCGGGGCGAAGGAGGAGAAGGGCGCGAAGGATCTGACGGTGGGCATCGCGATGCCCACCAAGTCGTCCGAACGCTGGATCGCCGACGGCAAGAACATGGTGAGCAGTCTGGAGAAGTACGGCTACAAGACCACCCTCCAGTACGGCGAGGACGATCCCGACCAGCAGGTCTCGCAGATCGAGAACATGATCACCCAGGGCGTGGACGCGCTGGTGATCGCGGCCATCGACGGCCGGGCGCTCGCCAACGTGCTCCAGCAGGCGGCCGACGCGAAGATCCCGGTGATCTCGTACGACCGGCTGATCCTCGGCTCGCCGAACGTCGACTACTACGCGTCCTTCGACAACGAGAAGGTCGGCGAGCTCCAGGGCGGGTACCTCGTCGAGAAGCTGGGGCTGAAGGACGACAGCAAGAAGGGCCCGTTCAACATCGAGCTGTTCGCCGGCTCGAACGACGACAACAACACCCGCTACTTCTTCCAGGGCGCGATGAACGTCCTGCAGCCGTACATCGACAAGAAGCAGCTCGTCGTCCGGTCCGGCCAGACCAAGCTCAACCAGGTGACAACGTTGCGCTGGGACGGCGGCCAGGCCCAGAAGCGCATGGACGACCTGCTCACGTCCTCGTACGCGAAGGACCGGGTGGACGCGGTCCTCTCGCCGTACGACGGGATCTCGATCGGCATCCTGTCCGCCCTGAAGTCCGACGACTACGGCAGTGCGGGCAAGCCGCTGCCGATCGTCACGGGCCAGGACGCGGAGGTCGCGTCGGTGAAGTCGATCATCGCGGGCGAGCAGACCCAGACCGTGTACAAGGACACCCGTGAACTGGCCAAGGTGGCCGGGCAGATGGTCAACGCGCTGCTCGACGGCAAGAAGCCCGAGGTCAACGACACCACGACGTACGACAACGAGAAGAAGGTCGTCCCGGCCTTCCTGCTCGACCCGGTGAACGTCGACAAGTCCAACTACCAGTCCGTGCTGGTCGATTCGGGTTACATCAAGGCGAGCGACCTCAACTAGACCGCTGGACCTCGATCGGAGAGGGGTGGGTGTGCCATGGCGGGAGCCGTCCTGGACATGCGCTCGATCAGCAAGACCTTTCCCGGCGTGACGGCGCTGTCGGACGTCTCCCTGACCGTCCGCGCGGGCGAGGTCCACGCCGTCTGCGGGGAGAACGGAGCGGGCAAGTCGACGCTGATGAAGATCCTCAGCGGTGTTCATGCGTACGGGAGTTACGAGGGAGAGGTGGTCTTCCAGGGCGAGCCGTGCCGGTTCCGGGACATCGGGGCCAGCGAGAAACGCGGCATCGTGATCATCCATCAGGAGCTCGCCCTGGTGCCGTACCTCTCCCTCGCGGAGAACATCTTCCTCGGCAACGAGCACGCCACCCGGGGCGTGATCAGCTGGGACCGGACCCTGCGGCACGCCGCCGAACTGCTGCGCCGGGTGGGTCTGGACGAGCATCCGCAGACCCGGGTCGCGGACATCGGCGTCGGCAAGCAGCAGCTGGTGGAGATCGCGAAGGCGCTCGCCAAGGAGGTGAAGCTGCTGATCCTGGACGAGCCGACGGCCGCGCTCAACGACGAGGACAGCGGCAAACTCCTCGATCTCATCGAGGAGTTGAAGGGTCAGGGCATCACCTCGATCATCATCTCGCACAAGCTGAACGAGATCGCCCGGGTCGCGGACTCGGTGACGGTCCTGCGGGACGGCCGGTCGATCGAGACCCTCGACGTGAAGGCCGCGGAGACCACCGAGGAGCGGATCATCCGGGGCATGGTGGGGCGCGATCTGGACCACCGCTTCCCCGAGCGCACCCCGCACGAACCGGAGCAGGGCGCGGCGCCGGCGCTTGAGCTCCGGGACTGGACCGTGCACCACCCGATCGACCAGCACCGCAAGGTCGTCGACGGCGTCTCGCTGACCGTGCGGCGCGGGGAGATCGTCGGCATCGCGGGGCTGATGGGCGCGGGCCGCACCGAGCTGGCCATGAGCGTGTTCGGGCGCAGTTACGGGCGGTACGGCGGCGGCACGGTCCTCAAGGACGGCGTGGAGATCCGTACCCGTACGGTCCCCGAGGCGGTCGGCCACGGCATCGCGTACGTGACGGAGGACCGCAAGCACTACGGCCTGAACCTCATCGACACCATCAACCGCAACGTCTCGCTGAGCGCGCTGCCGAAGGTGGCCCGGCGCGGCATCGTCGACGAGCACGCGGAGGCCCGGGTCTCCGAGGGCTTCCGGCGGTCGATGAACATCAAGGCGCCGACGGTCTTCGAGCCGGTCGGCCGGCTCTCGGGCGGCAACCAGCAGAAGGTCGTGCTCAGCAAGTGGATCTTCGCCGGTCCCGACGTCCTGATCCTGGACGAGCCGACGCGCGGGATCGACGTGGGCGCCAAGTACGAGATCTACACGGTCATCGACCGGTTGGCCGCCGAGGGCAAGGCGGTCCTCTTCATCTCCTCGGAACTCCCCGAGCTGCTCGGCATGTGCGACCGCGTCTACACCATGGCGGCGGGCCGGCTGACGGGCGAGGTGTCCCGCGCCGAGGCGACCCAGGAGCTGCTGATGCGGCTCATGACCAAGGACAGGAGCGAGCACGCATGAGCACGGATCTCACCACGGGGACCCAGGCCCCCGACGACGGCACGGGGAAGAGCCCGGCAGGCGGCCCCCCGGGCGCCGGACCCGGCGTCGGCCGACTGCTCCTCGACGGGCTGCGCGGCAACATGCGCCAGTACGGCATGCTGATCGCCCTCGGCCTGATCGTGGCCCTGTTCGCGGTCTGGACGGGCGGCGACCTGCTGCTGCCGCGCAACGTCTCCAACCTGGTCCTGCAGAACAGCTACATCCTGATCCTGGCGATCGGCATGATGATCGTCATCATCTCGGGCCACATCGACCTGTCGGTGGGCTCGCTCACCGCCTTCGTCGGCGCGGTCTCCGCCGTGCTGATGGTGGAGCACCGGATGGCCTGGCCGCTGGCGGTGGTGCTCGTGCTGCTGCTGGGCGCGGCGGCGGGGGCGATGCAGGGCTTCTTCATCGCGTATCTCGGCATACCGTCGTTCATCGTCACGCTCGCCGGCATGCTCCTGTTCCGCGGGCTCACCGAGATCTTCCTCAAGGGCCAGACGATCGGGCCCTTCCCCGACGGGCTGCAGACGGTCTCCAACGGCTTCCTGCCCGAGGTCGGGCCGAACACCGACTACCACAACCTGACGCTGCTGCTCGGCCTGGCCCTCATGGTCTTCGTCGTGTGGCAGGAGGTGCGCGACCGCCGCCGCCAGCGCGCGTACGACCTCCAGGTCGCGCCCGTCGGGCTGTTCGCCGTGAAGCTGGCCGCGCTCGTCGCCACGGTCCTGGTGTTCACGCTGCTGCTCGCCAGCTACAAGGGCGCGCCGGTGGTGCTGCTGATCCTGGCGGCACTGCTCGTCGGCTTCGGGTACGTCATGCGGAACGCGATCGTCGGCCGCCATGTGTACGCGATCGGCGGCAATCTGCCGGCCGCCAAGCTCTCCGGGGTGCGGGACAAGAAGGTCACCTTCCTGGTCTTCCTCAACATGGGAGTGCTCGCGGCGCTCGCCGGTCTGGTCTTCGCCGCCCGGTTCAACGCGGCCTCCCCGAAGGCGGGCATCAACTTCGAACTGGAGGCGATCGCCGCCTCGTTCATCGGCGGTGCCTCGATGAGCGGAGGTGTCGGCACGGTCCTGGGCGCCATCGTCGGCGGCCTGGTCCTCGGCGTCCTCAACAACGGAATGAACCTGGTGGGGATCGGCACGGACTGGCAGCAGGTCATCAAGGGCCTGGTGCTGCTCGCGGCGGTCGGCTTCGACGTCTGGAACAAGCGGAAGGTCGGTTCGTAGCGCCTGGCGACACCCCCGGGCTTGGATAGGGTGCCGGTCGACATCGGTGTTCTGTGTGCGGGAGACATGAGTTGATGAGTCAGCAGCCGGGGCGGGGAAGCGCTCCTCAGATCTTCCAGCCGCTGGCCGGGGACGACCCGACCAGCGTGGCCGGATACCGGCTGGCCGCCAAGCTCGGCGCGGGCGGTATGGGCAAGGTGTATCTGTCCTACACGCCCGGCGGCCGGCCGGTCGCCATCAAGGTGATCCGTCCCGAGTTCGGTGACGACCCGGAGTTCCGGCGGCGGTTCGCCCAGGAGGTGCAGTCGGCGCAGCGGGTGCAGGGGCTGTTCACGGCTCCGGTCATCGACGCGGACACCGAGGGCCCGCGGCCCTGGCTGGCGACGGCGTACGTGCCCGGGCCCTCGCTGGCCGACGCCGTGGTCGCGAACTCCAGCCGGTTCAGATCCCGGGTCGCCGCCAGCACATGGGTGGCGTCCGTGCGCTGCCGTCTGCCCGGCTTGACCAGCCCCGCTTCCCCGGCCGCCCGCAGCACCGCGTCGAACACCGTGCGGCCCGCATCCGGCTCCACCAGCCGGGCCCGGAACTCACTGAGCACCGAGAAGTCGAAGCCGGTATCGGTCAGCTCCAGTGACAAGGCGTACTTCCAGTCCAGACGCGAGCGCACCGCGTGCGCGGTCTGCCGGTCGGTCAGCCCCTCCGCGAACTGCAACACCGACACCAGCGCCAGCCGGGCCGGCGACACCGCCGGACGCCCTCGCACCGGGAACAGCTCCGCGAAGTCGGCATCGGCGAAGACCGGCCCGAGCGCATCCCGCATCCGCATCGCCAGACACCCCTTCGGGAACACCGCACGCGCCACCCGCGCGGTCTCCCCCGGAATCTCCGCCAGCTCCACTCCACGCAACAACACGAACCCACCCCTGAGACGACGACGGCCTGCACAACCCCAACGGGGTCATGCAGGCCGTCGTCACGCAGGCCCTGGATTTACCAACAGCGTCCGTTTCCGGCGGGGGCCTCGCTCATGCGTGCGTACGCGCCCGGGGGCGTCTGGGATCAGACCGCCGGGGCCGGGTACGTCGGGTACTCGACGCCGGAGACGTGCTGGACGACCCGGATGACCTGGCACGAGTAGCCAAACTCGTTGTCGTACCAGAGGTAGAGGATCGCGTTGTCGCCGTCGACCTTGGTGGCGCCGGCGTCCACGATCGACGCGTGGCGCGAGCCGACGAAGTCCATGGAGACCGCGTCCGGGGCCGTCGTGAAGTCGATCTGGCGCTTCAGCGGCGAGTGCAGCGAGACGTCGCGGAGGTAGTCGAGGACCTCCTCGCGGGTGGTCTCGCGGCCCAGGCGCAGGCTCAGGATGGCGATCGAGACGTCCGGCACGGGGACGCGGATCGAGCTGCCGGTGATCGGCGCCTTCAGGTCGGGCAGGGCCTTGGCGACGGCCGAGGCGGCGCCGGTCTCCGTGATGACCATGTTGAGCGGCGCGGAGCGGCCGCGGCGGTCGGCCTTGTGGTAGTTGTCCAGCAGGTTCTGGTCGTTGGTGAACGAGTGGACGGTCTCCACGTGGCCGCGCAGCACGCCGTACTCGTCGTCCATGGCCTTCAGCGGCGGGACGATCGCGTTCGTGGTGCAGGACGCGCAGGACAGGATCTGCTCGTCCGGCTTGATCGTGTCGTGGTTGACGCCGTGCACGATGTTCGGGACGTCGCCCTTGCCCGGGGCGGTCAGGACGACCTTGTCGATGCCGGGGCGCAGGTGCTTCGACAGGCCCTCGCGGTCCCGCCACTTGCCCGTGTTGTCGATGAGGATGGCGTCCTTGATGCCGTACGCCGTGTAGTCGACCTCGGAGGGGTCGTTGGCGTAGATCACCTTGATCGTGTTGCCGTTGGCGACGATCGTGCTGTTCGCCTCGTCCACGGTGATGGTGCCCTGGAACTGGCCGTGGATCGAGTCGCGGCGCAGCAGCGAGGCGCGCTTGACGAGGTCCTGGTCGCCGCCGCCGCGCACGACGACGGCGCGCAGCCGCAGACCGTTGCCGGAACCGGCCTTCTCGATGAGCAGCCGGGCGACGAGGCGGCCGATGCGGCCGAAGCCGTAGAGGACGACGTCGCGGCCGTCACGGCACTCGATCTTGTTGGCGCCGGTGGCGCCGGCGACGGCTTCGGCGGTGAACTCCTCCACCGAGAGACCGCGGTCGTCGGCCTTGTACGTCGCGGCGAGCATGCCGATGTCGATCTGGGACGGACCCAGGTCGAGCGCGGTGAGGGCCCGCAGGAACGGCATGGTCTCGGTGACCGAGAGCTCCTCACCGGCGATCTGCCGGGCGAATCGGTGGGTCTTGAGAATGCTCACCACCGACCTGTTCACCAGGGAACGGCTGTGCAGCAGGACCGTGACGTCCTGCTCGCGGTGCAACTTCCCGATGATCGGAATCATCGACTCCGCGATCTCCTCGCGGTTCTTCCAGCTGGTGAACGAGTCGTCATTGACAGTCACGAGTTCATCTTTCGAGCTAGGCGGTGCTCATATGCTAACCCGACAGATTTTCGATCTTGCCGCCGGGCCCCGCCTTCGGGCCGAGGGCCCGCCCGTCACCCGACCGTCACCTCGACCGAGTGCCAGCCGGCCGCCCCGTCCGGCGCGGTGTCGGTGCGCTCCTCGGGCTGGGTGGCGCCGGTGCCGTCGGTCGCGCGGACGGTGAGGGTGTGGCGACCGGGTTCGGCCTGCCAGGGGTGGACCCACTGGCGCCAGGTGTCCCGGCTGTCCTCGGCGCCGAGCCGGGCCTCCTGCCAGGGCCCGTCGTCCACCCGGACCTCGACCCGCGCGATGCCCCGCCCCTGGGCCCAGGCGACCCCGGCGATCATGACCGTGCCCGCGTCCGGGCGGCCGAGCGACCTGGGCGTGTCGATCCGGGACTGCGTCTTGACCGGGGCCTGGGCCGCCCAGCCGCGCGGGACCCAGTAGGCGTCGTAGGCGTCGAAGGTGGTCAGCTCGATGGACTCGATCCACTTGCAGGCGGAGACGTAGCCGTAGAGACCGGGGACGATCATGCGCACCGGGAAGCCGTGGTCGAGGGGCAGGGGCTCGCCGTTCATACCGAAGGCGAGCAGGGCGTCGCGGCCGTCCATCACGTCCTCGACGGGCGTGCCGATGGTCATGCCGTCGACGGAGCGGGCGACGAGCTGGTCGGCGGGCCCGCCCTCGGACGGCGGGCGCACCCCCGCCTCGCGGAGCAGATCGGCGAGGCGTACGCCGAGCCAGCGCGCGTTGCCGATGTAGGGGCCGCCGACCTCGTTGGAGACGCAGGCCAGGGTGATGTCCCGCTCCACGACCTCACGGGCCATCAGCTCCGGGAGGCTGAGGGAGAGTTCGCGGCGCACGCCGCTGCCGTGGATGCGCAGCCGCCAGCTGTCGGCGTCGACCTTGGGGACCAGGAGCGCGGTGTCGACCCGGTAGAAGTCCTTGTTCGGGGTGAGGAAGCGGCTGATCCCGGGCACGTCGAGCTGCGCCCCGCGGGGTACGGCCGGGGCGGCCGAGGCGGGCCGGGGCAGCCGCAGGGCCCGGCGGGAGGCCGTGGCACTGTCCCCCGCGGACGGACCGGCCGCCCGGCCGAGCGCGGCGCCGGCGGTCGCCGCCAGGCCCGTCGCGGCGGCGACGACGAGAAAGCTGCGCCGGTCCGCGCGGGCGGCCGCGCCCGGGACCTCGGACGGGTCCGATCTATCCGAGTCCTCCGACGCGAGCAGCCTGCCCATGAGGACGTACAACAGGAGGGCTCCCGCCAGCGCCCCGACGAGCGAGGGCAGGGCGTCGAGCGCGGAGTCGGAGTCGGGCCGGCTGGCGGCGGCGAGCGCGCCGACGACGCCGAAGGCGAGGACACCGGCCGCCCCGGCCACCCGGTGGCGCAGGGCGAGCAGCCCGAGGCCGGCGGCGATCAGTCCGAGGATGAGCACGATGCCGAGCAGCAGGACGGTCTTGTCGCTCGCCCCGAACGTGCGGATCGCCCACTGTTCGACGGCGGCCGGGGTCCGGTCGACCACGACGTCGCCGACGGCCGTGACCGGCCCCGCCTCCTGGCGGATGCGGCCGGCGAGGAGGTCGGCGACGGCCAGGGCGACGTAACCGGAGAGGATCCCGCCGAGCACGGCGAGCAGCCGGTCGGTCCGGGTGGGCTGCCGGTGGGCGGAGCGGGTGACGTTCATGATGCCCAGCATCGGCGCGAAAGGGCCCGCACGGAACGCTTTCCGGCGCGACGTCACGGAATGGTTCTCATTCGAGCGGCGCCGCCGCCTCGACCAGGGCGGCGAGCGCGGCGCCGAGGGCGTCGAGACCGGGCCCGGCGGGCCCGCCGGGCTCCCGCATGTAGACGTCGCGGCGGATCTCGATCATCAGGGCGGAGACGCGTGGATCGCGGCCGTAGTGCGCCAGCGGTACGTACGTCCCGGCGAAGGGGCTGTCCGTGCCGGTGCCGCCGAACGACGCGAAGGCCTTCCGCGCCGCGTCGAGCAGGGCGGGCGGGGTGTGGAAGGGGTCGGTACCGAGGCAGATCGGCGGGCGGGGCCCGGCGCCGTGGAGTTCGTACGGCAGCGGCTCGGTCGGGTACGAATGCACGTCGATGATCACGGCGCGGCCGGCCGCCGCGAGGCGGGCGTCGACGGCGGCCGTCATGGCCTCGGCGTACGGCGTGAAGTAGCGGTCCAGGAGCGGTCGGGCGTCGAAGTCCGCCGGCCGCAGCTCCGCGCGGTGCGTGGTCCGGGTGTAGACCGCGCCCATCCCGACCGCCAGCATCTCCTCCCGCTCGTCGGGGAAGCGCTCGGGGTCGACCACCAGCCGGGAGAGCCGGTTGACGAACCGCCAGGGGGTGACGGCGGCGGTCCGCGCGGCGGAGCCGGCGATCGCGGCGGTGTGGGAGTCGGTGATGTGGTCCAGCTCGCGCGCGAGCTCCTCGTCCCCGAGCACGATCCCCTCGCGCACGTCCGCCGGCAGGTGCCGGGAGGAGTGCGGCACATGGAGGAGGACCGGGGAGTCGGCCGCCCCGGGGAGCAGCTCGAAGGAGTTCGGTACGTCGGTCATGGCTGGTCCTCGCTGTACGGCGGCGGTGGCTTCCGGACTCCAGCATGATCAACGGAGCGGGAGCCGGGGAGCCCTGGCTGAAAGTAGGATGGGCCCATGACCGAGAATCTTCCGCCGTGCCCCCGATGTTCCAGTGCGTACACCTATGAGATGGGCGCGCTCCTGGTCTGCCCCGAGTGCGGCCACGAGTGGTCGGCCTCGGCCGCCACGGACTCCGCCCCGGGCGGGGGCGCCGGGGAGAAGGTGATCAAGGACTCGGTCGGCAACGTGCTCGCCGACGGCGACACCGTGACGGTGGTCAAGACCCTCAAGGTCAAGGGCAGCCCGAGCGGCATCAAGGCGGGCACCAAGGTGCGCAACATCCGCCTCGTGGACGGCGTGGACGGCCACGACATCGACTGCCGGATCGAGGGCTTCGGGCCGATGCAGCTCAAGTCGAGCGTGGTCAAGAAGGCCTGACCGGACGGCGGTCGCGGCCGTGGCCGCGGTAGCCGCCCGGTCAGGCGGGTCACTCAGGGGACGTCACGCGGCGTCCGCGTCCCGTACCGAGCCCGTGAACTCCGGGCCGTGGTGCGGCTCCCAGTTCTCGTCGTACAAGGTCAGCCGGGCCTTCAGGGTCTCCGTGGGCTCACCGACCTGGTCCGCGACGGTCGGGATCGTCACGTCGACGCTCGTCTCGCCGGGGGGCACGGTCACCCAGACGGTCGGGGCCTCCCCCTCGAAGCCGAGCTGCGAGAGCGGCTTGGGCGGATCCGGCAGCTCGCCGAAGTTCTCCTCCACCCAGCTCCGTTCGACGTCCGCGGTGGACAGCTCGGGGCCGCCGGTGACCGGCAGGAGTTCGACCACCCCGCCGATCTCCGCGTCGGCCGCCCCGGACAGCTTCATCCGCCAGGTCAGCGCCTTGCCCTCGGTGACGTCGTCCGCGACCGGGGTCATCGTGACCGTGGGCTTCGCGTCGTCGTTCCGGGCGGTCACCCCGCCGCGGTGCGAGCCGACGGCCACGCCGCTCACCGCCTTCACGGACACGTCCTGCGAAAGGTCGTAGCCGTAGCGGGTGTTGCCCCGCACCTCGACCGGCACGTCGATGGACTGGCTGCCCGGTCGTACGGTCACGATCCGGGACGTGACCTCCTCCGAGTCCGGCTTGAAGGAGAACACCCGGACCTGGCCGCTGCCCTGGCCCGAGACCCGGACCGGAACGCGGTAGGTGCGTACCCCGGAGTCGCCCTCGTCCACGGTCAGCCGGCCGATGTCGACGCGCGGCATCGTGCTCGGGCGGACCGCCGGGGTGCCGGGCTTCCAGCCCCAGGCGTCCATCAGCCAGGCCTGGCCCGAGCCACCACGCGGGTAGAAGTGGAGGGTCGTGATCTTCTGCATGTCCAGGCCGGCCCGGACGGCGATGTCCAGCGGCACACGGATCTCCCGGCCCCAGTAGGACGCGGTCCGCTCGCTGCCGGGCAGCCCGTCGAGCTTGACCCGGCCGAGGGAGGCCCGGCGGCCCGAGGCGTCGCCGACGGCCATGTCGAGCTGCGTGCCGGTGGTGTTGGGCGGCACGATGACGCGCAGCGCCATCGCTTCGGCGCCCTTGAGGGAGACCGGGCGGGTGGAGCGGACGGTCACCGGGGACCCCACGCGCTTCCCGGTCCAGTTCATCAGGACGGCGTCACGGCCCGGTTCGGGCGAGGTCTCCCAGAACGCGAAGTGCGGTGACTGGCCGGCCGTCTGGTCCTCGTTCTGCGGCAGGCAGGCGCGGTCCGGGTCGGGATCGATCTGCGCGCACAGCCGTCCGCCGCCGGTCACGGTGAGCGACGGGCCGGGCAGGAAGCCGGGCGTGCGGTGCGCGCCGACGGCGTGGCTGAGGACACGCGCGGGGCCCGCGGAGGGGGCGCGGCGGCCGGTGCCGTCGAGGAGCGGACGGACACGGTCGTCGCCGGCGACGAACAGCTGGGCCGCGGCGGCGATGTAGGTGGCGCCGGCGGTCTGCTGCTGCGGGGCGGTCAACCGGGTCGCGGTGCCGGGCGAGCACACCGGGTCCGGGTTCTCGCCGTCCGAGTAGAAGTCGTCGTCGGCCGGCGCCTCCGCCTGCCCCGGAGTCCACTCGCTGTTGAAGAAGTTGTGGTTGGCACCGACCATGTACACCGCGCTCTGCAGCGCGGCGCCGCCGCCGACACCGCGCGTGCCGTCGACGTAGATCTGGCCCTGCAGGTCGGAGACGTCGCCGTCGCAGCCCGGCAGGATCGTCATCGAGGGCACGTCGGCGACCGGGTTCTGGCCGAAGATCGTGGGCCCGATGAGGACGTTGCCGCGGATGTTCCAGCGCACCGGGCCCTGGTAGCCGTCCTGGTCGGCCGGGGGCCGGTTGAGGCTGTCGAGCGCGGCGCGGTTGACGCCCTCGCCGCCCCGGGAGTGACCGACGAGCAGGACCTGGGCGAGGTCGGCGGGCGCGGTGGCCTTGACGGCGGCGGGAGCGCCGGCCGGCTTCTCCGACCAGTCCGCCCAGCGGGCCAGGTGCTGCCGTACGAGGGACGAACGGGCCTGCGCGCCCGCGTCCTCGGCCTTGTGGTCCTGGCCGTTGATGCCGTTGGCGGAGATCGAGACCGTCACGTACCCCTGCGAGGCGAGGAGTTTCTGGGCGGCCAGATAGCCCTTGTGGCTCGGGATCGGCTTGGTGCCGGGACCGCAGGGCCACTCACCGGTCACCTCCTCCGCGCCGCCGTAGCAGGTGGCGTGGCGGCCGTGCAGGAAGAGCGCGAGCGGCCGCTTCCCGGGTGCGCCGGTCGGTCCGACGACGACGGCGCGCATCTCGATGGGCTGGTCGTACCCGGGCAACCGGACGGATTCCAGGTCGTATTCACCGCTGACGGTGCGGTACGCGCCGGGCTTGCCGGGGTCGACCGCGTTGACCGGCAGGGGCGCCTCCGGTCGCCCGGTGGGGGCGGCCGGACGGTTCCGGGGCGGCTCGTTCGCGGCGCCCGCGTCGCCGGGAGCGGCGGCGTCGAGGCGTCGTCCGCCCGCCATCACCTTCAAGTCCCGTACGGAGCCGATCCGTACGCCGTCGGTCTTCAGCCGGAAGGCGTGTCCGTCGGCGGCCGGGGCGGGGCGGCCGAGGAGCCGGCTCCCCGAGTAGAACTCGACGCGCGCGTCGCCCATGGGCACGGGGTCGGCGGACGTCCAGACGAGCTCCCGGTCGGCGGCCGAGCCGGTGAGGCGCCAGCCCTCCGGCAGCGTCCCGTCGCCGGCGACCTCGCCGCCCGCCCGGGGCAGCGGGCCGGGGGACGGTTCGGCGAACGCCGGTACGGGCGACGCCATGGCCAGTGCGAGTAACGCCACGGCCGTGGTCACCCCACGTGTGACACGTATCAAAGCGGTCTTCCTCACGATCGGTCTTCTCGCGACACCTCGGGGTTCCCTGGTGCCCCTCTCGTGACCGGAGGACGGCAACGGGCGGGGGTGGGTTGCCTCATGGGGCGGTACGAGTCCGGGCGCGTGGGAGATCGGCGGGAAATCGGCGCATGGGGGTAGGCCCGCACCGCCCGCTTGTTATACGTTCCGTCTAACAGCTTGCTAGACGCCGCATCTAACAAGCGTGCGACGTCTCGATCCAAGGAGCCGCACATGGCGAGCAGCACCGTCCCCCCGGAGAGCGAGGACCGGCACGCCGAGCAGGAGGTCGCCCGACGGCTGCTCGACTCCGCCGCGAAGCTGTCCTACGACCCCGCCACCGAGGTGGACTGGGACACCCCGCTGGACAAGGACTTCCACGGCGCGAGCCCCGAGTGGTCCACGCTCTACTCCACCGCGTACTGGGGCGAGTTGACCGACGCACAGCGCAAGGAGCTGACCCGCCAGGAGGCCGCGTCGGTGGCCAGCACCGGCATCTGGTTCGAGATGATCCTGCAGCAGATGGTGCTGCGCGACATGTACGCCAAGGACCCGACCGACCCCCGCTTCCAGTGGGCGCTGACCGAGGTCGCCGACGAGTGCCGGCACTCGATCATGTTCGCCCGGGGTGCCGCCAAGCTCGGCGCCCCCGCCTACCGGCCGCGCCGGATCGCGGTCGAACTCGGCCGGGCCTTCAAGACGGTCGCGTTCGGCGAGGCGGCGTACGCGGCGATCCTCGTCGCCGAGGAGGTCCTCGACGTGATGCAGCGGGACTGGATGCGCGACGAGCGGGTCGTGCCGTTCGTCCGCACGATCAACAACATCCATGTCGTCGAGGAATCGCGGCACATGAAGTTCGCCCGCGAGGAGACGCGGCGCCGACTGCGCGGCGCGAGCCGGGCGCGCCGCGGGTTCCACGCCCTCGTGATCGCCATCGCCTCGTACGTGATCGTCACCAGCATGGTGAACCGCAAGGTCTACGAGAGCGCCGGCCTCGACGTCGAGCGTGCCGTCCGCGAGGCGAAGGCGAACGAGCACCACAAGTCCCTGATGCGCTCCAGCTGCGCGGGCCTGATGGACTTCCTGGCCTCGGCCGGGCTGCTCACCCGACCGGCCCTGGTGTTCTACCGGCGCGCCCACCTGATCTGACCGCAGCGGACCCGAACCGAGCTGAGCCGACGACATGACCTACGCCATCACCCAGACGTGCTGCAGCGACGCCACCTGCGTCGCCGTCTGTCCCGTCAACTGCATCCATCCGACGCCGCAGGAGCGGGAGTTCGGCAGCACGGAGATGCTGCACATCGACCCCGCGACCTGTATCGACTGCGGTGCGTGCGCCGACGCCTGCCCGGTCGACGCGATCTTCCCGGTGGACCGCCTCTCCCCCGCGCAGGCCGGGTACGCGGCCGTCAACGCCGCGTACTTCGCCGACAAGGAGCCCCAGGAGGCTGACGCGGGACCGAACTTCCACCCCTGGGGCGCGCCGGTCTTCGAACGGAGCCTGCCCGCCGGCTTCGCGCCGATCCGGGTCGCGATCGTCGGGACCGGCCCGGCCGGCATGTACGCGGCGGAGGATCTGCTGCTGCACACCGACGCCGAGGTGACCCTGGTCGACCGGCTGCCGGTGGCGGGCGGGCTCGTCCGGTACGGCGTGGCGCCGGACCACCCCGCCACCAAGAAGGTCGGCGACACCTTCGCCCGCTTCCACACCCACCCCCGGGTACGGATGCGGCTCGGCGTCGAGGTCGGCAAGGACGTCACGGCGGAGGAACTCGCCGCACACCACGACGCGGTGGTGTACGCCGTGGGCGCCTCCACCGACCGGCGGCTCGGCATCCCGGGCGGGGAACTGCCCGGAAGCGTCCCGGCGACGGCGTTCGTCTCCTGGTACAACGCCCACCCGGAAGCCGCCCCGGAGGCGTTCGACCTGACCGGTGCCGAGCGGGTGGTCGTGGTCGGCACCGGCAATGTCGCGCTCGACGTCGCCCGGATCCTCGTCATGGACCCGGAGACGCTGGCAGGCACCGACATCGCCGACCACGCGCTCGCCGCCCTGCGCGCGTCGCGGGTACGGGAGGTGGTGCTGCTCGGGCGCCGGGGACCCGGGGACGCCGCGTACACCGGCTCCGAACTCCGCGCGCTCACCCACCTGTCCGGTGTACGGCTTGTCGTCGACGACCACGACCCGCGGACCGGCGCGGCGATCGACGGCGCGGGGCCGCAGGAGAAGGCGGGGCTGTTGCGGGGCGTGCCACGGGAGCGCGTGGACTGGTCGTGCCCACCGGGTCCGGAGCGGCGGATCGTGCTCCGGTTCCACTCGGCGCCGGTGGCGTTCGTCGGCGAGGACGCGGTACGGGGCGCGCGGGTGACGGAGGGGGCCGGCGAGCGGGAGATACCGGCCGGTCTGGTGCTGCGGGCGGTCGGCTACCGGGGTGTGCCGGTGCCGGGGCTGCCCTTCGACGAGGCGACCGGCACCGTCCCGCACGAGCGCGGCCGGGTGGCGGGAATGCCGGGGACGTACGTCGTCGGCTGGATCAAGCGCGGCCCCTCGGGCGGCATCGGCGCCAACCGGACCTGCGCCGCCGAGACGGTCGGCACGCTCCTCGCCGACGCCGTGGCGGGCGCCCTGCCCGCTCCGTCCCGTACGGCCCGGGCGTTCCGTCGCCTCGCCCGCGGACGCGGCGCCGAGGTCGTCGACGCCCGGGGCCTGGCCGCGATCGACCGCGCCGAACGCGCCCGCGGCGCGGCGACAGGACGTCCGCGCGTCAAGCTGACCACGGTGGCCGACCTGGTGGCGACGGCCCGCCGCGCCCGCCTGCGCCTGACGGACTGACCGGTCCCGCCGGCGACTTCCGTCGCGGTCACGGCCCCCGGCGGACAGGACTGCCCTGACGGGCACAACGGCCCCCGGGCCACGGCACACGGTCCGCACGCCGGGCCCCCGCGCACGGGCCGCACGCGGACCACCGCCTGCGGCCCGTGCCGGGACCGCCGACCGGAGGTCAGTCCGTGACCTTCTGCCAGGCCGTCGTGCCGAGGAGGCCCGTGTCGCCGATGTCCAGGCCGCCGTCGGGCTCCACCGTCTGGCGTGCCACGCCGGCGGCCGGGGCGATCTCGACATACACACCGCTCCCCCGCTGGGTCGCCGCGTCCACGGCCGAGTACCGCCAGACGAAGACGGAGCGCGCGGACTCCCCGGGCTTCAGGGCGACCGGGTGCGGGCCCGGATCGTCGAGCTGGGTGATGGGGCCCGGGCCCTTGAGGACGGTGACGTCCATCGGCTCGCGGTTGACGTCCCGTACCCGTACGTCCGGATATCCGTTGACGCGCTGCTCGCGCGCGCCGCAGTTGGTGAGGGTCACCGGCATGGCGCGCAGGCCCATGGTGGCGCTGACCATGCCGGTCGTCACCTGGACCCCCGTGGCCGGGCAGCCCGGCGGGGCGGTGGCGGCGGGCGGCTCGACCTGAGGGGCCGGGCCCACACCGCCGGGGCCGCCGGCCCGCGACGGGTCGACCGTCGGCGGGGCCGGCGTGTGCGCCCTGGTCCGCTCGGGGTTGGCCTCGCGGTCGAGTTCGGCCCCGAGGCCGCACCCGGCGGTCAGGACGGCGGCAGCCGCCAGGATCAGGCCGTGCCGCGGAGATATGACGGTCATGGCGCGATCATCACATGCCGCGCGGTACGGCTACTCGAACCGCGAGGTGTCGCCCGCGCCCCGGCGGACGATCTCGGGCTCGCCCTCCGAGAAGTCGATCACGGTCGTCGGTTCCGTACCGCAGTCTCCGGAGTCCAGGACGGCGTCCACCGCGTGGTCGAGCCGCTCCTTGATCTCCCAGCCCTGGGTCATCGGTTCGTCCTCGCCGGGCAGCAGGAGGGTGCTGGAGAGCAGCGGTTCGCCGAGTTCCTCAAGGAGCGCCTGGGTGACGACATGGTCGGGGATCCGGACGCCGACGGTCTTCTTCTTCGGGTGCAGCAGCTGGCGCGGCACTTCCTTCGTCGCCGGCAGGATGAACGTGTAGCTGCCGGGCGTCGCCGCCTTGACCGCGCGGAAGACGTCGTTGTCGACGTGCACGAACTGGCCGAGCTGCGCGAAGTTCTGGCACACCAGGGTGAAGTGGTGGCGGTCGTCGAGTTCCCGGATCGCGCGGATCCGGCTGATGCCGTCGCGGCTGCCGATGCGGGATCCCAGCGCGTAGCAGGAATCCGTCGGGTACGCGACGAGCGCGCCGGAGCGGATGCTGTCCGCCACGCTGCTGATGGTGCGCCGCTGGGGGTTCTCGGGGTGTACGTCGAAATACTTCGCCATGCCGGGCAGTCTAGGTTCCCGGCGGGTCCGGCCCGGGACGGCGGGCCGGTGCGGTTCCCCGCACGTTCGGGCGACCGTCAGGCCGCGACGCGCAACTCCTGGCGCAGGACGATCGCGTTGAGCCGGATCGCGTACGGTGCGATGTCCATCAACTCGAGCGCGGTGGCCCGCTCCTTCGCGAGCCCGACGGTCACGTCGACGCAGAAGGCGATCGCGTACATGTGGTCCCCGGTCTCCTCGTCCTGCAGGGCGAAGAACAGGTCCCGGTAGTAACTGGTGCGGTCGGGGCCCTCCTCGTAGTACGAGAGTCCCGGCTCGCCCTCCTGCGCGGCGAGGCCGGTGAAGGCACGGGCGAGCTCCTGCTCGACGGTGCCCCAGAACGCCGCGTCGGCGAACTCGCCGGGCAGCGCCTGGCGCACGGCCTCCTTCAGGGAGAGCACCATGACCATGCCGGGGGCGTGCTCCTGGAGTCCCCAGCCCCGGACCATCTTCACGACGGCGCTGTCCGGGATCGCGGCGGCCGCCTGATGGATGTTCTCGAAGTCGAAGTTGACGGTGGCCGGGGCTATCGCCTCCTGGAACAGCCGGTCGATGGCCCGGGCCTGGTCGAGATGGTCCGGGCCCACCTCGATGACGGTCTTGAAACTGGCGGTCATGACTCCTCCTGACACGTGATGGTGATCAAGGCGATCAAGGGGGGTCAGTATGCCGTCTGGCGTCGGGCCGCCACACCCTTGTCGTCATGTCGACTTCGCCGGACAGTACGGGGATGGCGATCGTTGTACTGGTGGGAACGCTGGACACCAAAGGTCTGGAGTACGGATGGCTGCGCGCGCGGCTTGAGCGCCGCGGGGTCGAGGTCATCATGGTCGACACGGGGGTGATCGGGGACCCTCGGATACCCTCCGACGTCCCCCGCGCCGAGGTGGCGCGGGCGGCGGGCACGGATCTGGAGACGTTACGGAGCGAGGGGGACCGGGGCGC
The DNA here is from genome assembly GCF_032436795.1 of Streptomyces sp. P9(2023). Classification (NCBI taxonomy): domain Bacteria; kingdom Bacillati; phylum Actinomycetota; class Actinomycetes; order Kitasatosporales; family Streptomycetaceae; genus Streptomyces; species Streptomyces sp. P9(2023). The sequence continues at coordinate 433,182 of NZ_JAUPWM010000001.1, forward strand.
GGCGGTGACCGCGATGGCGCGCGGGGCGGCGGAGGTCGTCCGGCGGCTGCACGCGGAGGGCAGGCTCCACGGGGTGCTGGCCCTCGGCGGCAGCGGCGGCACGTCGATCGCGACGCGGGCGATGCGGGTGTTGCCGCTCGGGGTGCCGAAGGTGATGGTGTCGTCGATGGCTTCGGGTGATGTCGCGCCCTATGTCGGCTCGGCGGACATCATGATGATGTACAGCGTGGTGGACATCGCGGGGATCAACCGGGTGTCGGAGCCGATACTGGCGAACGCGGTCGACGCGGTGGCGGGGATGGCGCGGGGGTTCGAGGCCGCCGCTCCCCCGGTACGGGGCGACCGGCCGCTGGTCGCCGCGAGCATGGCGGGCGTGACGACTCCGGGGGTCGACGCGGCCCGGGCGCGGCTGACCGAACTCGGCTACGAGGTACTGGTCTTCCACGCGAGCGGGGCGGGCGGCCGGACGTTGGAGTCGCTCGCGGAGCAGCGGCTCTTCGCGGGGGTCCTGGATCTGACGCTCTGCGAGCTGGCGGACGACCTCTGCGGGGGCATCCTGACGGCGGGTCCCGACCGGCTGCTGGCCGCCGGGCGCGCGGGGATACCGCAGGTGGTGAGCCCGGGCGCACTGGACATGGTGAAGTTCGGCCCGCTCGACACGGTTCCGGAGCGGGTGCTCGACCGGGACGTGCGGGTGCACAACCCGTCGATATCGGTGGTGCGGACGACGGCGGAGGAGTGCGCGGAGCTCGGCGCGCGCGTCGCGGCGAAGCTGCGGTCCGCGACCGGCCCCACGACGGTGTGCCTGCCGCTGCGCGGCCTGTCGACGCTGGGGGCGCCGGGCGGCCCGTACCACGACCCGGCCCTGGACGAGGCGGTGTTCGGCGCGGTCCGGGAGGGGCTGCGGGGCAGCCCCGTCGACGTGGTGGAACTCGACACCCACCTCAACGACCCGGTGTTCGGCCGCACCACGGCGGACCTGCTGCACCGCCTGATCGAGGAGCGCGCGCGGAGCGGAGACACGGCCGCCTGACCGTCCGGACCTCCGGCCGGTCGGCCGGAGGGTACGGAGGCCGGACGGCCGGACCGGAGGAGTCGACGCGGTCCTCAGTGCGGGAGGTCCGACAGGCGGCGGCGGTCCAGGGGGGAGGCTCGGCGGTCGAGGCGTTCCTCCAGGAGGTGGCGGGCCGCGTCGCTCTGCCCCGCCTCCAGGAGCGCGTGGAGCAGGGTCTCCTCGACGACCTCGCGCTGCGCGGCGCTGCCGCCCACCCGGCGGAGGGTGGGCAGCAGTCCGCGCAGCCCCTCCGCCGCCGCCGTCCACCGCTCCTCGAGCACCGCTTCGAGCGCCTGGCAGAGCGGGGCGATGACCTCGCGCTGGACCGTGTCGGCTCCGACCGCGTGGGTACGGAGTCGGCGCAGCGCGGGCAGATCGCCCCCCGCGGTGAGGGCGACCGCGCTGTGCAGCGCGGTGAACGCCGTCGCGGGTCGCTCCAGGAGGTCGCGGGCGACGGCGTCGAGCACGCCGTCGACGGGAACGCTGCCGGTCCAGTTCCGGGTCATCCGGGCCCGCCACAGCAGGGAACCGGAGTCGACAAGCGCCCGTACGCCGTTGACCTGGCGCGGCGCGAGCTGGGCGAACCACCGGCGGCGTACCGCCTCGGAGTCGTCCAGGGCGAGTTCGTGCAGCGCCACGTGCCAGGAGAAGTGGGCCCGGTGCACCGCGCCCCGGCCCTGGCCGCCGATCCAGCCGTCGAGCCAGTCGCGGCCGACGCGGTGGTCGCCGGACTCGTAGTGGACATGGGCGAGGGCGTGTACGGCGTGTCCCGAGGCGGGTTCGACGGCCAGGGCGGCCGTGGCGAGGGCGCCCGCCTCCTCGATGCGCCCCTGCTCCTGGCGGACGAAGGCGAGCAGCGAGGTCGGGAACCAGTGGCCGTCGTAGGCGGGCGCGGCGTGCTCGACGAGGCGCCGGGCGAGCGACCCGTCGAGATCGCCGACACCGGAGAAGGCGATCGTGGGTACCGCGATGCTCAGCGCGAAGGCGTCGCCCGGGTACCGGTCGAGGTGGTCGACGAGCGCCCGGTCGCCGTCCGATCCCGCCACCCCCTCGTGTTCCTGGATCCGGCGGGTGACGACGTCCACGAACGAACGCTCCCGGTCGTCGCCGCGCTCGGCCACGCTGCGCTGGGCGTCGGCGAGTTCGCGGTGCACGTCGAGGTCCTCGCCGCACTCGTGGCCGAGGAGGGCGAGCGCGGCGTGGCCGAGGGCGAAGCCGGGGTCGAGCGTGGTGGCCCGGGCGAACGCCTCGGCGGCCTTCGCCCGTACGGTGACGACCCGGCCGAGGCCGCTGCGGAAGGCGGCGGCAGCGGCGGCGTGGGTGGTGAGCGGCAGGCCGAACTGGTCGGTGGGCCGGCGGCGCGCGGGCTGCGGGGCGCGGGTGAGCGGGGCGAGCACGGACTCGGCGATCTCCCGGGCCTGCGCCCTGATCTCGGGGATGGCCGTCGTCTCCCACAGCTCGCCGCGCCGGGACGCGCCGAGGGTGAACACCGGCCGGTCGGTGGTGCCCCGGGCGTCGCGCAGTCGGCCCGCGTCGGTGGCGACGCCGATGCCGAGCGGGCCGGGCACCGCGAGGCCGTCGGCGAGCAGGCCGCCCCAGAGCGGGTCGCCGGCGGCGTCGACCCGGAGCCCGGGCCCGGTGCAGTCGACGACCCACGCCACCGTCACCTCGCGCCCGTCGGCCAGCCCGACGGCGAGCCGGCCGTCGTCCAGCGGCCGGGCGGCGGCGATCCGGCCCGCGTGGAGGCGCAGCCGGTCGGCGGCGCGCGCCCGGGCGATCGTCTCGGCGGTGGTCGGTGCCATCCGGTGGCGGTGGACGTTCCACCGGGTCGCGTCGCGGTCGAGGAAGTCGGCCCGCTCCTCGTCGGTGAGCCCCTGCCAGAGCGCGGCGATCGTGGGCCGCAGCCCGTCGAGGGCCGGTCGCCAGTCGCCGTGATCGCGCAGTGAGGCGGCCAGGTGCCGGCGCAGCGCGGTGCGCAGCCGGCGCAGCGGCAGGGCCGTGAGGCCGGGCGGTGGCGGTACGGGCGGCAGCGGGGCGACGGCGTGCGGCCGGGGCAGCAGTCCGCTGCGGGAGAGCGCGTGCACGGTGCGGCCGGGCCGGTCGAGCACGAGAGCGAGGTCGACGGCGGTCAGGCCGGTGCCGACGAGCAGCACGTCGTCGTCGGCGCCCACGGCGTCGAGCGCGCCGGGTGCCCAGGGGGCGGCGATGAACCGTGCGGAGCCGCGCAGTTCGGCCGGTGCCCAGCGCGCGGTGCCGGCGGCGGGCCCGGTGGCCAGGACGACGCTGTCGGCGGTCACCGTCCCGCCGTCGGCGAGCCGCAGTTCGAAGCGTCCGTCGCCGGTGTCCGCGCAGCGGGTCACCCGGGTCCGCAGTCGGCGTACGGCGACGGTGCCGTGGGCCGCGATGACGGCCCGGCCGAGGGTGTCGGCGAGGTAGGAGCCGAAGCGGTAGCGGGAGGCGAAGTCCGCGGCGGTGACGGTGGATTCGCCGTGGCGGCAGAGCCAGCGCCGGAAGTGACCGGCGTCGTCGGGGTAGCAGCTCATCCCGCCGACCGGCACGTTGAGCCGGTGCTCGGGGACCTCGGTGGCGTATGCCGTGCCGCGCCCCGCCTCCGCCGCCGGGTCGATCAGGACGAGATCGAACGGCGTGCGGCGCCGGGCGGCCGTCTCGCACAGCTGGACGGCGACCAGGGCCCCGGCCGCACCCGCGCCGACGACGGCCACGGTCGGTCGCGGCCGCGCGGCCGCCGCCGACCCCGATGACACGGACATGGGCACGGGCTTGGGCGTGGGCGTGGGCTTGGGCACGAGGGACCTCCGGCCGGGGCGGGCACTGCACGACGTTGTTCACTATGTCGATGAACAATGTGAACCGACAAGGGCGCGCCGGTACTTCGCCAGGAGCCGGATCGGTTTCGCGCCAACCGTGAGACATTGAGGCGGTGAGGATCTCAGCGCGAACGGACTACGCGGTCAGGGCCATGGCGGAGCTGGCCTCCTCCCCCGACCGGCCGTTGAAGGCGGAGGACGTCGCCGGCCGGCAGGACATCCCGGTCCGCTTCCTCTTCGTCGTCCTCAGCGAGTTGCGGCAGGCCAGGCTCGTACGGAGCGTGCGCGGCCCGGAGGGTGGCTACATCCTTGCCAGGCCGCCCGCGGAGATCACCCTGGCCGATGTGCTCCGGGCGATGGACGGGCCCCTGGTGAGCGTGCGTGACCTGAAGCTGACGGGGCTGGAGTACCAGGGTGCGGCGGCCCCCATGCCGGACGTGTGGCGCGCGGTCCGCGCGAGCCTGCGCCAGGTCCTGGAGGGGACGACCCTCGCGGACCTGGCGTCGGGTGCGCTGCCGGAGCTCGTACAGGAGCGGGCGCGCGAGTACACCGACGACGTACGCACGTATCCGTAGGCCCACCGCGGGGCTCCCCCGGGCGCCTACCGTCCCGGCAGCCCCAGTTCGCCGCCCTGGTAGAAGGCCTCGGTCTCCTCGACGACGTACGGCGCCATGATCTCGCGGCGCGACCGCTCCGCCTCGGAGGACCGCCAGGCGTCGCACGCCTCCCGCGAATCCCAGAGCGAGACGCCGGTGATCTCCTGGCCGTCCTCGGTCCAGTAGGCGTACGCCCGGTGCAGACCGTCGGGTGAGAAACCGGGGCGCCAGGCCCGCTCGAACTCCTGCAGGGTGCCCGGCTTGATGCGGCGCGTGGTCACCCAGACGAAGCGCTGCTCCATCGTGGCCTCCTCGGGTACGGGGATCGGTGCGGGGTCGCGCACTTCGACCACCGTAGGTCCGTGCGGCCGATCCCGCCTCCGAGGCGGCTACCGGCGGTGACCGTACGGCCGCCAGAGCGCCGCGGTGACCGCGGTGGCGACGGCGACGGCCGTCAGGCGCGGGTAGTCGAGCGTGTCGGGGGTGTCGGTGGGCCGGTGGTAGCGGGGGTTGCGGAAGTTCGCCGTACCGGTGAGCAGGACGGCCGGCACACCCGCGCTCCAGAACGCGGCGTGGTCGCTGCGGCCGAGGTGGTTGACCGGCGGCACGGCGAGGCCGGCGAGCGTGCCCAGCGGGCCGTCCGGACGGGGGTCGCGGAGGGTGACGACGGGCAGGGGCGGATCCGCCGCGCCCGCGGCCCGGCGCCACAGGTCGGCCGCCGCGTCCGAGGAGCGCCGGTGGACGACGAGGGTGAAGTCACCCCGCCGGTCACGGGCGCGTACGGCTCCGGCCGCGTCCCGGAACAAAGCGCCGAAGCCCGCCGGCATCGCCTGCGTCCCGGGCCCGTCCGCGAAGCAGCCGACGGACTCCAGGCAGAGCATGCCGGTGACGCGCCGGCCGTGGCGCGCCGCGCGGGCGACCGCCCGGGCGCCGACGAAGCCGAGCTCCTCCATGTCGAAGCAGGCGAGCCGCACCGCGGGCGGCTCGGGCAGCCCGCCGAGCAGCCGGGCGACCTCCAGGAGGGCCGCCACCCCGGAGGCGTTGTCGTCGGCGCCGGGGCTGTCCACGACGGTGTCCAGGTGCGCCCCGACGAGCACGGCGGGCCGGTCCCCGAGGTCCGGCGGCTCGGCCAGCAGGTTGGCTCCGGTGAGGCGTCGGTGCAGGCGGACGCGGCGCGGTGACAGGCTGCCGCCGACGGGGCGGTCGGTGGTGCCGGGGCGCCATCGGACGTCGAACGGCTGCCGCTCGGTCCGCCAGCCCGCCTCCGCCAGCCGGGCCGCCACATGGGTCTCGGCCCGCGCCATGGCCTCGGGCGCGTGGGTCCGGCCGCGCGGGCGGTCGGCGAGGTACTCCACGTCGTGCCGGAGGCGCGCCGGATCGGCCCGCCGGGTGAGTTCCCGGACGAGGGCGGGCACGTCGGGACCGGCCTCCATGGCGTCGATGGTGGCGTACGGCGCCCGACTCCGCCCGTTCCACGGGTCCCGGGTCCGCCCGTTCTCCGGGCCACGCGGCGGGCACGCGACCGGCGCGTGCGGGTGCCCTGGCGCGGCCGGGCAACCAGACTGGAGGTTCCGCCGTCCCTCTCCATACGACTCCCTCCCACGGAAGGAACCCGGCATGGCGACGCTCGATCCGGTCACCCGGAGGCTCCGGCGACTCTTCACGGTCCTGGACACCGACGGCGACGGGTACGTCACCTGGTCCGATCACCGGCGCGTCGTCGAGGCGTACGCCACCGCGTACGGCCTCGCGGCGGACGATCCCCGGATCCAGGCCCTGGAGCGCGCGTACTGGGCGCAGTGGCTCGGTCTGCTGACGCAGTCGGTACCGGGGCGGGAACGCCTCGACCAGGACGGGTTCGTCGCCGCGCACCGCGCGGTGGGCTACGACAGCGACCGGCCCGAGCTGCTCGAGAACCTGGCGGCGGCCATCTTCCGCATCATGGACACGAAGGGCGACAAGCGGGTCAGCGGGGACGAGTTCACCGCCTACCTGGCCGTCTGGGGCGTCTCCGACGACGAGGGGGCGGAGGTCTTCAGGCATCTGGACCTGGACCGTGACGCGTACGTCTCGCAGCGGGAGATCGCCCGGTCGCTACGGGCGTTCCACCTCCACAACGACAACCTGAACACGCCCGGCGGCATCTTCCTCGGCGTGTACTGACGCCGCTGCTGACGCGGCGCCGGTGCCGACCGGGCGCGGCGGGTGACCGTGCGCCGCGGGCCGGGGTGTGGTCGTATCGGCGTCATGGACGTCACAGAGGCGAACGACGGTGCGGCGGGGCCACCACCGGGGCCGCCCGGTCCCGGCGGCGACCGCCGTCGTGCCGCTCGGCGGGCCGTCGCGAGCCGGACGGCCGACCCGGCCGAACTCGCGGAGTTCCTGGACATACTCGATCTGCGGCCCGAGTCCGACCACCTCTACTCCGGAACGGAGTCCGGGCGCCCCCGCCGGTCCGGCGAGGGGCGCCCGGAGAAGGCCTAGAAGGTCAGGTTCCAGGCGTCGATCCGGCCGGTGTCCTGGCTCGCGTTGTCGTTGACACGGAGCTTCCAGACGCCGTTCGCGACCTCGGCGGAGGCGTTGACCGTGAAGGTCTGGACGAGGTTGTCCGCGGAGCCGCCGGTCCGGTTGTGCAGGGTGTACACGGTGCCGTCGGGCGCCACCAGGTCGACCTTCAGGTCACCGATGTAGGTGTGCTTGATGTCGACCCCGACCTTGAGGGTCGCCGGGGCGTTGCCCGTCACTCCGCCGACCGTGATCGGGCTCTCGACGGTGGCGTTGTCGGCGACCGTCACGTCGGTGAGGTTCTCGAAGTACGCGCCGGGGGGCGGGGTGGAGCCGCCGACCGCCTTCAGCGCGTCGACCCGGCCCTCGCCGAAGAAGCTGTTGTTGGCGGTCGTGCCGGTGCACCGGCCGTCCGCCGGGCAGGCCAGGTCGGTGGCCTGCGTGCCCAGCTTCGTACGGATGTCCGCGGGGGTGTCGCCCGGGTTCGCGCTCGCTATCAGGGCGGCGACGCCCGCGACGTGCGGGGAGGCCATGGAAGTGCCGCTCAGCGACGCGTACTTGCCACCGGGGACGGTGCTGTAGACCGACTCGCCCGGCGCCGACACCTCGATGACGTTGCGTCCGAAGTTGGAGAAGGACGCCTTGGACGAGCCGCTGGTGCCGTTGGCCGCGACCGTGACCACGCCCGGCAGTTCGGCCGGGATGTCCAGGCAGTCGTTGGTGATCGTCCGGGTCACCGGGGTGGAGTCGTTGGGCGAGGAGGTGTCCGTGGTCTTGTTCGCCAGGTCCACGTTGGAGTTGCCGGCCGCCGCGACCTGCAGCGAGCCCTTGCCCTCCGCGTACTTCTGGGCGCGCCCGACACCCTCCAGGATGGCCGCCTGGTCCACGTCGTTCGGGCAGTTGAACTGCCACGGGTCCGTGTAGTAGCTGTTGTTGGTGACCTTGAAGCCGCGGTCACCGGACCAGACGAGCCCGCAGATCGTGTTCTCCGGGAAGAAGAGCGTGCTGCCCGGCTCCGCGATGCGGACCGACGAGATTTTCACGCCCGGCGCGACGCCGATGGCGCCCTTGCCGTTCTTGGCGGCCGCGACGGTGCCGGCCACGTGCGTGCCGTGGGTGTCGACGTCCCGCCAGGCCCCGGCCCGGGTGTCCGCCTTGCCGTACGCGCAGGAGACCGAGTCGGCGGCGTTGAAGTTCGGTGCCAGGTCCTGGTGCTGGTCGTCCACGCCGGTGTCCAGGATGCCGACCTTGACGGTGGGCGAACCGGTGCTGACGGCCCAGGCCTGGTCGGCCTTGATCTGGGTCATGTCCGAGCGGACCGGCTCGGTGGCCGGGGCCGCGGACTGCGCCGGGTTGCCGGGCAGCGCCGGGTTGTAGGCGTCGGCCGGAACGTCGGAGGTCCGGCTGGCGCCGACCTGCTGGACGCCGCTGACGCCGCGCATGGTCGAGGCGAAGGTGCCGGAGGTGGAGTGCGCCACGACCACGCCGATGGCGTCGAAGTACGAGAAGACCGTACCGCCGTTGGCGGCGACGGCCGCCCGGACCGCCGAGGAGTCCCCGGGGGCGGTGATCACCAGATACGCCCGGGTGCCGGCCACCCAGCCCGCCGCCTTCGCGGTGGTGAACGTGCGGGACGCCGAGGCCGCGGCGGACGAGACGTACGCGTCACTTCCGGCGGAGTTCATCGGTGCGGCGGAGTTCACGGGCGCCGCCGAGGCGGTCGTGGGCTCCGGGACGCCCGCGGGGGCGACCGGGGCGGCTCCGACGGGCGCGGCGAGCGCGACGACCGCTCCGAGGGCGGTGACGGCCGTGGCCGGGAGTCTCAGCCTGCTGGTTATGTGGGAAAACAATGCGTCCTCCGATGGCCCGGTGACGCTGGTGACGTCGGCCGGACCCTGTGTTGTGTGGGGTGGACGCAAGATCCCAGAGGCCGTGGGCGGAAGGAAGCCTTCTGTCCGACAAGCCCGTTGGCGTTACACACTGTTGACCTGACGGTGTGTCGGTCGGGGCGGGTTTCGGAGCGCTTGGGCGGGTTCGTTAGGGTGGGCGCCGTGCGGGTGCTGCTGGTCGAGGACGACGGGGATCTGCGTTTCGGGGTGGCCGCCGCGCTGCGGGCCGCCGGGTTCGCGGTCGACGAGGTCGCGGACCTTCCCCAGGCGGACGAAGCGCTCTTCGTCACGTCCTACGACTGCGCGGTGTTCGACCGGATGCTGCCCTCCGGGGACGCCGCCACGTACGTCGCGGAGCTGCGCCGCCGGGGCGGGGCCGTGCCGGTGCTCTTCCTCACCGCCCGGGACACCGTCGCCGACCGGGTCGGCGGCTTCGCCAGCGGCGGGGACGACTATCTGGTCAAGCCGTTCGCGGTGCCCGAACTCGTCGCCCGGGTGGGCAGTCTGTGCCGCCGGGCGGGCGTCGTCCGGCCGCCCGTCCACCGCGTCGCCGACCTGGAGATCGACACCGCCCGGCGGCAGGTCAGGCGCGCCGGGGTCCTGCTGACTCTGACGGGGCGCGAGTTCGCCGTCCTGGAGGTGCTGGCGGCCCGCGCCGACCAGGCGGTCTCCCGGGCCGAGCTGATCGAGAGCTGCTGGGACGAGATGGCGGAGCCGCGCTCGAACGTCCTGGAGGTCCTGGTCTCCCAACTGCGCCGCAAGCTCGGCGACCCGCCGCTCATCCACACCGTACGGGGCCTCGGCTACCGGCTCGCCCCGGCGGGGCAGGAGTGAACATCCCGGCGGCCCGGGCGCTCACGCCCACCGAGCGGGTCCGCCGGCTGCGCAGAAGGATCACCGCCCTGTTCGCGCTCACCAGCGCCGCAGGACTCGTCGCCATGGCCGTCCTCGCCGTGCGCAGCGACGACGCGCGGTGGCGCGAGCAGCTCGACCAGGCGATGAACCTGGACACCACGCAGGCGATCAGTCTGCTGACGTACGACGAGGACGACCGGCTCGACACCGCCGACCTCGCCGGGACCATGGACACCGGCTGCCCGCAGCTGACGGTGTTCTCCGTACCGAGGGACGGGTCCTCCGGGCCGGTCGTCGACTACGCCGGGAAGGACCCCTGTCTGGCCGGGCGCCCCGCCGACGTCCGGGCGGTGGCCGGGACCGCGCTGCGCCGGGAGGACGTCGTCGCCGTCGACGGGCGGGCGGTGGACGGGCGGCCGGTCCGGCTGTTCGCGGAGCCGTTCTTCGCTCCCGACGCCGAGGGCGACGCGGGCCGGGACGGCGCGGTCGTCACGCTGTACGAGACCTCCGAGGCGATGGCCGACCACCGGCGTACGACCTGGCTCCTGGCGGCCGGCTGCGCGGTCCTGGTGCTGCTGTCGGCGGCGGTCGGCCATGTGCTGTCCGGGCGGGCGATCCGTCCGGCGCTGACGGCGCTGGGGCAGCAGGAGGCCTTCCTGGCCGACGCGGCCCACGATCTGCGGACGCCGGTGGCCTCGCTGCGGATGCTCGCCGAGACCGCCCTGCGCGGCGACACCGACAGCACGGAGGTGCTCCGCCGGACGATGCGGCTCGCGGACGGCATGGGCGGGCTCGTCGACGGGCTGCTCACCCGGGCCAGGCTGATGACCGGGGTACAGACGCTCGCACGGGAGCCGCTGCGGCTCGACCAGCTGGTGGAGGCGGTGGTCGCGGACACCCCGGCGGAGGGGCACCGGGTGACGGTACGGGCCGGGGAGACGGTCGTCGTGGCCGACCCCGATCTCGTACGCCGGGCGGTCGCGAACCTGCTCGGCAACGCCCTCGCCCACGGGCACGCGCCGGGTGAGGCGGCGGACGTAATGATCGAGGTCGCCCGGGAGGGACGCGAGGGGATCGTGACGGTGACGGACGGCGGTCCCGGGCTGCCGCCGGGGGTGGCGGACGCGCTCTTCGAGCGGTTCCGCAGCGGGGCGGGGTCGACCGGGCTCGGCCTCTCCATCGCCTCCTGGGTCGCCCACGCCCACGGCGGAAGCCTCACCGCCACGAGCGGCGGGGGCAGCGGAGGCGGAGAGACGGGCGAGCTCCGCGGCGCCCGCTTCGTGCTGCGCCTGCCCGCCGACGAGAGCTGAGGCCCGCGGCCGACGGCCGGCGCCCTCGCCCTGGCCGGGTCCGCGGCGGCGGACGCCGGCCCGGGACCGAGGCCCCGGGACCGACGAACGGCGCCCCATCATGCTGCGCCTGCCCGCCGACGGCGGCGGCCGGGGCCTGGTGCGCCGCGCCGCCGACGGCGGCTGAGGCCCGGCGGCCGGGGCCTGGTCGAGCGCGCCGCGCCGCCGACGGCGGCTGAGCGCCGGCTGCCGACGGCGGCCGAGGCCCCGGGCACGGGCCGAGGGGCCTCCTCACGAAATCCTCAGCATCGCCCCGCGAAGCTGAGGCGCACCGCCCCCAGGCCTCCCAGGAGCACTCTCGTGAAGCGCGTCGTCCGTCCTCGCCCTGCCCTCGCCCTGACCCTCGCCGTCCTCGGCGCCACCACCCTCTCCGCCTGCACCACGGCCGCGCCGTCGGCGGCGCGGACCGACGGCCGTGCCGCCGCCGTCGATCCGGCCACCCGGCCCGAGTTGAGGTCGTTCTACACGCAGAAGCTGAAGTGGACGGCCTGCGGCGAGTTCCGGTGCGCGCGGCTGACCGTGCCGATGGATTACGGCGATCCGGCAAACGGGCGGACCTTCGTCCTGCCGGTCGCGAAGGCGGCCACCGCCGACCCGGCGCGCCGCATCGGCTCGCTCGTCTTCAACCCCGGCGGTCCCGGCGGCTCCGGCGTGGGCTCGCTCAAGGAAGGCGCCGCCGAGTCGTTCAGCGCCAAGGTCCGCGAGCGCTTCGACATCGTCTCCTTCGACCCGCGCGGTGTGGGCGCCAGTACCCCGGCCCTGACCTGCGACGACGGCAAGGAGGATGGAGAACCCGCGGCGGACGCGCCGCGCAACGAGCACCCGCTGAACCCGCGTACCGACGCCGACCGGGAGGGCGCCCTCGCCCTGGCCAGGTCCGCGGCGGCGGAGTGCGTGGAGCGGAGCGGCGCCATCCTGCGGCACGTCGGGACCCGTGACGCGGCCCGCGACATGGACGTGCTCCGGGCGGCGCTCGACGAGCCCCGGCTCACCTATCTCGGCTGGTCGTACGGGACGAGCCTGGGCACCTCGTACGCCGAGCAATTCCCGCGCCGGGTACGGGCGTCGGTCCTCGACGGGGCGATCGACCCGTCGCTCGACTGGCGCGCCCGCGCGCGGAGCCAGGCCGTCGGCTTCCAGCGGGCCGTCGACGACTACGCCACGTACTGCGCCGACGTCGTCGGGGACGGTGTCTGCCCCGGGGCGACCCCGGACGAGATACGTACGGTGATCGACGGGCTCTTCGCCCGGACGGCCCGCGAGCCGCTGCCGGTCGACGGGTCGGAGTTCGGGGTCGACGAGCGGGCGCTGCTCGACGCGCTGTCCATGGCGATGTACACGCCCGAGCAGCAGTGGAAGGGACTGTCGGAGGCACTGACCGCGGCCGCCGGCGGCGACGGTACGAAACTTGCCGCGCTCGCGGACGGCGACGAGGCCCCCGAGGACGACGGCGACAGCGGCGCGGAGGAGGTCCCCGGCGAGGAGTCCGGGCCCGCCGACAACGAGGACGCCGCGCTCCTCGCCGTGAACTGCGCCGACACCCCGCACCCCCGCGACGCCCAGCCCTACTGGGACGCCCTCGCCCCCGCCGACAAGGCCGCCGGCCCGTACGGCACCACGAGCGTGCTGGACGCCATGACCTGCAAGGACCTGCCGGCGGGTGCGGGGAAGCCGCACCGCGTCCGCGCCGAGGGCGTGCCGCCGGTCCTCGTGGTGGGCACCACCGGCGACCCGGCGACCCCGTACGAGGAGTCGGAAAGCCTCGCGGCCCAGTTCCCCGGCGGGATGCTGCTGACGTACGAGGGCGTGGGCCACACCGCGTACGGCCGCTCGGGCGCCTGTGTGACGGACGCCGTCGACGCCTACCTCGTCACGCTGAAGCCGGTCCGTCCCGGCACGACCTGTCAGTAGAGCCGCGGGGACATGACGTGCGGTTCGGCGCCCGGTACTTCGAGGACACAGCGAGGGATGCCGGGACCGGCGGCGGCCCGGACCGTCGCCGGGGTCGGCGGATCGGTCGGCAGTTCGATGTGGACGGTCACCGGGCGGTCGGCGCCGGTCGTGGCGTACCCCGTCTCCTTGCCGTCGACGAGGACCTCGACGACGGCCTTGTGGCCGGTCTGGACCGTGACGCTGACCGAGTGCCCCGCGTGGTCGATGTGGAAATGGTGGCGTCGTCTCATGGGGTCGCCTCCGACCGGGTCGCCGTCACGCCGCCCCTTCGCTCCAGGGTAGCCACGCGGCACCCCGGCGGCCTCCGATGCCCACGCGGCGTCATCACCCGAACAGCCGCCCTCCGGGCGTGCAACCCCCCCTCGGTCGGGTGCACTGGAGGAGCAAGCGTCCGCCGAGCATGGAGACGACCATGTACGAAATGCACGTCGGCATAGCGCCCCGGGACGGGGTCTTCGTCTGGCACGTGGCCGCCATCGGCAAGGCGACCGCCCTCTGCGGGCAGTCGCTGCACGAGGAGCCGCTCGAAGAGCGCGAGAGGACCGACCGTCACTGCACCCCTTGTATGAGTTCTTTCCAGGAGCTGATGAACGACCGGCGGTGACTGCCGGAGTTTCCGATTTCCCCCGCCCCCCAGCGCACCACGTCGTACCACCGCCCCTCACACCCCCAGTCGGTCGTAGAACGCCGACAGCCTCGGCCGCCGCTCGGCGCGTTCGCGCGAGTGGCGGTCGAGTTCTTCCATGAGGCGGCGGCTGCGGTGGTCGAGATCCAGTTCGTCGAGGATCCGGTCGACCTCGGCGAGCAGCGCTCCGTACAGCTGCCACTCGCGGGGGTCGCGCTGAACGACCTGGAGCAGCAGCTCCGCCGCGTGGTCGCGGACGGCCCGGGCGGCGCGGAGTTCGCCGGCGAGCCGTTCCTCGGCGGCGTCGGCGTCCGCGCTGACGTGGGTGGAGACGAGGACGGCGAAGCTCACCAGCGTGTCGGCGACCCGGTCCAGGAGGTCTTCGAGGGCGAGCGCGACGTCCTTCGGGAAGAGTTCCGTGCCTCGGCGTTCCCTGGCGAGGTCCGTGAGCGTCCTGGCGAGGACCCGGAGGACGACGGCGCAGATTTCCAGCGTGTCGAGTCCGGTACGCAGCACGATGCGGTGCAAGACCCCTTCCTTGACCCGGGGGTTGAGCCGGAGGCTGTCCTCCGCCTGGCGCAGCGCCGCGTCGACGTCGGCCACGTCGTTGTCGAGGCGGCGGGCCTCGTACAGGCGGGCGGCGGCACGGTCGACGGGGACGGGGCTGGTGAGTTCCTCGCCGATGCCCAGCATGAGCCGGCGCATGCGGCGCGCCAGGTCCTCGATGGACTCCCCCGCCGTGCCGACCCAGACGGGCGGGACGAGGACCGTGTTGAAGGTCAGTCCCACGACCGCGCCGATGAGGGTCTCGAGAACCCGGTCCCAGGCGGTGTCGGTGACCTGGGTGACGCCGAGGACGAGCATGGCGCTGATCGCGACCTCGGGGACGAACTCGTCGACGCGCACGAAGCGGCCCACCACCAGCGAGGCGAGGATGATCAGCCCGAGACTCCACCAGGTGAGGCCCACCAGGGCGCTGAAGGCGATCGCGATGATGACGCCGACGACCACCGAGTTGACCCGGCGGATGCCGGTGGTGAGCGTGGAGTACAGGGTGACCTGGACGACGAGCAGCGCGGTGAGCGGGGCGGTCAGCGGGGCTGCTTCGCTGCTCAGCTGGAGCGCGACGACATAGGAGATCGTGGCCGCGGCGGTCGACCGTACGGTCTGCGTGACCGCCGGGTCCCGGCGCCGCGCCCACAGGTCGGCCACGGCTCGTCGTAGCGCAGCGCGCACGTCCCTCACCTTGTCAGGCTTTCGCACCGGCGGACTCTTCGCATGCCGTACTGCCCCGGGACAGGCGTACCGGGACGGGCGTGGCGGAATGGCGATCTCGCCGGGCGTACGGTGGGATGGTGAGCGATCACACGTCCGCGACGGATGGATGAAGGCTGTGTCGACCTCGAGCCATGCGGTGTCCGGCGCCCCGTGTTGGGTCAGTCTCATGGCCCGCGATCTCGGCGCCGCCGAGACCTTCTACGGGGGTGTCTTCGGCTGGGAGTTCCGGCCCACCCGGCTGGGCGAGGAGTTCTCCGTCGCGCTGAGTGACGGTGCCCCGGTCGCCGGGATCGGCGCCCTCGCGCCGCGCCTCGCGGTGGCCGTCGCCTGGACCCCGTACTTCGCCGTCGACGACGCCGACGTGACGGCGGCGCGCATCCGGGAGCGGAGCGCCACGGTGGCCGTGGGGCCGCTGCGGTTCGGGACGGGGCGCGCGGCGCTCGCCTCGGACCGTGAGGGTGCCGTCTTCGGCATCTGGGAGGGCGAGGTCATCCCGGACTGGAGCGTCGGCAAGGGCGGTGCCCCGGCGTGGCTGGAGCTGCGGACCCGGAACGCCTTCGACGCGGCGATCTTCTACGCCGAGGTGCTGGACTGGGCCGGTGAGCGGCCCGGCTGCTGTCAGGTGAGTTACGAGGACGACCACGTCGTCCTGAGCCACGGCGAGATCACCGTCGCCCGGCTCTACGGAGGCGCGGTGGAAGCCGCCCCCGACCCGCAGGTCAGGCCGCGCTGGCACGTGCACTTCCGGGTACCCGACGTCGATGAGGCGATCGAGGCGGCCCTCCGGCTCGGCGGGACGACGACCTCGCCGATCCGGCCTTCGGGCAACGGCCGGTGCATCACGCTGCGCGATCCCGACGGCGGGCTCTTCACGGTCGCCGACAGCGTGGAGTGACCCGCTCCTGTTACTCCCCCGCGTGCGCGGCGCGCCGGATGGTGGCGTCCACGAGGGCCAGGGCCTGATCGGCGGTACGGCCGGGGGCGCGGTTCCAGGGGCCGATGAGGCCGGTCCAACCCTGGGCGCGCAGTTCGGTGACGAGCCAGGCGGCGGAGCGGTTCATGGTGTCGGCGCTGCCGTAGCCGAGGCGGTGCGCGCTGAGCAGGGCGCCGCAGACGCAGCGGGCGCCCCGGGTGTCGCGGAGGCGGTACGGCTTGTTCTGCCAGCCCCACTCGACGAGGACGCGGCGGGCGTGGGCGAGGTGGGTGGAGGGCCGTACGTCGGGCTGGCCGAGGCGGCGCCAGGCGTGCAGCCGGTCGGGCAGCACCGCGCCGAGCCGGCCGGGGAGCGGCCGCTCGGCGGGCGGCGGCGGGGCGAGGCCGCCGAGGGCGGTGGCCACGAGCTGGTCGACGGGGACGGAGAGCAGCCGACGCCAGTCCCCGGGAGCGGTCGGCGGACCGTCGTGCGACGGGGTGCCGCCGTACGGCGTATCCCAGTGACGGACGATTTCCTGCCACGCGGCTGTGTCGTGGAGGTCGACGGCGGCGCGGTCGAGGTCGTCGGGGGCGAGGGTCGGCAGGGACATGCGCGCTCCGGGCTCTCGGCGGATCTTTCACTCATCGAATCGTCGGCTTTGTCCCGAACATTCTTGAGCGATCCAGCCAAAAGTTACCAATAGGTATGCCGTGACTTCCCGTGCCGACGGCAGTAGAACTCGTTCCCATTCCACCGACAGTGAGGGCTCCTCATGGCTGTTACACGCCGTGGATTCATCACGGGAACAGGTTCTATTCTCTCCACCCTCGCACTCCCCGGGCACGCACTCGCCTCGGCCACCCAGTCCCGTATCCCCGCCCTGGTGATCGGCACCGGCTACGGCGGCTCCGTCGCCGCGCTGCGGCTGGCCCAGGCGGGGGTCGACGTGCGCATGGTCGAGATGGGCATGGCCTGGGACACCCCCGGCCCCGACGGAAAGGTCTTCGCCAACACGACCACCCCTGACCTCCGCTCCTTCTGGCTGCGCACCCGCACCAAGCAGCCCCTCAGCCAGTTCCTCGGCTTCCCGCTCGACAAGGACGTCCCCCGCCACACCGGGATCCTCGACGCCGAGGAGTTCGGCGGCATCACCGTCTACCAGGGGCGGGGCGTCGGCGGCGGCTCCCTGGTCAACGGCGGTATGGCGGTCACCCCGCGCCGGGAGAACTTCGGCGCGATCCTGCCGACCGTCGACGCCGGCGAGATGTACGACCGGTACTACCCGCGCGCCAACGCGGGGCTCGGCGTGAACCACGTCGACCCCGGCTGGTGGGAGAGCGCGGCCTGCTACCAGTACGCCCGGGTCGGCCGTAAGCACGCCCAGCGCTCCGGCTTCCCGTTCGTCTTCGTGCCCAACGTCTACGACTGGGAGTACATGAAGCAGGAGGCGGCCGGCGCCGTCCCCAAGTCGGCGCTGGCCGGGGAGGTGCTCTACGGCAACAACCACGGCAAGAAGACGCTCCAGAAGACCTATCTGGCGCAGGCCCGGGCGACCGGGCGGGTCACCGTCTCACCGCTGCACAAGGTCACGTCCGTCGCCCCCGCGTCCGGCGGCGGGTACACGGTGGTCATCGACCGCCTCGACACCGCGGGGAACACCACGTCCACGGAGAGCGTCGTCGCGGACCGGGTGTTCTTCGCGGCCGGCAGCGTCGGCACCAGCAAGCTGCTGACCAGGCTGAAGGCCACCGGCGCGCTGCCCGGCCTCAACGGCGAGATCGGCAAGGGCTGGGGCGACAACGGCAACGTCATGTGCGGCCGCGCCAACCACATGTGGGACGCGACCGGCAAGCTCCAGTCCTCCATGCCCACCGCCGGCATCGACAACTGGGACGCGGGCGGCGCGTTCGCCGAGGTGGCACCGCTGCCCACCGGCATCGAGACGTACGCCTCGTTCTACCTCTCCATCACGAAGAACCCGCACCGCGCCGAGTTCTCCTGGAACGCCGCGGCCGGCCGGGTCGAGCTCAACTGGCAGACGGCCTGGAAACAGGCGTCCATCGACGCCGCCAAGACGATCTTCGACAAGATCAACGCGAAGGAGGGGACGATCTACCGCACGGACCTGTTCGGCGCGTACAAGATCTGGGGCGACCACCTGACGTACCACCCGCTCGGCGGCGCGGTGCTCGGCCGGGCCACCGACAACTACGGTCGGCTGCACGGCCATCCGGGCCTCTACGTGATCGACGGCGCGCTGATCCCGGGCAACACCAGCGTCAACCCGTTCGTCACGATCACCGCGCTCGCCGAACGCAACATCGAGCAGATCATCGCCACCGACCTCTGAGGTCACGGGTCACATGAGGCCTCGGGTCACGACGTCGGCAGCACACACGCCGCGTCGAGGCCGAACACCCGGTTGAGCCGGCCGAACGACAACCAGGAACCGATGCTCATCGTCAGCTCCACGATCTCGGGCTGGCTGTACTGCGCGGTCAGACGGGTCCAGAAGTCCTCGTCCTCGTCGAGACCGTGATGATCCAGGGCGTACCGCTCGGCGTACTCCGCGGCCAGCCGCGTACGGTCGTCGAACGCATCAGTGGTGCGCCACTGGTTCACCGCGTCCGCGAACGACTCCTCGACCTTCTCGCCGTCGCGGTCGGTCCGCCAGTCGAGGCAGAACAGACAGCCGTTGATCTGCGCGATCCTCAGCCGCGCGGCCTCGAACTCCCGCAGCCCCAGGGTGGTGTGGGCGTAGACGGAGAGGGAGAAGTTCGCGGCGGCGGTACCGATCTCGGGGACGATCTCGCCCCATACGTACTCGATCGGGTGCCTGCCCTCGGGGACGTCGATCCTCATGGCCTCTTCCTTCCCAGTCTGCCCACTGCGGGGCGCAGCGGGACGTCGAGCGCGTCGTAGAGGCCGGGCTTCGCGTCCACGAGCCAGTCGACGGCGTTCACGAGCCGGCCGACGGCCGTCGCGTTGCCGCCCGCGGAGCGGTTCTCGCCCTCGTCGGTCGCCTCGACCGTGACCTCGATACGGGGGCGGCCCTCGATGACCACCCGGTGAGCGCCCACGCCGTCGGGCGGGGTGGGCCAGTCGGGGGCGCAGGAGGGGTGGATCCGGGTGACGTGTTCGATGACGATGCGGGGTTCGCCGCCGACGATGCCCTGGACCTCGAACCGTACGGCGCCCTGGGTGCCGGCCTCGAAGTCGCCCATCGTGCGGGTGGTCACGGTGGATTCGAGGGGGCGGCGCGCCATGGTCTCGCGGATCTCGTCGAGTTCGACGCCGAGCGCCCGGGCCATCAGCCGGATCTGGCCGCCCCACACCATGGTCGGTATGGACGGGGCGAGCATCAGGGGCTCGTACTCCATGGGGTGTCCCATGCCGATGAGATGGCGGACGGAGTCCTCCTGCTCGTACGTCGAGTAGTCGAAGATCTCCTGGCAGCGGACGACGTCGACGGTGGCGCCGAGGCCACTGACGAGCAGCGGCAGTACGTCGTTGCCCCAGCCGGGGTCGACGCCCGAGACGAAGAGCGAGCCGCCGCCCTCGGCGACGGCGGCGAGCACCGGGTCGCGGAACTCGGGCGGGGCGCCGCGGTGGTCGTAGAGCGGGTAGAGCGCGGGCGTGACGACGACCGCGCCGCCCGCGACGGCCCTGACGACGTCGGCCAGCGCCTCGTCGGGCCGGATGTCGCCGGAGGCGGCGTACACCACCGCCCGGGGGCGGGCGGCGAGCACGGCGTCGATGTCGTCGGTCGCCGGCACCCCGAGGGAGCGGTCGAGTCCGGCGAGCGCGCCCGCGTCACGGCCGACCTTGCCGGGGTCGTGGACGAGGACGGCGGCGAGCGCGAGCCCCGGGTGGGCGTCGACGGCCCTGATGGCCGCGCGGCCGACATTTCCGGTGCCCCAGACAACAGTCGGAATCATGCGGGGAGGGTAACCTGACGGATCGTCAGTTCCTAGGGGTAGGGACGACTTCGCGAGACGACTTCACGAGAGCACTTCGAGGCACTGGTTCGAGGGCTGTGGGGGCCTCGGGGGTCGCAACCCGGTCGCAACCTCCGGCGGTGTTCCCTGGAGCCTCGACGGAACGCGGGGAAGGGGCGGGCGATGGATCGACCAGGCGACGCACGTGTGGAGTTGACGCCGGCGGCGGCCGACCTGCTGCGTTCGTTGCGGGAGTCGCACGGCCCGCTGATGTTCCACCAGTCGGGCGGCTGCTGCGACGGCAGCGCCCCGATGTGCTATCCCGACGGTGAGTTCCGTACCGGGGGCTCGGACGTACTGCTCGCCTCGCTGGAGGTCGAGGGCGTCGCGGAGCCCATCGCGTTCTGGATGTCGAAGGCGCAGTTCGAGGTGTGGAGTCACACCCGGCTGATCGTGGACGTCGTGCCGGGGCGGGGCAGCGGATTCTCCCTGGAGGCGCCGGAAGGCGTCCGTTTCCTCATCCGTTCCCGACTGGTCGATTCGTATCCGGATCGCCGTCACTGACGTCTGATCAACTCTGCCGAAACTGCGGAGAAGTGACGGGACGCCAGGGAGCAGACGTGCCGGTTCCGGTTTCGCGCGCACGCGTGTTGTGCACCGTCCTGCTGGCCTGGTGCGCCCTGCTCGCGGGCGCCACGCCCGGCGCGGCCGAGGCCACCTGGACCGAGGTCGCCCGGGGCGTCGCGTACCGCGCCTTCGACGTGCCGGGGGCCGCGGGTCCCGCCCGGGTCCATCTGGTCTCGGTGGATCTGAAGGCGCCGGGGGTCGGCGTCGACCTGCTCACGCCCGGAGCGGTCGCGGCGCGCGCCCGGCTGTCCGAGCTCGCCGACGCGCGCGGCGCGGTCGCCGGCGTCAACGGGGACTTCTTCAACATCACCGAGACCCAGCACCCGGGCGTCGAGCCGACCGGAGCGCCGGTGGGCCCGGCGATCGGCGGCGGGCGGGCACTGAAGGGGGCCGTGCCCACCGGTCAGCGGTTCGGGCCCGCGCTGCCGCCGGGCACCGGCACCCGCGAGGTCCTGGGCGTGGGCGTCGACCGGCGGGCCCGGCTCGGCCGGCTCACCCTGGACGGCACGGTGTCCACGCCCGACGGGCGGCTCCCGCTCGGCGGGCTCAACCAGTACGCGCTGCCCGTCGGCTCGGTCGGGGCGTTCACCGCCGACTGGGGCGCCGCCTCCCGCGTCCGCGCCACGTGCGGTACGGACACCGACCGGGCCGCGCCCTGCACCACCGAGACGTACGAGGTGACGGTGCGCGACGGGCGTGTCGTCGCGGTCGCCGACCCGCCCGGGCGCGGCCCGATCGCCGAGGGCACCGAGGTCCTGGTGGGGCGTGAGGCGGGCGCCCGGCGGCTGCGGGCGCTGGCCGTGGGCGACCGGGTCCGTGTGGGACACCGGCTGGTCGCCGAGGGTTCCCGTGTCCCGTACATCTTCGCGCTGGGCGGCTATCCGGTGCTGCGGGCGGGCGAGCCGCTGCCCGGCCTCGACACGCGCACCGCCGCCGTCCGCTCGGCTGCGGGCGTCGCGGACGGCGGACGCCGGCTCCTGCTGCTCGCCCTGGACGGGGGCCCCGGCTTCCGTACCGGGCTGACCATCGCCGAGCTGGCGGCGGTGCTCGACCAGGTGGGCGCGGTCGACGGCTTCAGCCTCGACGGCGGAGGCTCGTCGACGCTGGTCACCCGCGACCCGGACGCCCCGGCGGTCACCGTGCGCAACCACCCAGCCGGGGGTGTCGAGCGGCCGCTGCCGAACGGCATCGGGATCTTCGCCCGGTCCTGACCGCGACCGGCGCCCACGACGGACACGTTCCGTCACCGAGCGAGGGGCGCCCGCGCTGGCTAGCGTGGGTCACGGCACCCCATCGAGACCTCCATCGAAACCCCCATCGAGAACCCCATCGATCGGAAGAGAGTCACTGTCATGGCCGCACGACCTGAAGGCACACCGGTCTGGACCGACGCGATGTTCACCGACGTCGAAGGAGCCAAGACCTTCTACGGCGACGTGCTGGGCTGGACCTTCGGTGAAGCCTCCACGGAATTCGGCAACTACACCCAGGCGTACCGCGACGGCAAGGCGGTCGCGGCCGTCGTCCCGCCCATGCCGGGCCAGGACGGCGAACCGCAGTCGGCCTGGTGTCTGTACTTCTCCTCGCCCGACGTCGCCGCCACGGCCGAGAAGATCAAGAGCAGCGGCGGCACCGTCCTCATGGAGCCGATGGCCGTCGGCGACTTCGGCTCCATGTGCCTCGCGCAGGATCCGGCCGGGGTCACGTTCGGCATCTGGCAGCCCGGCAGCCACGAGGGCTTCGAGCTGGAGGGCGAGACCGGCTCCTACGTGTGGGCCGAGGTCTTCACCCGGGAGCCCGAGAAGTCGGACGCCTTCCTCACGTCGGTGTTCGGCTACAACGCCAAGAAGATGGCCGACGACACCATGGACTACAAGGTGTTCGACCTGGGCGGCGAGACGCCGGTCCTGGGGCGGATGAAGATGACGCCGGAGGAGTTCCCGGCCGAGGTCCCCTCGTACATCCAGATCTACTTCGCGGTCGACAACTGCGACCAGGCGGCCGACAAGGCCGTGAAGCTCGGCGGGCAGAAGGTCTTCGGCCCGATGGACAGCCCCTTCGGTCGGTTCGCGGCGATCATGGACCCGCAGGGTGCGGCGTTCGCGGTGATCGACACCAGGACGACCGTGGGAGAGATGCCCGAGATGATCTGAGCGGGACAGGACGGTGCCCGGGGCCGCGTACGCGCACCCCGGGCACCGTCGTACGTGCTCCCTCAGCCGCCGTCGCGGACGGCGACGATCCCGTTGAAGACACCGACGTACGCGGTGCCGTCGGGGCCGATGGTGATCGGCGCCCAGTTGTTGTCGTAGGCGGGGCCGGTGCCGGTGAGCCGACGCCAGGCGCGCTCGCCGGTGCGGAAGTCGACGGCCGTCAGGTACCAGGCGTCGACACCGAGGGGGTTCGGCTGCTTCTCGTAGAAATAGAGCAGGCCGTTGGCGGTGGAGAGCTTGGGGACGGTGGAGGGCGAGCGGACGTCGCTCTCCCAGACGGTGTCGCAGCCGCTGCCGTCGCGGCGGACGTCGATCCGGGTGGCGCCGCCGACCACGCTGCGGCCGAAGGTCAGCGTGGTGGGGTTCTCGTAGCCGTAGTTGTTCTCGACGACGAGGCTGTTGCCCCAGCTGATCAGGGAGTTGTCGGTGGTCGAGGCGCCGGATCCGAAGACCGGCACCGTGCAGACCAGGCGGTCGGCGGCGGGGACATCGGTACCGCGCCGGTAGACCAGGACGTTCATCCGGTCGTCGGCGTTGTCGGTGATCGCGACGTACTTCTCGCCGTCAGGCCCGGCGCCGAAGAGGTCGGGCGTGGTGCCCGAACCCTGGTTCACCGAGCCGGGTTTGGTGCCGGTACCCCGGTCGTACGTCTGGCGCCACTGGATCCGCGGCGTGCCGTCCGGCTCGGCGCGGAAGCTGTAGAGGGCGTGGTCGGAGACGATGGAGACACCGTCCGCGGCGACGGAGAACGAGTTCTGGATCTCCTCGCCGTCCAGCCGGATCGAGCGGAGCGTCCCGGTGGCGGGGTCGACGGTGCCGACCCGGCCGAGCCGGGTCACCCACCAGACGCGGCCGTCGTAGTCCGGCATGACGGAGGTGATGGGGTCGCAGACGCCGCTCGGGAAGAGGTTGGTCCAGCTGACGCAGTCGTGCGGGACGTGCGGGGTGAGGTCCCAGTCGTTCTCGACGACGAACTCCCAGGCACCATCGGCTTTCTGACGGTGTGCGATCCGCAGGACGTGCTGGCGGGAGTCGGCTAGGACGACCCGGTCCCGGTCGTCGAGGTAGAAGTAGGCACCGCCGGAGGTGTCCTTGAAGATCCTCGCGAAGTCGAGCCGGGTGATCGCCTCCACGGTCGAGGAGCGCTGCGGCAGTTGGTACTCGGCGAGCGTGTCCAGGGTCCGCGGGTCGAGCAGCTTGAGCAGGAAACCGGAGAACGTGCCGCAGACGGTGAGCAGCCGGCCGCCCGCGTCGAAGGTGGCCGTGGCGCACTCGCCGCCGACGGCCGCGATCTTCTCGCTGGAGACCCGCGGGTCGCGCCCGAGCGGACCGGAGAAGGGGTGCGTACCGCTGCCGGACCCGTCGGCGTGCATCCCGCTGCGCCCGTTGGGCGCGAGATACGGATGCTGGTCGGGCGCGTCGCCCGGCACCGGCCGCGCGGTCGCGGGCGCGCCCTCGTAACGGTCGACGAGCCGGTGGCCGGGCGCCAGGGGTATGTCGTCGGCCAGGGCGGCGGGGGTGACGAAGGCGAGGGCGATCACGCTGGACACGGCGAGCAGGGCGAGCGCGCGGGCTCGTCTCGTGGGGGTGGTCAATGCGGCTCCTCGGGTGCGTACGTCGGTCGCGCCGGCGGCCGACGTTAGGCCCGAGTCCGTGAGATGTACATGGAACTGCCGCTGGTTTCACGGCCACTTGACGCTGGTGAAACGTTCGCGCGGAGCGGTGCCGCGAAACGTTACGGCTTGAGGCTGCTGACCACGTTCGCGGTGGCGGCGACCCCGTTCTGGATGGTAGGCGCCATGCTCGTGCCCGCGAGGAAGAAGCCGAGCAGGGCGCAGACCACCGCGTGGGTGAACTTCAGGCCGCCGTTGCGGATGAAGATCACCGCGAGGACGAGCAAGAGAAGTACGACAGAAACGGACACGGCCATCGCCCACACCCTCCTTGCGCCGCGCCGGAATCGCGGCGTTCGGCGGCCAGTGTGGCGCAGCGGGGGCGCCGTCCGGCCGTACGGCATGTCGGCCGAACGGGTGAGATTCGCGGTCAGCGGTTCAGGAAGGACCGGAGCCCGGCGAGGTCGTCGGTGTTGATGTGGTCGACGCGGGCGGCGCGCAGTTCGCTCCAGAGCGCGTCACGGGCGGGTCCGGGCGCGTCCGGGGTGGCCCAGAAACGGACCCGCTGTCCACGCGCGTGGGCGGTCCGGACGATGGTGTGCAGCCTGGCCCGCTCGTCGGTGGGGAAGGGCCCTTCGCCCCTCCAGCCGAAGGACTGGGTCCAGTTGGAGCTGATGAGCGGGATGAAGGAGGCGGGCGCGGGGGTTTCGGCGGCGAGGTCGTCGAGCCGGCCGTCGTAGAAGGCGTGGCGCACCCGCTGGGCCGCCATGGGGACGCGAGCGGCACGGTCACCGGAGATGACGGGCATCACGGCACCGAGGTGCACGTGTCCGGCGGTGGCGGTAGACAACATCCGCCGGTACGACCGGAGTTGACGGTCGAGCTCCTCGTACGCGGCGACTCCGTCGGCCTTGATGTCGATGATCAGCTGCACGGGACGGCGGTAACCGCGGTACACGTGACCGTGGTTGGCACGCACGCGGGCGAACAGCGGGTCGAGGTAGAGGGAGCGAAGGGTGCGGCTCGGGTCGAGCTCGGCGGGCTCGTGGGCGACGAGCAGCTCCCCGTCCACGAGGAAGATGTCGGCCTCGACGCTGGTGAACCCGTGGGCGAGGGCGTCATGGAGGGGCCGCGCGTGCAGATAGTCGTTGTGCGCGTGCGCCTGCGGCAACGGACGTACGCGGGCGGCGACGGCGGTACCGGGCAGCGCGAGGCCGGCGGCTCCGGCGGCGAGGGCGACGACGGCGGTACGCCGGGACAGGTGCGCCATGGGGCGACTCCGGGGGGTGTCGGGACGAGTGACCCGTACGAGTATGGATACCTCGACACCTCAACGGACCTGCATGGACCAAGAGTTGGCCGCCCGGACGCCGCCCGGCGACCGTACCGCCGCCCGGGGTTCGCCGGGGCGGCGTGGGGGCGGCGGCGTCGGCGGGCGCGACAGAGGCCGGGCTGGGGAGCCCCGACGGACCTGTCCCGGCGGCGCGGCCACCGCGGACCTGTCCCCGGCGGCGCGGCCACCGCAGCCGGGGCCGCGGTGGCCGGAGCGGGCCTGGCTACTCGGCCGCGCCAACGCGCGGGCGGCGCACAGCGGACGCGTTCGACCACCGCGGCCGGGGCCGCGGTGGCCGGTGGCCTGGGGAGCGGCGGAGGCCGTCCAACCCCCGGACGGCGGCCGGGCCGGGAGCCGGTCGGTCCGTCCTCGGCCGGGCCGGCTAGCCCGCCCCGGTCGGCCCGTCCTCCGCCGGTGCGGGCTAGCCCGCTGCCCCGCCTGAGGGGACGGGGAGCCGGCCACTGGCACCTGCGCCGGACGCGCAGTCGGACCACTCGACCGTGCGGTCGCACCAGCGGGTCAGCAGAACGCGGTCGTGGGCTACGGCGAGGAGGCCCGCGCCCGATTCCGCGCGGTACGTCTCCACTGCCGCGACCAGGGCCGCCGTTGTCGAGGCGTCCAGCATCGCCGTCATCTCGTCGCAGATGAGCCAGCGCGGGCGCAGCACCAACGCGCGGGCCAGGCAGGCGCGTTGGAGCTGGCCGTCGCTGACCTCGTGGGGGCGGCGGGCCAACAGGTCGGCCGTCAGCCCCACCGTCGGGGCGAGTTCGGCGAGACGTGCCTCCGCCTCCGCGCGGCGGCCGGTGGCGCGCAGGGGTTCGGCGATCAGATCCCGCAGCCGCAGGCGCGGGTCGGCGGACATCCGGGGCTGCTGGAACACCACGCCCACCGCCGTGCGCAGCGACCGGGGCGCCCGGTGGCGCCAGCCCCGTACGCCCTCGCCGTCGATCGTGACCCGGCCCGCGTCCGGGCGGTGGAGCAGCGCGGCGACCTTCGCGAGGGTCGACTTGCCGCAGCCGCTGGGGCCGAGGAGGCCGACGGACTCGCCGGGTGCGACCGTGAGCGTGGCGCCACGGAAGACCGGGGTGCGGCGGTCGTATCCGGCGGTGATGGCGTCGAGTTCAAGCACGGGGGCCTCCGGGACGAAGAACATCTGTGCCTCCGGCGGGTGTCCGGGAGGCCGGGCGGCCGGCTCCGTCGCGGAGCACCGCCACCGCGCCGGACGCGGAGAGCGGGCCTGCGGCCGCGGCCTGGCCCCGGGCCAGGTCCGGTGTCCGGCCTCCCGGCCTCGGACTGGGCCACGGGCACGGGCACGCGGTCGCCCGCCCGACGGGAGCCGGGGAGGGGGCCGTGACCCGGACCAGCGGCCTCGTGCCCGCAGCCGACGCGACCCCCGTCGCACCGCTACGCATCGTCGCACCGCCCCTCCGGGTGGTGGCAGGCCACGCCCGCGAGCGGCTCCGGCAGCGTGTCGCACGCGTCCGTCGCGAGCGCGCAGCGCGGGGCGAACGCGCAGCCCGGAGGCAGGGCGGTCAGCTCGGGGGGCATGCCCGGGATCGGGGTGAACGCGCGGTCGGGCAGGGCGTTCAGGAGGCCCCGGGCGTACGGGTGCCGGGGGCCCGGCTCGCCGAAGAAACGGTGCGCGGGCGTGGACTCCACGATCCGGCCCGCGTACATCACGGCCACCCGGTCGGCGATCCGTTCCGCCGCCGCGAGGTCGTGGGTGATCAGGAGCAGCGCCCGGCCGTCGTCGGCGTGGCGGCGCAGCTCGTCCACGGTCCGCTCCACGAGGTCGCGGTCGAGGCCGGTGGTCGGCTCGTCGGCGAGGAGGAGCGGCGCGTCGCCGATCAGGGCGAGCGCGGTCGCGGCGCGCTGGGCGAGGCCGCCGGACAGCTCGTGCGGGTACCGGTCGAGGTGCCCGGCCGGGAACGCGGCCCGTTCCGCCGCCTTCTCGGCTGCCGCGCGGCGCTCCCGCCTCGGGACGCCCGTCAGTTCGCGGACGGTCTCCGCCAGCTGGGCGCGGACGGTCCGCACGGGGGTGAGGTGGGCGGCGGGGCTCTGCGGTACGAGGCCGACGCGCCGTCCCCGTACCGTACGGGCCAGGGCCTTCTCGTCGGCGGCGAGCAGGTCGACGCCGTCGAGCAGCGCCGTGCCGGACGTCTCGGCGTTGCCGGGCAGGAGGCCGAGGAGCGCGGAGGCGAGGACGGACTTGCCGCAGCCGCTCTCGCCGACGAGGGCGAGGCACTCCCCCGCCGCCAGGTCGAAGTCGGCGTCGGTGACGGCGGCGACATGGCGTCCGCCGCGCATCCGGAAGCGGACGGAGAGCCCGCGCACGCTGAGGACGGCCTCGTCGGCGCGTTCGGCGGTGACCGCCTGCAGGGCCCGTACGACACGCGAGTCCGGGGTCGGGGCGGTCACAGCATCAGCTCCGATCGGCGGCGCGGGTTCAGCCGGTCCCGCCACGCTCCCGCGAGCCCGGCGATCGCGAGCGTCGGCACGATGAGGAGCAGGCCGGGGAAGAGCGTCGGCCACCAGTCGCCGGCGAGCAGCGAGGAGCGCGCGGACTGGACCAGGTTGCCGAGGCTCGCCTGGTGGCTGGGCAGGCCCAGGCCGAGGAAGGAGAGCGCGGACTCGTGCCACATGGCGTGCGGCACCATCAGGACGGCGGCGAGTCCGGCCTGCGGCAGGACGGCGGGCAGCAGATGACGTACGGTCACCCGCCACCGCGAGGCCCCGCCGGAGATCGCCGCGTCCACGAACGGACGGGAGCGCAGCGAGAGGACCTCCGAGCGCACGATCCGGGCGGTCGACAGCCAGTGGGTGAGGGCGACGGAGACGATGACGGGCCATACGCCCGGCCGGAACATGGCCACGATGAAGATGCCGAGCAGCAGGTGCGGTACGGACGAGAAGGCGTCGACGATCCGCATCACGACCCGGTCGGTCCAGCCGCCCAGGGAGGCGGCCGCAGCGCCGACGGCGGTGCCGATGACGGTGGCGACGAGCGCGGCGACCAGGCCGACGAGGAGCGAGATCCGCAGCCCGTAGACGCACCGGAGCAGCAGGTCGCGGCCGACGTCGTCGGTGCCGAAGGGGTGCTCCCAGGACGGGGGCAGCAGCTTCAGGGAGAGGTCGACGGCCTGTTCGTCCAGCTGGACGATCGGCGGGACGAGGAGGACGGCGAGGAGGACCGCGCCGACGATCCCGGCCGAGGACCACAGGCGCAGCCGGCGGGTACGGAGTTCAGCCATCGAAGCCCACCCTCGGGTCGGCGAGCCCGTACAGCAGGTCGGAGAGGAGGTTGCCGAGGAGGACGGCGGCGGTCGCGAGCACGGTGAGCGCGGCGAGCAGCGGGAAGTCGACGGAGGTGGCGGCCTGGACGGTCGCGGCGGCGATCCCGGGCCAGCTGAAGACGGTCTCCACGAGCAGCGCCCCGGTGATGAGTTCGGGGACGCGGGAGCCGACGAGGGTGAGCATCGGGAGCATTCCGGAGCGCAGGGCGTGGCCGAGCAGGACCGTCCGGTCTCGCAGGCCACGCGCGCGTGCCCCGCGTACGGGGTCCTCTTCGAGGGCGTCGCCGACGCCCTGGCGGACGTACAGGAAGAACCAGGGCAGTTGGGAGATCCCGAGGACCAGGGCGGGCAGCACGAGGTGCGTGGCGACCTGGTCGAAGGTGACGGTGTCGCTGGCGGTGTCGGTGAGTCCGCCGGCGGGCAGGGCGCCGAGCTTCAGGGCGAAGAACCAGATGGCGAGCAGCCCGAGCCAGAAGGCGGGGGCGGCTTCCAGGGTGTACGCGGCGGAGCTGACGGTCCGGTCGAGGAGGCCGCCCCGGCGGCGCCCGGCGAGGACGCCGAGGCCGGTGCCGAGCACGATCGCGAGGAGGAAGGCGGTGGTCGCGAGCAGCACCGACCAGCCGATCCGTTCGGCGATGACGTCGGCGACGGGCCGGCGCATGACGCTGGAGTCGCCGAGGTCGCCGTGGAGCGCGGCGGTGAGCCACTCCCACCAGCGGGTGGTGAGCGGCAGGTCGACGCCGAGGTTGGCGCGGAGCTGGTCGAGGTTCTCCTGCGAGGAGGTCAGCCCGGCGGTGCCGGCGTAGGCCTTGACGGGGTCGAAGGGGGAGGCTTCGGCGACGGCGAAGACGGCGAAGGTGACCGCGAGGAGGACGGGGACGGCGAACAGGGCTCGCCGTCCCGTCATCCGGGCCATGGCCCCCCAGGGGAGGCGCCGGCTCACTTCTGCGCGCCCTTGGGGGTCCAGGCCTCGACGTTCCACCAGGGCCCGGACGCGAGGCCGTGGTCGTGCGGCTCGGTCTGGGTGGTCAGGCCGCCCCAGCTGTCGTTCACGACGTACAGGTGGTCGATGTGGGTGAGGAAGGTGTAGCCGGGGTTCTTCACCAGTTCGCGCTGGACGACGTCGTAGGCGGCGCGTCGCTTGAGGGGGTCGTCGGTGCGACGGCCGTCCTCCAGGGCCTTGTCGACGGCCTTGTTGTCGTACCAGGCCATGTTGTTGAAGCCGTCGCCGCCGAGGCTGGACATCAGCAGCAGGTACTGGTCGAAGTCGGGGTCGCCGGGCGATCCGCCGCCGGCGAGGACCGCGTCGGCCTTCATCCGGGGCTCGATGACCTCCCAGGTGCCGCCCTGGGTCTTGATGTCGATGCCGGCCTTCTTGGCGTCGGAGGCGTAGGCGAGGGCATGGTCCTGGCGGAGCTTGTCGCCGGACAGGTACCAGAGCGGGAACTCGGCCCGTACGCCGTCCTTCACGCGGATCCCGTCGGCGCCGGGCTTCCAGCCGGCCTCGTCGAGGATCTTCTTGGCGGCGTCGAGGTCGTGGCGGCGCTCGGTGCCCTTGGCGAACCACTCGCTGTCGGTGGGGACGGGCCCGTACGCGGGCTTCCCTGCGCCTTCGAGGATCTTGTCGACCATGGCCTGCCGGTCGACGGCGACGTCGAGGGCGCGGCGGACGGCGGTGTCCCCGGTGACCTTGTTGTGGGTGGGGAGGGTGACGGTCCGGTAGTCGTACGTATTGGCGGTGTACGTCTTCTTCGCCTTGTCGCCCTTGAACCCGGCGGCGAGGTTGGGCGGCAGGATGGCGCCGTCGAGGTCGCCGGCGCGCAGCCGGGTGGCGCGCACGTCGTCGTCCTTGATGATCGCCATGGTGAACTTCTTCACCTTCGGCTCGCCGCCCCAGTAGGTGGGGTTGGCCTTGAAGCTGAGCTTCTCGCCCTTGGACCAGTCGGTCAGGACGTACGGGCCGGTGCCGACGGGCTTGGTGGTGAAGGCGCCGGTGTTGACGTCCTGCTTCCCGGCGACGTGCTCGGGGGCGACGGCGAGGACGGTGCGCTCGGCGAAGGGCGCGTAGGGGTACTTCAGAGTGAAGACGACGGTGTCCTCGCCGACGGCCTTGACGTCCTTGAGGGCGTCCAGCTCGGTCTTGGAGGGGTTGTTGGTCTTCGGGTCGAGCACGGTCTTGTAGGTGAAGACGACGTCCTTGGCCGAGAAGGGCTTGCCGTCGCTGAACGTCACGCCCTTGCGGAGCTTGTACGTGTACGTCAGCCCGTCCACGCTGACCTGCGGCAGCTCGGCGGCGAGGGCGGGCCGCAGCTTCATGTCGGTGTCGAAGGCGAGGAGGCCGTCGAAGACCTTGGAGTTGCCGTCCTTGCCGTAGCCGAGGAGGGGGCTGAGGGTCTCGGGCTCGTACGCGATGCCGACGACCGCGGAGTCCTTCGGGCCGCCGGAACCCGCGGCGGTCCCGCCCGGGTTCGAACAGGCCGCCGCGGTGAGGGCCAGGGAGCCGGCCAGCGTCACGGCGGCCACGCCGCGTATGGATCGGGCCGTCATCGTGCCCACACCCCTCTTCAAGATCAACCGTTATTGCGAACAACTCGCAATTAAACAGTATGTAAAGGGGTGCGGGCACATGGGCCCCTTACCGCGCGGTCACGCGGGCGCCGGGAGACCGACCAGCGCGGCGATGGCGTCCTGGTGCCGCCCCGCCGAACCGAGGGCGATCTGGTCGGACTTGGCCCGCTTCAGGGCCAGGTGGGCGGGGTGCTCCCAGGTCATGCCGATGCCGCCGTGCAGTTGCACACACTCCTCGGCCGCATGGACGGCGACCTTCGAGCAGTACGCCTGGCCGACGGCGATGGTCAGCGGCGCCTCGGGGCTGCCGGTGGCGAGCGCGTCGGCGGCGGCGCGGGCCGCCGCCCGGGCGTTCACGATCTCCAGCCAGAGCTGCGCCATGCGGTGCTTGAGCGCCTGGAAGGAGCCGACGGGCCGGTTGAACTGATAGCGGGAGCGGGTGTGGCGGACGGTCTCCTCCAGGCACCACTCGGCGAGCCCGAGCTGCTCGGAGGCGAGCAGCCCGGCCCCGGCGAGCAGGCCCCGCTCGACGGCTGCGGTAGAGGCGGCCGCGTCGGCGAGGAGGGTGCCGGATCCGGAGCCCGTGGTCACCGCCGCGAGCGGGCGGGTCAGGTCGAGCGGGGACTGCGGCGCGATCGTGGCCTCGGTGGCCGGGACCGCGTACAGGCCGTCCGCGCGCGGGACGAGGATGACGTCGGCGGCGAGGGCGTCGGCGACGCCGGTCACCGTGTCGTTCAGAGCCGGTTCCGCGCCCGGCGCCGTGGACAGGGGCAGCGCGAGCACCGCGACCGTACGGCCGGCGGCGAGGTCCGCGAGCAGCTCGGCGACCGGGGCGCTCGCGGCGTCCAGGGCGAGCAGGGTCTCCGTCGCGATCACCCCGCTGGTGAGGTACGGCGCCGGGGTCACCGCGCGCCCCAGCTCCTCCAGGACCACGGCCGCCTCGCGGTGGCTCGCGCCCTGGCCGCCCAGCTCCTCGGGGACGAGGAGTCCGGCGGCGCCGATCTCGCCCGCGAGGGACTTCCAGAGGCCGGGGACGTACGGGTCGCCGGTCTCGATCCGGCCGAGCAGCACGCTCGGGTCGGCCCGGTCGGTGAGCAGGGAGCGGACCGCCGACCGCAGGTCGTCCTCGGTCTCGGAGTAGAGGAGGTCAGTCATCGCGCGAGGTCCTTCCAGGCGACGTCCTTGTCGTTGCGGGGCTCGGAGGGCAGGCCGAGGACGCGCTCGGCGACGATGTTGAGCAGGACCTCGGTCGTACCGCCCTCGATCGAGTTGCCCTTGGAGCGCAGATAGCGGTAGCCGGCGTCGCGCCCGGTGAAGTCGACCAGTTCGGGGCGGACCATCGTCCAGTCCCCGTACAACAGCCCTTCCTCTCCGAGGAGTTCGACCTCCAGACCGCTGATGGCCTGGTTGAGACGGGCGAAGCCCAGCTTCATCGCGCTGCCCTCGGGGCCGGGCTGTCCGGCGACCAACTGCTGGCGCAGCCGCTCGCCGGTGAGGCGGGCCACCTCCGAGTCCACCCAGAGGTCGAGCAGCCGCCGGTGGAGGTCGTGGGTGCGCAGCTCGGGGCGTTCGCGCCAGGTCGCGGCGATCGGGCCGATCATGCCGCCCTCGCGCGGGATGCGGGCGCCGCCGATCGAGACCCGCTCGTTCATCAGGGTGGTCTGGGCGACCCGCCAGCCGTCCCCGGTCTCGCCGAGCCGGTGGGCGTCGGGGATCCGGACGTCGGTGAGGAAGACCTCGTTGAACTCGGCCTCGCCGGTGATCTGGCGCAGCGGCCGCACCTCGACGCCCGGGTCGGTCATGTCGCAGATGAAGTACGTGATGCCCTTGTGCTTGGGCAGGTCGGGGGCGGTCCGGGCGATGAGGATGGCCCAGCGGGCGACGTGGGCGCTGGACGTCCACACCTTCTGGCCGTTCACCACCCAGTCGCCGGTCTCCTCGTCGCGGACGGCGCGGGTGCCGAGCGCGGCGAGGTCGGAGCCGGCGCCGGGCTCGCTGAAGAGCTGGCACCAGACCTCCTCGCCGACCCAGAGCGGCCGGAGGAAGCGCCGCTTGACCTCGTCGGAGCCGTACGCGAGGAGGGTCGGCGCGGCCATGCCGAGGCCGATGCCGATCCGGCGCGGGTCGTTGTCGGGGGCGTCTGCGGCGGCGAGTTCGGCGTCCACGACGGCCTGCAGGGAGCGCGGGGCGTCGAGTCCCCCGAGGCCCTCGGGGTAGTGGACCCAGGCGAGCCCGGCGTCGAAGCGGGCGCGCAGGAAGTCCGTACGGTCCGTGGAGGCGGGCGGGTGGTCGGCGAGCAACCGGCGGGTACGGGCGCGCAGTTCGTCGGCGTCGATAGCGTCGGCCATCACGCGGCCCCTTCCGGCAGGACGACCAGGCGGCCGGTGGTGACGCCTTCGCTGACGCGCTGCACGGCGTCGGCCGCGCCCTCGAACGGGACGCGCTCGCTGACCAGGGGCTTGATCAGGCCCTTGGCGGCGTACTCGGTGAGGGTCTCGTGGCAACGCAGGATCGCCGCCGGGTCCTTGAGGTTGTAGAGGCCCCAGTGGAGTCCGACGATCGAGTAGTTCTTGACCAGGGCGTGGTTGAGGGCCGGCGAGGGGATGGACCCGCTCGCGAAGCCGACGACCACGATCCGGCCCTCGAAGGCGACGACCTTCGCGGACTGGGCGTAGGCCGCGCCGCCGACGGGGTCGTAGATGACGTCGGCGCCCCGGCCTCCGGTGGCCTCCTTGACGGCGGCGATGACGTCCTCGGAGCGCCGGTCGACGACGACGTCGCAGCCGAGCGTCCGGGCGACCTCGGCCTTGTCCGCCCCGCCGACGACTCCGATGACGGTGGCGCCGGCCGCCTTGCCGAGCTGGACGGCGGCGCTGCCGACGCCGCCCGCGGCGGCGTGCACGAGCAGCGTCTCGCCCTCCTTGAGGGCGGCGCGCCGGTGCAGGCCGAACCAGCCGGTCTGATAGCCGATGTGGAGCGCGGCGGCCTCGGCGTCGTCGAGGGCCTCGGGGGCGGGCAGCACGGCCGCCGCGTCGGCCACCGCGTAGTCGGCGAAGCCGCCGTACGGGAGGGCGGGGGTGGCGATGACCCGCCGGCCGTCCTCGGTCTCACCGCAGATTTCCACCCCGGGGGTGAAGGGCAGCGGCGGCCGCACCTGGTACTGGCCCCGGCAGAGCAGGGCGTCGGGGAAGTTGACGTTGGCGGCGCGCACCTTGAGGAGGAGCTGCCCCGCGCCGGGCGTGGGCGGGTTGACCTCGTCGCGCTGCATCACCTCGCCCGGCTCGCCGTTCTCGTGCACTCGCCATGCCTGCATCGCGGTCCTCCACCAGCCGTCGTCCGTACTGCGCGGTCGGTCGCATACTAAGCGGTCGCTTGTCGGCCGCGGAACCACCTTCCCGGTACTTCTTCGACGCTCGGTACGTCTTCGATGCTCAGCACTTCTTCGATGCTCGGTACTTCTTCGACACTCAGGACTCCTTCGGCTCCGAGGACTGCTTCGGGCGGGCCCGTACGTGCATTCGTTCGCCCTGCGGCCCGAACAGGCTCAGGAACTCCACCGGCCCGTCGGACGTGGGCCCGAACCAGTGCGGTACGCGGGTGTCGAACTCGGCCGCCTCCCCCGCCCCCAGGACGACGTCGTGCTCTCCCAGGACGAGCCGGAGCTTCCCGGACAGCACGTAGAGCCATTCGTACCCCTCGTGGACGCGCGGGTCCGGCTGCTCGTACGGCTTCTCCTGCACCACCTTGTACGCCTGGAGGCCGCCCGGCTGGCGGGTGAGCGGGAACATCGTGCGGCCGTGCCGGACGATCGGTTTCCCGCGGACCCGGGGATCGCCGACCGGCGGCGCGCCGACCAGCTCGTCCAGCGGCACCTGGTGGGCGCGGGCGATGGGGAGCAGCAGCTCCAGGCTGGGCCTGCGCTGACCGGACTCCAGCCGGGAGAGCGTGCTCACCGAGATCCCGGTCGAGGCGGACAGGTCCCCCAGGGTGGCGCCGCGATCGCGGCGGATCCGGCGCAGCCGTGGGCCGACCTCGTTCAGCACGGTGTCGATGCGGTCGTCCCCGGTGCCCGGTGTCTCTGCTTCCGTCATACGTCCATCATGCCTCGCGTTGCGGAAACGGCAAGAATGTTTGTCATCCCGCCGACCCGGAGCGACGCTCCCGGGCATGAGCGAGAACACGAACGAAGCGCAGAAGTACGACGTCGTGGTGGTCGGCGGCGGCGCGGCGGGGCTGAGCGCGGCCCTCGTCCTCGGCCGGTCGCGGCGCCGAACGCTGGTGGTGGACGCAGGCGAGCCGCGCAACGCCCCGGCCGCCCACATGCAGGGCTACCTCTCCCGGGACGGGATGAGCCCGGCGGAGTTCCTGGCGACGGGCCGGCGCGAGATCGCCGCGTACGGGGTGGAGTGGACGGCGGGCCGGGTGACCGGGGCGGTACGGGACGGCGGCGACGCCGACGGTTTCGTGGTGACCGTGGACGACGGCCGCCGGGTCCTGGCGCGCCGGCTGATCGTCACCACCGGGCTCGTCGACGAGCCGCCCGCGATCGACGGGGTCGCCGAACGGTGGGGGCGGGAGGTGCTGCACTGCCCGTACTGCCACGGCTGGGAGGTCCGCGACCAGGCCTTCGGGGCGATCGCGCACCCCGTCTTCGGCGCGCATCAGGCGCTGATCGTCTCCCAGTGGTCCGCGGATGTGACCCTCTTCCCGCACACGTACGGGCCGCTCCCCGAGGAACAGAGCGCCCAGGTGGCGGCGGCCGGCATCGAGGTGGTGCCGGGCGAGGTGGCCGGGCTCGCTGTCGAGGACGACCGGTTCACCGGCGTACGGATGGCCGACGGCCGGTTCGTGGCGCGTGACGTGCTCTTCGTCGGCACCCGGACGACGCCCCGGGACGGACTGCTGACCGCGCTGGGCGCCGAGACCCGCGCGACACCGCTCGGCCCGTTCGTGGCGGTGGACGAGACGGGCCGGACGAGCGTGCCGGGCGTGTGGGCGGCGGGGAACGCGACCGGCGCCCACGAGCAGGTGATCAACGCGGCGAGCGGGGGCTACCGGGCCGGCGTGGCGATCAACATGGAGCTGATCATGGCGGACCTGGACCGCAAGGTCGCGGCGCTCACGGTGGCCGGCTGACAGGGGCTCGGTCTACGGCGCCCCCCCTCGCGGTCTGCTGACGGGGCTTCAGTTCTCTGCCGCATCACGCTATCGATGCGGCATGACGAACGCAGAGACCGAGACGGATCCGCCCGGACTGCCCGCCCCTCCCCCGCTCGGCGCGAGCGCGCTGCCGCCGGGGACGTACGAGGGGAGGGTGGTCCTGGTGACGGGCGGCGGGACGGGTCTCGGGAAGGCGATCGCGGCCGAATTCGCCCGGCTCGGCGCGGAGTTGATGATCGTCGGCCGGACGGCCGCCCGCCTTGAG
This sequence comes from Streptomyces sp. P9(2023), assembly GCF_032436795.1. Taxonomy (NCBI): domain Bacteria; kingdom Bacillati; phylum Actinomycetota; class Actinomycetes; order Kitasatosporales; family Streptomycetaceae; genus Streptomyces; species Streptomyces sp. P9(2023). Next base: position 470,037 of record NZ_JAUPWM010000001.1, read on the forward strand.
GCCGCGCGGCGGGAGCTGACGGAGATCGCCGGGACCCGGGTGGCGACCGCCGTGTGCGACATCCGCGAACCCGGCGCGGTCGCCGGGGCCTTCGACGTCTGCGAGGCGGACCTCGGCTCCCGGCCGGACGTCCTGGTGAACAACGCGGCCGCCAACTTCCCCGTTCCGGCGGAGGAGTTGTCGCCGAACGGCTGGCGCGCGGTGGTCGACATCACGCTGACCGGGACCTGGTTCATGACCCGGGAGTTCGCCCGGCGCCACCTCGCCGCGCGGACCCCCGGGTCCGTCGTCAACGTCGGCGCCTCGTACGCCTGGACCGGCGGCCCCGGCTTCGCCCACTCGGCGGCGGCGAAGGCCGGCGTGAAGAACCTGGTGGAGACGCTGGCCGTGGAGTGGGGGCCGTACGGGATCCAGGTCAACGGTCTGGTCCCGGGGCTGATGCCGCACGAGGACATGACGGCCGACATCCGGGGCGCGCTGGCGCGGGCGCCGCTCCAGGATGCCCGGCAGCCGGCGCTGCGCGTCGGGTACCCGCGCGAGCTGGGCTGGGCGGCGACCTTCCTGGCCTCGCCGTACGCGCGGTTCGTCTCCGGGCACACCCTGGTGGTGGACGGCGCGAACTGGCAGCGCCGCCTCCTCGTCAACGACCCGGTGGTGCCGGTCCGCGAGCAGCTGGGGCGGGGCCGGTTCGGGGAGTGACGCGCGCTGGTCCACGCGGATGAACCCGCGCGACTGGGGCTGCGGGGGCGGTGGAGAGCGGCGAGGATCGGCGAGGGTTGGCCTCGGACGACCTCCGCCGAAGACGGCCTCCACGGACACGGAAAGGCAGGGCACAGCACATGCTCGGTACTGACTTCACCACGGGATCGCCCAGCTGGGTCGACCTGGGCAGCCCCGACACGGAGGCCGCCAGGGCGTTCTACACCGCCGTCTTCGGCTGGGAGTTCGCCTCGGCCGGGCCTGAGGCCGGCGGCTACGGGTTCTTCCAGCAGGACGGGAAGACGGTCGCCGCGCTGGGCCCGCTGACCGAGGAGGGGGCGGACAGCGCGTGGACGCTGTACTTCCAGACGCCCGACGCCGACGCCACGGCCAAGGCGACCGAGAGCGCGGGCGGAGCGGTACGGGCCGAGCCGATGGACGTCATGGACGCCGGGCGGATGGCCCAGCTGACCGACCCGGCGGGCGCACAGTTCGCTGTCTGGCAGCCGGGGACGACGAAGGGTCTGGAGAAGACCTCCGAGGACAACACGCTGTGCTGGGCCGAGCTGCACGTGCCCGACCCGCCGGCGGCGCTCGCGTTCTACCGGGCGCTGTTCGGCTGGCGCTCGCAGGAGATGGAGGCGCCGGGCATGACCTACCGGGTGCTGTCCACCGCCGAGGGCGACCAGCAGGACGCCTCCTTCGGCGGTGTCGCCGAGCTCCAGGAGGGCGGGGACCACGCCCGCTGGGTCCCGTACTTCGGGGTCGCGGACGCGGACGACATCGTCGCCCGGTCCCAGGGGAACGGCGGGTCGGTGATCATGCCGGCGGCGGACATCCCCGACGTGGGCCGTATCGCCTGGCTGGCCGACCCCTTCGGGGCCGCGTTCGCGGTCCTGAAGCCGGCGCCGCAGCAGTAAGCAGGTCAGCCGCCTTCGAAGCGTGGGTTCCGGCGGGCCGCCTTCGCCGCGTAGCCCTCGCGGGCGTCGTCGGAGGAGAGGGTCAGGGCGGCGGCGGCCGCCGTGCGGTCGAGCGCGGCGGCGAGGCCCTGGTCGGCGTAGGCGTCGATGTTGCGTTTGATCGCGCGGACCGCGAGCGGCGCGGCGGCCGCGATGGCGGCGGCCGTCTCGCGGGCGGTTCGGTCCAGCTCGTCGCGCGCTGTGACGAGCTGGACGAGCCCGAGCCGTTCGGCGGTGGCCGCGTCGATCCGGCGGCCGGTGAGCGCCAGGTACTTGGCCCAGCCCGCGCCCGCCTCCCGGGCGATCCGCAGATCGCCGCCCGCGTCGACGGCGACCCCGAGGCCCGCCTCGGGGAGCGCGAACACGGCGTCGTCGGCGGCGATCCGGATGTCCGCCATGAGGGCGAGCTCGAAGCCGAAGCCCAGGCAGAAGCCCTGGACGGCGGCCACGACCGGCTGCGGCAGCCGGGCGAGGACGGCGAAGCGCTCGTGGACCCAGCGGATGCCCTCGTCGTACCGCTGGATCTTCTCGGCGGTGGTACGGCCGGTGATGCCGCCGCCGGGGGCGGTGACGTCGATGCCGGCACAGAACGCCCGCCCTTCGGCCCGCAGCAGCACGGTCCGTACGCGCTCGTCGAAGCGGATCCGGTCGGCCATGACCCCGAGCTGCCGACTGGCCTCCCAGCTCCACCCGTTGAGCTTCTCGGGCCGGCAGAGGGTGAGCACGCCGATACCACCCTCGACGGCGAGCGCGAGCCGCGCCTCACCCTCCGGGATCTCCCTGTCGAGCGTGTCGATCACGCCGGCCCCTCCTGACACCTAACTGACGCACCGTCAGAGACGGGGTCAGGCTAGGGGGTCAGCACTGCCAGAGGAAGGCCGCGCGTCGGCATCCGTCGCTCCCGGCCGTCCACGGGCCCGAACGTGTCCTCCTCGCCGTACGCCTCGGTCATGACGGCAAGGCTGGGCGACACCGCTGACAGCGTCCCCGAGCGGTGTTCACCGGGAGAAGAGTTCGAAGGCGACGCTCGGCCGGCCGCCGTACCGGGCCGCGAAGCGCTGGTTGTTTCCGGCCAGGAAGGTACGGACGTACTCCTCCGGGTCCTGGTCCGTCAGTGCCTCGATGTACGCGCGGTGGGCGAGCAGGGACCGTACGGACCGCTCCTCGCCGGGGGCTGCGTCGACGGCGTGGGTGGGGGTGCTCGATCCGGCGACCGCCACCCAGCGGACGCCGTCCCAGGGCTCCAGGCCCTGCTCGGCCAGTTCGGGGAAGATCCAGCGGTTGCCCGCGTCGCCCGCCGCGTCGAGGGTGGCGCGGCCGACGGCGACGTGGTCCGGGGTGTTCCAGAACCCGCCGACGCCCGGGCCCCAGGTGTCGCGGTGGTTCAGGGTGAGGATCAGTTCGGGGCGGTGGCGGCGGATGGCCGCCGCGATGTCCCGGCGCAGACCGAGCCCGTACTCGATCACCCCGTCCCGGTGGTCCAGGAACTCCACCGCCGACACCCCGACGACCTCCGCGCTCGTCCGCTGCTCCCGCTCGCGCACCGGGCCGCAGGTGGCGGGATCGAGCGTGTCGATGCCTGCCTCGCCACGGGTGGCGAGGACGTAGACGACCTCCTTGCCGGCGTCCGTCCAGCCCGCGATGGCGGCGGCGCAGCCGTACTCCAGGTCGTCCGGGTGGGCGACGACGGCGAGTGCGCGCTGCCAGTCGTCGGGCATGTCGGCGAGGTCCGCCGTGGTGTTCGTGTCGCTCATGCGCGCAGGATACGGCCCCTCAGCCCCGGATCACTCCGGAAAGGATCACCGAGCGCGAGGCGTGGCGGGGCCGGTCCGGGTTCAGCCCACGTCGTGCCGCGAGCGTCACGGCGAGCCGCTGGGCGCGTACCAGAGCGGCCACCGGATCGATCGCGTCGGCGGCGAACAGCGCCCCGGTGGCCTCCACTTCGTCGCGCAGCCCGGCCGGCTCCGGTCCGAGGCAGCAGACCAGGCTGGTGCGGTCGCTGATGACGATCGGGCCGTGGCGGTACTCCATCGCCGCGTACGACTCCGCCCAGGCGCGGGCCACCCCGCGCAGCTTGTGCGCGGCCTCGTCGGCGAGTCCGACGGTCCAGCCGGTGCCGAGGAAGGTGAACTGGCGGCGCCGCTCCCAGGCGTCGGGCAGCGGTTCGTAGAGGGCGAGTTCGGCGTCGGCGATCGAGGGGCCGAGGTCGACACCCAGGCCCGCGCGCAGCAGTTGGAGCGCGGTGGTGGCGAACCGGGTCTGGGCGACGGAGCGTTCGTCGGCGAAGCCGAGGCCGATGACCCGGTCCGCGTGGTACGCGGCCGGGCTGTCGGGGACACCCGTCAGGACGAGCGTCGGGACGCGGCCCGCGGCGCGGGCGAGCAGGGTCGCCACCTCCGTGGTCGAACCGGAGCGGGTGAGCGCCACGATCCGGTCGTACCGCCGCCCGAGCGGGGTCTCGTCGGAGGCGGGGAACGCGTCGGTCTCGCCCGCGCCGAGGGACTCGCGCAGGGCGGCGTAGGCGCGGGCCATGAAGTACGAGGTGCCGCAGCCGACGACGGCGACCCGCTCCCCCTGTCGGGGTAGCAGCTCGGCGTGGTCGGCGGCGGTGTCGGCGGCCCGGCGCCAGCAGTCGGGCTGGCCGGCGATCTCGGCACTGACGTGGGTGGTCATGTCCGGGTCCTCTCCTCGGTGCGCACCGCTCCGGACGAGTTCTATCGTCCGGCGCGTGGCCGCGCCATGAGCAATCAGGACGTACTTCTTGGACTTTTGCGCGCGGCCTCGGCGGGCCGGTCCGCGCCGCAGGAGGCCCGGACGACCAGCCGGGGGCGCAGCTGCACCTGGTGCAGCGGGGAGGCGTCGCCGTCGGCGAGGCGGCGCAGCAGGATCTGCGCGGCGAGCCGGCCGACCTGGAACTTGGGCGGCGAGACGGCCGTGAGCGGGATCTCGGCCACGTCGGCGAACTCGTTGTCGTAGCTGATCAGGGCCAGGTCACGGGGCACGTTCAGGCCCGCGCGGCGGGCGGCGGCGAGGACGAGGGCGGCCTCGCGGTCGCCGAAGCAGAGCCCGGCGGTGGCGCCCGCCGCGCGGAGGGCGGCGACGGCCCGGTCGGCGCCCTCGGGGTTCCAGCCCTCGCGGGTGTCCCGTACGTGGAGGGGCTCGGGGAGGCCGAGGTCGGCGACGGCCCGGGCGAAGCCGGACTCGATGGGCGCCGTGGTGGGGGCGTCGGAGCGGACCAGGAGCGCGATCCGCTCGTGCCCCAGCGCGCGCAGATGGCGTACGGCGTCGTAGGCGCCGCCCTCGTGGTCGGTGCAGACGTGCTCGGTGGGGTCGCCGGGGCCGTACGCGGCGAGCCGGCGCTCGACCAGGACGGCGGGGACGGGCAGGGCGAGCAGGTCGTCGGCGCGGCGGCCCGGGTCGCTGGCGGTGTGCAGGGTGGGGACGAGGAGCAGCCCGTGGACACCGGCGGAGAGAAGCCGTTCGAGCGCGGCGTCCTCCTCGGCCGGGTCGTAGTGCGAGCAGGCGAGGACGAGCCGGGCGCCGGCGGCGGCGAGTTCCCGCTCGATGCCCTGGAGGACGCGCGGGTAGTAGAAGAAGGTGTCGGGGACGAGGACGCCGACGATCCGGCGGTCGGCGGCGCCCGTCGGCGGGTCCGCGGCGGGCTGGGCGGCGAAGGTGCCCGCGCCCTGGCGGCGTTCGACCAGGCCGAGGGCGACCAGGTCCTCGTACGCCCGGCGGACCGTGGTCACCGAGAGTCCGGTCTCGACGGCCAGGGCGCGTTCGGTGGGGAGTTTGGAGCCGGGGGGCCAGGTGCCGTCGAGGATGCCGCGCCGCAGTTCGGCCATCAGGGCCCGGAACTTCAGCTCGCGTCCCGACGCCGGAACCTCGCTCCGTACCAACCCGGCCCCCTCCGAACTCACCCCGATTGCTGACCGATCGCGCGGCGCATGCTACCCCCGGAGCCGCCTCGGGCAGCCCTGACGGTCAGAGGTCGCCCCGGGCGAGCGCGAGCAGCCGGTCCAGGACGCGGGGTCCGCCGGCCCGTACGCCGTCGTGCTCGAACTCGTCCGTCACCCAGGTCCGCAGGCCCCGGATCGCGCGGGCGGTCTCCAGCGAGTGGGCGGTGTCGACGTACATGTCGTCGTGGTAGACGGCGGCGGCCACCGGCACCTCGTTGGCGGCGAGCCGGGCCGGGTCGTAGAGCGGGGCCCAGTCCGTGCGTTCGGCGAGGAGGTGGGCGGTCTCGCGCAGCGGGCGGAGCGCGGGGTCGGTGTCGAAGTGCCAGGGGTGGACGGTCTCGCCGGTGAAGAGGAGCGGCCCGTCGCCCGCCAGGGTCTTCTCCGCGTCGAACTCGGGGAACTCGGCGCGGACCCGTTCGGCGGCCCAGCCGGTCGGCCCCTGCCCTTGGGCGTAGATGGCCTCGTGCAGAGCGGCGTAGAGCGGGTGCCCGGCGTACGAGAGCTGGGCCTGGACGTTCTCCAGGAAGGCGTCGGAGAGCGCGGGGCCGACGGGGGTGGGGACGAAGGCGTCCTCCAGGAGCAGATGGAGCTGGTGGGTGCCTTCGCCGCCGCCGAGGAGGATGCCGAGGGACTGGAAGGCCCTGGCGGTGAGCAGCCCGCCGTTGGGGAGGGCCGCCGGGCGGTCCAGGAGGTGGGCGGCGATCCGGCGGGCGCGGGCGACGTCCTGCGGGTAGCGGGCGTAGTGGGCCTGGACCTTGCGCCGGATCCGGGGGAAGGCGGCCCGGTACACCTCGTCGGCGCCGGCGTGCAGGGAGGGCAGCCCGCCGGTGACGAGCGCGGTGCTCAGGCCCTCGGGGGCGGTGGAGAGGTAGTGGGTGACGCAGAAGCCGCCGAAGCTCTGGCCGAGGACGGTCCAGGGGGCGCCGCCGGTGACGCGCTTCCGGACGAGCTCGCAGTCCTGGACGATCGCGTCGGCGCGGAAGTGCGCGAGGTAGTCGGCCTGCTGCCGGGGGGTGCCGCGCAGCGGCAGGGTCTGGCGGGTGGCGGGGGTGGAGTGGCCGGTGCCGCGCTGGTCGAGGAGGAGGACGCGGTACTCCTGGACTGCCCGGCCGAGCCAGGCCTGCGGGCCGATGAAGCGGCGGGCCCCGAAGCCGGGCCCGCCCTCCAGGTACACCAGCCACGGCAGGTCCGCCCCGGCCTTGTCCCGGGCGACGACCTCACGGCCGTACACCTCGATCCGCTCGCCGTCGGGGACCGCGTGGTCGAGCGGGACGGTGAAGCGGTGGTCGGTGAGGACGAGGCCGGGCTGGCGGTAGCTGGTCAATGCTGCTCCTGTTCGATGCGCCCCCGCCCGTCCAGTCCATCACAGGGGGCGGGGCGGGGGCGCGTCGAGGGCCAGGGGATCAGCGGATCACCGGACCGGTGGTCAGCAGGGCGGTCGGTCAGGAGGTCGGGAAGTTGTCGGCGGACTTGATCCGGTCGCGGATCCAGACGCCGGCCTCCTTCAGGGACGAGGTGCCGGTCCAGGGACCGTTGGCGTCGCACGTGCCGGTCTTGAAGACCGCGCCCGAGCGGTGGTCGTCGGAGAAGTTCCAGTTGGACCAGCTGATCTTCTTGCTGGCCATCAGGTCGATGTACTTCTGCGACATGGTGAAGTCGTTGGCTCCCTCGCCGGCGTAGTCCTGGGTGCCGAACTCGGTGACGAACATGGGGATCCGGTCGGCGGCCCGGGAGAGGGTGTTCAGGTACTCCTCCCGGTGCGACATCGCGTAGAAGTGGAACGTGTACATGACGTTGGTGGCGTTGACCGGGTTGTTCACGACCTCGGTCTCGCTGGCGCCGTCCGAGACGCCGAGGGAGGACCAGGCGCGGGTGCCGAGCAGGATCGGGGCGTTGCCGTCGATGTTCCGGATCACCGGGATGATCTGCTCGTGGTAGCTCTTGATCTTCGACCAGGTCACGCCGGACGGCTCGTTGGCGACCTCGTAGAAGACGTTGTTCTTGTTCTTGTGCTTGGTGGCGATGTCCGTGAAGAACCTCTTGGCGTTCGCCAGGTTGGCGTTCGGGTCGCCCGGGCTGAGCATGTGCCAGTCGACGATCACGTACATGCCGCGCGCGGTGGCCTGGTCGATCAGCGTGCTGGCGAGGTTGGTGAACTTGGTCGGGTCGGTCTCCCAGCCGTCCTCCTGGACGTAGGTGGAGACGCGCAGGACGTCGGCCTTCCAGTCCGTGGCGAGGGCGTCGAGGGACCCGTTGGTGAGGCACTGCGGGTACCACTGCGTGCCGTGGCTGGACATGCCGCGGAGCTGGATCGGGTTGCCGTACTGGTTGCAGAGCTTGACGCCGCAGACCGACAGCTGGCCGTTGACCTCGACGGGGGTGCCGGTGGCGGGCGGCGGGGTGGTGGCGGTGTCGACCTTGATGTGGTCGACGTTCGGACCGCCGTTCGCGGTCGTGGCGGTGGCGCGGATGGTGTTGGCGCCGGCCTTGAGGTTCACCGTGAGGGTGGTGGTGGCCCAGGTGGTCCAGGCGCCGGTGCCGGCGAAGGACTTGCCGGCGGCGGCCACGGTGCCGTTGACGGCGATGTCCATCGGGCGGCTGGTGGTGGTGCCGTTGGCGTGGCGCAGGGTCAGCGTCGCGGAGCCCGCCTGGGCGGCGTTGACGTTCCACTGCACGTAACTGCCGGTGACGTTGTCGTAGTTGACGAATCCCCCGCCGGTGAAGCCGGTGTGGTTGGACTCGACCACGCCCTGGGAGACGGTGGCGGTCTCCGCCTCGTGGGTGACGGGGGCCGCGACGGCGGCGGGAGGCGCGACGGCCAGACCGAGGAGGAGCGCGGCCGCGGCGGTGCCGGCGGCGGCCAGGGAACGCAGCCGGAGACGTGCCGTTCGGGGGGATGTCATGGGGGGCTCCCGGGACGGGTATTGGAAGGAAACTTTCCTAACGAAGGATGAATAGCAGCACTGCCGAACGGCCCGCAAGGGTCATGACAAGAGCGGGTGGCACGCGCCCCGAGTGGTCCCCGCCCCCGTGCGCCCGGCCCGCACGCCTCCTAGCGTGGATCCATGATCCGGTTCGAGCAGGTCAGCAAGGTGTACGCGGACGGCACGACGGCGGTCGACGGCCTGTCCTTCGAGGTCTCCGAAGGCGAACTGGTCACCCTGGTCGGCCCGTCCGGCTGCGGCAAGACGACCACGATGATGATGGTCAACCGGCTCATCGAGCCGACCTCGGGCCGGATCCTCGTCGCCGGGCAGGACATCGCCTCGGTCGACCCCGTCAAACTGCGCCGCGGCATCGGGTACGTGATCCAGCAGGTCGGGCTCTTCCCGCACCGCACGGTCCTCGACAACACCGCGACCGTGCCCGCGCTCACCGGCTGGAAGAAGGCGAAGGCCAGGGCCCGCGCGGCCGAGCTCCTCGACCTGGTCGGCCTCGACCCGAAGACGTACGGCAACCGGTACCCCGCACAGCTCTCCGGCGGCCAGCGCCAGCGCGTCGGCGTGGCCCGCGCGCTCGCCGCCGACCCGCCCGTGCTCCTGATGGACGAGCCCTTCGGCGCCGTCGACCCGGTGGTCCGCGAGCACCTCCAGAACGAGTTCCTGAACCTCCAGGCCACCGTCCGCAAGACCGTCCTCCTGGTCACCCACGACATCGAGGAGGCCGTCCGGATGGGCGACCGGATCGCCGTGTACGGAGCGGGCCGCATCGAGCAGTTCGACACCCCGGCGGCCGTGCTCGGCACGCCCGCCACGCCGTACGTCGCCCGGTTCGTCGGCGCCGACCGGGGACTGAAGCGGCTCTCGGTGACCGAGATCGAACCGGACGACCTGGAGCAGCCGCCGGTCGCCCGCCTCGACGAACCGGCACCGGAGGCGGCGGCCCGGCTGCGCGCCGATGAGGCCCGCTGGGCGGTCGTGCTCGGCCCGCACGGCGATCTGCACGGCTGGGTGTCCGCCGAGACCCTCTCGCTCGCGGGCGAGGAGGGCACGGTCGGCGACCTCGCCCGCCGGATGGAGGCCTGGGTGCCGCTCGGGGCCCCGCTGAAGCAGGCGTTCAGCGAGATGCTCCAGCACGACGCGGGCTGGGTCGCCGTCCTCGACGGGACGCGCTTCCTCGGCGTCCTCACCCCGGCCAAGCTCCACGAGGCGCTCCGCCGCTCGGTGGACGCCGACGCGCAGGGTGTGGCGCGGGACGAGGTGGAGTTCGACTCGGTCGCGGACGCGTGAGGGAGGGCGGAGGCTAGCCGGGGATGAGCTTCTTCTCCTGGAGGTAGGTCCGCGCGACGTCCTCCGGGAGCCGGCGCCAGTTGTCCACCCGCTCGTTCATGAGGGCCAGATCGGCCGTGGTCAGAACCTCGTTGAGGCGGCCGAGGGCGTTCGTCACGCCCTCGCTGCCGGCGCGGGAGCGGTTGACGACGGGGACGATGTAGTCGGCGTTCTGGAGGTGCTTGTCGTCGGCGAGCAGCACCAGGCCGAAGTCGTCGATGGTGGCGTCGGTGGTCGTCGTCAGGACCATCTGGTCCTGACCGCTCTGCACGGCCTGCTTGGCCTGGGTGGTGCCGACACCCTTCGGGTCGACGCCGGTGATGTCGATCCCGTACGTCTCGCGCAGCCCGGGCGCGCAGTACGGCCGCTGGACGCACTCGTCGCCCGCCGCAAGGCGCACGGGCAGCTTCGCCGCGCCCAGGTCGCTCAGGGTCCTGAGCCCGTGCTCCTCGGCGTAGGCGGCCGTGACGGCGAAGGCGTTCTGGTCGACGGCGCGCCCCGGGTCGAGGACGGTCAGCCCCCGGGGCGTGGCGAGCCCGCGCAGCGCGGTCATCGTCGCGGCCAGGTCGGGCGAGCCGACGGTCGGCGCCTCCGGCCCGTTGGCCTTGGCGTTCAGCCAGTCCGCGAAGGTGGCCGCGTACTCCGGTACGACGTCGATCTGACCGCTCTCCAGGGCCGGTTCGTAGATCTCCCGGTTGGTGACGGAGAGGATCTTCGTGCCGTATCCGGCCTGTTCGAGGAGCAGCGCGTACATCTGGGCCAGCAGGTCGCTCTCGGTGAAGCCCGCCGATCCGACGGTGAGATGGCGGCTGTCGCCGGGCGGTGCGGTGACCTCGCCCTGGTTCTCCAGGGAGGGCCCGGTGGCACAGCCGACGAGGGCGAAAAGTGCCATCGCCGCCGGGGCCGCCCGGCCCCTCATGCCGCGCTCCCCCGCGCCCAGTCCGGGGCGAGGCGCTGCGCGCCCTCGAAGACGCCCTCGACGACGAGCGCGAAGAGGGCGACGAGCACGGCGCCGGCGACGACCTGCGGGGTGGAGGCGAGGTTGAACCCGGCGGTGATGATCCGGCCGAGCCCGCCGCCGCCGGCGAGCGCCGCGACGGTCGCGGTGGCGACGAGCTGTACGGCGGCGATCCGGACGCCGGTGAGGATCAGCGGCAGCGCGAGCGGCAGTTCCACCCCGAAGAGCATCTGCCGGCCCGTCATGCCCATCCCCCGCGCGGCCCGTACGACATCGGCGTCGACGCCGCGCATCCCGACGTACGCGTTGGTGAGCAGCGGCGGGACCGCGAACAGGACCAGCGCGATGATCGTGGGCCAGCTCCCCCACGTGCCGATCGGGCTGAGCAGCAGGAGGACGAGGACGGCGAAGGTGGGGACGGCGCGGCCGATGTTGGAGAGGTTGACGGCGAGCGCCCCGCCCTTGCCGAGGTGGCCGAGGACCAGCGCGACCGGGAGCGCGATGGCGCAGCTGATCGCGAGGCAGACGACGGTCAGGTAGAGGTGCTCGGCGAGGCGGTGCCAGATGCCGTTGTCGCCGGACCAGTTGGCGGCGGTGGTGAGCCAGTCCCAGGTGGCGGTGAGCGTGTTCACGCGGCCTGCCTGCGGGTCCAGGGCGTGAGCAGCCGCTGCACGCCGAGGAGGAGCAGGTCGGCGGCGATGGCGATGATCACACAGAGGACGGAGGCGGTGAGGACCTGCGCCTTGAAGTAGGTGTTCATCCCGGAGTAGATGAGGTTCCCGAGGCCGCCGTGGCCGACGATCGCGCCGATCGTGACGAGGGAGACGGCGGAGACCGTGGCGATGCGCAGCCCGGCCATCGCGGCGGGCAGCGCGAGCGGCAGCTCGACGGTGAGCAGCAGCCGGACGGGACCGTAGCCCATGCCGCGCGCGGCCTGCCGGGTGTCCTCGGGGACGGCGCGGAGACCGGCGAGGATGTTCCGTACGAGCAGGGTGAGGGAGTAGAGCACGAGCCCGGCGATGACGAGCGCGGCGCTCAGCCCGTAGGCGGGCAGGAGCAGCGAGAACATGGCCAGGGACGGGATCGTGTAGAGGATCGTGGTGACCCCGAGGACGGGCCCGGCGGCCCAGCGCCAGCGGCGGGCGGCGACGGCGAGCGGGACGGCGAGGACCAGCGCGAGCACGACGGAGACGACGGTCAGCTGGAGGTGCTGGACGACGGCGTCGCCGAGGATCTCGCTCCGGGAGGACAGATAGTCGCCGCAGATCCACTCGTTGCGCGCGAGGCAGTCATCGGGAGACGCGGTCATCCCCCCATTCCAGGCCCCGCCCCAAAACGCTGCACCCCGACCGGGCCGTTCGGGGGCGGGGAGGCGGGCGGGGTTGCGGCGGGGCGCGAAGGCGGGGCGGGGGCCCGGGGCCGGGACCGGGCCGTTCGGGGGCGGGGTTGCGGCGGGGCGGGGCGGGGTTGGCGGGGCGCGTATGCCGGGCGGGGGCCCGGACCCGGGGCCGGGCCGTCGCGGGCGCGAAGGCGGGGCGGGGCCCGTCGCGGGGCGGTACGCCGGGCGGGGGGCGGACCGGGGCCGGTCGTCGCGGGGCGCGTACGCCGGGGGCCCGGAAGCGGGCGGCGTACGCCGAGCGGAGGCCGGACGCGGGCGCGTCGGGCGGAGGGCCGGATCCGGGCGGCGCAGGCCGACGACGACCCGGTCGGTCCGGACGCGGGCGGGGCATACACCGGGCGGGGACGGGCGGCCCAGACACGGGCCGCGCACACCGGACCGGGCCGGTCCGCCCAGCGCCGACCGCGCTCGCCCGGCGGAGCTGGTCTCCGCACGCGGCCGGCCCGGACGCGGGAGCGTCGGGCGGAGGGCCGGATCCGGGCGGCGCAGGCCGACGACGACCCGGTCGGTCCGGACGCGGGCGGGGCGTGCGCCGACGGGCCGTCCGCCCGGACTCGGGCCGCCCAGCGCCGACCGCGCACGCCCGACCGAGCTGGTCTCCGCGCGCGGTCGCCCCGCACCACGGCCGCCGGGCGCGTACCGCGCCCCGGCCGCGTCACCCTGGCGCCACCTGGCGCCGGTGGGTGTCATCCTGGCACCATCGGCTGCGTACGGGCTCAGTCGGGGTGGCGCTCCTGCTGGTCGTCGGGCCAGGGTTCATGTTCCTCGCGGAGGGCGCGTTCGCTGCGCTCCTTGAGGCGCTCGCCCTGGTCCCGGAGCCGGGCGGCCTCCGCGGGGTCGGTGCTGCGCCGGGCCCGCTGGAGGAGGTTCTCCGCCCGGTCGCGCTCGTACTGGGCGTGCGCGTGGGCCACCTCACCCTCCCGCCTGCTCTCCCGCCCCTCGTCGTCGCGCCCCCTGTCGGGCCGTCCCGTACCGCCGTGTCCGGACATCGCGCACCTCCTGGACCCGCGGCTTCCCGCGCCGCCGAAAGGGAAACCCGCCACCCGCCCCGCGCACCACCATGACACTTGCACTGGCGTCACCATGGTGCCACGATGGCGTCACGCGGCACCCTCGCCGTCCGCCGTTCCCGCCCCCCAACGAACCAGAGAGGCCCGCGCCTGCCATGACCGCCACCACCACCCTCATCGCGGCACTCACCGACCCGCCCGCCATCCAGGCCGTCGGACTGCGCAAGGCGTACGGGGAGAAGCGGGTCCTGGACGGGATCGACCTCCGGATCAGGCAGGGCACCGTCTTCGCGCTGCTCGGCCCGAACGGGGCCGGCAAGACCACGACCGTGGGGATCCTGTCCACGCTGATCGGCGCCGACGGCGGCCAGGCGAGCGTCGCCGGCCACGACCTGGTCCGCGACGCCGACGGCGTCCGCCGCTCCATCGGGGTCACCGGCCAGTTCTCGGCCGTCGACGGCCTGCTGACCGCCGAGGAGAACCTCCTCCTGATCGGGGACCTGAACCACCTCCACCGACGCGAGGCCCGCCGCCGGACCACCGCCCTCCTGGACCGCTTCGAGCTCACCGAAGCTGCCCGCGAGCCCGTTTCCACCTTCTCCGGGGGCATGCGCCGCAAACTCGACCTCGCCATGACCCTCGTCGGCGACCCGCGCGTCATCTTCCTCGACGAGCCCACCACCGGCCTCGACCCGCGCAGCCGCCGCACCATCTGGGAGATCGTCCGGAGCCTGGTCGCCGACCAGGGTGTGACGGTCTTCCTCACCACCCAGTACCTCGAAGAGGCCGACCAGCTCGCCGACCGCGTCGCCGTCCTCGACCGCGGCCGCCTCGTCGCCGAGGGCACCTCGGACGAACTCAAGCGCCGGATCCCCGGCGGTCACATCCGCCTCACGTTCGCCGACGACACCCGCCTCGACTCCGCCGCCGCGCTCTTCCCCGGCTCCGCCGCCGACCACCAGAACCTGACGCTCCGGATCGCCGGCGACGGCAGCCCGCTCACCCTGCGGGCGGTCCTCGACGTCATCGACCACGCCGGCATCACCGCCGGGAACGTCACCGTGCACACCCCCGACCTCGACGACGTCTTCCTCTCCCTCACCGGCGCGGCCCCGGCAGCGGCCTGACCGGCCACCTCCCCCGTACGGAACGACGACGACGGCCCGGCCCCCCCGCACGCGGGGGCCGGGCCGTCGTGATACGGCTCGCTACTCCTGAATGACGGACAGCACGTTGCCCGCCGGGTCGGTGAACCAGGCGATCGCCACCGGGCCGCCCTCGGGGCCCGGGCCCCTCACGATGCCCTTGGCGTCGTGCTCGAACTCGGGGTAGCGCTGCAGGGACACACCCCGCTTGGCCAGCTCGTCGGCGGCGGCCTCGACGTCGTCCACCGGGAAGTTCAGGATCGTGAACGACGCGGGCGTGTGGTTCTCCTTCGGGTAGACGAAGACCTGCGTGCCGCTCCCCAGCTTGAGGGTGAGCAGCTGCATGTCCCCCGATCCGCCGGCCTCGACCTGAAGGCCGAGGGTGTCGCCGTAGAACTGACGGGCCTTGTCGAGATCGTCGACCGAGAAGCCGCTGAACGCCTTCGACTGTCCGAACATGCCGTTGTCTCCTTCGCGTGTGCCGTTCGGGAATTCCGAGGGCACACCCAGCGGACCACCATCCGGACGCCGGACACGCGGGCTCGCGTCCGGATGGTCGCCGCCCGTCACTCTCAGGGAGCTCAGAGAGCTCAGAGCGCTCAGAGCGCTCAGGGAGCGATCGGCAGCCGGCGCTTGTGGTCGGTGAGCTCGTAGCGGCGGACGATCGAGGCGTACGCGGCCTCCCCGACCGGCTTGCCCTCCAGGAAGTCATCGATGTCGTCGTACGTGACACCCAGCGCGTCCTCGTCGGGCTTGCCCGGGTCGAGGGTCTCCAGGTCGGCCGTCGGGGTCTTCCACACCAACCCGGCGGGGGCACCCAGGGCCTCGGCGCAGGCCCGCACGCGGCGCTTGGTCAGGCCCGTCAGCGGGACGACGTCGGCGGCGCCGTCGCCGTACTTGGTGAAGAAGCCGGAGACCGCCTCCGCCGCGTGGTCGGTGCCGACGACCAGGCCGTCGTGGGCACCCGCGACCGCGTACTGCGCGATCATGCGCTGCCGTGCCTTGATGTTGCCCTGGACGAAATCCTGGTGGTGGGCGTCGCGGAAGGTCACCCCACCGGCCAGGCAGGCGTCCAGCGCGGCGTCGCTCGACGCCTTGACATCCACGGTCAGGATCCGGTCGGCGGCGATGAAGCCCAGGGCGAGCTGGGCGTCCTTCTCGTCGGCCTGGACACCGTAGGGCAGCCGCATGGCGTAGAAGGTGGCGTCGTGGCCCGCCGCACGGGCCCGCTCCACGGCGAGCTGGCAGAGCCGGCCGGCGGTGGTGGAGTCCACGCCTCCGCTGATGCCGAGGACCAGGCTGCGCAGCCCCGTCGAGGTGAGGCGCTCGGCGAGGAAGGCGACCCGGCGCTCGATCTCGACCAGCGGGTCGAAGGTCGGGGACACCTCGAGTTCCTCGGCGATCTGCTGCTGCAGGGCGGTGGACGCCGCGTCGGTCACGTCAAGCTCCTCGGGGGTGTTCGGCGGTTCGTAAAGGGCCAGGTCGACTCTATGCGGCCCGCCGCACGAGCCACGCACAGACCCTCATACGCACGGACGGGCCCCGGGCCCCGGGCACCGGGGAATCACGTCCGGACTCTTTACGCCCCTGTCATGCACGGGTAACTTTCGCTCTCGCAAGCGCTTGCTGCAAGTTACTGAGTGATCTTTCAGCATCTGCCGCGGCCCCCCGGCGTGGCCCTGCTCCGGAGAAGAGACGCATGCGACGCACTATCCATCGACGGTACGGACGCGCTCCGGCGGCGGCCCTGGCAGCCGCCTGCCTGCTCGGGATGCTCTCCGCCGCACCACCCCCGGCCGAGCCGGCCGCCGTACCCGCGGCGCCCGCCGCGGCCGAGGCGAACACCGCGACGGTCTTCTACTACACGAAGACGAAGAACTGGTCGGCCTACAACCTCCACTACGCGCCCGACGGCGGCGCCTGGACCACCGTCCCCGGCGTGGCGATGGAGCCGGCCTGCACGGACTGGGTGAAGAAGACCGTCACCCTGGGCTCCGCCGAGGGGCTTCGGGCCACCTTCACCAACGGCACCGGCACGTGGGACAACAACGGCGGCCAGAACTACGACCTGGGCACGGGCACCGTCACCGTCAAGGACGGGGTGGTGGCCCACTCCGACCCGTGCGCCGACGGGCCGACCGAGCCCGGCAACCAGGCCACCGTCTACTACTCCACCGCCGCCCTCGGCTGGACCACCGCCAATCTGCACCACGCCCCGGCCGGCGGCGCCTGGACCACCGTCCCCGGCATCGGCATGGACGCCGCCTGCACCGGCTGGTGGAAGCGGACCGTCGACCTGGGCACGGCCACCGCCATGAGCGCCGTCTTCAACAACGGCAACGGCGTCTGGGACAACAACAACGGCGCGAACTACTCGCTCCTCGCCGGCACCACGACGGTCAAGGACCGGGCCGTCACGAGCAACGCCGCGGACCCCTGCGCCGCCGAAGTCCCCGACACCCAGGCCCCGAGCGTCCCCACCGGGCTCGCCGCGAGCGCCGACGGCACCTCCGTCGTCCTCACCTGGCAACCCGCCGAAGACGACCGTGGGGTGACGGGGTATCAGGTGACCCGCACCGGCGGCACACGCGGCACGGTGGTCACCGATGTCGGCTCCACCGTCTTCTCCGACACCGGTCTGGAGGAGCGGACCGCCTATACGTACACGGTCAAGGCGCTCGACGCGGCCGGGAACGTCTCGACCGCCTCCGCCCCGGCGCAGGCGACGACCGGCGCCGCGCCGCCCGCGGCCGACCCGGGCCGCCCGCTCGGCACCGACCCGCGCAAGGACCCGATCTACTTCGTCCTGACCGCCCGGTTCAACGACGGCGACACGTCGAACAACAGGGGCGGCAGCCAGCACACGAAGTCGGGGAACGCGGCCAACGACGACCCCATGTTCCGGGGCGACTTCAAGGGCCTGGTGGACAAGCTCGACTACATCAAGGGCCTCGGCTTCTCCGCCGTGTGGATCACCCCGGTGGTGCTCAACCGGTCCGACTACGACTACCACGGGTACCACGGGTACGACTTCTACAAGGTCGACGCCCGTCTGGAGTCGGCCGGCGCCTCGTACCAGGATCTGATCAATGCCGCCCACGCCAAGGGCATGAAGATCTACCAGGACGTCGTCTACAACCACTCCTCCCGCTGGGGCGCCAAGGGCCTGTTCACGCCCAAGGCGTACGGCGTCCGCGACAGCCAGTGGAGCTGGTACTACGACGAGCCGAACTCCTCCTTCGAGTACGACGGCCTGACCGTGGAGCCGAAGTCCGGGAAGTCGTACTACAACGGCGACCTGTGGTCGACCGCCGAGCCGACCGGCAACACCTGCGTCAACTGGGGCAAACCGACGCAGTACACCTCCCCGGAGGGCTATCGGATCTATAACTGCCAGTGGCCGAACCCCACTTCGGGCATGTTCCCGAAATCGCTCTACCACCAGTGCTGGATCGGCAACTGGGAGGGCGAGGACTCCCGTTCCTGCTGGCTGCACGACGATCTGGCCGACTTCAATACCGAGTCCGCGCCCGTGCAGAACTACCTGATCGGCGCGTACGACAAGTACATCGACATGGGGGTCGACGGCTTCCGGATCGACACCGCCGTCCACATCCCGCGCACCACCTGGAACCGCCGATTCCTGCCCGCCATCCAGGAGCGGGTCACGCAGAAGTTCGGTGCGGAGGCCGCGAAGAACTTCTTCGTCTTCGGTGAGGTCGCCGCCTTCGTCAACGACAAGTGGAACCGTGGCTCGGTCAACCACTCCGCCCAGTTCTTCACGTGGAAGGAGCGCAAGGAGTACGCCGCCGACGACACCGCGGCCGCCCTGGAGATGTACGACTACGAACAGCAGCAGGGCACGGCGAACCAGCCGACGTCGAACAACGCCTTCCTGAGCGGCAACAGCTACCACGAGCCGGACCGCAGCCGGTTCTCCGGGATGAACGTCATCGACATGCGCATGCACATGAACTTCGGTGACGCGCAGAACGCCTTCGGCAACGGCAAGGACTCCGACGACAGCTACAACGACGCCACCTACAACGTCGTGTACGTCGACAGCCACGACTACGGGCCCAACAAGAGCAGCGAACGGTACGCGGGCGGCACGGACGCCTGGGCCGAGAACATGTCGCTGATGTGGACCTTCCGCGGCATCCCGACGCTGTACTACGGCTCCGAGATCGAGTTCCAGAAGGGGAAGAAGATCGACTGCGGTCCCACCTGCCCGCTGTCGACCACGGGCCGCGCCTACTTCGGCGACCATCTCGCCGGGGACGTGAAGGCGTCCGGGTTCTCCACCGTCGAGTCGGCGAGCGGCGCCGTCGCGCAGACGCTCGCCCAGCCGCTGGCCCAGCACCTCCAGCGGCTCAACCAGATCCGCCGGGCGGTCCCGGCCCTCCAGATGGGCCAGTACTCCACCGAGGGCATCAGCGGGTCGATGGCGTACAAGCGCCGGTACACCTCCGGCGGTACGGACAGCTTCGCGCTCGTCACCGTCACCGGTGGCGCGACGTACACGGGCATCCCGAACGGCACGTACACCGACGCCGTCACGGGCGACCGGCGCGTCGTCACCGACGGCACCCTGACTGTCGCCGCGCCGGGGAAGGGCAACCTGCGGGTGTACGTACTGAACGGGCCCGGCCGGATCGGAACCGCGGGACCGTATCTGAAGTAGCGGCCACACGGCCGGACACGGAAGCAGTAGACGAAGGCCGTACGCGAAGGCCGTACGCGAAGGCCGTACGCGAAGGCCGTCACTTGTCGGCGTCGGACGGACCGAGGTGCTCGCCCGGGCGGGCGAGCTCCTCCACCGCGTCGGCGCCGACCACCGCGCCCGTCGACTTCTTGGCGCGCCGCAGCCGGCGCTCCAGCCAGCCGGCGAAGGTGGTGAGCGCGAAGTTCAGGATGACGAAGATGACGGCGACGATCGTGAAGCTCGCGATCGTGTTGGCGCCGTAGTTCGCGCTCATCGGGCGTACGGAGGCGAGGAGTTCCGAGAAGCCGAGCATCGCGCCGCCGAGCGCGGTGTCCTTGACGATGACGACGAGCTGGCTGACGAGCGCCGGGAGCATCGCGGTGACCGACTGCGGCAGCAGCACGTTCGTCATGGTCTGGCCCTTGCGCATGCCGATCGCCTTGGCGGCGTCGGTCTGGCCCCTGGGCAGCGAGAGGATCCCGGCCCGGACCACCTCGGCGAGGACCGACGCGTTGTAGAGGACGAGTCCGGTGACGACCGCGTAGAGGGGGCGGTTCTCCGGGCTGATGTCGGTGAACTCGGAGTAGGCGGCGTTGGCGAAGAGCATCAGGATCAGCACCGGGATGGCGCGGAAGAACTCCACGACCGTGCCGGCGGCGCCGCGGATCCAGAGGTGCTCGGAGAGGCGCCCGATACCGAGGATGGCCCCCACCGGCAGGGCGATGACCACGGCGAGCGCGGCGGCGATGAGGGTGTTCTTCAGGGCGGGCAGGAGGAACGTCGTCCAGGTGCGGGAGTCCGTGAAGAACGGGGACCATTTGGCCCATTCGAGCTGGCCCTGATCGGCGAGGGTCGCCAGGACCCACCAGATCAGGCCGGCGACGGCGAGCAGGAACAGCAGGGTGTAGAGGAGGTTGCGCCGCCTCGCGCGCGGGCCGGGGACGTCGTAGAGGACGGTGGGCTTCTCCTTCATCGCTTCACCGCCACCTTCTTGCTCACCCAGCCGAGGAAGAGCCCCATGGGGAGCGTGAGGCAGATGAAGCCCACCGCGAAGATCAGCGAGATGAGGATGAGCTGGGCCTCGTTCTCGATCATCTCCCGCATCAGCAGGGCGGCTTCGGCGACGCCGATGGCAGCCGCCACGGTGGTGTTCTTGGTGAGGGCGATCAGGACGTTGGCCAGCGGTCCGACGACCGAGCGGAACGCCTGGGGCAGCACGATCAGGCGCAGGATCTGGGGGAAGTTGAGGCCGATGGCACGGGCGGCCTCGACCTGGCCGAGGGGGACGGTGTTGATGCCGGAGCGCAAGGCCTCACAGACGAAGGCCGAGGTGTAGGCGATCAGTCCGAGGACCGCGAGCCGGAAGTTGATGGTGGTGAAGTCGTCGGCGCCCATGTTGACGCCGAGGGTCTGGAACAGGCCGAGCGAGGTGAAGACGATGATGACCGTGAGGGGGATGTTGCGGACGATGTTGACGTAGGCGGTGCCGAAGCCCCGCATCAGGGGGACGGGGCTGACGCGCATGGCTGCCAGCAACGTCCCCCAGATCAGGGAGCCGATCGCGGAGTAGACGGTGAGCTGCACCGTCACCCAGAACGCTCCCAGCAGGTCGTAGCCTTCGAGGAAGTCGAACACGGCGCCCCGCTTACTTGACGACGACGCCGATCTCCGGCGCGGGCTCGTTCTGGTACTCGGCCGGGCCGAAGTTCTTCTTCACGGCCTCGTCCCAGGCACCGTCGGCGACCATCTTCTCCAGGGCGTCGTTGATCTGCTGCTTCAGTTCACTGCCCTCCTGGACACCGATTCCGTAGTTCTCGTTGCTCATCTCGAAGCCGGCGAGCTTGAACTTGCCTTCGAACTCGGGCTGCGAGGCGTAGCCGGCGAGAATCGCGTCGTCGGTGGTCAGCGCGTCGATCACACCGTTCTCCAGGCCGGTGAGGCACTCCGAGTAGCCGCCGTACTCCTGGAGCTGTGCGTCGGGGGCGATCCTCTCCTTGACGTTCTGCGCGGACGTGGAGCCGCTGACCGAGCAGAGCTTCTTGTTGTTCAGGTCCTCGGGCTTGGTGATGGAGTTGTCGTCCGCGCGGATCAGCACGTCCTGGTGGGCCAGGAGGTACGGACCGGCGAAGTCGACCTTCTCCTCCCGCTGGTCGTTGATCGAGTAGGAGGCCGCGATGAAGTCGACATCGCCGCGCTGGAGCATCGTCTCCCGGTCGGCGCTCTTGGCCTCCTTCCACTCGATGTCACCGGGATCGCGGCCGAGCTGCTGGGCGACGTACGTCGCCACGTCGACGTCGAAGCCGGTGTAGTTTCCATCGGGGGTCTTGAGCCCGAGGCCTGGCTGGTCGAACTTGATTCCGACGGTGATCTTGTCGCCGCCGGAGGCGGATCCGCCTCCCCCACCGTCGTCGCCGCAGGCGG
The DNA here is from genome assembly GCF_032436795.1 of Streptomyces sp. P9(2023). Lineage (NCBI taxonomy): Bacteria > Bacillati > Actinomycetota > Actinomycetes > Kitasatosporales > Streptomycetaceae > Streptomyces > Streptomyces sp. P9(2023). The sequence goes on from NZ_JAUPWM010000001.1 coordinate 491,560, forward strand.
CCAGGGAGAAGGAGAGGGCGAGCGCGGCGGCCGCGGCTACGCCGGCCTTGGTGAGCTTGCGAGCGTTCATGGGGTCACCCCTGGGGGCTGCTGGGCGCGGGGCGGCCGCGGTCAGTGGTGCAGGATCTTCGAGAGGAAGTCCTTGGCGCGGTCGCTGCTGGGATTGCTGAAGAACTGCTCGGGTGTCGTCTCCTCCACGATCCGGCCGTCCGCCATGAACACCACTCGGTTGGCGGCCGAACGGGCGAAGCCCATCTCGTGGGTGACGACGACCATGGTCATTCCGTCACGGGCGAGCTGCTGCATGACCTCCAGGACCTCGTTGATCATCTCGGGGTCGAGGGCGGAGGTCGGCTCGTCGAAGAGCATCACCTTGGGATCCATCGCGAGGGCGCGGGCGATCGCGACGCGCTGCTGCTGGCCGCCGGAGAGCTGCGCGGGGTACTTGTCGGCCTGGTTCGCGACCCCGACCCGGTCGAGGAGCTCCCGGGCGCGCTGCTCGGCGGCCTTCTTGTCCTTCTTACGGACCTTGATCTGGCCGAGGGTGACGTTCTCGAGCACGGTCTTGTGCGCGAACAGGTTGAAGGACTGGAACACCATGCCGACATCGGCACGGAGCGCGGCGAGCTCACGGCCCTCGGCGGGCAGCGGCTTGCCGTCGACGACGATCTCGCCGGAGTCGATGGCCTCCAGCCGGTTGATGGCCCGGCAGAGGGTCGACTTGCCGCCGCCGGACGGGCCGATGACGACGACGACCTCACCCCGGCCGACGGTCATGTCGATGGATTGGAGCACATGGAGCTCGCCGAAATGCTTGTCGACGTTCTTCAACACGACGAGCGCGTCGGGCATGGCAGCCTCCTGGTCGCCGTACTGGGCCACCCTCCTCACGTTCATGCTCCGCCCTCGGCGGATCCGCCGCACTCCGGAAGCGCCGGGCGGGGCCCTGGAGTCCGTAATGAAAACGGTTGTCAGTCGACCGCGATCAGCCGGGCGAGGTGGGTGAGGGCGAGGGCGTAGCCGTGGGCGCCCGCTCCGCAGATCACGGCGTCGGCGACACCGGAGACGTAGCTGTGGTGCCGGAACTCCTCGCGCCGGTGGATGTTCGAGAGGTGCACCTCGACGACGGGCAGTCCGACGGCGGCGAGGGCGTCGCGCAGGGCGACGGAGGTGTGGCTGTAACCGGCGGGGTTGATCACGATGCCGCGGTGGGCGGTACGGGCCTCCTGGACGGCGTCGATGAGGACGCCCTCGTGGTTGGACTGCCGGCACTCGACGCGGAGGCCGAGGCCCTTGCCGGTGTCGTGGCAGAGGCGCTCGATCGTGTCGAGGGTGTCCGTGCCGTAGATCGCGGGCTCGCGCAGGCCCAGCAGATTGAGGTTGGGCCCGTTGAGGACGAGGACGGGGGCGGCGGGGGTGACCATGGCGGTGCTCCTCTTGTACGAACTGGTGGGTTCAGTACATCGGACCCACGGGGCCCGTCGGGGGCTCCTCCGCAAGGACGCGCTGGGCCACGGCGAAGGCCGCGACCGCGGTCTGGAGCAGGACGGCGCCGATCTCCTCGCGAGAGGGTCGGGTCGGTCCACACCTCGCCCCAGGCGTAGCGGGTGATGAAGTCCTGGAACGGGGCGGTGAAGGCCGTCTGGCGCGCCTGCGCGCGGTCCACGTGGGCATCGCCGAGCACCTCACGGCGGACCGCCATGCCCCGCTTCGGGCCGCCGTCGGTGAGGTGGCCGCGCAGCGCGGCGAGGACGGCCTCGCGACGACGGGCGTGGGCGCGGTGATCGTCGCGAGCCGGTCCCTCAGGTCGAAGGCGGCGAGCGCGTCGCAGCAGGCGGCGTACGCGTCGGGGTCCGCCCGGCGGTGGTCGTCCACCAGCCTCGGCACGGTGAAGCCGGGGGTGAACCAGCGGGCGTCGGCGCCCGCCGCCAGCGCGGCGAGCCCTTCGCGGCGCACGGTCGCGGCCCGCTCCCGCCAAGGCGCGGAGCCGCCGAAGTGGGCGGAGGAGCACAGGACGGCGAGCCGTTCCACCCCTTCGGGGTGGTGGGCGGCGAGGTGCAGACCGATCGCGCCGCCGAGCGAGACCCCGGCGTACGGGAAGCGCTCGGCGCCGAGCGCGTCGGCGAGGCCGAGGACGAGCGCGGCCAGGTCCGCGACGGTCGCCGATGAGGGAGGCCGGGGAGCCGCCGTGGCCGGGCAGGTCCCAGCGGACCACCCGGTGGGTGGCCGACAGCTCGGGTGCGACGGCGTCCCAGAGGCCGGTGGAGGTGCCTTCGACGCGGTGGTGCGGTCCTTCGTACGGCGGCGGGGCGGGGGTGGTGGTCACGGTCGCTCCAGGGCGCGGTCCGTCGGGGCTCGGGCGGAGCTGGTGCAGCGGGTGGCATCGGTGAGCTCGCCGCGATCGACGTCCTTCAACTTCCCTGTCGCCGCCAGGAGTTCGGCGAGCGGGCGCGCCTCCGCGCGGGCGTGCCCCGCTCACCGCCGAGGACCAGACCCAGTCCATGAGCCTGCTGCTACGGGTCTCGGACGCGGCGGGGCGCCTGCGGGACCCGGCGGAGCCGCTCGCGTCGTGACGTTGCCCGGGAGGCTCAGACCTCCGGTACGCGGGCGAAGCGGCCCGCCGTGCGCAGGTCGTCCTCGATCCGGGCGACCGCGGCGCGCAGCTCGGGCAGGACCTCGCCGACGCACTGCTCGACGGTACGGCGGCTGCCGTGCATGGCCACGTTGACGGCCGCGACGACCGTGCCGGCACGGTCGCGCACCGGTACGGCGATCGAGCGGAGGCCCTGCTCCAGCTCCTCGTCGACGAGGGCGTACCCCTGTTCCCGTACGCGCTCCAGGACGGCGGCGAGCTCCGCGCCGGAGGTGACGGTGTACGGGGTGAGGGCCCGCGGCTCGATGTCGGCGAGCCACGCGGCGCGGGCGTCCGGCGGGAGGTCGGCGAGCATGACCCGGCCGAGCGAGGTGGCGTGGGCGGGGAAGCGGGTGCCGACGGTGATGTGGACGCTCATGATCCGGCGGGTGGCGACCCGGGCGGTGTAGCGGACGTCGTGGCCGGCGAGGACCGCGAGGGACGCCGAGTCGTGGACGCGCCGGGACAGTTCGGCCAGGTGCGGCCCGGCGATCTGCGGGAGCGGCAGCCGGGAGAGGTACGGGAAGCCGAGCGCGAGGACCTGGGGGGTGAGCCGGAAGAGCCGTCCCTCGACGGCGACGTACCCCAGGTGCTCCAGGGTGATCAGGGCGCGGCGGGCGGTGGCCCGGGCGAGCCCGGTGGCCTCGGCGACCCCGCTCAGCGTCAGGGCGGCCCGGCCCTCGCCGAAGGCGGTGAGGACGGTCAGCCCACGGGCGAGCGACTCGATGAACCCGCGCCCGAGCTCCTGCTTCGAGACCCGCGTCCAGTCGGCGAGCCCGGGGGCGGGCGCCGGGGCGGCGGGCGGCGCATCGGTCGCCGCCGCTCGCCTCAGCGACTCCTCCCACTCGGCCGTCGCGGCGCGCAGGCGCGGAAGCACGGTCTCGCGGAGGGAGTCGGCGGTGTGGCGGCTGGTGTGGCTGACCACGCTCGCCACGCAGACGACGGCGCCGACGGCGTCCCGTACGGGGAGGGCGAGGGCGACCAGTCCGGGTTCGATGAGCTCGTCGTCCAGCGCCCAGCCGCGCTCGCCGGCCCGCGCCGCACGGGCGGCGAACTCCGCCTCGTCCGGCCCGGCACCGGGCGGCACGGCGGGGAACGCGGCGTTACGGGGGTCGGCGGCCCGGCGCGCCCGCCAGCGGTCCCACTCCGCCACCGTCCAGTGGGCGGCGAACAGGGCCCCCGGGGCGGTCCGTTCGGCCGGTAGCGGGTCGCCGATACGGAAACTGAGCGACATCGCGCGCCGCCGGGTGGCCTGGTGGACGAACCGGATGCCGTCACCGTCGGCCACCGCCAGCGAGACCGACTCGTCGAGCGCGTCGGCCAGCGCGTCCGCCGGGCCGCCGAGCAGCCCGGGGAGCCCGAGGGCCGCCAGACAGGCGTTGCCGAGCTCCATCAGCCGGGGGGCGAGGAAGACGTCACGGCCGTCGAGGCGTACGTACCCCATGCGGGCGAGCGTGCCGGTCACCCGGTCGACGGTGGAGCGGGCGAGGCCGGTGGTGCGTTCCAGCTCGCTCAGGCTGAGGGCGCCGTCGGCATCGGTGAGCCGGCGCAGCACCGTGATCCCGCGCATCAGCGGCGCGACGGCTTCCTGCGGCACGATTTCGGTCGGCGGCATGGCCCTCCTTGGACGGATCTCACCGGACGGATCGCGCCGTTGACAGCCGGGCACGGTCGGCGCACACTCACCCCACTCCGAGGTGAAGTTTTCTTCACTATACGAACATGAGGTCGGATGGGCCAGATGCACACCACCGTCGGCATCGTCGGCGGCGGCCCCGCCGGGCTGCTGCTCGCCCGCCTGCTGCACGTCGCGGGTATCGACAGCGTGGTCCTGGAGTCCCGCGACCGCGCCTACGTCGAGCAGCGGCAGCGCGCCGGAATCCTGGAGCAGGCGACCGTGGACGCGCTGCGCGCCGCGGGCGCGGGGGCCCGGCTGGACGCCGAGGGACTCCCCCACGACGGCGTAGAGCTGCGCTTCGCCGGGCGGGCCCACCGGGTGGACTTCCCCTCGCTGACCGACGGCCGCCGGGTCTGGGCGTACGCCCAGACCGAGGTGGTAAGGGATCTGATAGCCCTTCACCTCACCGACGGCGGGCCGCTGTTGTTCGGCTCGGAGGTGAGGTCGGTGGAGGGCGTGGACACGGACCACCCGGTGATCCGGTATGTGCACGAGGGTCGAGAGCAGATTCTGACCTGCGACTACGTGGTCGGCTGCGACGGTTTCCACGGGGTCGCCCGCACGGCCGTGCCGGAGCGGGAGCGGACGACGTACGAGCGGACGCATCCGTACTCCTGGCTCGGCATCCTCGCCGAAGCCCCGCCCGTGTACGAGGAGTTGATCTACGCGCACTCCGAGCGGGGCTTCGCGCTGGCGAGCATGCGCTCGCCCGCCGTGAGCCGGCTCTACCTCCAGGTGGCGAACGGCACCGACCCGGCCGACTGGTCCGACGAGCGGATCTGGGACGAGCTCGACGCCCGCTTCGCGCTCCGGGAGGCGCCCGGGTGGCGGCTGGAGCGCGGTCGGGATCACCCAGAAGTCGGTGCTGCCGATGCGGAGTTCGGTGACGGAGCCGATGCGGTACGGGCGGCTGTTCCTCGCCGGGGACGCGGCGCACATCGTGCCGCCGACCGGCGCGAAAGGGCTCAACCTGGCGGCCGCCGATGTGATCGTCCTGGCGCGGGCGTTCGCCGACCGGGCCGCCACGGGTTCGACCGAGCTGCTCGACGCGTACTCCGACACGTGCCTGCGCCGAGTGTGGCGCGCCGAGCACTTCTCGTACTTCATGACGACGACGCTGCACCGCGATCCCGCCCAGTCCGGGTTCGACACCCGGCTGCAGCTGTCCCAGCTGGAGCGGATCGCGGGCTCCGGGCACGCGGCCGCCGAACTGGCCCAGAACTACGTGGGGTTGCCGCTCGACGCGCCGGCGTGAGCCGGGATAGGCGAGGTCGTCCGCAGCGCAGAGGCGTAGATCTCGTCGGGGTCGAGCCTGCGCAGCTCCTCGGCGATCAGCTCGGCCGTCGTACGGACCTTGAGGGCGAGGACGCGGCTGGGCTGGCCGGGGATGGACAGCCGCGCGACCGGGCCCTCGGGCCGGTCGATGCGGATCTCGCCGTCCGGTGTGCCGAGGCGCACGGCGGTGACGACCGGACCGGCCGTCGCGACCCGCTCGACCGGGACCCGCAGCCGGTCCTCCAGCCAGCGCGCGAGGAGTTCGGCGCTCGGGTTGTCCGGCTCGCTCTCCACCGCGGCGGAGACGACCGTCACCGGGGCCTGGTCGAGGGCGGCGGCGAGCATCGAGCGCCACGGGGTGAGCCGGGTCCAGGCGAGGTCGGTGTCGCCGGGGGCGTAGGAGGCGGCGCGGACGTCCACCGCGGCGAGCGGGTCCTCGACGGCGTACGCGTCGGTGATGCGGCGCAGGGCGAGCGAGCCGAGCGGGTCCTTGGAAGGGACGGCCGGGGCGTCGACGGGCCACCAGACGACCACGGGCGCGTCGGGGAGCAGCAGCGGCAGGACCACGGAGTCGGCGCGGGCGCCGAGTTCGCCGTACATCCTGAGCAGCACGGTCTCCCCCGAACCGGCGTCGCTGCCGACCCGGACCTCCGCGTCGAGCCGGGCCTCGTGGCGGTGCCGGGGCGAGCGGGCATGGCGCTTGATGGCGACGAGCGTGCGGGACGGGTGCTCGCGGGAGGCCTCGGTGGCGGCCTTCAGGGCGTCGTAGGCGTTCTCCTCGTCGGTGACGATGACGAGCGTCAGCACCATGCCGACGGCGGGGGTGCCGACGGCCCGGCGGCCCTCGACGATCGCTTTGTTGATCTTGCTGGATGTGGTGTCCGTGAGATCGATCTTCATGGCCCGCGCCCGTTCCCTCCGTCGCGTGCGATCGCCGTGGCGCTTTTCCCCGAGCCTACGCGCGCGGCGGCGTTCCCGCTGGCGCCGGGGGGTCACGCAGGGTGCGCACGCTCCGACGACCGGGGTCGCGACGCCGCCGAGGTGGAGCACGAACAGGGCTGCCGTACCGGCGAGTTCGCCGCCGTCTGGGCGCCGCCTCGCGTCCGGGGAGAGGACCGCGCACACAGCGCCCGGGCGCACCGTCACGAGAATGAACGCACCAGGAGGCCCAGGCGAACTGGCGTGCGAGGCCCCTGCCGGGAGATCATCACCGGCATGACGACAGAGATCATCACCGCCGCCACCTCGGGCACCTGGACGCTCGGAGACCTCACGGTCAACCGGATCGGGTTCGGTGCGATGCGCCTGCCGCAGACCGGGGAGGCCCTGGTCGAGGACGCCGTGCCGCGCGACCGGGACCAGGCGGTCGCCGTCCTGCGCCGGGCGGTCGAGCTGGGCGTCAACCACATCGACACCGCCGCGTTCTACTTCTCACCCCTGCGTTCCGCCAACGAGCTGATCAACCGCGCCCTCGCCCCCTACGGGGACGACCTGGTCATCGCCACCAAGGTCGGGCCGGGCCGCGACCCGGCGGGCCGGTGGCTCCCGCACGCCACCGCCGGGGAGCTGCGCGGGCAGGTGGAGGAGAACCTGCGCCAGCTCGGCCGCGACCACCTGGACGTGGTGAACCTGCGCGTCGTCGGCACCGATTCGATCGCCGAGCGGTTCGGCGCGCTGGCCGACCTCCGGGCGGCCGGTCTCATCCGCCACCTGGGCCTCTCCAACGTCCACCCGCACCAGGTGGCCGAGGCCCGCGCGATCGCCCCGGTGGTCTGCGTACAGAACCAGTACGGGATCGGGGTACGGCCCGACCACGACGCCTTCGTCCGCGAGTGCGGCGAACAGGGCATCGCGTACGTGCCCTTCTACTCCATCGCCGGCACGGGCCGCGAGAGCGGCGCGGCGGGCGCGGCGGACGAGGAGGTGCTGGCCGTCGCCCGGGCGCACGGGGCGAGTCCCGCGCAGGTCCGGCTCGCGTGGACGCTGCACCGGGGTCCGCATGTGCTCGCCATCCCCGGCACCGGCGACCCGGACCACCTGGCCGCCAACGTCGCGGCCGGCGCGCTGCGCCTCACCGCGGACGAACTGGCCTCCCTGGACGCCCTGCACGCGCGCGGCGCATAAGTACAGGCGGCGACGACAGCGCTCACGCGCGCCCCGCGGCCTTCTGGCTACGGCGGGACAGGGAGTCGACGACCACGGCGGCCAGCAGCACCGCTCCGGTGATCATGAACTGGACGGCGTTGCTGACGCCCATGATGTTCATGCCCGACTGGATCGACCCGATCACCAGCGCGCCGAGCAGGGCGGACCAGACCGAGCCGCGCCCGCCGAACAGGCTGGTGCCGCCGATGACGGCGGCGGCGATCACGTTCATCAGGAGGTTGCCGCCGCCGGAGGTCTGGCTGGCGGACTGGATCTGACCGGCCAGGAAGATGCCGCCGACCGCCGCCATCGCGCCGGCGATCGAGAAGACGGACATCCGGACGAAGGGCACGCTGATGCCCGCCCGGCGCGCACCCTCGATGTTGCCGCCGACGGCGAAAATCTGCCGCCCGTAGGAGGTGCGGCGCAGCACGAAGTCCACGACGACCAGCAGGATCAGGAAGATCAGCAGCGCCAGCGGCAGCCCCTGGTACTGGTTGAGGATGTAGGCGGCGACGAAGGCTATCGCGGCGATGACGACCGTACGGATGACGATCTCGGCGATCGGCCGGAACGGCACCCTGGCGCGCTGGCGCCGCCGGGCGTCGAGGAGCGAGGCGGCCAGGAAGAGCCCGACGCCGACGGCCGCCGTGATGTAGGCGGCGGCCGGGCTGTGGAAGATCGTCGAGTACAGCTCGGAGACGATGCTCTCGCTGGGGATGTTGACGGTGCCGCTCGTGCCCAGCACCTGGAGCATGAGGCCGTTCCAGAAGAGGTTGCCCGCCAGGGTCACGACGAACGCGGGCACGCCGACTTTCGCGAAGAAGAAGCCCTGGATGAGGCCGACGGCGGCTCCGCCCGCGAGGGCGACGAGCAGCGCCAGCCACTGGTTCATACCGTTCAGGACGTTGAGGACGGCGAAGATCGCGGCGCACAGGCCGCTCACGGATCCGACGGAGAGGTCGATCTCGCCGAGCAGCAGGACGAAGACGATGCCGATGGCGATCATCCCCGTGCCGACGATCTGCTGGCTGAGGTCGGAGAGGTTCTGCGCCGAGAGGAACGTGCTGTCCAGCGTGCCGAACACCGTCCAGATGATGATCACGGCGACGACGACGGGCAGCGAGCCCAGCTCGCCGCTGCGCAGCTTGCGCTTGAACTCACCCAGGTACCCCTTGAAGCCCTCCTCGCGGACGATCAGCCGGGTGTCGACGGCGGGTACGGCGTCATGGGCCGGCTCCTGGGCGGCGCCGTCGCCGGGTCCGGGGGCGGAGGGGTCATGGCGGCCTCGGTCACGCCTCATTGCTCCTCCTCCCGCTTACGGGCCTGGCGGCGCGTGACCGCGCTGTCGCTGGCCCCGGTGATGGCGGAGATGATCTCCTCGGTGGTGGTGGAGCGTCTGTCGAAGAAGCCGTTGTTCCGGCCGAGGCGCAGGACGGCGATACGGTCCGCGACGGCCATCACGTCCACCATGTTGTGGCTGATCAGGATGGTGCCCAGGCGCTGTTCGCGGAGCCGCTCGACGAGGTCGAGGACCTGGGCGGTCTGCTCCACGCCCAGCGCGGCGGTGGGCTCGTCCAGGATGACGACCTTCGGTGCGCCGATCAGGGAGCGGGCGATCGCCACGGTCTGGCGCTGGCCGCCGGAGAGGGAGGCGACGGGGATCCGGACGCTGGGGATCCGGATGGAGAGGGTGTCGAGCAGTTCGCGCGAGCGCTGCTCCATGCCGACCTCGTCGAGCACGCCCCAGCTCTTCAGCTCGCGGCCGAGGAAGAGGTTGCCGACGACGTCGAGGTTGTCGCAGAGCGCCAGGTCCTGGTAGACGGTGGCGATGCCGAGGTTCTGGGCGTCATGGGGCCGGTGGATGGTGACCGGCCGGCCCTCCCAGGCGATGACGCCCTCGTCCGGCGGGTTCACCCCGGCGATCGCCTTGACGGCGGTCGACTTGCCGGCGCCGTTGTCGCCGACGAGCGCGACGACCTCACCGGAGTGGACCTCCAGATCGAACTCCGAGAGGGCCTGCACGGCGCCGAACCTCTTGGAGATCCCCCGCAGACTGAGCACAGGTGTTTCCGGCACGGTCAACCGCCTCCTACCCGGCCCCCGTTGGGCTACGGCTGGGACTCGTACGGCTGGGACTCGTACGGCTGGGACTCGTACGGCTGGGACTCGTACGGCTGGGACAGGTCTCCAGGACCCGAGGCTTCCTACTCCAGACCTGCCTGCTCGCAGGCGGCCGCGTAGGTGGGTGTGCAGATTTCCTGGACCGTGTACAGACCGTCCTTGACGACCGTGTCCTTGATGTTGTTCTTGTCGACCACGATCGGGGTCAGCAGGTTGGCCGGGACCTTCTCGCCGCTTCCGCTGGTGACCGTGGTGGGCGTCAGGGACTCGGGGAGTTCCTTGCCCTCGGCGAGATCGACGGCCATGGTGGCGGCGATGTCGGCCTCAGGCTTGTACGGCTTCTCGACCGTGATGGTCTGGGTGCCGAGCAGAATCCGCTGGATGGCGTCCAGTTGGGCGTCCTGACCGGTCAACGGCACGTTGATGCCGGCCGACTTGAGTGCGGTGGCGATACCGGCGGCGAGACCGTCGTTGGCGGAGTACACGCCGACGATGTTGTCCTTGCCCAGTGCGCTGATCGCGCCCGACATCTGCTGGTTGGCGTTGTTCGGGTCCCAGTTGGGGGTGTCGTACTCCTTGCCGATCTTCACCTTGCCGTCGAGGACGGAGTGCGCACCGGCCTTGAACTCGGCGGCGTTGGGGTCGGTGGGCGAGCCGTTGTGCATCACGATCTGGCCGGTGTCGGCCTTGTCACCGAGTGCGTCGAGCAGCGCCTGGCCCTGCAACTCGCCGACCTTGCGGTTGTCGTACGAGACGTAGGCGTCGACGGGACCCTGCGCGAGGCGGTCGTACGCGACGACCTTGACGCCCGCGTCGTTGGCCTTCTGCACCGAGGACTGGATGGACTTGGAGTCCACGGCGTCCAGGATCAGCACCTTGTTGCCCTTGGCGAGCGCGGTGTTGACCTGCTGTTGCTGGGTGGTGGCGCTCTCGGCGGCGTTGTAGTAGTCGATCTGCGCGTCGGGCGCCAGCTCCTTGATCTTCTGCTCGATGTACGGCCGGTCGAACTTCTCGTAGCGCGTGGTCTTGCTCTCGGGGAGCAGCAGGCCGATCTTCACCTCGCCCTGCGCCGCGGTGGCCGCGCCGGGCTGGGCGGCGCCGCTCATCGAGACCGCGCCCAGGGACAGAGCCGCGGCTCCGGCCAGGGCTATCGCGCCACGCAATGTGCGGGTCATGGGGGGCTCCTTCCGTACGCCCCCTTCCCTTCACAGGTGTGCGCAGGAGACACAGGGGGTGCACATGTGGCCTTAATACGACATTAGCCGCAACTGGAAGACCGGCAAGCGGGTGACGGGTACGGGCCGCGCGGGCCGACGTTCTCGCAGTTCAGCGGGGCACCGCAGCGCGGGCGGCCGGTACGGGCAGCTGGGCCGCGACGATCGCGGCGAGACAGAGCCCGAACCCGAGGACCTGGACCGGGCCCAGGGTCTGGCCGAGCAGGGCGGCGCCGAGGACCGCGGCGACCAGTGGCGAGAGCAGCACGAGCACCGCGACCGAGGCGACGGGGAGCGCGGTGACCCCGCGGAACCACAGGACGAAGGCGATCAGACCGCCGACCAGGCCGAGCCAGAGGTAGCCGAGGGCGGCGCGCAGGTCGATCGCGGGCGGCGCCCCCTCCACGAGGAAGGTGAGGGGCAGCAGGAACAGGCCGCCCGCGGTGAGTTGCCAGCCGGCGAACGCGGTGGCGCTCACCCCGTCGGGGCGGCCCCAGCGCCTGGTGAGCGTCACGCCGAGCGCCATCGTGGCCGCGCTGCCGAGGCCCGCGAGGATCCCGACCAGGTCGAACGCCGCGCTCGGCCCGATCACCACCAGGCCGACACCGACGACACCGACCGCTCCCCAGGCCAGGCGCCAGGCGGAGAGGCGCTCGCGGAGGACGGCCACGGCAAGGACGGCGACGGCCAGCGGCTGGGCCGCCGCCAGGGTCGCCGCCACGCCGCCGGGCAGCCGCTCGGCGGCGACGGTCAGCAGGGGGAAGAGGAGCCCGATGTTCAGGACGCCGAGCGCGGCGGCCTTCCCCCACCATGCTCCGCGCGGCAGCGTCCGGCCTATCGCCAGGGCGATCAGCCCGGCGGGCAGCGCCCGCAGGAGCCCCGCGAACAGGGGGTGCGCGGGCGGGAGGAGTTCGGTGGTGACGACGTAGAAGGTGCCCCAGGAGGCGGGCGCGAGCGCCGTCAGGAGGGTGCGGGACAGGGCGGAACTTGTCATGACCGCAGTCTCGGACGGCGGCGATCAATGAGTCCAACACATGTTTGTCACGTGATCGATCGTGATTCACGATGGATCGGTGGACCTCCAACAGATGCGGTACGTCGTCGCCGTCGCCGAGACGAACAGCTTCACCCGGGCCGCCGAGCGGTGCCTGGTCGTCCAGTCCGCCCTCAGCCACCAGATCGCCCGGCTGGAACGCGAGCTGGGCGCACGGCTCTTCGACCGGACGAGCCGCCGGGTGCGGCTGACCCCGGCCGGGGCCGCGTTCCTGTCCGCGGCCCGCCAGTGCCTGGAGGCAGCCGAGCGGGCGGCGGCCGAGGTCGCGGCGGCCGTCGGAGAGGTACGGGGGCGGCTCGCCGTGGGGCTGATCCCCACCGTCGCGGCGGTCGACGTCCCCGGCGCGCTGCGCACCTTCCGGCGGCGGTACCCGGAGGTGCGCGTCGGTCTGAAGGTGGGTGCGAGCGAGGATCTGGCCGACCAGGTCCGGGACGGCGGCCTCGACGTGGCGTTCCTGGGTCTGCCGACGACGGCGCCGGCGCCGCGCGGGGTCGCCGCCCGCGCACTCGCCCGCGACCGGCTCGTCGCCGTGGTCGCCCCGGACCATCCCCTCGCGGGCGAGCCGACGTTGGACCTGCGGCGGCTCTCCTCGGAGGTGTTCGTGGACCTGCCCGTCGGAACGGCGGGACGCGCCCAGTCCGACCTCGCCTTCGCCGCCGCCGGCCTCACCCGCGACGTGGCCTTCGAGGTGACCACGGCCGACCTCTTCATGGCCCGGCTGGTCGCCCAGGGCCTGGCGATCGCCCTGCTGCCGTCGCTGTACGTGCCCCAGCTCACCGGGGTCGTCACGATCGAGGTCACGGACGCGCCGGCCCGGGTCGAGTACGCCGTCTGGAACGCCACCGGCCGCACCCCCGCGGCGACCGCCTTCCTCGCCGTACTCGGCCTCGATCCGGGCGCGCCCGAACCGGTCAGGAATCGAGAAGCGCCGTCCCCGCGCCGCACGTAGCGTGGCTGAGGCGGGCGATCGGAGGAGCCGATGCCCGCGCGGAAGACACCGGGCCCCGTGGCCCACGTATCTCAGGAGCGATCATGACCGGCACCCCCACCCAGGGCATCAAGACCGTGCTGCACCCCGTGTCCGACCTGGCGAAGGCCAAGGACGTGTACGCCGCGCTGCTCGGCATCCAGCCGCAGACCGACAGCGAGTACTACGTCGGCTTCGACGCCGAGGGCCAGCACATCGGGCTCGTGCCGAGCGGCGGCCCGCAGGGCATGAACTCGCCGGTTGCCTACTGGCACGTCACGGACATCGAGGCGAAGCTCGCCGAGGTCACGGCCGCCGGTGCGACCGTGAAGGACGCGCCGAAGAACGTGGGCGGCGGCCGGCTCGTGGCCACCTTCACGGACGCCGACGGCAACGTGCTGGGACTGGTTCAGGACCAGTGAGCGCGGGCGACGCGCCGGTAGGCCGTTGCCGCCGACCTCCCCGGCGACGTAGAACCGGGAAGTAGAGGACGTGGAAGCAGGAATCGGAGAAGGATGAAGACGGCGGCCGCGGTCTCGCGGCCCCGCCTCACGGATGGAGAGCGCGATCAGCATGGCCACGAGGAAGGGCGCCCAGCCGCCCGCGCCGCACGGTGCCGACAGCCACGACGTGATCCGCGTGCACGGCGCGCGCGAGAACAATCTCAAGGACGTCAGCATCGAGATCCCGAAGCGCCGTCTGACGGTCTTCACCGGAGTCTCAGGTTCGGGCAAGAGCTCGCTGGTGTTCAACACGATCGCGGCCGAGTCGCAGCGGCTGATCAACGAGACGTACAGCACCTTCGTCCAGGGCTTCATGCCGACGCTGGCCCGCCCCGAGGTCGACGTCCTCGAAGGCCTGACGACGGTGATCACCGTCGACCAGCAGCGGATCGGCGCCGACCCTCGCTCCACCGTCGGCACCGCCACCGACGCCAACGCGATGCTGCGGATCCTGTTCAGCCGGCTCGGGAAGCCGCACATCGGCCCGCCGAGCGCGTATTCCTTCAACACGGCGTCGGTCAGGGCGAGCGGCGGGATCACCGTCGAGCGCGGTGCCGCCAAGACCAAGACGGTGAAGGCGACCTTCCAGCGCACCGGCGGCATGTGCACGCGCTGCGAAGGCCGGGGCAAGGTCACCGACATCGACCTCACGCAGCTCTACGACGACACCAAGTCGCTGTCCGAGGGCGCGTTCACCATCCCCGGCTGGAAGTCGGACAGCCAGTGGACCGTGCAGCTCTACGCCCAGTCCGGCTTCGTGGACCCGGACAAGCCGATCCGCAGGTACACCAAGAAGGAGATGCAGGCCTTCCTCTACGGGGAGCCGACCAAGATCAAGGTCAACGGCATCAACCTCACCTACGAAGGGCTGATCCCCAAGATCCAGAAGTCGTTCCTGTCCAAGGACAAGGAATCGATGCAGCCGCACATCCGGGCGTTCGTGGAGCGGGCGGTCACCTTCACCACGTGCCCCGAGTGCGACGGGACCCGGCTCAGCGAGGGCGCCCGGTCCTCCAAGATCAAGCGCATCTCCATCGCCGACGCCTGCGCGATGGAGATCAGGGACCTCGCCGAGTGGATCCGCGGCCTCAAGGAGCCCTCGGTGGCGCCGCTGCTCGATGCGCTCGGGCGGACGCTGGACTCCTTCGTGGAGATCGGCCTCGGTTATCTCTCGCTCGACCGGCCGGCGGGCACGCTGTCGGGCGGCGAGGCGCAGCGCGTCAAGATGATCCGCCACCTCGGCTCCTCGCTCACCGACGTCACCTACGTCTTCGACGAGCCGACGATCGGTCTGCACCCGCACGACATCCAGCGGATGAACGAACTGCTGCTGAGGCTGCGCGACAAGGGCAACACGGTCCTTGTGGTGGAGCACAAGCCCGAGGCGATCGCGATCGCCGACCACGTCGTCGACCTCGGTCCTGGCGCCGGTACGGGGGGCGGCACGGTCTGCTTCGAGGGGACCGTCGAGGGGCTGCGGGCCGGGGGCACGATCACCGGCCGGCACCTGGACGACCGGGCCTCTCTCAAGGAGTCGGTGCGTACGCCCGGCGGCGCCCTGGAGATCCGCGGCGCGACGGCCAACAACCTGCGCGAAGTCGACGTCGACATCCCGCTCGGGGCGCTGGTCGTCATCACCGGTGTCGCGGGCTCGGGCAAGAGCTCGCTGGTCCACGGTTCGATCCCGGTCGGCGAGACCGTGGTGTCGGTGGACCAGACGCCGATCCGCGGCTCGCGGCGGAGCAACCCGGCCACGTACACGGGGCTGCTCGACCCGATCCGTAAGGCGTTCGCGAAGGCCAACGACGTGAAGCCGGCGCTCTTCAGCGCCAACTCCGAGGGCGCCTGCCCGACCTGCAACGGCGCCGGGGTCATCTACACGGACCTGGCGATGATGGCGGGCGTCGCGACCCCCTGCGAGGACTGCGAGGGGAAGCGGTTCCAGGCGGAGGTGCTCGAATACAAGCTGGGCGGCCGGGACATCAGCGAGGTGCTCGCGATGTCGGTGACGGAGGCGGAGGAGTTCTTCGGCGAGGGCGAGGCGAAGACCCCCGCCGCGCACAAGATCCTCGAACGGCTCGCGGACGTCGGGCTCGGCTACCTGACCCTCGGCCAGCCGCTGACCACGCTGTCCGGCGGCGAGCGGCAGCGGCTCAAGCTGGCCACCCACATGGCCGACAAGGGCGGCGTCTACATCCTCGACGAGCCGACGACCGGTCTCCACCTCGCCGACGTGGAGCAACTGCTCGGGCTCCTCGACCGGCTGGTGGACTCCGGGAAGTCGGTCATCGTCATCGAGCACCACCAGGCCGTGATGGCGCACGCCGACTGGATCATCGACCTCGGCCCGGGCGCCGGTCACGACGGCGGCAAGGTCGTCTTCGAGGGCACGCCCGCGAAGCTGGTGGCCGACCGCTCCACGCTCACCGGCGAGCACCTCGCGGCCTACGTCGGCGGCTGAACCGGCAGTCGTACGCGAGAGCCCCGCCGGGTTGTCTCCGGCGGGGCTCTCGTGCTGCTGTCGTCAGCTCTGGCGGCGACTGCGTACCAACAGGTAGAGGAAGTACGGCGTGCCGATCACCGCGGTCATCAGACCGGCGCCGAGCTGGGCGGGTGCGATGACGGTTCGGCCCAACAGGTCGGCCATGCAGACGAGTACGGCGCCGAGGAGGACCGCGACCGGGACCACGCGCGCGTGCTGCCGGCCCACGAGGGCGCGGGCCGCGTGCGGGGCGACGAGGCCCACGAAGCCGATCGTGCCCGCGGCGGCGACGGCGGTGGCGCTGAGCAGCACGCTCAGCGCGAGGAAGCCGAGCCTGCCCCGCCCCAGGCTCAGGCCCAGGAGGCGCGGGGTGTCCTCGTCGAGGGAGACGAGGTCGAGCTCCGTACGCCGGGCGAACGCGGCGGCCACGCCGACGGCGAGGACGGCGGCGAGCGGCAGGACGTCGGGCATGGTCCGCCCGTAGGTCGAACCGGACAGCCAGGTGAGGGCCTTGGTCGCGTTGAACGGGTCGGTGAGCACGATGAGCAGGCTGATCAGCGCGGCCGATCCGGTGGCGACGCCGAAGCCGACGAGCACGAGCCGGTTCTGCTGGAATCCGCCGCGCGCCGCCAGTCCGAAGACGATGAGGGAGCTGACGGCGGCGCCCGCGAACGCGGCACCGGCCACGCCCCACGATCCGGCGAGCGGCACCGAGGTGACGAGGAGGACGGCGCCGAACGCCGCTCCGCCGGACACGCCGAGGGTGGCGGGCTCGGCGAGCGGGTTACGGGTCACGGCCTGGACCAGCGTGCCCGCGAGGGCGAGTGCCGCGCCCGCGAGGAGCGCCGCGAGGACCCGGGGGACGCGGGTGTCGAGGACGAAGGAGACGGTCCTGCCGGCGTTGCCCTGCGCCCAGTTCATGACGTCGCCGAGGAGCAGCTTGCTGTCGCCGAGGAGGACGGCGGCGATCATCACGCCGACGAGGCCCACCACCAGGACGGTCGTGGTGGTCAGGAAGACGGCCCGGCTCCTGATGCGCAGCTTGTCGACCGCGGCGGCTCCCGCGGTGTCGCGGACCCGGGTCGCCATGACGATCAGGAAGACGGCGCCGACCAGGCTGGTGACGACGCCGGTCGGCACGGCGACCGCCGTGTCCGCCGGGATGACGGCGCGCAGCAGTACGTCCGAGCCGAGGACGAGGGCGGCGCCGGCCAGACCGGCGATCGGCAGGGCGGCACGCGCGCGTGAGTAGGCGCGGAACCGGCGGACGAGGGGCCGGACGAGGGCGGGGGCGCACAGGCCGACGAAGCCGATCGGGCCGGCCAGCGTGACCGCCGCCGCGGAGAGCAGCGCGGCCAGCGCGACGGCCGTGACGCGGGTGGTCCGCACCGGGACGCCGAGGCCGCGGGCGGCGTCGTCGCCGAGCGCCAGGGCGTCGACCTTGCGGGAGACCAACAGCAGTCCGACCAGGCCGAGGAGGGCGATCGGCGCCATCTGCAGCACGCCGTCGAAGCCGTTCTGGGAGATGCTGCCCTGGTTCCAGGTGTAGAGGCCTTCCGTCTCCCGGGGGAAGAGCAGGAGCAGTCCCTCGGTGACGGCGGTGAGGCCGAGGGTGAGGGCGCTGCCGGCGAGCACGAGCCGGACGGTGCCTGCGCCGAGTCCGGAGAGTCCGAGGACGACGGCCGCCGCGGCGAGTCCGCCGGCGAAGGCGACGCCGGAGGAGGCGAGCAGCGGCAGGGAGAGCCCGCTCGCGGAGACGAGGCCGAGGGCCAGGTAGGAACCCGCGTTCACGCTGAGGGTGTCGGGCGAGGCGAGCACGTTGCGGCTGACGGCCTGGAGGGCGGCGCCCGCGAGGCCGAGCACGGCTCCGACGAGCAGGCCCGCGGTCATCCTCGGCAGGCGGGAGGCGACGACGACGGACGCGTCGGCCGGGTCGGCCTGCCCCGTGAACGCCTTCCAGACCTCGGACGCGCCGACGGCGGCGGTGCCCTGGGCGATGTCGACGAGCGCGAGGCCCGCGACGAGGAGGAGCAGGAGGGCCGTCACCGCGGCCGCGCCCGTCCGGGACGCGGCCGCCGACGGAAGGGTGGCGGAAGAAGGTGCGGTGACGGCCATCGGGGTTACTTCGTCAGCGCCTTGACGACGGAGTCGACGTACTGGTTCATCGACTCGGGGCCGCCGAACATCCAGATGCCGTCGGGCAGTCGGTGGACGTCGCCCTTCTTGACGAACGGCAGCGAGGTCCACACCTTGTCCTTGGCGAGGGCGCCCTGGAAGGGGTTGCTGCTCTCGTCGCCGTCGTTGCTGATGTGCGCGAACTGCACACCCTCGCCGAGCTTGGTGAGGCCCTCGACGTCGATTGTGCCGAGGCCGTAGGCCGGGTCGCCCTTGACCGTCCAGGCGTTCTTCAGACCGAGCTTCTCGTTGACGGCGCCGATGAGCGAACCGCTGGTGAAGGGCCGGATCTGGACCTGGTTGGAGACGAGGTAGCCGTCGGCGAAGGCGTACTTCGCGCCGCCGAGACCGGCGTCGGCGAGCGCCTTCCTGCCTTCCGCGAGCTTCGCCTCGAAGCCCTTCTTGAGCTCGTCGGCCTGCACGGTGGTGCCGGTGGCCTTGGCGATCGCGTCGAGGTTCTTCGTCATGCGGCCGATCGGGTCGGCGGCGTCCGCGGCCGTGAGGCTCAGGACCGGGGCGATCCCGCGCAGCTGCTTGACGGCGGCCGGCGGCAGGTCGCTGGTGGCGACGATGAGGTCGGGCTTGAGACCGGCGATGGTCTCGACGCTCGGCTCACCGCGGGTGCCGATGTCCTTGGGGTCGTTCTTCAGCGGAACCGCGCTGTCCCAGGTCTTGTAGCCCTTGACGTCGGCGACGCCGACGGGGTCGACACCGAGCGAGATGAGGCTCTCGACCACGTTCCACTCGGTTCCGACGACCTTCTTGGCGGGACCGTCGAGCTCCACCTTGGCGCCGGTGTCGTCGGTGAGCGTGATGGGCTCGGCCGACTTCTTGGCGTCGTCCTCGGCGGGTTCGGTCGTACCGCAGGCGGTCAGGGTGAGCGCCGCCGCGGTGGCGACCGCGGCGGTCAGGAGGAGGCGTCTCATGAGGTGGTGCTGAGCCTTTCGCTTCGCGTGTGGTGGCGGCCGATGGCGCGGGTGCGCAGCCGGCCTGTCGAGGGGTCGGTGTCGACCTCTATGCGGATGCCGTAGGTGTCCGTCAGGCGTTCCGCGGTGAGGACGTCCTCGGGGCGGCCCTCGGCGATGATCCGTCCCGCCCGGAGCAGGACGATCCGGTCGGCGACGGCCGCGGCCTGGTCGAGGTCGTGCAGGACGACGCCGACGGCGATGCCGTGGTCGTCGGCCAGGTCGCGGATCAGGTCGAGGAGTTCGATCTGGTACCGCAGGTCGAGGTAGGTGGTGGGTTCGTCGAGGAGGAGCACGCCGGTCTCCTGGGCGAGGCAGCCCGCGAGCCAGACGCGCTGGAGCTGGCCTCCGGAGAGGTGCTCGGCGCCTCGGTCGGCGAACTCCGCGACGCCCGTCATGGCGAGCGCACGGTCCACGGCGGCCCGGCCGCCCGGGTCCGCCTTGCCCCAGCGGCCCCGGTACGGGTAGCGGCCGAACTCGACCACGTCCCGTACGGTCAGCCCGCTGGGCGTGGGGCGACCCTGCGTCAGCAGGGCGACGTGCCGCGAGAACTCGCGGGGCGTCAGGGCCAGGCCGTCCGTGTCGGCGTCGAGGGTCAGGGTGGCGCTGCGGGGCCGCTGCAGCCGCGCGATCGTCCGCAGGAGCGTGGACTTCCCGCTGCCGTTCGGCCCGACCAGCACGGTCACGTCGCCGGGGCGCAGCGTCACGGACGCGCCGTGGACGACATCGACACCGTCGTAGGCGACGGTGACGTCTGTGGCCGACAGCGCATGACCGCGTACGGCCGACAGCGCCTGCCCGGGTACGGGCGAGGGCGCATGGCCGGCTACGGGCGACGGCGCATGGCGGGCTACGGGCGTGGCCTGCGGGCTCTCTTCACCAACTCTCACGTGGCGCAGGTTGGCCTAACCTAATTTCAGCTTGAACCAGGGCCCCAGACCAGACAGGGTCGGTCAATCCGCCCAGCTATCCGATCAGTTCCGGCGCGTTGTGGTCATCGGGGGGAGAACCCGCCGTCGCGGGCCGTCTGTGAGGCGAGGGCGCGTTCCCGCGTCCTTCTCGGAGCAGATGGAGAACGACTCAGATGACGGCGCCCTTCGAGTGGGCCGGGCTCGCCCCGGTTTTGACGAGCGTGGTGATCCCCGGACTCGCCGCCGCTGTGCACCTGTACCTGGACCGGCGACGGTCCCGGGGAGGCACCGAGCGGCCCGCCAGCCCCGCCACCGACCAGCGGGACGCGCCGGGTTCCTCGGAGAAGGAGCGCGCCCCGTGGTAGACGGCGAGACGCGGGAGGCACCGCGGGAAACAGCGCTCGCGGTGGACGACGGGGTCGGGCAGCGGCTCTACGACCACTACCCGGAGTTCCTGGACCGGGAGCCGCGCCTCCTGCGGCGCAAGAGCGACGACAAGCTGTCGCTGCAGGCCTGTCAGGACGTGGCGCAGGAGGCGTTCCTCCGGGTGGCGCGGAAGGCGGCGAAGGGGGAGCTGGACGAGAAGGTGAACGTCCAGGCCTATCTGCGGGCCGCCGCCTGGAACCTGGCCCGGGACCGGCTCCGCAGCGAGGGGAAGCTGGAGCTCGCGGGCGACGGGCTGACGGTCTCGTTGTCCTCGTTGTCCTCGTTGCCCTCGTTGCCCGAACAGCGGCAGGTGGTGGGCGAGTTCGATCCGCTGGAGGACCTGGTGCGGCCCGCCATCGAGGCGATGCCGCCGAGCCGGCGGCGCCAGATCGTACGGCTGCAGAGCCAGGGGCTCAGCGACGTCCAGATCGCGGCCTCGCTCGGCATGCGGGCCGACCGACTCCACCGGGAGCGACACAAGGCGGTGCGCGAACTGCGGGACGCGCTGGACGCGTTCATCCGCGACGAGCACCGGAAGACGACACGATGCTTGAAGAAGGACAGGTGACGGTTGTGAGCCGCTTCAACGAGGTCAGCGGCGGCCGCCCGGCGCCGGACGTCCCGGCCGGGCTCGTGGAACTGATGAACCGGCTCGCCGGGCCCCCGGACTTCTGGGACCGGCCCGACGGGGAGTTCGGCCCGCTCGCCGAGTCCTACGAGACGGGCCGGGAGGAACGTGAGCGGGCGAACTCGCTCTACCGGCTGGGCTCGAAGGCCCTCGGCCGGGACGAGCTGGCCAGTGCGGCGCAGTGGCTGGGCGAGGCCGCGGCCGTCGGCCACCCGGGGGCCCTGTTCCGGCTCGCCGTGGTCGCGCTGCGGGCCGGCGGGCAGTGGGCCGACGACGCGAGCTATCTCGTCGCCGAGGCCGCCCGGCACGGACACGGGGACGCGGGCCGGCTGCTGAGCGCGCTCGGCAACCGACGCCCCGCTGACGGCACGGCGACGCCCCGGTGCGAGGACCCCGAGTTCTTCGAGGAGGTCCGCACCCGGCTCGGCGTGCCCGAGCACCTGCTCGACGCGCGGACCGAGCCCCAGGCCACGCCCGAGGTTCCGGAGGAGCCGACCGTGGACCGAGGGGGCGGTGAACTGGACGAGCAGCCCCAGCTCTTCCTCGTACGCGCGCCCCAGGTACCGAGCGAGTACCGGCACGCACCCGAGGACGGCGCCGGGGCCGCGAGCAGCCGGCCACGGCTGACCGCGCTGCCGGGAGGGCAGGAGTCCGGCCTGGTGCTCCCGATCCCGCTGCTGCCCGCCGATGCCCCCACCCCCTCCACACCGCTGCCCGGCCGGCGCGGGGAGGAGCCCTGGTGGTCGGCGAACGCCCTGCGGCCCGCGATCCTCAACAACATGGCCAGGCGCCAGCTGTCCCCCGCCGTGATCCCGGCCCGCTGGCAGGCCACCCAGCGGGCCAGGGACCTGCTCCACCTGATCATGGGCGCGGGCGGCACGGACACCCGCACTCTCGCGCAGCGCGGCGGCATGTCCCTGAACGGCACGGCGCTGCTCCTGGAATGGCTCCGGGCCCAGGGTCTGGTCGTCACCGTCGTCGGCGTCCACCACCCCGGACCGGTCCTGGACCTGGTCACCCGACCCGACCCCGACCGGCTGCTGCTCAAGAACACCCTGGCCGGTCTGCGCGACGAGCTCGACGCCGCCGTCTATCTCAGCAGCTACACCGACGGCGAGATCCGTATCCACGAGGCCGCGCACAGCCCGACCGCCCCGCCCGTCGACGAGTGGGCGCCCTTCACCGACACCGGCCACGCCAGCGCCGTCGGCAAGAGCCTGCTCGCCCAGCTCGACTTCGACTCCCGCATGGACCACCTCACCCGCTACCCCTCGATCCAGCTGACCGACCGCACCATCACCAACCCCCGGGCCCTGATCGAGACCCTCGACGGACAGGGCCCGCACGCCGCCCAGTTCGACCTGCTCGAATACTCCAGGACGGAGGTGTGCGTCGCGTACTCGCTCGGACTGCCCGGCCGGGCGACGAGCGTCGCCCTGTCCCTGCCCGCGTACCGGCATCCCCGCCTCATCGCCGCCGCCCACTCCCTGAGCCGCCGTGCCACCGGCCTTCTCCTCGCCCAGCTCCTCACCGACGACCACCACCCCGCTGCCGACACCACGACCCCATGGACCGACACGACACCGGAACCACGCCGGGCCCTGCCCTGAGATTCGGCCGCTCCGGGCACGGGGAGGTACGCCATGCCCGGAGCGGCAACCGGTTGCCGGCGAGCCGGCAGCCGGTCAGGCGGTGTGGAGGGCCTTGCGGAGCGCGTCCACGGCCAGGGTGATCGCGGCCTCGGCGCCCTGCGTGCCGCGCAGCGCGTTGAGCATGACGAAGTCGTGGATGACGCCCTGGACACGGACGGCCGTGACCGGGACGCCGGCCGCGCGCAGCTTGTCCGCGTACGCCTCGCCCTCGTCGCGCAGCACGTCGGCCTCGGCGGTGATGACGACCGCCGGCGGCAGCCCGGTGAGCTGCTCGGTGGTGGCGCGGAGCGGGGACGCGGTGATCTGCGCGCGCTCCTCCTCGCTCGTCGTGTACTGGTCCCAGAACCACTTCATGCCGTCGCGGCGCAGGAAGTAGCCCTCGGCGAACTGGTGGTACGACACGGTGTCGAAGGCCGCGTCCGTCACCGGGTAGAACAGCACCTGCGCGGCCAGGTTCACGTCACCGCGGTCTTTCGCCATGAGCGTCAGCGCGGCCGACATGTTTCCGCCCACCGAGTCCCCTGCGACGGCGATCCGGGTCGCGTCGAGGCCGTGGTCCGCGCCCTGGCTCACGACCCACCGGGCCACCAGGTAGTTCTGCTCGATGGCGACCGGGTAGCGGACCTCGGGCGACAGGTCGTACTCGGGGAAGACGACAGCCGCGCGGGCGCCGACGGCCAGCTCGCGCACCAGGCGGTCGTGGGTGTGGGCGTTGCCGAAGACCCAGCCGGCGCCGTGGATGTAGACGACGACCGGCAGCGGGCCCTCCTGCCCGGCCGGGCGGACGATCCGGGCCCGGACGCGGCCCGTAGGCCCGCCCTCGACCGTCACCCACTCCTCGTCCACCTCCGGTTTCGCGACGTCGCCGGACTGCACCTCGTCGACCGCCTTGCGGCCCTCGCTCACCGGAAGTTGGTACAGGTACGGCCCCTGGGCCGTACCCACGGCCACCTCCGCCGCGGCCGGCTCCAGCACGGGCCGCTTCCTGCTCTGCTCGTCGTCCATCCCGAACTGCCTTTCCTCGTACGGACCCCACAACCGGGATCCTCGCGCGCTTCCTCGCCCACCTCACCGTCGGACACGCGGGCGATGACGTCGCATCCCCGGCGCGACGGGACCGGGCGGGGGCGGCCGACTGCCGTCCCCGCCCGGTCGTGTGTCGTTCGCGGGTGTCGCGTGTCGCTCCTAGCAGGGGCTCAGCCAGTAGACCCAGCCCCAGGGCGCGTGACGGTCCTCGCTGTAGCCGCCGGGCGAGGTCCAGCCGAGGTATCCGTTGACGTCGTAGAACTTCGCGTACAGGGTGGAGCGCTGGTTGTTGATCCAGGAGCCGGTACCCGACCAGTAGATGGGGACGGCGTAGTTGCAGGTGTAGAGGCGCAGCTCGTCGCCGGTGAAGTTCTCGCCCTTGTACGCGCACACATAGGTGTACGGGCAGCCGGCCGCCGCGGCACGGCTCGCGTTCTCGGCGCCGAGCTCACGCGCCTGCTTCTCCCCCGGCAGCGTGAGCAGCAGCGTGCCGCCGCCGGCCAGGGCGATCTCGTTCGCGGCCACCTGCGTTCCGGGCGTCTTGGCCAGGTAGGTGTCGACCCGGCCCTGCAGGCTCTTGGCCTGGGAGTTGCTCAGTCCGGCCGCCGTGGCCTGCGCCGAGAAGTCCGTACGGGCGCTCCCGCCGCCCGGGCCGGTGGTGGCGCCGGCCGCACTCGTGGTGGCCACGAGGGCGAGGAGCGCCATCATCAGCGCGATGACGGCCTTGCCGAGCGCGCTGGATCTGAACGTTTCCTGCTGTATCACTGAGTCACCTCTCCACATCTCTCTCCATCGACTTCTGGCACGGCCTCCGCACCGTGCCGAGCTCACTGTCCCGGGCGCGAGGGACCGAAGTCGTTGGCAGAGCGTGCTCGTTCCCTTGGCATCGAGCGCCGTCGGCGCGGCGCGGCCCACCGGAAGGGGTGTCGCGAGCGCCTGCGAGGCTGACCGACAAGGCGCTTCCCGGCGGGACTCCCCACGACCGAGCATGAGCGTGTCCATTTCAAACCGGGGGGTTCATGGTGCGCACGGGGGCAGTTGTCGCGAGTGCGGCGGGCGGAAGAGCGGACATGGAGGCGGTGGTCTCGGTCTCCACCCGCGCCGTCAGCGCGCGGGACGGTTTCGAGTGGTGGACCGGGATGGTCAGCGATGCGGTCATGCCGGTGTCGATCACCAGCGATCACGCCGACCGCTTCCGTGGCGCGGCGACCTCGCTGCGCCTGGGCCGCACCGAGGTGTCGGCGTTCGCCTTCTCGCCCATGTCGGCGCGGCGGTCCCCCGTCCAGATCCGGCGCGCGGACCCGGAGGACTACTTCCTCTTCCTCGTGCACGGCAGCCCGATCGCCCTGGAGCAGCGCCGTGGCACGGCCCTGCTCCACGCCGGGGACATGGCGCTCTTCGACTCCTCCCACCCCCTGGCCTGCGAGTTCCAGGACCATGGCAGACAGTCGCGGGTGACGCTGATACGGCTGCCGAGGGCGGCGCTGCCGTTACCCACGGACCGGGCGGACGGCCTGCTGGGCGCGGTCCTGTCCACCCGTACCGGCTCCGGGGCGCTGCTCAGGTCGTACCTGGCGGGGCTGCGGACGAACGCGGCAAACTGCTCCACGGACGAGTTACGGCGCCTGGGCGAGATCGGGCTCGACCTCTCCGTGGCGTTCCTGGCCGCGCGGCTCGACACCCCGGCCGCTCTGCTGCCGGCCGAGACCCGTCAGCAGGTGCTCCTGGCCCGGATCAACGCCTTCATCGACCACCATCTGTCCGACCCGGACCTGAGCCCCATCACGATCGCGGCGCACCACCACATCTCCGTACGCCACCTCCACACGCTCTTCCGGCAGCAGCCGGCGAGCGTCGGCGCCACGATCCACCGGCTCCGCCTCGAACGCGGCAGGGCCGACCTCGCCGACCCGAGGCTCCGTCACCGGCGGATCGGAGAGACCTCGGCGCGCTGGGGATTCCGGCATCCGGCGGACTTCAGCCGCGCCTTCCGCCGGGCGTACGGCATATCCCCCAGCGACTACCGCCACCTGGCCCTGCTCGCCCCGGGCCCGGCGCCGTTCCCGCGTTGACGGTCGGGCACAGGCTCCTCACCGGACCCCTGGCAGTCCGGGCAGCGCGTACCGAGGCAACACTCCGAGCACACCCGGCTGTTCACGAGAGCCCAGGCCCTCACAGGTGCGGCACGTGCCCCAGCCGTCACACGTGCCGCACAGCTGACGGCCGGTCCGCACGGTCCCCGACGTGGCCACGGGCGAGGGACGTTGCCATCGGGAGTGAATCCAGACATCGGGGGCCCTCCCCGAGATCCGTAGCGTGCGGCCCTCGGCGCCGACGCTCACCTCGTAGGGAACGCACCGACAGGCCTTCGCGGCTCACCCCCACCACCGAACCGGATACATCATCCGCATCTGCTATCGTCACCCCGAACGCCAAGCGGATGAACTATCCACATCAACGGAACGGCCCACGGAATGAATGCGACTGACACCCCGAAGCGGACAGCGGTGGTCACGGCGGGAACAGCCGGAATCGGTCTGGAGACCGCCCTGGGGCTGGCCGCGTCCGGGCTCGCGGTGACCGTCGTCGGACGGAACGCCGAGCGCGGCGCCCGCGCGGTCGAGCGGATCAACGCCACGGCACCGGCGTACCCGGCCCGGTTCCTGGCCACCGACCTCGCCTCGCTCGACGCGGTCCGCGCGCTCGCCGAGCGGATCGCCGCCGACGGCCCACTGGCGGTACTGGTCAACAACGTCGGGGCGATGTTCCCGGACCGGCGGGACTCGGTCGACGGGATCGAGGCGACCTTCGCCGTCAACCACCTCTCGCCGTACCTCCTGACCGAACTCCTGCTGCCCGCGCTGCGAGCCGGCGCGCCGAGCCGGATCGTCAACGTCACTTCGGGCGCGATCGGGGTCGCCAAGCGCGTCTTCGACACGGTCGAGCCGCCCGGCGGCTACTACGGCTTCCACTGGTACGGCCGCGCCAAGCTCGCCAACCTCGCCTACACGCTGGAGCTGGCCGACCGGCTCGACGGCTCGGGCGTCTCGGTCTTCGCGGCTGACCCGGGCGGCGCCGCGACCGACATGACCGACGGCACGTTGAACGACCCGAAGATCGTCTCACCGGGGCTGCGGCTGATCTGGCCGCTGGTCCGGCGGAGGTTCGAGCGCTCGACCTCGGGTCCGGCGTCGGTGGCGGCCAGGCCGTCGGTCTTCGCGGCGACCGACGGCTCGCTGACCGGCCGTACGGGCGTCATGGTCGGCCCACGGGCGCAACCCGTCGCCCCCTTCCGCGCGGCGACGGATCCCCGCGTCGCCGAAGCCGTGCGCCGCCTCAGCGAGCACCTCGCACCGCTCACGGCCGTGTGACGGCACCGAGGAAGCGGCAGGCTCATCCGGCGTGCCCGTCGCACCCGTCACCCCGGCAAGCCGGATGAGCTATCCAGTTAGACTTCTCCCATGTCGACCGCTCCCCTGCGCAAGGACGCCGCCCGCAACTGGGAACGGATCGTCGCCGTGGCCCGCGACCTCGTCGACGAGGGCATCCCCCTCCAGCTCAACGACGTCGCGCGCCGCGCCGGCATGGGCGTGGGCACGGTCTACCGTCACTTCCCCACCCCCGAGGCGCTCCTGGAGACCGTCGCCACGCCCGCCCTGGAGGCGCTGACCGCCCACGGCGAACAGGCGCTGACCGAGGACGATCCGTGGCGCGCGCTCACCGGCTTTCTGACCCGCACGATCGAGGCGCAGGTCACCGACGCGTCCCTGACCACGGTCACGGCCGCGCACACGGACGCCCTGGCACGCACCACCGAGCTGAAGGGGACGCTGCGGTCGGTCGGCGGCCGCCTGTTCGAACGGGCCCGTGCGGCCGGGGTCGTACGCCCCGACCTGACCTCCGGCGACCTCGTCCCGCTCATGTGCGGAGTCGCCTACGCCGCGAACGTCCACAGCGCTCCCGCCGCCCGCACCGAGACCGCCCGCCGCTATCTGACCACGCTCCTTGAGGGCGTACGCGCCCGCTCGGGCGCCGACGCCACGTAGCCGAGCACGCGTGATCGTTCCGGACAGAGGGGGCGGCGGGCACCGGCCGGTGGGGATGCGCGAGCGCGTGATGATGTACGGCGGGACTTCGACGACCGGTCCCCGCACCGGCGCCGGATTCCGTGTAGCGGCCCGCCTCCGGCCGAACCCGCGCACACCATGGCCATGAGCCGGAAGGAGACGCCCGCGTGACCGAACCGATCCGGGTCCTCGTCGCCGACGACCAGCCTCTGCTCCGAGGCGGTTTCCGGGTGCTCATCGACGCGTACGTGTACGGGCCGCTGCGGGCCGGCGCGGCGGGGTTCCTCCTCAAGGACGCCTCGTGAACGCCGACAGCGGGAGTACGACAGGTACCGCACGCACGGCAAGTACCGCACGCGGGCGGAAGCTGGGGCCGCGGTTCGGGCGGTTGTGGGCCGCGTACGCCGTCAGCACGTACGGCACCTCGCTCGGGTTCGGCCCGGTGGCGACCGTGCTGACCGACGCCGTCAGCTATCTGCTCTCGGCCCTGGGCGTCCGCTCGATCGGCGGGACGGAACCGGAACCGCCACGTCCCACCGGCCCGAAGCTGTGCGGACGCGATCTGTTCGAGGGGTGGCGGCACATCCGTGGCCACCCCACGCTGCGCCCGCTGTTCCTCAACGCGATCACGGTCAACGGCCTGATCATGGCCACCGAGCCGCTGCTCGCCCTCCTCCTGCTGCGCGATCTCGGCTTGGCGCCCTGGCAGTACGGTCTCGTGTTCGCGGTCCCCTGCATCGGCGGCCTCGTCGGCTCACGTCTCGCGCACCGGCTCGTGACCCGGTTCGGGCGGCACAGGGTGCTCCGCACCGCCGGAACGCTGCGCGCGTGCTGGCCGCTGGGGCTGGCCTTCGCCCAGCCCGGCGTCCCGGGGATCGTCCTCATCATGGTCCTCCAGTTCGGCCTGGTGACCTGCTGCGGTCTGTTCAACCCGGTCCTTGCCACCTACCGGCTCACCCACAGCGACCCCGACCGGCTCGCCCGCACCCTTGCCGCCTGGTCGGTCAGCGGCAGCGCCGCCATCGCGGCCCTGACCGCCGGCTGGGGTCTGCTGGCCGCCCTCACCGGTCCCCGCATCGCGCTCGCGGCCGCCGGGGTCCTCCTCCTGGCCACTCCCCTGCTCCTCCCGCGCCGCGAGATCGCGCCGCCGCGGACGGGCGAAGAGGTGCCGGGCTCGGGGAGCGCGCTGTCACGGTGAGCGGTCCCCTCGCCGTCAGCCGGTGCTGCCCTTCCAGAACCCGCAGTTCTGCTCCCAGGCCCCGAGACCTCTACGTCAACAGGTTGCCCTGACATCCATCTGGAGAGTGGTCCCGGTTGCCCCCAAGATCCGCCGCGCTCGAGGGTTCTGACCGTTCTGACCTGCTACAACACCATGCGCCCCTCCTGCGGGGCCGGTTGACCGCACATCATCTGCGGCCCGGAACAGAAGGACGCCATCATGGCTGCCGACCGGCCTGACGACGAGGAACCGGCCCGCGCGTTGGGCCGTGCGCCGCGCGACCTCCAGCGGCGCTCGGGATGCACACTGCGCTCTCTCGAAACGAGTGTGCGCATCAGCGACTCGTCGCTGTCCCGGTACTTCCGCGGCACCACCGTGCCCCCGTGGGCGACGGTGCGCGACCTGTGCAAGGCCCTCGACGGCGACCCGGCCGACTTCCGGCATCTGTGGGAGGCCGCGGACCGGAGCCAGCGGGGGCCGGTCCAGGGCACCGGCCTCAAGGAGGTGAACCCGGAGGTGACGGAGCCCCGCCGCGCCGTCACCTCCTGACCGGCTGTCACACGGTCTGGGCCGTGGCAGGCTCGGCGCTCGGCTTCGTCCTCGGAGCCACGACCGTCGCTCTCCTCCAGCCGTGGTCCCCGGCCCCCGGCGCCGCGACTCCGACGCCCCGTGCGCGGCGCGTCCGCCGCGAGCACCAACCCCAGGGAGAACCCCCACGCGGGCGGCATCCACTGCAAGTGGGACACGGAGAACGCCAACTGGGCCGGCTGCCGCAACAAGGTCTCGGACATCTGGAACAACGGATACCCGGGCCCCGAAGAGGACGTGAAGGTCTTCTACGGCGTGGACTGGACCGGCTCGTGGGTCTGCCTCCACCAGGGCCACTCCATTCACGACCTCGGCCTCTCCGGCCTGAGGTTCTTCGGCGAAGGCGCGGGCAAGGGCGAACTCGTCAACGACAAGGTCTCGTCGCACCAGTGGGTCGACGCCTGCTGACGTCACCCCCATCGGCGCCGGCCCGACGGGCCACCCCCACCGGGCCGGCGCCCTCGTCCGCCGGGGACGGTCGAATCGGCGGGCGGCCACCCGAAGGTGTCCTCCCTCCTGCATTCGCCGGACCCCCGTCCGTTCGGCGGTCTACCGTGCGGCGGACAGGCCGCGCCGTCCGCCGCGCGGTCACGTGAGGAGGCAATCTGTGTCATCGCCCTGCGACCCCCGGTACGCCCCCGTCGGCGACGTGGATGCGGCGCTCATGATGATCGACTCCCGGCTCAAGGCCATCTACGACGGCAGAACCAAGAGCGACCCCGAAGCGCAGGAGTTGGTCGACCAGTTCGCCGCGTCCCTGGGCCCCAAGGGAGCCCGCGACGTGCTCGACGGCGCGTGCACGCTCGTCTTCATGTTCATGAGCTGGTTGCGTGCGGCGTACGAGGACCACGAGAGGGACGTCATCGAGTACGTGGTGCCCGACCTCGTGGCCATGCTGCGCGCGATGCCCAAGAGCGTCCGCCCCGAGGCCATCCCGACCATGGCGGCCCTGGTCATCGCGGCGGGCACCGGCCTGAGCCCCAGCCTGTGGCGCAAGCAGTACGGGAGCTGGACCAGCACCGAGATGAACCCCCTGGAAGCCACGGTCTTCCTGCTCGCGGAGCACATCAACAGACTCACCGACGACCAGGACTTCGCCACCCGCCTGATCACCACAGCCCTGGCCGGCGCGGGGGACGACGACTGATCACCGGTCGGCCCGGGCACCGTCAGGCGTGACGGTGCCCGGTGCCCGGACCAGGGCCCGGACGGAGCTACGCGGCGGGCTGCTGCTGGGTGACGCAGTGGATGCCGCCGCCGCCCGTGCCCAGGCGGTCGATGTCGAGCTGTTCGATGACGCGGTCCGGGTAGAGGCGGGCCAGGGTCGCCCTCGCCGCCGCGTCCGCCTTCGTATCGCCGAAGTGGGCGCTGATGACGGCGTCGTTGCAGAGGTAGAAGTTGGCGTAGGAGGCCAGGAAGTCCCGGTTGGTGGAGCGGATCCTGTCGTAGTCCGGGCCCTGGAGGCGCATCGCGTCCATGGGGAGACCGGTGGCGGTCGTCGGGGTGGACAGGATGCTGTACTGCTGGCGGGCGTCTCGGGCATAGGCGTCCGTGTCCGTGGCGAGGGGCATCTGGACCAGCGCCTCCCCCGGGGCCAGGAAGCGGGACGTGGCGTCCACGTGGTCGTCGGTGATGTCCTGGCCGCGGACGCCGTCGAACCAGATCACCTTGGAGGCGCCGTACGCGGCGCACATCGCCGCCTCGATCTGACGCTCCGACATTCCGGGGTTCCGGTTGCGGTTCACCAGGCTGCTGCGGGTGGCCATCAGCGTTCCGGCGCCGTCCTGCTCCACCGCGCCTCCCTCGCCCACCAGGTCGGCGCGGCTGAACGGGACGCCGACCCAGGCGGCGATCCGCCCGGCCACCAGGGCGTCCTTGGCGTGGGCCTGCTTGTTGCCCCAGCCGTTGAAGTTGAGGCCCACGGCGTCCAGGCCGCCGGCACCGTCGGTACGGAAGACCGGCCCGCTGTCACGCGTCCAGCAGTCGTCGACGGGGATGGACGTGATGACAGTGACCGACGAGCCGCACATCGAGCGGGCCTTGGCGGCGCTGCCGGGGTTGGCGCACATGACGACAGGTTCGTACTTCGCGACCGTACGGGCGATCAGGGCGATGTCCGCCTGGACTCCGCTCAGTTTGCCGCCCCAGATGGACGTGCTGTCCGGCCAGGCCATCCACGTACGGGTGTGGCGGACGTCCTCGACCGGGACGCGGAACGTACCGGCGGCGGCGGATGCACGGGCGAAACCCTGGGTGGTGGTGGCCAGGGCGGCGCCTGCGGCGGTCACTCCGGCCGCGACCAGGAAACCTCGTCTGTTCAGGGCTCGGGTCACTTCTGCCTCCTGTGTGGGGGTTCCTGCGAGGACTGCGCGGACGACAGCTCCTGGCGGGCCGCCGCGATCCGGTCCGGGTTCCAGCCGGGGCGCGGTACGGAGTCCGGGGCCGCAAGCCGCGTCCCGTAGGCGGCGGCCCGGTCGAAGTCGAGCCGGGGGTTGGCCTCGAAGAAGTGGAAGTGCGAGGTGACGCTGACCGGGACCGTGGCCGTGTTGTGCACTCTGAGCGTGACGACCGGTTCGGGCCCTGGATCGACCTCCGGGCCGGGCAGTACGGCGCCGGGGGCGTCGTCGTTCCGGTCCTGGGCCGCCCCGAAGGGCTCGGCGATGGCGGCGAGCCGGGTGCCGTCGTCGAAGACGGCCTCGACCTGGATCTCGGTGACCACGTCGACGACGCCGGGCAGCACGTCGTCCGGGCTCAGGACCGACCGGCCCCGCTCGATCGCGGCGGCCAGGCGGAGCCCGTCACGGGCGGCCTCGCAGACCGTGTCCGCGATGAACGCGGTCGCCTCGGCGACGTTGAGCCGTAGACCGCGCGCATGGCGGGCCCGGGCGAGTTCGGCGGCGGTGAACAGCAACAGGCGGTCCCGCTCGGTGGGTGTCAGCGGCATGGGTGCTTCCTTCTCCCCTGCGATGGTGGCCACACTGTGGCGCTGACTGAAATTTCAGTCAACAGATGGGGCGCGCCTCACCGTGGCTCTGCGCAGGGGAGAGAGCGGCGGGGCTCCCGGAACGCTCCCGGAACCTGACCTACGGCTGCCGCAGCCGGGCCAGCTCCACCTCGACGGCTTCCGACATGAGCGTGCGCGCGTGGTCGATCGCGAGGCCGCCACTCAGCCAGCGCATGCTCAGGCCCTCCAGCAGAGCCGTGAGCCGTTCGGCCGCCGCGGCGAGCGCGACCGCCGGCGCCATCGGCTGCACCTGGCCCAGGAGCGCGGCCACCTCCTGCACCCACACCAGGGTCGCCCGGGCGAGGTCCTCGCGCAGGACGGGATCGAAGACGGCACTCGCCCGCAGCTCGCCCCAGGCCGTGCTGTTCTCCCGTACCTCCGGGGTCTCCTGGAGCTCCAGGAGCAGAACCTGGTCGAGCTCCTCGCGGGGGCTCGGCGGCTCCGCCTCGCCGCCCTGCGCCGTGGTGTACCGCTCGGCGCGGTCGTTGATGAACTCCAACGTGTGGCGGAGGATGCCGGTGCGGTCCTTGAAGTGGTAGTAGATCAGACCGGTGGAGACCCCGGCCTCTTCGGCCAGTTCCTCCACGCGGAGCCCGCGGACCCCGCGCCGGGCGATCACCCGGGCTGCCGCTTCCAGGATCTGAGTACTGCGAGATGCCATGTCACGAACCCTATCCGGATCGTCGGCCGCGCCGTCGGCCAGACTGCGTGTTGACTGAAGTTTCAGTCAATATGCGTGCGTGCATGCGAGTCAGCCGAGGAGCAGAGGAGTGCAGGTGAAGGACCGAAAGACGGCGATCCTCAAGGCCGCCGCGCGAGTGATCGCCCACCACGGGGTACGCGGCCTGCGGGTGGAGGAGCTGGCCGCCGAGGCGCACGTCTCCAAGCCCCTCGTCTACTACCACTTCGGCGACCGCGCCGGCCTGCTGCGCCACACACTGCGCTTCATCGGCGACCGCGCGGAGCGGTACACCGCAGCGCAGGATGCGGCTGCCGAGGACCCGGCCCAGGAGCTTCAGCACAGGCTCCTCCTCGAACTGCGCGACACCCCCGAGGTGCGCGAGAACAGCACGGCCTGGGGCGAGCTGCGGGCCAGTGCCGTCTTCGAACCGGAGCTACGGGAGGAGCTGGCACGGGCGAGCCATGAATGGGTCCGGGAGATCGCGGACCTGCTCGGCCGCGTCGATCCGACGGCCCCCGCCCCGGCCCTCGTCTGCGCGGCCGAGCGACTGACCGTCCTCCTGGAGGGCCTCAGCACCCGCTGGCTCATCGGGCTGGTGCCCGCGGGACACGCCGCGGAGCTGATGCGGGGCGCGATCGAGGCGGAGGTTGAGGGCCTGGACCTGGGCTCGCTGGAGCCGCGCACCGCGTGCGCCGTGACTGTCGTAGCCGTATGAGTCACCGAGCAGCTTGACTGAAACTTCAGTCAGTGTCACAGTGATATCCACGGCCACCCCCACTCACGCCACCGGCCTCCGCCGTCTCCACGGCCGCCACCCGCGTGAAGCCACGGCCCGCGATTTCGCCCGCGCCGCGTCACCGCGATCCGCCTGCCGCCTGCCGCCTGCCGCCTGCCGCCTGCCGCCTGCCGCCGCCGGATAGTCTCGCCAGCCCACGATCGGAGCACACTGTGTCCCACCTCCTCCCCTCCCGCCGTACCGCCTTGCGCGCCTTCGCCGGAATCGGCGCCGCCCTCGGCCTCGGCGCCACCGCCTGCGGACCCCAGCAGTCCGCCGCCGGGGGGACGGCCACCGCCCCCGCCCGCACCGCGGCCCCGGACGGCGAGCGCCGCCTCGGCGCCGAGTGGGAGAGCCACACCCGTACGTTCATGTCCTGGCCCGCGCTCGCTTCCGTCTGGGAGGACGACCTGCCCTACGTACGGGAGGACATCGCCCGCATCGCACGGGCCGTCGGGGAGTACGAGGCGGTCGTGATGATGGCCCGCCCGGAACAGGTGGCGGCGGCCCAGCGGGCCTGCGGCAGTCAGGTCGAGGTCATCCCGCTCGCCGTCGACGACCTGTGGACCCGCGACACCGTCCCCGTCTTCGTCGAGGAGGGCGGTGAGGTGGTCGGAGTCGACTTCAACTTCAACGGCTGGGGCAACAAGCAGGAGCACACCAACGACGCCCAGGTGGGCCGCAAGCTGCTCGCCAAGTACGGCGTCCCCCGCGAACAGGCACCGCTCGTCGCCGAGGGAGGCTCCTTCGAGACCGACGGCGAGGGCACTCTCCTCATCACCGAGAGCTCGATCGTCAACGACAACCGGAACCGCGGGAAGAGCCGGGACCAGATCGAGGACGAGCTCGTCGAGACCCTCGGCATGGAGAAGGTGATCTGGCTGGCGGGCGTCCGCGGCGAGGACATCACGGACGCGCACGTGGACAGCCTCGTGCGCTTCGTCGCGCCCGGCGTGGTCCTGCTCGACCAGGCGTTCCCCGGTACGCCCCCGGACTCCTGGTCCCGCTCGGCCGACCAGGCCCGGTCGGTGCTCGGCAAGGCGACCGACGCGCGGGGCCGGCGCTTCGAGATCATCGACCTGTCTCAGCCCGACCCCGACCGGATCACCGGCGAGGGCGACGACTTCCTGTCCACGTACGCCAACTTCTACGTCGCCAACGACTCGGTGTTCCTGCCGAAGTTCGGCGACCGGAAGTCCGACGCGCGGGCGAAGGCCATCCTCCAGGAGCACTTCCCGCAGCGGGACATCGTCCAGGTGCAGATCGACACCATCGCCTCGGGCGGCGGCGGAATCCACTGCGCCACCCACGATCAGCCCGGCAAGCCCGCCGCCTGACCGCGCCGAGCACACACCCCAAGTCAGAACCGCACGGGTAGCGCGACCATCCCACGAGCCCGCATCGACGGCCGCCACCGGTGGTCCTCACGACGATGCCGACAACTTTGCGACGTTCGCGGCCGGCGGCAGCCCGGTGAGGAAGGTGCGGATCTCGTCGGCCTCGGGGACGGCGAGGGCGGTGTAGAGGTCAAGAGCCTGTCGGGCGTGGTCGTGGGCGAGGTCGATGCGGCCGAGGTCGCGGTGGACGCGCGCCAGGCCGTCATGGGCGCGGGCCTGCTCGGGGCGGTAGCTGAACTCGCGGGCGAGGGTCAGAGCGCTGTCGTGTTCGGTCGCGGCCTGGGTGAGGTCGCCCATGGAACGGGCGGCTTCCGCAAGGGCGTTGAGAGACTCGGCCTCGTCTCCGGGGAAGTCGAACCTGCGGCTCAGCTCCAGGGCCTGGTGGTGATGGCGCCGGGCCTCGTCGTAGCGGCCCTGCCGTTGGTACAGCAGCCCGATGTTGTTCAGCACGACGGTCTCGCCGATGCGGGATCCCGTCTCGCGGTGCACGTGCAGCGCTTGCCGGTGGTGCTCGTGGGCGTCCTCGTACCGTCCTTGGCGTTCGTGGACGATGCCGAGGTCGGTCATGCATCTTGCTTCGCCACCGCGGTCGCCGAGCTCGCGGAAGAGTACGAGGGCCTGCGCGCAGTGGTCGTGGGCCTGGTCGTATTCCCGTCGCCGTGTGGAGACGGCGCCGAGGGCCTGCAGTGCGCCGGCCGCTGCGCCCTGGTCGCCGATCCCCCGCGAAAGGTCCAGGGCGTGCCGGTAGTGCTCGGCCGCCTGCTCGTAGGCGCCGTGCCACCAGAAGTGCACCTGGCCGAGATCGATGAGCGTGCGGGCTTCGGCGGCTGTGTCGCCGCTCCGGCGAGCGGCTCGTAGTGCCAGGCCGCTGAGGACCAGCGCGTCGGCCTGGTGGGCGTGGCCCAGCAGATAGCGGTGCAAGGTGGCGGCCAGTTGGCTGGTGTGCGGGAGCCAGTCGTGCTCGGCCGCGTACTGGCCGGTCGCCATGAGGTTCGCGCGTTCGCTGTCCAGCCAGGTGATCGCCTCGGCCTCGTCCTGTGGGGGCGACGAGGCCGGGGTGTCCGGCGCGGGGATGCGTGGCCTGCGGCCCTTGCCCTGGGGGTAGAGGTGGTCGATGGCCGTGCTCGCGGTGTGGAGATAGTGGTGGAACAGTCGGCCGAGGGCCTCGCGCCGGGCGTTGGGGGGTTCCTCGGCGGCCGCGGTGGCGAGGGCGTGTTCGCGCAGCAGGTCGTGGAAGGTGTAGCGACCGAGCTGGTGCTGGGACAGGACGTGGGCGTCCAGGAGGTCTTCCAGGAGCGTCTCGGCCTCGTCGAGCGGAAGGTCGGCCAGCGCCGATGCCGCCTCGGGGCTGACATCGCGGCCCGGTTGGAGCCCCAGGAGCCGGAACATGCGTTGCTGATCCGGAGTCAGCTGCTCGTAGGACAGCGTGAACGCCGCTGCCACTCCTCGCTCCGAGGTGGCCAGCTCGGAGAGTCTGCGGCGCTGGTCGCGGAGCCTGTCGGCCAGATACGCGACGGTCCACCGGGGGCGATGGTGCAGGCGGGCGGCGGCGATGCGGACGGCCAGCGGCAGGAATCCGCACAACTGCAGGACATCGAGGACGGCCAGGGGTTCGGCGGCCGCCCGTTCGCCGACGATCGCCGTGAACAACTCCACGGCGTCCGCGGCGGGCAGCACGTCCAGGGAGAGGGCGTGGGCCCCGTCCAGGTCGGTCAGCCGTCGGCGACTGGTGATCAGGACGAGGGCGCGGGAGGCCCCGGGCAACAACGGGCGTACCTGGTCGGCGCCGAGGGCGTTGTCCAGTACGGCCAGCACCCGACGGCCGGAGAGTTCGGACCGCCACAGCGCCGCGCGATCGGCGACCGACGCGGGTATCTGCTGGGCGGGCAGGCCGAGTTGGCCCAGGAGGATCTCGAGCGCGGCACCGGCGTCGAGCGGTGCCTGACCGGCGGTGTGCGCCTGCAGGTCGACGAAGAGCTGTCCGTCCGGGAACTGGTCCGCGAGGCGGTGCCCCGCGTGGACCGCGAGCGTCGTCTTGCCGACCCCGGCCATCCCGTCGATCGCCGAAATCGTCACGACACCGCCGTTGTTGCCCGACCACAGGCGGATCAGCCCGTCGAGCTCACCTTCGCGTCCGGTGAAGTCCGGGACGTCGTAAGGCAGGAAGTTGCTCCCCTGCGGCTTCGTCGGCGCGGTGACCGGCGGCCGCAGATCGGGGGCGTCCCGCAGGATGTCCTGTTCGAGCTTGCTGAACGCGTGGCCGGGGTCCAGTCCCTGCTGTTCGGCCAGGGTCGCCCGCAAGGTTCTTGCCACGTCCAACGCGTCGGTCTGGCGTCCGGCGCGGTGCAGGGCGAGCATCAGCTGGCAGCAGAGCCGTTCCCGCAAGGGGTTGGCCGCCGCGTGTGCGGACAGCTCGTCGATGAGGTCGTCGTGCCGTCCCCGGGCCAGTTCCAGCTCGGCCAGCCGCTCGACGGCGGTCAGCAGCTGCCCGTTCAGACGTGCTCTGGCGCTCTGGACGTAATGGGCGGTGATGTCGGCCAGCGGCTCTCCCCGCCACAGCGCCAGCGCGGCACGTATCTGGTCCGCGCTGTCCCCCGGGTCGTCAGAGACGGCCGGTGCCTTGGCGATCAGGCTGGTGAACTCGTCCAGATCGAGTTGTCCTGGCTCGGGGTTGATCACGTACCCGGCCGGCCGCGTGGCCAGCATCCGGTCGGCTTCTGAAGCGCGCAGCATCCGTCGGATCGCGGCGATCGTGGTCTGGATCTGCGCGCGGGCGGAATCCGGCGGCAGCGGCCCCCACATCGCGTCGATCAGGCGGTCCGTACTGATCACGACCCCGGCATGCAGCAACAGGTAGGCGAGCACCGCGCGATGACGGGGCGCCAGGCCGGGCGCGTCCGAACCGGGAGCCACGGCCTCCACCGGGCCGAGGATCGTGAACCGCATGCCGTCACTCCAGGGGTCGCCATCGCGTGCATCGAAGAAGCATCGGGAATGTATCAAGATCAACCTGCATGGTTACCGGCATGTCAGCACTCCACACCGTTGAACCGGAGATCGCGAGCGGTGAAGCCGCCGCTCTGTTCACCGCCACGCACCAGGCCCTGGGGGTCATCCCCAACCTGGCCAGGGTGATGGCCAACAGCCCGGCCGTACTGAAGGGTTACGTGGGCGTCGTCACCGCCCTGAGCGCGGAGGGAACCCTGTCGGCGGACGTGCGCGAGAGCATCGCGTTGCTGGTGGCGCAGGAGAACGGGTCCGACTACTGCCTGTCCGTACATGCGTTCCGCGGGACCAAGATGGCCGGGCTGAGTACGGCCGAGGCCACCCGCGCACGCCGGGGCAAGGCCGACGACCCCTGGGCCGCCGCAGTCCTGGATCTGGCCGCCGTGATGGTCCGTGACCGCGGAACCGTTACCGACGAGCTGCTGGCCGCGACCCGGCGCGCCGGCCTGTCCGACGGGCAGATCGTCGAGGTCGTCGCCCATGTCGCCCTCAACGTGTTCACCAACTACCTCGCCACGGCCGCCCGTGTCGACATCGACTGGCCGCTCGTGCGGCACACCGACTGAAAGAACGACGAGTGCACGCCCTCGCGCCATCCCGACGTACGACCGACTCGACCACGAAGGCCAACACCGTGCCCACATCAGTACACCTCAATCCGCTCCAGGACGTTTCGGCCGCCGAGGCCCTCGCGTGGCATCAGGTGGTCGCCGCCTCGACGGCCCACGACCTGCCCGGCTCACCGACCCCCGACCCCGGACAGATCCACGCCCAGCTCACCAAGCCCGCTCTGGGCAGCCGCCGGCTGACCTGGCTGGCCACCGGTGCGGACGGCGTCCCGGTCGGCGTCGCCGGCCTGCGGCTGTTCACCTCCGCGGGCCAGGAACACCTGGCCGAACTGGAACTCCACGTCGACCCCGCGCACCGCCGCCTGGGCACCGGCTCCCGCCTGCTGTCGGCGGTCGTGGCAGCCTGCCGCGCCGAGGGCCGGCGCAGCCTGATCGTCGCGGCCGCGGCCGACAGCCCGGGCGAGGCCTTCAGCGAACGGTCGGGCTTCCGCAGGGCACTGACCCTGGATCACCTCATGCTGCGCTTCGACGAGATGGACGCGGCCGGTCTGCGCCGGATCGCCGACGCCGAGCACCCCGGCTACCGGCTGACCGGCTGGACCGGAACGGTGCCCGACGACCTCGCCGACGCCTTCGCCGCGGCCAAGAACGCGATGAACGACATGCCCGTCGGAGACCTGGACTACGGCAACGTGGCCTGGGACGCCGACCGCGTCCGCGCCATGGGCAAGGTGGTCGCCGACCGCGGGGACACCCTGCTGACCATCGCCGCCGTCCACGACGACGGCACCATGGCCGGCTACACCGAGATCCTGCTCCCCCGGGGCGCGGCGCCGCGCGCCCAGCAGTACGACACGGCGGTCGTGCCCGGACACCGCGGCCACGGGCTGGGGTTGTGGGTCAAGGCCGCCATGGTGCGGCGGCTGCGCGCCGAGCACGCCGGTGTCGTCGAGATCGAGACGGACAACGCCGACGACAACGTCCACATGCTGGCCGTCAACCACCAACTGGGGTTCCGCTCCTACCGGCGCACGCGCGAGTTCCAGCTCGACGTGCCCGCCGCCTGATCCCCGTTCCCGCACTCATTTCCCTGTCCAAGGAGCACGG
Organism: Streptomyces sp. P9(2023); assembly: GCF_032436795.1. NCBI lineage: Bacteria > Bacillati > Actinomycetota > Actinomycetes > Kitasatosporales > Streptomycetaceae > Streptomyces > Streptomyces sp. P9(2023). The sequence continues at coordinate 531,831 of NZ_JAUPWM010000001.1, forward strand.
CCCCTTCACTCCGACAGTCTTCGCCCCCGTCAGCACACGATCCTTCGACTCCGGACTCGGCATCACCCACTTCGAAAAGGTGCTCTCATGAACGTCTCCGCCTCCACCCTCTCCCTGACCGTCGCCGACGTGGACGCCTCCCGCGACTTCCTCCGCACCCACCTCGGCTACCAGGTGGCCATGGCCGACGACGGCTTCGCCTCCCTGACCCGCGGGGACGCCGCCGTCGACGTCGTCCTGCTCCGCCGAGGTACGGACGTCCTCCCGCCCGAGCAGCGCGACCAGCGGGCGGCCGGCCTGATCCTGGCCCTCACCGTCACCGACCTCGCGGCGGAGGAGGCCCGGCTGCGCGCGGCCGGCGCCCCCATCACCATGCCCCTGCGCGAAGAGCCCTGGGGCGAGCGGCTGTTCCAGATGACCGACCCCAACGGAGTCGTCGTCCAGCTCGTCGAATGGGCGGCAGCCCCCGACGCCGATCCGGCCGACAACGACGAGAGCGCCGCCGTGGTCGTGATCACTCCCTCCACCGAACACGTCACCGCCTCCCCGAACGCAACCATGACCGGCCTGGCCGCCCCCAGCCGCGGCAGCACCGAACTCAGCACCTGGACGGTCACGATGGACGCCGGAGCCACCGGCCCCGAGCACTCCATCAGCCGCGAACAGGTCTGGACGGTCACGGCAGGCTCGCTCGACGTGACCTGCGACGGCCGTACGGAGAAGGTCGTGGCCGGTCAGACCCTGATCCTGCCGCCGGACCTGGTCCGCCGGATCCACGCCCCGGAACAGGCCGAGGCCCACGTCTCCATGCGCGCCGACGGGGTCGCCTCCGTTCCCGGCACCCAGGGCACCCGTGAACTGCCCTGGGCTCAGTGACTCAGGAGACACAGCTGATCGCTCCCACTGGATCCTTCGCCACGGGGTCGTACCTGAGGACGGTCGGCCTGGCCAAGAAACCACGGAATCAGGAGATTCACGAAATGCGTGTGCTGTTGATGGCCTACGGATCGCGCGGCGACATCGCGCCGCTGGCAGGACTCGCGGCGCAGTTGCGGAATCTGGGCGCGGAGGTACGCGTGTGCGCACCGCCGGACGAGGAGTTCGCGGAACTGCTGGCCGGTGTCGGCGCGGAACTGGTGCCCTTCGGACGGGACGTGCGCGCGCTGCGGACGGGAGCGCCGCCGTCGGACGCGGCCGCGTTCGCGGCCGAGCTGGTCGCCGCGCACTTCGAAACGGTCGGCAAGGCGGCCGAGGGCTGTGACGTGCTGGTGGCGAGCGGTCTGATGCCGGCCGGCGCGCGCTCGGTGGCCGAGAAGCTGGGCATCCGCTACGTGTACGCGGGCTTCCACCCGTTCGAGATGCCCTCCGCGCACTACCGACCGTCGCCGCGGCCCGGCCCGCCGGTTCCGCCCGACATGACCGACAACCAGGCCCTGTGGGACCTGGACGCCCAGAAGGTCAACGCCCTTTACCTCCAGCCCCTCAACGCCCACCGCGCGGCGATCGGCCTCGCGCCGGTGGACGACGTCCGCGACCACGTCTTCACCGAACGGCCGTGGCTGGCGGTGGACCCGGTCCTGGGCCCGTGGCAGCAACTGACCAACCTCGACCTCGTGCAGACCGGCGCGTGGATCCTGCCCGACGAACGCCCCCTGCCCGCCGATCTGGAGGCGTTCCTGGACGCCGGCACCCCACCGGTGTACGTGGGCTTCGGCAGCATGCCCATGAGCACAGCCGCCGACGTCGCCCGGACAACCGTCGAGGCGGCCCGCGCGCAGAACCGCCGCGTGCTCGTCTCCCGCGGGTGGGCAGACCTTGGCCTGGTGGACGACGCGGAGGACTGCTTCGCCGTCGGCGACGTCAACCACCAGTTCCTGTTCCGCCGGGTCGCGGCCGTCGTGCACCACGGCGGCGCGGGCACCACGACCACCGCCGCCCGAGCCGGTGCACCCCAGGTGGTGGTGCCCCAGTTCGTGGACCAGCCGCACTGGGCCACCCGCGTGGCCGAACTGGGCATCGGCGCGGCGCACGACGGCCCGACCCCGACCTTCGAGTCCCTGTCGGCCGCACTCAGGACGGCACTGACCCCCGAGACGGAGGCACGGGCGAAGGCCGTGGCCGGCACGATCCGCACCGACGGGACGGCGGTGGCCGCGAAGCTGCTCCTCGACACGGACCATGCTGCGCCGATGAGCCGCGAACAGATATCCGTGATCGCCCATGCCGACCACCCCATAAAGTCTCCGCTCGACGACGACTCCGTCAGCCGGCTGCTCGAACGCGGCCTCCCGCGGGGCGACGAGCGAGTGCTCGACCTCGGATGCGGCACGGCGGAGTGGCTTCTGCGTGCCCTGGCGACCCGCCCGCACCTGCACGCCGAGGGCGTCGATGTCTCCGAAGTCGCCCTGACCCAGGCCCGCCGGGCAGCGAGCGAACTCGGAGTCGACGAGCGTCTGGTCCTCCACCGGCAGGAGGCCGCGGACTTCGGCTCTCCACACCCGTTCGACCTGGTGATCAGCGTCGGCGCCACGCATGCCTTCGGCGGTCTTCTCCCCACCCTCGCGGCAGCCCGCAAGCACCTGGCTCCCGGAGGCCGCGTTCTGATCGGTGAGTCGTTCTGGGACGGTGCCCCTTCGCCGGCGGCCGTCGAGATGTTCGGTGACCTCGCCGACCTGGCGACCACGGTGGACCGCGTCGTCGCCGACGGATGGACCCCTGTCCACGGCCATGTCAGCACCCGCAGTGAGCTGGACGCCTACGAGTGGGCCTGCTGGGGCTCGCTGGCCTCATGGGCTCTGGACCACCCTGCCGATCCGGCTAGCGCACAGGTACGGGAGACGGCCACCGCCCAGCGTTCGCAGTGGCTGCACGGATACCGGGACAGCTTCGGCTTCCTCTGCCTGGTCCTGCGCCGGACATCGGACCGATCCGTAGGGCTGCCTGCAAGCCCGTTTCCGCCACACCATGTGAATCCTTGGACGTCATGGCCGACGCCGAACCGCGGCGGCCGGAAAGTGAGTACACAGATGCAGCCGACTTTCGTACTGGTTCACGGAGCCTTCGCGAACTCCTTCTCCTTCGCGCCCCTTCAGGCCGAACTCGGGCTCCTCGGGCACCGTTCGGTCGCCGTCGACCTGCCCGGGCACGGGTTCCAGGCGACTTTCACGAGCGCCTATCAGTCACCGCAGGACCCCGCTGGGCTCGCCGGCGCGCCCGGCTCGATCAAGGGCGTCACGCTCGCCGACAACGTCGCACACCTGATCGGGATCCTCGAACGGGCCAAGCGGAACGGACCCGTGATCCTGGTCGCCCACAGCCGGGGCGGAATCACGGTCACGGCCGCGGCCAACGCGCGCCCGGATCTGATCGACCGCATCGTCTACGTCTCGGCCTGGTGCCCGGTCCACCTCGATGCCAACGACTACTACGCCGAGCCGGAGATGGCCACGGTCGACCCCGCCGCCTTCGCTTCGGCGCTGGCCGGGAACCCCGCCGACCTCGGCCTGCTCCGCGTCAACTTCCGCACCGCGGAACCGGAATCGCTCGCGGCGTTCAAGGCGGCCTTCCTCGCCGACGGCACCGACGAGCAGTTCCTCACCTTCCTCAACACCTTCCAGCCCGACGAGAACCTGGACGTCGGCGGCTCCGCCGACCGGGCGCAGGCCACGACGTGGGGCCGCATCCCGAAGACCTACATCCGCCTGACCGACGACACGAGCCTGCCTCTCGCCATCCAGGACCGCCTGATCCGCGAAGGCAACGAGCTGACGCCTGACAACCCGTACGACGTCCGCACACTGGCGGGCAGCCACCTGATGTGGCTGGTCGACCCCGCGCCGGCGGCCCGCGTCCTGAGCGAACTTGCCACGCTCCCGGCCTCGTCCGCTCAGGCGTGAGCGGAATGGCGTGAGCGGTTCGGTGTCGACGGGACGAGGAACGAGCGTGCCCGTGTGGGCGCACCCACGACTGCCCCGGCACTGAGATCGGACGCCGCTACCGGGTGACGGCCTTCGCCGACGCCGTCACCCGGGCTCCGCGCCGGCCCACGTCCTGTCAACATCCGGCAGCGGTCACCTGTACCTCGCCCCGGGCTCCGTAGCACGAGAACCAGCAGGTCAGCGCACCCTTCCGCGTGCCTTCAGCGGGGTCGCCGGGAGTCCCGGGGCCGGGAGGGGGTCGCCGTCGTAGCCCTTCACCTCGCCGAATCTGGTGCCGTTCATCCACCCCTCGCGGGCCTCTTCGATGTCCTGCTGGGAGCGGCCGATCCAGTTCCAGAACATGACGATCTCCTCCTCGAACGGCTCGCCGCCCAGGAGCATGAGGCCCGCGTCCGAGGCCGCGCGCAGAGGGAGTTCCGTGCGGCCGCAGCCGAGGTAGAGCATCGAGCCGGGGAGGACCGGGACGCCGTCGACGTGGGCCTCGCCCGACATCGACAGGACCGCGTACTCGAAGTCCGGCTCCAGCGGGAGGGTCGTCTCCGTGCCCGCCGTCAGGGCGAGGTCCGCGCCGATCAGGGGGCTGTACGTGGTGCCGGGCGAGGCGGCGCCGTCGAGTTCGCCCAGGATGACCGTGGCCGTGAGGCCGGCGGCGGTGACCTGCGGGAGGTCCGCGTGGTGCTGGAAGTGCGGCTCGACGTGGCGGTGGGCGTCGGGGAGCGCCACCCAGAGCTGGGCGCCGTGCAGGTAGCGCGCGTGGGACTTCGGGCTCTCCTCGGAGTGCGAGATCGCCCGGCCCGAGGTCATCAGGCCCAGCTCGCGGGGACGGATCGTCTCCAGGCTGCCCGTGCTGTCGCGGTGCAGGACCTCACCCTCGTGGAGCCAGCTCACCGTCTGGAGCCCCATGTGCGGGTGCGGCGGGACCTGCATGCCGGGCTCGTCCGCGATGTCGTCGGGGCCGTAATGGTCGACGAAGGCCCAGGCGCCCACCATGCGGCGGCCGAGGTTGGGGAGCAGGCGACGGACCTCGGTCGACTCGCCGAGCTGCACATGGCGGGGGCTGAGGAGTTCCCGGACCGGCTCGGCGACGACGAAGCCGCGGCCGCCGCAGACGGTGAGGGCGGCCTGACGATCAAGATTGCTCATGACGCTCAACCTATTCCTGTCGGAGGACGAGGTGGGGGTGTCTCCGGTGTCTCCACACGGAAATAGTAGTGGAATGTTCAACTACTCTCGCGTGTTGACCGGAGTGCCGCCCCTACGGGTGGCAGGGTAGGGATGCGACGAGGGAGTGCAAGTGAACGACACGTACTACGAGTTCGGCACGGCCGGCGAGCGCTGGGACCGCGCCCAGCTGTTCTTCGAGGCCAAGGAGTACCAGACCGCGGCCCGCATCCTGCGCGGCCTGGTCGCCGAGCACCCGGAGCAGACCGCCCAGCGGCTGCTGCTCGCCCGCGCCTACTACCACTCCGCCCAGCTCTCCCGCGCCGAGACCGAGCTCCGCGCCGTCCTCGACCGCGACCCGGTGGAGTACTACGCCCGGCTGATGCTCGGCCGCACGCTGGAGCGCCAGGGCCGCCCCGCCGAGGCCGCCCCGCACCTGCGGCTCGCCGCCGCGATGGGTGGCGATCTTCTGGAGTGACGCGGTAGGGACTCATCGGACTCCCGTGGTCCGGCGACCCTGCCTCGGCAGGCGTTCCGCTCCTCGCGGGAGGTTCACGTCATGCGTACGAGCGGGATGAGAGTGGGGGTGCCCTCGCGCACCTGCTGCTCGTCGTCGTGCTCGCCCTCGGCGTCTTCGTGATGCACGCCGTCGGCCATCCGGACAGCTCCTCGGGGACCGGGACGGACGGCATGACGCACGCCTCCGCTCCTGCCCCCGCGCACCACTCCGGGGCCCAGGAACCGGCTGCCTCGCGCGCCTCCTCCGACGACTCCCGTACGCACGGGGACATGGCCACGCTCTGCGTGGCCGTGCTCGGCGTATGGGCCCTCGCCCGGGTCGTCCTCGCCGCCCTCGGGCGGCGCCCCGACTGGCTGGTCCGGCTGCTCGGCACGCTCCTGACGGCACGGGGCCCGAACGCCCCGCCGCCCAGACCTCCCGACCTCGCTCAGCTGTCCGTCCTGCGGATCTAGGCCGAATCGCCGCCGCGGGCCGCCTCGCGCTGCCCGCAGACGCCTTCCTTCAGCCTTTCCGACAGCACACACAGCACACGAGGTGTGACACACATGCGTACGTTCAACCACCCCACCGCCCCGAAGCTCGCGCTCACCGGAGCCGTTCTCGTCGCCGGTCTCCTGCTCTCCGGCTGCGGTACGGACTCCTCGGAGGCAACCCCCGCCTCCGCCCCGAGCGCCTCCTCCGCCTCCCCGACGGCCGCCCCCACGGCCGCCGCCTTCAACGACGCGGACGTCGCGTTCGCGCAGGCGATGATCCCGCACCACGAGCAGGCCCTGGAGATGGCGAAGCTCGCCGACGGCCGGGCCGAGGACGCCGGCGTCAAGAAGATCGTCGCCGACGTCGAGAAGGCACAGGACCCCGAGATCCGGACCATGAAGGCCTGGGTCAAGGCCTGGGGCAAGCCCGAGACCGCCGGTGACGGCGGCGGACACAGCAGCGGACACGGCGGCGGCGACGCCATGGCCGGGATGATGTCCGAGCAGGACATGAAGGACCTGGGGACCCTCCGGGGCAAGGCCTTCGACCGGAAGTTCGCCGAGCTGATGATCGCCCACCACGAAGGCGCGGTCGAGATGGCGGAGACCGAGCGGAAGAACGGCCGCGACGCGAAGGCGCGCAAGCTCGCCGATGACGTCGTACGCACCCAGTCCGCCGAGATCGCCGAGCTGAGGAAGATCCTCGAGCGGCTCTGACCGGCTGACCGGCCCTGACCGGCTCTGACCCGTGGCGCGCCGGCGGCCCCTCGTCTCCGAGGGGCCGCCGGCCTCGCGTCACCTCAGGGGCACGGGTGCGTGTGGACGATCTCGCCGCCCACCACGACCGTCTCGGCGACCGTGCCCGGGATGTCCTCCGGGTCGATCCTGAGGATGTCGCGGGACAGGACGACGAAGTCGGCGAGCTTCCCGACCGTGAGTGAACCCCGCTCTTGCTCAAGGAAGTTGGCGTACGCCGACCCCATGGTGTAGCCCTCGACGGCGGTGGCGACATCGATCGCCTCCCCCGCCGTCCAGGGCTCGCCCGCACCGTCCAGGGCGCGGCGGGTGACGGCGGTGTAGATGCCGACCATGGGGTCCATCTCGGCGACGTTCCAGTCGCTGGAGAGGGCGAGGACCGCCCCGGCGGCGTGCAGGCTGCGCAGCGGCCAGGCCTTGTGCCAGCGGTCGGGGCCGATGTTCTCGGCCCAGTCCTGGCCGGGGCCCGCGATGTCGGGTGCGGCGTGGCGGGGCTGCATGCAGGCGACGACGCCGAGTTCGGCGAAGCGCGGGGTGTCGGCCGGGTCGAGGCACTCGACGTGGACGACCTGGTGGCGGGCGTCGCGCGGCCCGTTGGCCGTGCGGGCGGCGGCGACGGCGTCGAGGACCGTACGGATGCCCCGGTCGCCGGTGGCGTGCACGAAGCACTGGAAGCCGCGCGCGTCGAGGCCGGTGAGCAGGTCGGCGAACTCCTCCGGCGGGTAGAAGGTGTCGCCGCGGTGGTGGCCGCAGCCGGCGTACGGCTCCAGGAGCGCGGCCGTACGGGGTTCGACGACGTCGTCGATGTACAGCTTGAGCGGTCCGACCCGCAGCCGGTCATCGGCGAACTCCTTTGCCGCCGCGGCGAATTCGTCGAGTTCGACGTCGGTGGTGCCGCGCGGGTGGAAGAGCGCGGCAACGATCCGGGACCTGAGTCGGCCCTCGGCGCGGGCCCGCCTGAACAGGGCAAGGTCGTCGAGGGAGTTCTGCGGTTCGACCACCGTCGTGATGCCGTACGCGATGGCGTCGTCCAGGCTCTTGGCGAGCCTGCCGTACTGGCGGTCCGGCGAGGCCCACGGCACACCGAGCTCGCGCAGGGCGCGGTGGCCCGCGCGGGAGAGGCCCTTGACGGCGAAGTCCTTGACGAATCCGGTGGGTTCGCCGGTCCCGGGGTCGGTCACGGCGGTACCGAAGGGCAGGTCGGTACGGTCCCGGGTGACGTCGAGGGCGCGCAGGGCAGCGGTGTTGAGCCAGGCGGTGTGCACGTCGTAGCTGAGCACGATCGCGGGGGTGTCGCCGGTGACCGGGTCGAGGTCGGCGGCGGTGGGCATACGTCCGCCGGGTATCGCCGAGTAGTCGAAGGCCTCGGCCTCGATCCAGCGGGCGCCGGGGTGGGCCGCCCGCCAGGTGGCGATCCGCTCGTGGATCGCGTCGAGGGTGCGGGCACCCGCGAGTTGGACGCAGGCGTCGTCCGATCCGAGGCGTACGTGGTTGTGGGCGTCGATGAAGCCGGGCAGGACCAGCCGGCCGCCCGCGTCGACGACCGTCGTGTCGGGGCCGGTCCAGCGTGCGGCGTCGGCGTCCGCGCCGATCCAGACGATCCGTCCGTCGCGTACGGCGAGCGCCTCGGCCTCGGGCAGGTCGGGGTCGACGGTGTGGATCCGGGCCCCGGTGAGGACGAGGCCGGCGGGGGCGGTGCGGCTCATGGTCTGTCGAACTCCGGTTTCTGACAGGGGTGTTGATTGTGGCGGCGGTGGAGGGTCACGGCTGTACGGGGGCGGCTGTGCGGCGCGCGAGGACGGCGTACACCAGCGCGGAGACGAGGGCGCCGAGGAGGGTGAGGTCGGCGCCGCCGAGCGGGGCGACGAGCGGGCCGGTCCAGAGCTCGGAGTCGCAGGTCAGGGCGGCGAAGGCCATGCCCGCGAGCAGTGCGGTGACCCCGGCGGGATGCCACCCGGCGCGGTACCAGTAGGCGCCGTGCTCGCCGGCGTGCAGGGCGGCGGAGTCGTAGGTGCAGCGGCGCAGCACCATGTCGGCGAGGAAGACGCCGCCCCAGGGGGCGAAGACGATGATCAGGAGGGAGAGGAAGGCGAGGAGGGAGGTGGTGAAGTCGGTGAGGAAGAGGGCGCCGAGCGAGCCGAGGGCGGTGACGGCGGCGCTGATCACGATGGCGCGGGCGCGGCTCCAGGGGATGCCGAGGACCTGGAGGTTCAGGCTGGAGGAGTAGAGCGTGATGATCGAGTTGGTGACCGAGCCGCCGAGGACCAGGGCGAGGAAGAGCGGCTGGAACCAGCCGGGGAGCAGCCCTTCCGCACCGGCGACCGCGTCGGTCATGTCGGCCTGGGTCGCCGCGGCGACTCCTGCCACACCGAGGGCGACGGAGGAGAGGAACCCGCCGAGCCCGCCGCTCCAGGTGAGGGCCTTGAGCGAGGTGGTGCGCGGCAGGTAGCGGGTGTAGTCGGCGGGCATCGGGACGTACGAGAAGGGGCCCGCGAGCATGACGACGAAGGCGAGGCTCCAGGCGGAGGCGCCGGGGAGTCCGGCGGCGTCGGCGGGGGCGGCGGAGGTGTCGGCGCCGGGCAGGACGAAGACGAGCAGGGCGGCGAAGCCGACGGCGAGGGCGTAGGCCATCCAGCGTTCGGCGAACTGGACGGTGGCGTGGCCCCACAGGGCTACGGCGAAGGTCAGCGTGAGGGTGACGAGCAGGGCGAGAGTGCGGGCGGTGTGGCCGCCGGCCCAGCCGAGGTCGGCGAAGAAGGCTTCGAGGGCGAGGGTTCCGACGACCGTGTTGACGATGGTGTAGCCGATGCTGACGATCCAGTTGAGCAGTCCGGCGGGCCAGTTGCCGCGGACGCCGAAGGCGGCGCGGGAGATGACGAGGGTGGCGGTGCCGGTGCGGACGCCGCTGAGTCCTGCGGCGCTGATCGCGAAGAAGGAGAGTCCGCCGATCACGACGACGGCGGTGGCCTGCCAGAAGGAGAGGCCGAAGGCGACGGCGAGGGCGCCGTTGATCACGTAGGTGAAGGTGAGGTTGGAGCCGAACCAGAGCCAGAAGAGGTCCTTGGCGCTGCCGTGGCGCTCGACGTCGGGGATCGGGTCGATGCCGTGGCCTTCGACCTGGAAGACCTCGTCGCGGAGGGCCTCGCCCTGGAATGCCTCGTCGCGGCCGGCGTCCGCCGTTCTCTCCTCGTGCAGCATGCCACTCCCCAGACTTTGAATGGTGTTCTAGAACTTAGAACAGCATTCAAGATGTGGGAGAGGTGACGGCCGCGTCAATACCTCGGCGAGCTGCGGTTAAAGTCGTGACCTGGCGGGGTCACGGGGAGGAAGGCGGAGCGGGTGGCAGGGGCAGCACGGCGGCGGGACGGGCACATCACCCAGGAGCGGATGCTCGAAGAGGCCATGACGGCCATCGCCGAGGGCGGCCTCGCGGCGCTCACCATGTCGGCCCTGGCCGAACGCCTCGGCACCAGCGGCGGCCACATCCTGTACTACTTCGGCAGCAAGGACCTGCTGCTCCTCGCCGCGCTGCGCTGGAGCGAGGCCGCCCTCGCCGACGAGCGCCGGGCACTGCTGGCCCGCCGGCTGACCGCGGAACGCAAGCTGGATCTCTTCCTGCGGCTCTATCTTCCGCACGGTCCGCGCGACCCGCGCTGGATGCTCTGGATCGAGCTCTGGGCACGCACCCCGGCGAACGAGGCCCTGCGCGAGGCGCAGCAGGAACTGGACCGGGGCTGGCAGGAGGATCTGGAGGCCCTGCTCACCAAGGGCGTCGCCCAGTCCCGCTTCGCACCGATGGACCCGGCCGAGGTCACGGCGCGCGCCTCCGAGCTCCTCGCGCTCCTCGACGGCCTGAGCACCCGCGTGGTCCTCGGCCACGAGGCAGGCCAGGACGCCCGCCCCGCGCTCGACGCGGCGCGGGCGGCGGCGAGGCTCCTGATCCCGCGAGGCTGACGGGCCTCAGCGAGCACGCCGCCCCGCTCCGGCACGACGCTCCGCCTGCCGCACGAGCACGCTTCCACCACGTCGGCCGAGGTTCATGCCCCTGTCAGGACGTCGGCGAGGTTCGCGGCGGGACAGCCCAGGATCCCTGTCAGCACGCGACGCTGACGACTGGTCAGCGGTGTGAGGAAGACGGCCGCGTCGGCTCCGGTCCGCTCACAGAGCGCGGCCGCTTGGCGCACCTTTCCGTAGCTGAGAAGGGTCCGCGAGGAGTACGGCAGGTTCATCTTCCGAGCCCCACCCGACGAAACGCCCCGCCGTTGCACGATCTGGCCGACGGCCCGTGCACCGCGCGCCGCCATCTCCCGCACCGCCGCGTCCATCTGCGCGGCGAAGTCCTTCTGCTTGGCGGAGAAACAGCCGACGATCACGACATCCGCCTCCTTGACCGTCACCACCGGAGCCGGGTCGTGGTGGCGGGCCTGGACCGTCCCCGAGCGACGAGCCGGCCGCCGGTCATGCCTGCTGGTTCGGCGCATGGCCGACAGGCTAGATGTGATGCCGCCTGCGGCGACAGACGTTATTCCCCCGGCGGGGGCTGCCAGGGTTCGGGGGCGGCGGCGGCGAACGGCCAGGCCGGGGCATCGGGGTGGCGTCGCATCTGGTCGGCGTACCAGCGGATCTGCTCGGTGTGCAGCGCGGGCCGGGACAGCCGGGCGAGGGCGGGGTACGAGTCCGCGATCACCCGGGCGAGTGTGAGGGCTGCATCGGCGTCCGACGCCGCGTCTCCGGGGTGGGCGTGCGGGACGCCGTACCACTCGGCGACGGCGCGCAGAGAACGGCGGCCGGGACGGTACCGGTCGGCGTGGCGGTCCAGGACGAGGGGGTCGCAGACCGGGGCCACGCCGTGCGGGAGCCGCTCGGTCAGGGGCGCCAGGCCGTGACGCAGGAGTTCGGCGTGGAGCGTGGTCAGGACGTACGGGGCGAACCAGACGACGAGCACCTCGTTCGAGGCGAGGTGGTCGGTGAGGACGGTCGCGAGCTCGTCGAGGGCGCGGGGCGCGGGGGCGCCGCCGGCGCGGGCCCGTTCGACGGCGGCGCCGAGCGCCTCACCGGATACCGGAGAAGGGAGATTGGATCCAGGATCCATGATCCAATCTCCGGTATACCCGTCGCTGCCCCGTACCGACGCGGCGAGGATCCGATCCACGGCCGTCCGGTAGCCGGTGGACACGATGTCCACCGACAGCAGTCGTCGGTGATGCCAGCCGGGCAGGTCCTGCCGGGCCGGCGGCCCCGGATCGGGTGGCACGTGCGCCGGATGGAAGACCTGCCAGCCGTCCTTCGGGCCGTGGCCGTGCCGGAGGACCCCCGTCCCCGCCGGTACGACGGCCCCGCAGACCGCGCAGGGGCCGTCGTACTCGTTGGTGAGGCCGGGGGCCCCGGAACTCATGCCGTCCCCGCACCGTCCCGGTACGCCTCAAGGAGGCGCAACCAGGCCTCGCTCAGCGTCGGATACGCCGGTACGGCGTGCCAGAGGCGGTCGATCGGCACCTCGCCGACGACGGCGACGGTCGCCGAGTGGAGGAGTTCGCCGATGCCCGGCCCGACGAACGTGACGCCGAGGACGATCTCGCGGTCCAGGTCGACGACCATCCGGGCGTGGCCCCGGTAGCCGTGGGCGTAGAGGCCGGCGCCCGACACCGACGTGAGGTCCAGATCGACGCCGCGGACCCGGTGCCCGGCGCCCTCCGCCTCGGCGAGGGAGAGCCCGACGGCCGCGGCCTCGGGGTCGGTGAAGACGACCTGCGGCACCGCGGCGTGGTCGGCGGTGGCCGCGTGCGGGCTCCAACGCCCGGCCTCCGGGAGGGAGTCGCCGTTCGCGCGGGCGGCGATGGCCGCACCGGCGATCCGGGCCTGGTACTTGCCCTGATGCGTCAACAACGCCCGGCGGTTGACGTCTCCCACGGCGTAGAGCCAGTCGTTGCCGGTGACCCGCAGGGTGTCGTCCACCGGCAGCCAGGAGCCGGGCTCCAGGCCGACGGTCTCCAGGCCGATGTCGTCGGTGCGCGGGCTGCGTCCGGTGGCGAACAGGACCTCGTCGCCCTCGACCCGGTCGCCGCCCTCCAGCACCACCGTGACCGGCCCGGTGCCCCCGTCGCGTACGACCGCGGCGACGGAGACGCCCGTACGGACGTCGGCGCCGCCCTCGGTGAGCGCGTCGGCGACGTGGTCGCCGACGAAGGGCTCCATGCGGGGCAGCAGCCCCTTGCCCCGTACCAGGACCGTCACACGGGAGCCGAGTGCCTGCCAGGCGGTCGCCATCTCGGCGGCGACCACTCCCCCGCCGACCACGATCAGCCGGCCCGGCACGTGCTTGGAGCTGGTCGCCTCGCGGCTGGTCCAGGGCCTGGCCCCGGTCAGCCCCGGCAGATCGGGCAGGGAGGCACGGCTGCCGGTGCACACGGCGACGGCGTGCCGGGCGGAGAGGATATGGCGGTCGCCCTCGGGGCCTTCGACGGTGACCTTCCGTTCGCCGCTCAGCCGGCCGTGGCCCCGGTAGAGGCGGGCACCCGTGGAGTCGAGCCATCGGACGGCGCCGTCGTCCGTCCAGTCGGAGACGTAGTAGTCGCGGTGGGCGAGCACCGCCGAGGCGTCCAGCGGCCCCTGCACCAGCTGCCGCAGACCGGGGACCTTACGGGCGTCCGAGCGGGCGATGGCCGGACGGAGCAGCGCCTTGCTCGGCATGCAGGCCCAGTACGAGCACTCGCCGCCCACGAGTTCGCTCTCCACCACCGCCACGCTCAGGCCCGCCGCCCGGGCCCGGTCCACCACGTTCTCGCCCACCGGTCCCGCGCCCAGGACCACCACGTCGTACTCGTGCTCCGCCTCGTGTGTCATGGGCCCCAGTCTGCTGGCAGGTGTGCGGCCCGGCCACAGGGGAAGGGGTGCCGTGCACGCGCGGAACACCCACCGTGCACCCGTGGAACGGGCGCCCTGCCCGCGCGGGGCGGCGCGGAATAGCGCGGCTCGATACGCGGTTGTGCGGGTCGAGTCCCCAGGGGACCGTGAGGACATCCGCCAGGAGACCCGGAGAGGTAGAAAACATGAGCACTGTCGAGCTCACCAAGGACAACTTCGATCAGATCGTGAGTGACAACGACTTCGTTCTGATCGATTTCTGGGCTTCATGGTGCGGTCCGTGCCGCCAGTTCGCGCCCGTCTTCGAGGCTGCCTCCGAGCGCCACGAGGACCTGGTCTTCGCCAAGGTGGACACCGAGGCGCAGCAGGAGCTGGCCGCCGCGTTCGAGATCCGTTCGATCCCGACCCTGATGATCGTCCGCGACAACGTGGCCGTCTTCGCCCAGCCGGGGGCGCTGCCCGAAGCGGCCCTGGAGGACGTGATCGGTCAGGCGCGCAAGCTGGACATGGACGAGGTCCGCAAGTCCATCGAGGACGCGAAGCAGCAGCAGTAACGGCGACACGGCAGGTGCGGCGGGGGCGGTACGGGAGATTCCGTACCGCCCCCGCCGCGTCGGTCGGACTTCCGCCGGTCGAGCGTTCCCTCGGTCAGCGTTCCAGGACGAGCGCGAGCCCCTGTCCCACGCCGATGCACAGGGCCGCGAGACCCGTTCCCGAGCCGGCCGCCGCCAACTGGTGGGCCACCGCGCCGGCGAGCCGTGCACCGGAGGCGCCCAGCGGGTGGCCGATGGCGATGGCGCCGCCGCGCGGGTTGACGATCTCGGGGTCGAGTTCCGGCCACTCCGCGAGGCAGCCGAGGGACTGGGCGGCGAACGCCTCGTTCAGCTCGAAGGTGGTCAGATCGGCGAAGGACCGGCCGGCCTTCTCCAGCGCGCGCCGGACCGCCTCGACGGGCCCGAGCCCGAAGAGCTGCGGCTCGATGCCGGTGACGGCGGAGGCGCGGATCCGGGCGAGCGGCTCGCGGCCGGTCTCCCGGAGGCCCTCCTCGTCGACGAGGAGCAGGGCCGCGGCGCCGTCGTTGAGCGGCGAGGCGTTGCCGGCGGTGACGGTGCCCCCCTCGCTCCGGAACGAGGGCTTCAGCTTGGCGAGGGCCTCCATGGAGGTGGTGTCGCGGATGCACTCGTCGCGGGCCAGGTCCACCCCCGGGTAGGGCACGACCTCGCCGTCGTAGAGCCCCTTGCCCCACGCCTCGGCCGCCTTGCGGTGGCTGGCCAGGGCGAACGCGTCCTGCTGCTCACGCGTCAGGGCGTGCTTGTCGGCGACGAGCTCCGCGCCCTCGCCGAGCGAGACCGTCCACTCGGCGGGCATCCGCGGGTTGGTCATGCGCCAGCCCAGCGTCGTGGAGTGCAGCTGCTGATGGGCGGCCGGGAAGGCGCGTTCGGGCTTCTGCAGGACCCAGGGCGCGCGGGACATCGACTCGACGCCGCCGGCCACGGCCACGGAGGCGTCGCCGACCGCGATGGCGCGCGCGGCCTGGATCACCGCCTCAAGACCGGAGCCGCAGAGGCGGTTGACGGTCACCCCGGGCACGGAGGTGGGGAGCCCCGCGAGCAGGACGGCCATGCGGGCGACGTCGCGGTTGTCCTCGCCCGCGCCGTTGGCATCGCCGAAGTACACGTCGTCGATCCGGGCGGGGTCGAGCGCGGGCACGCGGTCCACGAGCGCCCTGACCACGTGGGCGGCGAGGTCGTCGGGGCGTACGGCGGAGAGCGCGCCTCCGAACCTGCCGATCGGGGTGCGGACGGCGTCGACGATGTAGACGTCGCGGATGCTCATCGGTTCTCTCCCACGTGACCTTCGGGCGGTCGGCGCCGGGCCGCGCCGCCTTCGCGTGCGTTCGCCTGGTGAATTTTCCTTCGTTGATGCGCGCGCAGAGTCTCCGCCCGGTGAGGTTTCCTGTCAACGGCCGCAGGGGGGGCACGACGTGGCCCACCACGTGAACCCCGGCGATCAGGCCCCGACCCGGCACCCCGCGATCAGGCCCGCGGCGCCGGCCGGACCAGAGCCGTGAGGCCGTAGTCGAGTTCACGGCCGTCGACCAGGAGCGCCTCGACCGTGCGGGTCGCGGGGTCGATGTCGGCGGCGAGGCCGTGACCCTCGTAGCGCGGGTAGCCCGACGAGCCGGTCCGGCCCGTGGCCTCCACCACCGCCGTCCGGACCGCGCTGTCCTCCACGGACGCGCCGCCCCGGTCCTCCACGTGCTCGGGAACGAGCAGGATCTCGAAACGCCGCGGAACTGTGCTCATGCTTCGACGCTAAGCCGCTTCACCCCACCGCGCCCGGCCGGACCCCCGGCCCCCGCTCAGTCAGGTCCCGCGGGCCCCGCTCAGCCCGGACCCCCGGCCCCCGCTCAGCCGGGACCCGCGGTCCACCGCTCAGCCGGGTCCCGCGATCCCGCCCTCAGCCGGGACCCGCGACCCCGCGCTCAGCTGGACTCCCGGGGGACGACGTGCGAGGCCATCAGGTCCTGGGTGCCCGGGGTCGCGTCGGGGTCGCGCACCGTACTGTCGACGAGTTCGGCCAGGTGCCGGCCGATGACCATGTCGATCCGTACGGTCGTCAGCCGGGGCCGCAGCAGCCGCCCGAGCAGCAGATCGTCCGAGCCCACGATCGCCGTCTCCGCGGGGACGTCGATCCCCGCGTCCTGCAGCGCGCGCATCAGCAGCATCGCGTACTCGTCGTTGTACGCGAACACCGCGTCGAGGCCCAGCTCGCGCCAGCGCCCGGCGAGCTCGTCCGCCGCCTCCTCCTCGTAGCGCAGCGGCAGGGGTACGACGGTGGCGCCGGTCCCCGCCACCGCCTGCCGGGCGCCTTCGAGCCGGGGACCGGAGAACATCTCCAGGCCCGGCTCCTCCGGGACCACCACACCGATCCGGCGCCGCCCCCGCTCCAGCAGGTGGGCGGCGGCCACGCGGCCCACCCGCCCCTGGTCCATGACCAGGGCGTGCGCGCCCTCGACCCGGTGCGGGCCGAGGGTGATGACGGCCTTGGCCCCGGAGCGCTTGAGGATCTCGACCCCGCTCGGGGTGAGCTGGACCTCGCCGAGCGAGACCACGGCGACCGGACGGAGCTCGGCCCATGCGCGCGCCGCCTCGTCCCCCTCCAGGCCGAGGCTGCCGTACTGCACGACGGTGTAGTCGAGCCGGCGCAGGGCCCACTGCAGCTCGTTGAAGAACTGGCTGTACAGCGGGCCGATGGGCACGTGCGCGGTGGGGAGCAGGACCATCCGGCTGTGTCCTGCGCGCAGACTGCGGGCGGCGGCGTGCGGGACGTACCCCAGCTCCTCGGCCGCCTCCCGCACCCGCTGCCGGGTCGGCTCGCTGATCCGTACGGCCGCGGTGTTGTTCAGGACGTACGAGACGGTCGCTCTGGACACGCCCGCGAGCCGCGCCACATCGGCGCTCGTCGGGACGGGACGTTCGGCGGACTGTTTGGGTGACTGACTCATCGCTTCGGCATCTTTCCAGAACGATCCGGCCCCGGGTCTGGCGGATGGCCGGATTCGAGTGCTACACAGTGCTGACGCGTGTCACTGACACGTGTAACCCTGTCGAATCTTCCGCTCCTCGCCCCCGCATCGGGCGATCTTCACCAGGAGGGCACTGTGGCCCTTTCCTCCCGCGAATCCGGATCCAGAACCGGAGTCGACTCCCCCTCGGGGCCCCGGCCCACTCGCGGTCTGCTCTCCCTGCTGCTCGCCGGGAACACGGCGATGTACGCGCTCTACATCGGCGTGCCCGGCCTGCTGCTGGCGTTGCAGATCGAGTCCATCGACCCCGCGAACAAGGTGGCCAACTTCGGCCTGGTCTCCGGCGTCTCGGCGATCTTCGCGACGGTCTTCAACCCGGTCGCCGGCGCGCTGTCGGACCGCTCGGGCCGCCGCAACCCGTGGATCCTGGCGGGCGGACTGCTCGCGATACCGGTGATGTTCCTGCTCGGCAGCGTGGACACAATCCTGCTCGTGCTGATCGCCTGGTGTCTCGGCCAGGCCGTGATGAACATCTACCAGGCCGCGATCACCTCCGTCGTACCCGACCGGGTCCCGCTCGCCGCGCGCGGCAAGGCCTCGGCGGCCGTCGGCCTCGGCCTGCCGATCGGCTCCACCATCGGCGCGCTGGTCGGCGCCGCGTTCTCGGACGACTACCGCACCGGATACCTGGTCTTCGGCGTGATCGTGGCGGCCACGGCCGTCCTGTTCACCACCTGCGCCCGCGAACAGCGGATGCCCGCGAAGGCCCCGCTGCCGGTGAAGCGGCAGATCGCCGCGTTCGGCAGCGCGCTCAAGGACCATGACTTCCGCTGGGCGTTCATCGGCCGCGCGCTGCTCATCCTCGGGTACTTCGCGGTCGCCGGCTTCCAGCTGTACATCCTCAAGGACCACACCGACCTGCCGGCCGGGCTCAGCCCCGAGGAGGCGGTGGCCATCCTGATGCCGCTCAACTCCGTGGCCATGGTGGTCTCCACGGTCCTGGGCGGCTGGCTCTCCGACCGCTTCGACCGCCGCAAGCTGTTCGTCGGCGCGTCGGCCGCGCTCGCCGCCGTCGCGCTGGTCATCCCGGCCGTCTCGACGAGCTGGACCGCGATGCTGGCCTTCTCCGTCGTCAACGGCCTTGGTTTCGGCTGCTACATGGCGGTGGACACCGCGCTCGTCACCATGGTGCTGCCGAAGGCGGAGGACGCGGCCCGTGACATGGGCGTGCTCAACGTCGCGAACGCCGGGCCGCAGATCGTCGCCCCGTTCGTCGCCTCGCTCATCGTCTCGTTGAGTGGCGGGTACACGGCCCTCTTCCTGATCGCGGCCGTACTGTCGGTCCTCGGGGCACTCGCCGTGCGCCCGATCCGCAGCGTGCGCTGAGTCCGTACGCTCACCCCACCCGCCGTACGCTCGCCCCACCCGCACAACGCCCGTACCCTGTACGCCCGTACGGGGGTACGGGCCGTACGCCCGATCCGCGAGAGGCATCGACGTGCTGCTGAACACCTGCACCTGGGGATCCGGTGACCGGATCGCGCTCCTCGTCCACGGGATCATGTCCGATCACCGGACCTGGCGCCGGGTCGGGCCGGCGCTGGCCGAGCGCGGGTACCGGGTGGTCGCGGTGGATCTGCGCGGCCATGGCGCGAGCGGCAGGGCGGCCGGTGCCGAGGGGTACTCCCCGGAGCGGTACGCCGACGATCTCGTCGAAACCCTGCCCGTCGGGGCCGAGTTGGCCATCGGGCACTCGCTCGGCGGGCTGGTCCTGGCCGCCGCCGTGCGGCGGCTCGCCCCGCGTCGCGCGGTCTACGTCGACCCGGCCTGGCGCCTGCCCGCCGAAGTCGTCGACCTCCGGGGGGAGTTGTTCGCGCGGGCCAAGTCCCTCGGGCGGGGGCCCGTCGCGATGCTCAACCCCCGCTGGGAGGAGGAGGACCTCGACATCGAGATGGCGACCAGGACGGTCTGGGACGAGCGCTCGGCGCACGGGCTCGCGGACTCCGTAGGAGAGCGACTGTGGCCCGCGGAGCCCGTCGTACCCTCGCTGGTCGCCCTCGCCGACCCGAGCTTCCTGGTCTCGCCGGAGGACGCGCGACAGCTCAAGGAGCGCGGCTTCGAGGTACGGACGGTGATCGGCGCCGGACACACGATCCACCGCGACGACTTCGACGGGTTCATGGCCGCTCTGGAGGAGTGGATCTGACGTACCGTGTGGTCATGGACGATGTCTCGATGGTGGGCATGCTCGGCCGCGTCACCGGCACCGTCGGGCCGGGCCTCGTCGGCGAGGTGATCGTCCGGATCCGGGGCGGTGCCGAGCACTTCCTCGCCTACGCGGCCGACGCCAGGGAACGGATCAGTACCGGAACGGTCGTGATGGTCGTGGAACATCTCCCTCCGCGCACCGTCTATGTCACAGCCGCGTACGATGGTTGACCGATCCATTGAGCGCCCGTCCCCCGAGGCGCACACTCCCTTCACCGGATCCGCACGGCTCCGGTGAAGGGGGAGCTGCCCATGGGCATCGGCATCCTGGCGGGCGGCGTGGTCGTCGCCGTCCTCGTCCTCATCGCACTGTTCAAACTCATGTGGCGCGTCGCGGAACCCAACGAGGCGCTGATCATCTCCGGTTCCAACCACAGGATGGAGGGTCTCGGCGAGGGCATGGGCTTCCGGATCGTCACCGGGCGCGGCACGCTGGTGCTGCCGGGCGTCCAGGCCGTACGGAAGCTGTCGCTCGATCTCAACGAGACGCAGCTGCAGGTGGAGTGCGTGACGCACCAGGGCATTCCGCTCAAGGTTCGTGGTGTGGTGATCTTCAAGGTGGGTGACGACTTCGTGTCGATCGCCAACGCAGCCCGCCGTTTCCTCGACCAGCAGAAGCTGATGTCGGAGCGGGTGCACATCGTCTTCGCCGGTCATCTCCGCGCCATCGTCGGCGGGTTGACGGTCGAGGACATGATCCGTGACCGGGAGAAGCTGACCGGGCAGGCTCGTTCGGCCTGTGGCACGGAGATGGAGAAGCTCGGTCTGATCGTCGACTCGCTGCAGATCCACGAGATCGAGGATCCGACGGGGTACATCAAGAACCTGGCCGCCCCGCACGCCGCGGCGGTCCAGCGCGACGCCCGGATCGCGCAGGCGGAGGCCAACCGGCGGGCCACCGAGGCGGAGCAGCAGGCCGCGGCCCGGATGTCGGAGGCCACCCGGGACAGCGAGATCCTGCAGGCCGGCTACCAGGCCGAGCGGGACCAGGCGTCCGCGAAGGCCCGGCAGGCCGGCCCGCTGGCCGAGGCCGGGGCGCGTCAGGAGGTCGTCGTCCAGGAGACCCGGGTCGCCGAGCTGGAGGCGCACCGCAAGGAGCAGCAGCTCCAGGCGGAGGTCCGTAAGCCCGCGGACGCGCAGGCGTACGAGACCCGGACCCGGGCCGACGCCGAGCGTGACGCCAGGATCTCGGCGGCGCAGGCCGAGGCGAAGGAGACCGAGCTCGCCAGCGCCGCGCAGGCGACGGCGACCCGGCTGACCGGTGAGGCGGAGGCGGCGGCCCAGCAGGCGCGGGGTCTGGCCGTGGCCGAGGCGACCCGGGCGAAGGGTCTCGCCGAGGCCGAGTCGATCAAGGCGCGGGCGGCGGCCCTGGCCGAGAACCAGGAGGCCGTGGTCGCGCAGCAGCTGGCCGAGAAGTGGCCGGAGATCGTCGAGGCCGGGGCGTCGGCCTTCGGCAACGTGGACCAGATGGTCCTGCTGAACGGCGCGGACGGCATGGCGGAGATGTTCGCCAAGGCCATGACCATGGGCGGGACGGGTCTGGGGCTCGCCCGTCAGCTGCTCTCGACGATGAATCCGGGCGCCCCGGCGGCGGCCGCGCCCGTACTGAACGGCGCGGTACGGGCCGGTGAGACTCCGCCCGCTCCCCGGGCGGAGACGATCCCGGTCGGCGACGACCAGGAGTAGCCGTACGGAAGCGCAGGGGAGCGCGGGGGAGCGAGACAGGCCGGGCCCGGCGCCGTCATGGCGTCGGGCCCCGGTCGTGGCCTGCGGAAGGTCGGTCTGTCGGTCAGTCAGTCAGTTGTGACCGAACTTCCGTTCCTTCTTGTGAGAGACCTGTTCGATGATCGGCCGGGGTGTCTCCCGCACGGCCGTTGTCTGTTCCTTCGCCGCCGCCTCGGTCCGGTGTTCGTGGCCGCCCGTTCGGGCGCCCTTGTTCACCCGGGTCTGTTTCTTGCCCACGATGGTGCCTCCTGACAGCGGTACTCGGACGCTGGGGCCGTTTTCAGCCTCGCACGCGAGTACGGACACCGCATGTCAGGAAAATCGGCCCACTCAGGCGCCGAGAACGCGCTGGAACGCGCCGAGCGTCTCCCGGCCGGCCGTACGGTCGAGGATCGCGAAGACGATCTCGTCGAAGTGGCCGGCGAACCGGCCGTCACCGGTGAGGAGGGTCCGGAAGGCGCCCGCGACGTCGGCCGGGTCGTTCTGGAAGACGCCGCAGCCCCAGGCACCGAGGACGAGCCGGCGGTAGCCGCCCGCCACGGCGGTCTCCAGGACGCGTTCGGCGCGGGAGGCGAGGGCTGCCGGGATCCGGTCGGCCCGCTCGGGGGTCTGTCGCCGGACGACGCCCGCGTTCGGGGCGGGCGAGGTGAGGAAGCCGACCGTGAACGGCTCGTCGAGGAGTGCGCCGCGATGGTCGCGGAAGACGGGGACTCCGGGCGAGAGGATCACCCGGTCCGTGTAGAGGGCATCCCGCTCGGCCCGGTGGTGGGCGTAGTACTCGGGGACCCGCAGCAGCGTGGTGTAGAGGGCGGAATCGCGGCAGACGGCCTCTTCCTGGGCCTGGGCGCCGTTCAGATAGCCGCCGCCGGGGTTGCGGGCCGAGGCGAAGTTCAGGACGGCGACCGGGGAGCCGGGATCCGCCCTGGTGAGACGCCTGGCGGCGACCAGGCTGCTCTCGTCGGTGACCTCGACCGTGGTGGCGCGGTCGGTGTCGGGGGTGACGGGGACCGGCTCGGGGCCGTACAGCCTGGTTCCGGCCAGTGCGGCGCTCAGCTGCTCCTCGATGGAGACCGTCCGGCCGCCCGGGGCCCGGTAGCGGCCCGCTTCGACGATCTCTTCGGTCCGCTTCGCGATCTCCCGCAGTCGTGCGCTCATGCCCGAAAGCATGATCGACTCCGTACTCCCGGGGCAACGGGTTATTCACCCTGAGGCCGGTGAGGCGCCCTTGCACGCCCGTCGGCGGTGGCTTTAGGTGGAATCAGCGCCTATGGGAACAGGAGGAAACGACATGTCGCCGAGCGGTATACCGCGGAGCGGTCCGGTCATCAGCGAGACCGAGGCCGAGGACCTGCTGCGATGTATCTGCTTCAAGACGGGCCCACCCCGCACGGTCGGGGTGGAAGTGGAATGGCTCGTCCACGAGCTGCGTGACCCGCGGCTCCCCGTCCCACCCGAACGGCTGACCCAGGCCGTCGACACCGTACGGTCCCTACCACTGGCCTCGGCCATCACCCTCGAACCCGGCGGGCAGCTGGAGCTCAGCTCGCCTCCCGCCGACTCCCTCATGAGCTGCGTCGACACCCTCTCGGCCGATCTGCGCATGGTGCGCGGCGCCCTCTCCCCTCTCGGACTCTCTCTCAGCGGTTACGGGGTCGACCCCTGGAACGCGCCGCGCCAGCGGCTGCTGCGCGAGCCCCGCTACGACGCGATGGAGACCGCTCTCGACCGTACGGGCCCGGCCGGCCGGGCCATGATGCGCGACTCGGCGTCGGTGCAGGTCTGTCTCGACGCGGGCCACGAGGAGCCGGGGCCGCTCGGCTATCACCGGCGCTGGCAGTTGGCCCATCTGCTGGGCGCGGTGCTTGTGGCCGCCTTCGCCAACTCCCCCGTCCACGGCGGGCGCCGGACCGGCTGGCGCTCGACCCGGCAGGCCCTGTGGACGGACCTCGACCCCGCACGGGCGCTCGCCCCGGACCCGGACGGTGAGCCGCGGGGCGCCTGGGCGGCGCACGTGCTCGACACCCCGGTGATGTGCGTACGCGGCGAGGGCGACGCACCGTGGCACGTTCCGGAGGGGCTGACCTTCCGGGAGTGGCTGCGTACGGGAAGTCCCCGGCCGGCCGACGAGGAGGATCTGCACTATCACATGACCACGCTCTTCCCGCCGGTGCGGCCCCGCGGGCATCTGGAGTTGCGGATGATCGACGCTCAGCCCGGACCCGACGGATGGATCGTGCCGGCGGCCGTGACCACGGCGCTCTTCGACGATCCCGAGGCGGCCGAGACCGTCTACCGGGCCGTCAAACCCCTTGCGGAACGCGCGGGTTCGTTGGCCGCTCCGCGCAATCCGCTCTGGCTCGCGGCGGCCCGGGACGGGCTGAAGGACCCCGAACTGCACGCCGCCGCCCTGGTTTCCTTCGCGGCCGCGCTGGAGGCACTGCCCCGGATCGGGGCGAGCCCGGCCGTCGTCGGAGCGGTGGCCGCCTTCCACGAGCGCTATGTCCTGCCCGGCAGCTGTCCCGCCGACGACCTTCTGGAGGTGGCGTCATGACCGTGACCGACGACCCCACGGCTCTGCGGCGGCGGGCGCTGGAGGCGCTCACCACCGCGCGGGCCCGTACCGCACTCCTCACCTCCTGTGTCGAGGACGACGAACTCACCGCACAGCACTCTCCGTTGATGTCTCCGCTGGTATGGGACCTGGCCCATATCGGCAACCAGGAGGAGCAGTGGCTGTGGCGGGCGGTCGCGGGGCGTGCCGCGCTGCGGCCGGAGATCGACTCGATCTACGACGCCTTCGAGCACCCGCGCGCCTCGCGTCCGACGCTTCCACTGCTGCCGCCTGCCGAGGCCCGCGCGTACGCCTCGGACGTACGGGGCCGGGTCCTGGACGTCCTGGAGCGGACCCCGTTGGAGGGGCGGCCGCTGGTGGAGGCCGCGTTCGCCTTCGGGATGATCGCCCAGCACGAACAGCAGCACGACGAGACCATGTTGATCACCCATCAGCTGCGGAAGGGTCCGAAGGCGCTGACGGCTCCCCCGCCGCCGGCCACGAACACCGACCCGCTGCCGGACGAAGTCCTGGTTCCCGGCGGCGCGTTCACGATGGGCACCTCGGACGAGGCGTGGGCGCTGGACAACGAACGGCCCGCGCACACCCGGGTCGTCCCGTCGTTCTTCATCGACACCGTGCCGGTCACCAACGGCGCGTACATGGCGTTCCTGGCCGACGGCGGCTACGCGGACGAGCGCTGGTGGCAGGCGGAGGGCTGGGAGCAGATCCGCAGGCACGAGATCGGCGCGCCGCTGTTCTGGCGGCGGGACGGCGGACAGTGGCTGCGCCGGCGGTTCGGGGTGACGGAGCCGGTGCCCGAGGACGAGCCGGTGGTGCACGTCAGCTGGTACGAGGCGGACGCCTACGCCCGCTGGGCCGGGCGCAGGCTGCCCACGGAGGCCGAGTGGGAGAAGGCGGCCCGGCACGACCCGACGTCGGGTCGCTCGCGCCGCTATCCCTGGGGCGACGCCGATCCCGCGCCCGAGCACGCCAACCTCGGGCAGCGGCATCTGCGGCCCGCCCCGGCCGGCAGCTATCCCGAGGGCGCTTCACCGCTCGGGGTACGGCAGTTGATCGGGGACGTATGGGAGTGGACGTCCAGCGACTTCCTGCCGTACCCGGGGTTCACGGCCTTCCCGTACAAGGAGTACTCGGAGGTGTTCTTCGGCCCGGCCCACAAGGTGCTGCGCGGCGGGTCGTTCGCGGTGGACCAGGTGGCCTGCCGGGGCACGTTCCGTAACTGGGACCTGCCGGTGCGCCGGCAGATATTCTCCGGATTCCGGACCGCACGAGATGCGGAGCTGGCCTGATGTGCCGTCATCTCGCTTATGTCGGACCGTCGGTGGCGCTCGGCGAGCTGCTGACGCAGCAGCCGCACGCGCTGTACCGGCAGTCCTGGGAACCGCGCCGGCAGCGGTACGGAACGGTCAACGCGGACGGGTTCGGGATCGGCTGGTACGCCGAAGGGGACCCTGTTCCGGCCCGCTACCGGCGGGCGGTGCCGATCTGGGCCGACCCCTCGTTCGCCGATCTCGCGCGCGTGGTGCGCGCCGAGGCGTTCCTCGCGGCCGTACGGGACGCGACGGTGCCTGGGGCGGACGGGGAGGCCGCAGCGGCCCCGTTCGCCTCCGGGCCGTGGCTGTTCAGCCACAACGGGGCGGTACGGGGCTGGCCCGGCTCCCTCGCCCCGGTGACGGCGACGCTGCCGGCCGCCGAGCTGCTCGCCCTGGAGGCTCGTACCGACTCGGCCCTGGTGTGGGCGCTGGTGCTGCACCGGCTGCGGGCGGGCGACGGCCTGGACCGGGCGCTCGCCGACACCGTGGCGGAGGTCGCCGCGGCGGCCCCCGGCTCGCGGCTGAACCTGCTGCTCACCGACGGGGCCACCGTCGCGGCGACCACCTGGGGCGACTCCCTCTGGTACCGGACGGAGCCCGGTCCGCCCGGCGCCGCCCGGACGGTCGTCGCCTCCGAACCGTACGACGACGATCCGCGCTGGCACGAGGTGCCGGACCGCACGCTGCTGACCGCCACCCGTACTGACGTCACCCTCACCTCGCTCAAGGAGCCGTCCCCGTGAGCCCGTTCCAGCTGACCCGCACCCTCCCCGAGGACGCCACGGAGGCGGCTCTGCGCGCCGATGTGCTCCACGGTCTGACCCGTACGCCGAAGGAGCTGCCGCCGAAGTGGTTCTACGACGCGCGCGGCAGTGAACTGTTCGAAGAGATCACCCGGCTGCCCGAGTACTACCCGACCCGGGCCGAGCGGGAGATCCTGATCGCCCGGGCGCCCGAGATCGCGGCGGCGACGGGGGCACGGACCCTGGTCGAGCTGGGGTCGGGATCGTCGGAGAAGACCCGCTATCTGATCGACGCCCTGCTGCCGGAGCTGGACAGCTACGTTCCGGTGGACGTGAGCGAGTCGGCGCTGCACGGGGCGGCCGAGGCGCTGCTCGCGGAACGGCCGGGGCTGCACATCCACGCGCTGGTCGCCGACTTCACCCGGGGCCTGGCGCTGCCCGGGACGCCGGGTCCTCGTCTGGTGGCGTTCCTCGGCGGCACGGTCGGCAATCTGCTGCCCGCCGAGCGCGAGGTGTTCCTGCGCTCGGTGCGGGCGATGCTGGCGCCGGGCGACGCCCTGCTGCTAGGCACGGACCTGGTGAAGGACGAGGCGACGCTAGTCGCCGCGTACGACGACGCCGCGGGGGTGACGGCGGCGTTCAACAAGAACGTCCTCGCCGTGATCGCCCGGGAGCTGGAGGCGGACGTCGATCCGGCCGACTTCGACCATGTCGCGTTCTGGGACCGGGACCGGGAGTGGATCGAGATGCGGCTGCGGGCGCGTCACGCGCTGACGGTGAAGATCCCGCAGCTGGATCTCGTGGTGCCGTTCGAGGCGGGTGAGGAGATGCGTACGGAGGTGTCGGCGAAGTTCCGTCAGGCCGGGGTGCGCGCGGAGCTGGCCGGGGCCGGACTCGAACTGACCCGCTGGTGGACGGACAAGGAGGGTCGCTTCGCGCTGTCGCTCTCGACGGCTCGCTGAGCCGCCTGAGCCAGCGCACGACGGTTCGGATACTGGATCGTGGATATCGGATCCAGTATCCGGATCTCGGCGGTGAGTCCGCGGGCCGCCACGATCCGCCAGAGCGAGGCCGCCAGCGGATCCTCCCCGACGAACGCGGCGGGCCCCACCGGCCGGTACACCAGCCGAACCGGAAGCACCGGCGCGGACGCGTCGAGGGCGGCCTGGAAGGCGGCGTGCCGGAAGGCTCCCCCGCCCCGCCCGCACCAGGTCGACCCCTCAGGGAAGACGACCACCCGGCCGCCGCCCGCCATCGCCCCGGCCATCGTCCGGACGGTGTCGGGCAGGGCGCGGAGCCGGTCACGGTCGATGAAGAGAGTGCCGCCCCGCGCCGCGACCGGGCCGAGCACCGGCCAGCCCCGGATCTCCCGCTTGGCGAGCATGCGCCCGGGAACGACGGTCGCGACGAGCGGGACGTCCAGCCAGGAGATGTGATTGGCGACGACGAGGAGCGGCCCGTCGGCCGGGGCCGGGACCCCGGTGACCTTGATCCGGACGCCGAAGGCCCGGATGACCAGCCGGCACCACACCCGTACGAGCGCCCGCCGGCCGGCCGCCGGCAGCAGCGCCGCCAGGGGTGCGCACAGCAGCCCGGCGAGGACGGTCGCGATGCCCGCGACCAGCCGGGCCACGGCCAGGACGGAGCCGGTGGCCGGGCCGGAGTGCCGTGCGCAGGGATCGGGCGCGCACGGCGCCGTCGGCAGCCAGGGAGAGACGGGGCCGGCGGTGGTCACTGCGCCGGGGCGAGGGAGAGGAAGTGGCGCAGGTAGCGGGGGTTGGTGTTGCGCAGCGACAGCAGGACGTACAGGTCGGCGACGCCGAAGTCCACGTCGTGCGCGGGCGCTCCGCAGACCCAGGCGCCGAGCCGGATGTAGCCGCGCAGCAGCGGCGGGAGCTCGACGCGGCCCTCGGGGCGGGTGATCCCGTCGGGGGTCCACAGCTTGTGCGGGGTGACCCAGTACTCCTCGGGGGCGAGGTGCTTGACCTTCACGTTGTCCCAGGTGGCGGCGGCGAGCCCGCCCCCGTCGGCCAGCGGTATCGAGCAGCACCCGGCGAGCCAGTTGTGGCCGGTACGGGTCATGTAGCGGGCGAGCCCGGCCCAGATGAGGGCGATGACGGCGCCGTTGCGGTGCGCGGGGTGCACGCAGGAGCGGCCGACCTCGACCAGGTCGTCCCGGATGGGCCCGAGGCGCCCGAGGTCGAACTCGCTCTCGGAGTAGAGCCGCCCGGCGATCTTGGCACGGTCCGGCGGCAGTACGCGGTAGGTGCCGACGACCTCGCCGGTCGACTCCTCGCGGACGAGCAGGTGGTCGCAGTACGCGTCGAAGGCGTCGATGTCGAGGCCCGGCTCGGGTCCGTCGAGGTGGGCACCCATCTCGCCGGCGAAGACCTGGTGGCGCAGGCGCTGGGCGGCGCGCACGTCGTCCTGGTCCCGGGCGAGGCAGACGATGTAGCGGGGCTGCTCCTCCGTGGGCCGGTCCGCGGCCACCGGCTGCGGCTGCGCCGGGACCCCCACGAGGGGGGCGGCTCCGACGAGCCGGGCGGCGGGGGCGCTCGCGAGGGGAACACCGGCGGGGACGGGGACAGCGGGTGCGACAGTGGCTGCGGGTGACGGTGCGGGCATGTCGGGCCTCCGGCGTACGGAAGGGGGACGGTGAGGGCCGGACCGGGTGAGCGGTGGTCCGGCTCCTTACTTCTTCCGTGGCCGATTGGATTCGACATGACCGTTCGGCGGATCGTGGGTGTGTAAGCGCTGAATGCTGGTCGGCGGAGCCGGCCGTTCGATGCTGCTCCCGGCCACTTCAGCGCGGCTCCGGTTACTCGGCGAGGACCTCGCTGATCCGCTCCGAGGCCGTCCGGGCGGCCTTCTTCGGGTCCTCGCCCTGGAGCACGGCCGTCATGTAGGGCTTGATCGGGTTGGCGGCCTCGACGTCGGCCCACTGCGGCGAGTTGGGTGTGGCCCTGCCGCGCGCGGCGCCGACGGCCATGACGGCGGTGGCCTCCTGGCCCTGGACGACGGAGGCGAGGGCACTCTTGTTGGGGACGTAGTTCATGGCGCGGGCCAGTTCCGTCTGCCACTGTTCGCCGGCCAGGGCCTTGACGACGTCGATCGCGGCGTTCCGCTCGGGCGCGTTCTCCGGGACGATCAGGTCGGAGCCGCCGGTGAAGACCGCACAGGGCTGTCCGGCCTTCTTGCCGGGTATCGGGAAGAAGCCGATCTTGTCCTTGAGTTCCGGGCTCGCCTTGGTGATGGCGGCGACGGCGCTCGGGGTGGCGATGATCTGGGCGACGTCGCCCTGGGCGAAGACCTCGGCCTGCGGCGGGGTCTGCTCGTCCGCGTCCTTGGGTCCGGAGCCGAGGGACTGCAGGTCCTTGTAGAAGTCCATGCCGCGCAGGGCGGCGGGGCTGTCCAGGGCGCCGGTCCAGTCGCCGCCCTTGTCCTCGGCGAGCTCGCCGCCCTCGTCCCAGATGAACCCGGCGAGCGTGTACCAGTCCTGGCCCGCGAGGTAGATGCCCTGGGAGCCGTTGCGGTTGAGCTTCTCGGTGTCGTCGAGCCACTGGGCCCGGGTGGCGGGGGGCTTGGTGAGGCCGGCCTGCGCGAAGAGGTCCTTGTGGTAGATCACCACACGGTTGGCCGCGTACCAGGGGATGCCGTACTGGGACCCGCCGATGCGGCCGGGTTCGGCGAGGCCGGGCAGCCAGTCCTCGCTGCCGAGGTCGCGTACGGACTCCAGGGTGAGGTCGTAGAGCTTGTCGGTGTCGGCGTACTGGGCGACCTGGGTGTTGCCGACCTCGATGACGTCGGGGCCGCCCTCGCCGCGGATCGCCTCGGTGACCTTCTTGCCGATCCCGGTCCACTCCTGGAACGTGAACTCCAGCTCGACGCCCTTGTGCTCGGCCTCGTACGCGGTGGTGAACCGCTGGAGGAAGTCCTCGCTGACGCTGTCGCGCATCAGCCAGACGTTCACCGTTCGGGTCCCGTCGGCGGAGCCGGGAAGGAGCCCGCAGCCCGCCAGGGCGAGAGCGGTAGCGGCTGCCAGCGGACAGACCAGGTGGCGGTTCTTCACGTAGGTCACCTTCTGCGTTCCATGAATGGAGGACGGCATGGGGAGCTGACCCGTCGTGGGGGGACCGAACGGCGTGTTCGTGCGGGTTGCGTGGGCTGGATTCTGGTCTGGACCAACGGAGGCGGTCAAGCCCGTGACGATCCGGTTCCGGGCGGGCGTGCGGGGCACGCCCGCCCGTTACCGAGGGTAGGAACGCGGATCCGAGCGCTACGGGGTCGGGACCGAGTCCTCGAAGGCCGTGCCCGCCGTGCGGTAGGCCGCGACCTTGGCGGCCACCTGCGCCGGGGTCAGGACCTGGTCCTTCACGTGCAGGACGTAGTCGACCTTCTGGTCGTAGGAGCGCGGAGTGGTGGAGGTCTGACCGGCCAGGTCGATGATCCACTGGTTGAAGTTGATGGACATCGGGCGTTCGGGCAGGAAGCGGGCGTCGTGCCGGGCGAACTCCTGGCCGTCGACGTAGTAGACGATGGTGTTGTCGTCGATGGTGAGCACGAGGTCGTGCCAGCCGGCGTAGCTCGTGCGCACCTCGGTGTGCTGGGTGACCGACTCCCAGGGGTCGGGCCGGTAGGTCTCCCACGAGGTGGTGTAGAGGATGTTCGCGGGCTCGCCCCAGCCGCCGTTGGGCAGGTACTCGAAGTCGTACTCCGCGTAGTCGTCCGCCATCGGGGCCTTGAGGTCGTTGATGGTGAAGAAGGTCTGGACGATCCTGTCCCCGTCCGGGCCGGACAGCGGGGCGTCGGAGAACCGGACCCGGGCGGCGTACGTGCCGTTCCGGAACTTCATGGACCGGGTGAGGATCTCGGTCTGCCGGGTGGATTCGGCCGTGCCCGCGGTCGAGGTCCGCAAGTTCATGATCGAGTTCGTACCCTCCTTGGCGAAGGTGACGTTCTCGGGGGCCCAGCCCGCGCCGGGGACGCCAGGGCCGCCGGAGTTGGAGCGCACGCTCCAGCCGTGGGCGGCGATCGCCGGGTCGGTGTGCGCGGTGTAGTCGAAGTCGTCGAACAGGGCCGGGCCGTTGGCGGGCGGCGGGGTGGTGGGAGGGTCGGTCGGCTCGTTCCCGGCGGGGGCGGTGCCCCAGACCTGGACGCCGCCGACGGTGGCGGTGACCTTGCTCCAGTTCGCGTAGGTGGTCTGGGTCGGGCCGAAGGAGTAGTCGTCGCTCTGGTCGAGCTGCGCCCAGTTGGAACGGTTGAAGCGCAGCTGCATGTCGCC
This sequence comes from Streptomyces sp. P9(2023), assembly GCF_032436795.1. Lineage (NCBI taxonomy): Bacteria > Bacillati > Actinomycetota > Actinomycetes > Kitasatosporales > Streptomycetaceae > Streptomyces > Streptomyces sp. P9(2023). The sequence continues at coordinate 562,977 of NZ_JAUPWM010000001.1, forward strand.
CGTGTCGGCGCCGGGGGCGAGACTGCCCGCGCCGGCGGTGAAGCCGACCTCCAGGTAGCGGTCCGCGGTGGCGGTGGGGTTGGCGAGGGTGCCGAAGGTGCCGGTGAGGTTCGCGCAGCCCTTCACCGCCCAGGAACAGGCGTAGCTGTACGAGGCTCCCGCGTCGGCCTTGAAGTAGTACCGCAGCTTCACCTGGCTCAACGGGACGCCGGCCGAACCGGTGTTGACCACCTTGAACCAGGGCTCGACCTGGTCACCCCCGGTGGCGCTCTGCCGGTACTGGACGGTCACGGCCTCGCCGGCCGCGGCGGCCGGGAGGGCGGTCAGCGCGGTGGCGCCGAGCCCGGTCACGGCGGCGACGGCGAGCGCGGCGCGCATCCGCAGGCCGCTGACGGCCCGTCGGTCACCCGTCGGCGCGGGGTTCGTCGACGCGGGGTTCGTCTCTTCGGTACTCATGAGTTGTCCTCTCCTTGGGCGGAGGTGGGGGAAGGGCGGCGCGGCACCCGGAGGGTGTCGAGCCGGGTCCGGTGGTGGCGCAGCCGTGCCTCGAAGCCGGGCCAGTCCCGGCGCCCGGTCCACGCGGTCTCGGCCAGGGCGCAGAGCCGGGGGAAGGCCAGGTACTCGGCGTGGGCGCCGGTGGGGACGTACTCGGTCCACAGCTGGGCCTGGGTGCCCAGGACCCGCGCGGACTCGTCGGGGCTCCAGTGGGCGGGCGCGGGGTCGGTGCCGAGCACGGCCCGCAGGTCGACGACGGCTCCGGGCTGGCCGGGCGGCTCGTCGGGGCTCGCCGACTGGGGGTAGTCGAGGTAGGTGGAGCGGTAGGGAGCCATCACGACCTGGTGGCCGCGGCGGGCGGCGGTGCGGCCGTGGGCGGTGTCGCGCCAGGGCATGACGGTGAAGTACGGCGGGAGGTCGGCGCCGGTCTCGGTCCAGCCGAGCGGGTGGCGGCCGGCCTTGACGAGATGGCTGCCGATCCGCTCCATGAACCAGCCGTGCAGGGCGTCGGGCCCGTCGAGTCCCTCCTCGGCGGCGCGGCGGCGCGCGGCGGGCGAGGCGTGCCACTCGGTGGTGGGGCACTCCTCGCCGCCGACGTGGACGTACGGCGAGGGGAAGACGTCCATGACCTCGTCGAGAACGTCGCGGCAGAAGTCCAGGGCCTCGTCGTGGACCCCGAGGACGGTGTCGCACACGCCCCAGCGGTCCCAGACGGGGAGCGTACGGTCCGGCCGGTTGCCGAGCGCGGGGTAGGCGGCGAGCGCGGCCCTGACATGGCCGGGCATCTCGACCTCGGGCACGACGGTCACCCCGCGTTCGGCCGCGTGCCGGACCAGGGCGGCCAGTTCGGCGCGGGTGTAGGCGCCGCCGTGCGGATGGCCGCCGATCTCGGTGAGCCGGGGGTGGGCGGCCACCGGCATGCGCCAGCCCTGGTCGTCGGTGAGGTGGAGGTGGAGGACGTTGAGTTTGTGGAGGGCGAGCAGGTCGACGTATCTCCGGAGGAAGGAGACGGGCCGGAAGTGGCGGGAGACGTCGAGCATGGCCCCGCGCCAGGGGAACCGGGGGACGTCGGTGATCTGGACGCAGGGCACGGACCACTCGACGCCGGGGGCGGGATGGTCGAGAAGGACTTCCACGGGCAGGAGTTGACGGAGCGTCTGGACGCCGGCGAGCAGACCGCGCGGGTCGGCGGCCCGTAACAGGACCCCGTGGGCGCCGACGGTCAGGCCGTATCCCTCGTCGCCCAGGCCGGTGAGGGCGGGGTCGACCGCGAGGACGACGGGACCGTCGGGACGCTCGGACAGCGGCAGTCCGGTGGCGGGAGCGAGCAGGGTGCGCAGCAGCTCGGCGGCGCCGTGGGCGCCGGGGCCGACCCTGAGCGCGGTTCCCTGGTCGAAGGTGAACCTGCCGGGCAGCTGGGTGAGTTGGCTGGGCTCGGGCACGAGTGGGGGTGGGGGCATGGTGGCTCGTTATCCCTTCACGGCTCCGCCTGTCATCCCGGCGGCGACCCGGCCCTGGAGGACCAGGAAGAGGACGAGGACGGGCAGGGCGAAGAGGGTGGAGGCGGCCATGGTGGCGCCCCAGTCGGTACCGAAGACGTTGGAGAAGGAGGAGAGCCAGACCGGCAGGGTCCGGTCGTCCTGGTTCTTGATGATGAGCATGTTGGCGAAGGCGAACTCGTTCCAGGCGGTGATGAATCCGAAGAGCGAGGTGGCGAGCAGCCCGGGGGCGAGGAGCGGCAGCGTCACCCGGCGGAACGCCTCGGCGCGGGTGCAGCCGTCGACCTGGGCGGCCTCCTCGAGTTCGGCTGGTACGGCGGCGAGGAAGGAGCGCAGGGTCACGATGGTGAAGGGCAGGGTGATCATGAAGTAGATCAGCGTGAGGGTCGCCAGCCGGTCGAGCAGGCCGGCGTCCCGGGCGATGACGTACATGGGGATCAACAGCGCTTCCCACGGCGCCATTTGGGCGATGAAGACCATCAGTACGAAGCCCCGGCGGCCGCGCCAGCGCAGCCGGGCGACGGCGAAGGCCGCGCCGAGCGCCACGACGAGCGCGAGGAGTACGCAACCGACCGTGACGATCAGGCTGTTGCGCCAGAAGAGCCAGAACCCGTCCGCCTCGACGGCGTGTGCGAAGTGCTCCAGGGTGAGCGAGGAGGGGAGGAAGACGGGCGTCTCCGCCTGGATGTCGGGGGTGGGTTTGAAGGCGGTGAGGACCATCCAGTAGACGGGGAAGACGGCGAGGACGAAGACGATCGACGCGGCCGTGTTCAGGGGAAGTCGGCGCAGGGCGCGGGGAGTCACCGGTCGGCCTCCTGCCGGAGCAGCTGACGGAAGTAGGCGATCAGTACGGCGACCAGGATGAGCACGGTCAGGGTGGAGACGGCCGAGCCGAGGTCGTAGCGGTGCAGGGACTGGGCGACCCGGTACGCGTAGACGGGCAGCGTGGTGGTGGCGTCACCCGGGCCGCCGCGGGTGACGGCCCATATCTGGGCGAAGCAGCGGAAGACCCAGATCACTTCGAGACAGAGGACCAGTCCGAAGATGGGGCGGAGCAGGGGCAGGGTGATCGAGCGGAAGATCCGCCAGGCCCCGGCACCGTCGAGCCGGGCCGACTCGTACAGCTCCTCGGGCACGGTCAGCAGGGCCGCGTGCAGGGTGATCGCGGCGAACGGGACCGACTGCCACACCACGAGCAGGACGAGGACGGTGAAGGCGGCGGTGCCGTCGGCGAGCCAGGAGTAGCCCTCGTAGGAGCTGAACCCGAGCCGTACGAGCACCCAGTTGACGACGCCGAGGCGGGAGGCGAAGAGCCATTGGAAGACGGTGGTGGTGGCGATGACCGGGCTGGCCCAGGCCAGGACGAGACCGCTCGTCACCAGGATCCGCATCCGCCGGCCGAGCCGACGCATCATCAGCGCGACGAGTGTGCCGATCACCATGATCAGGACGACGTTGATCAGGGTCCACCAGAAGGTGCGCCGGACGACCTCCCAGAACTCCGGGTCCGAGAGCACCGTCGTGTAGTTCGCGAAACCCACGAACGGGGCGCCGCCCCGGATGAGTTCACCCATTCCGTAGTGCTGGAACGAGATCAGCAGATTGCGGACGAGGGGGTAGCCGAGGAGCAGGGCGCCGCCGAGGACGGTCGGCGCGACGAGGAGGTAGGGCCAGAGGGCGGCCCGGCGCCGCCCGCTCACGAGCCGAGGGTCTTGGTGATGCTCTCCGACGCGTCCTTGGCCGCCTGCGCCGGGGCGGTGCCGGTGAGGACTGCGGTCATGTACTGCTTGATCGGGTTGGTGGCCTCGACGGCCGCCCACTGGGGGGAGTTGGGGGTCGCGCGGCCCTGCGCGGCGCCGGCGGCCATGGCGGCGGTGCCCTCGTCGTCCTGGATGACCTTGGCGAGCGAGGTGCGGTTGGGGACGTAGCTCATCGTCTTCGCCATCTCCGTCTGCCACTTCTCGCCGGCGAACGCCTTGACGACCTCGTACGCGGCGTCGGGGTCGGCGGCGGCTTCCGGGACGATGAGGTCAGAGCCGCCGGTGAAGACGGCACCCGGCTTGTCCGCCGTTCTGCCGGGTATCGGGAAGAAGCCCAACTTGCCCTTGAGCGCCGGGTTGGCCTGCTCGACGATCTTCGCGCCGCCGGGCACGGCGATGATCTGCGCGACATCGCCCTTGGCGAAGACGTCGGCCTGCGGGGGCTTTGCCTCGTCGGAGTCCTTGGGCCCCTTGCCGAGGGCCTGGAGCTGTCGGTAGAAGTCCATGCCCGCGAGCGCCTGCGGGGTGTCGAGCGCGCCCTTCCATGCCTCGCCCTCGCGCACGGCGAGGTCGCCGCCCTCCTCCCAGACGAAGCCGGCGAGGGTGTACCAGTTCTGCCCCGGGAGGTAAATCCCCTGCGTCTTGCCCTTGTTGAGCTTGGCGGTGACGGTGAGCCACTCGTCGCGGGTCTTCGGCGGAGCGGTGATGCCGGCCTGGGCGAAGAGGTCCTTGTGGTAGATGACGACGCGGTTGGCCGCGTACCAGGGGATGCCGTACTGCTTGCCGTCGATCTTCCCGGGCTCGGCGAGGCCGGGCAGCCAGTCGGCGCCGTTCAGTTCGGCGACCTTGTCGCTGAGGTCGCGGACCCCGCCGCTCGCCGCGTACTGGGCGACCTGGGTGTTGCCGACCTCGATCACGTCCGGGGCGTCGTTGCTGGCCAGGGCAGCCGTGACCTTCTCGCCGATGCCGTCCCACTCCTGGATCTGGATGTCGAGCGTGGTGCCCTGGTGCGCCGCCTCGAAGTCGGTACGGAAGCGGGTGAGGAAGTCGTCGGTGACGCTGTCCTTCATGATCCAGACGGTGACCTCGCCGGATCCGCCCGCCTTCGGGTCGTCCGTCGATCCGCAGGCGGTGACGGTGAGCGAAAGGGTGGCCGCGAGAGCGACGGGGACGGCGAGGGAGCTGATCTTCACGGGCACCTCGGAGAAGGAGAATTGACCAATTGGTCAAGTGGTCAGCTGCGTGCCCAGAAGGTGGCATGGACCAATCAGGCCGTCAACCCCTTGGAAAATATGCGCCGTTCACAGACCATCAGCTCGGAGACTCTGGCTAGGATTGGTCTTACCAGCTGACCAGTCAGGGGAGCCCCAGGGAGAACGTATGAAAGACAGCCCCTCGCACGGTGTGCTGAAGCGGGAGCGGGTACGGGAGCATCTGCTGGGCCTGATCGAGGCACGCGGACCCGGCGGGGCGATCCCGTCCGAACGCACGCTGTGCGCCTCGCTCGGCGTCTCGCGCCCCACGCTGCGCGCCGCCGTCGACGAACTCGTCGCGACGGGTGTGCTGGTACGGGAGCACGGGCGCGGCATGTTCGTCGCCCCGGCCAAGATCACGCAGCAACTCGTCCCGTACGACACGGCGTTCACGGTGCCCCGGGCGGCGGGCACCTGGTCGAGCCGGGTGCTGGAGTCCGCGCGGACGACGGCCGGGGCGCGGATCGGCCGGAAACTGCGGATCTCCCCGGGGGCCGAGCTGCTCTACATCGCCCGGCTCCGCCTGGTCGACGGCTCCCCCATGGCGATCGAGCACCTGCACATCCCGGCGGAGCTGCTGCCCGCCGCGCTCACCCTGGAGGAGCTGGAGGCCGGCGATCTCTACGAGCATCTGCGCGACCACCACCGGATCCATGTCCGGGAGGCGACGCAGTCCATCGAACCCACCGTCGTCAGCGAGGACGAGGCGAAGCTGCTCGACATCCCGGTGCTCTCCCCCGCCCTGCTGATCGAGCGCCTCACCCTGGACACCTCGGGACGGCCGGTCGAGTACGTCCATTCGGTGTACCGGGGCGACCGCTACCGGATCGTCTCCCGGCTGGACTTCACCCAGGACGGCGTCGTGACCTCCTCGACGGAAGGGGACGCCTACTGACCGCCGGGAGCGGGTGCGGAAGCGTCCGACGTGTCGCGGACCGGGGCGGGGTGGGGCACCGTGGAGTGACCCCCACGGAGAGGAATCCGGCCCCCATGTCGAACCACACCTACCGCGTCACCGAGATCGTCGGCACGTCCACGGAGAGCGTGGACCAAGCCATCCGCAACGGCATCGAGCGGGCCTCGCAGAAGCTCCGGGGCCTCGACTGGTTCGAGGTGACGCAGGTCCGCGGCCACCTGGTCGAGGGCGGCATCGGGCACTACCAGGTGGGCCTGAAGGTCGGCTTCCGTCTGGAGGACGGCGACGACTGACGACGGGCGTTCCCGGGGCTGGCCGTCAGGTCCGGCCCGCAGGTCCGGCCCTCACGTCCGGCCCTCAGGTGCGGCCCAACTTCTCCTGGGCGTCCGTGAGCGCTTCCGACGTCGCCGCCCAGCGGGCCCGTACGACCGTGAAACCGGCTGCCTCGGCCGCGTCGCAGACCAGCTCGTCGTCGTCCACGAGCATCCGGATCTCACGTTCGCGGCCGAGCCGGCGCAGGATCTCCACCTTCGTCACGCGCGCGGGGCGGAAGTCCCTGTCGCGCCGCATGTGAAGGGTGCCGTCCGGCAGCGCGTGGGCGGCGAGCCAGGCGACGGTGTCCCGGCGGCAGCGCTCGGGCCGCCCGGTGAGGTACATCACCTCGCACTCCTCGACGGCCTCCCGGCACAGGACGACCCCCTCGGCGAGGGGTGGATCCTGCGGCGCGGCGGCGAAGAAAGCCGCCCAGTCGCGCGGGCGCCCCTCCAGGAAGCGCTGCCGGTGCGCCGTGGAGGCGAGGGTGTTGTCGAGGTCGAAGATGGCGAGGGGCCTGCGGGTACGCGTCACACGGACAGCGTAGGCAATCCCCTCGGGAATCCTCGGCGCCCCCGGACGTTGAACCGAACGTGACTCCTTCTCTCGACGGTATACGTCTCTCCGTCCTCGACCGCTCCCGGACCCTGGAGGGCGAGGACGGTTCCGTGGCGCTGCGGGCGACCGTGGACCTGGCGCGGGAGGTGGAGGCGCTCGGGTACCACCGGTTCTGGGTCTCGGAGCACCACAGCGTGCCGGGCGTGGCCGGGTCCGCGCCCACCGTGCTCGCGGCCGCCGTGGCCGCCGCCACCTCCGCCATCCGGGTCGGGACCGGCGGGGTGATGCTCCCGAACCACCAGCCGATGGTCGTCGCGGAGCAGTTCGGCGTCCTGGAGTCACTGTTTCCCGGCCGGATCGACATGGGCCTGGGCCGTTCGGTCGGGTTCACCGACGGGATCCGGCGGGCGCTAGGCCGGGACAAGGACGACGCCGACCGGTTCGCGGAGCAGCTGGCCGAGCTGCTCGGCTGGTTCACCGGCACCCAGACCGCCCACCCCCAGGTGCACGCCCGCCCGGCCGAGGGCCTGCGGGTTCCGCCGTACGTCCTGGCGACCGGCGAGGGCGCGACGATCGCGGCCGAGGCCGGGCTGCCGCTGGTGATCGGCGATCTGCGGGGCCGGGAGCGGATGCTGCGCGCGATCGACGACTACCGCTCGGCGTTCCGGCCCTCCCCCTGGTCCGCCGAGCCGTACGTCGTGGTCGCGGGCACGATCGCGGTCGCGGAGACCGAGGAGGCGGCGCGGGAGCTGCTGGTCCCGGAGGCGTGGTCGCTCGCGTACTCCCGTACGCAGGGCGTCTTCCCGCCGCTGCTGCCCGCCGAGGCGGTCGGGCGGCTCACCATGACCGAGAAGCAGCGCGGCTTCTTCGAGTCCGGCCTGCAGGGGCATCTTCACGGTACGGAGGAGCAGGTCGGCGACGCGCTGGAGCGGGTGGTGAAGGAGAGCGGGGCGCAGGAGGTACTGGTGACGACCAGTACGCACGATCGCGCGGCGCTGCTCGACTCGTACCGTCGACTCGCCCGCGCGACGGGCCTGCGACCGGCCTGCCGAGTAGCCGAGGGGAGTCTCACCCCTCGGCTCTCACAGAACCGTGCGTAACAGTCTCCCGTTACACGGCTCTT